>JASHNZ010000009.1 GCA_030041355.1 Nitrososphaerales archaeon
CGTTATATAAAATGGACCAACTCCGATTTCGCTGAAAATCTGAAAGCTTACCTTCATGAACAAGGAATCAAAGTGACCGAAGAAGGATACAATTACCTCTTAAGGACTTGTGCGCGTTTTCCTAGGGGCATATTCGAGAATTAATTCCTGCCAAATGGCAGGGACTCTCATCGCAACCAAGATGCAAAGTCTGACTCGATAAATTCTTTGACTCCATGGCCTCCAGTTAAGTAAAGCCAGAACACGTCCATATCTCCTTCAAAATTGAGCTTAATTTCCAGAAAGGGGCAACACAAGCTTTCTCCTAAAGCCCATTCGGAAGCGATCTGTGCAGCATTGGGATCTAAAGGAAGTCCAAAAGCGAAACCGTTAGTTAGCTCACGAATCTCTTGGCTCCGCTTAGTAATTCTCACCATTTTGGTAAGTGCGGGAATGAGAGCCTCAAAATGCCGTCTGCGCAGGCCTAGCGAGAGAGCTGAAAAGTCGCATGCGAGACAAATTTCAGGGCTCTTGAACCTTGCATACTTGTCTCTTGTCTCAGAACTATTTTGAACAGAGTCAACTGGCAGATTTTCGCGACTCATCATTCATTGTGCTACTTTTTTGTGAGTTTTCAGAAGAGAATCCACATCTTTCTCAATGCCGTCTCGAATGAATCTAACAACTGAGATTGGTTGTGTTTTAGGATCAGCAATAGACCAAATCACGAGCTTCTTTCCAATTTTTTTGCGTATGTTTTTGGGCAAAGAATACTCCAAGGACGAATCCGTTAGCACGACAACCATTGCTTCTTCTACCATTTGCTCAGTAATTGCTTTAGGTTTCGCATTCGAAATATCGATCCCCTTCTCCATCATCGCTTGAACAACTAGAGGATTAACCTCAGTTGCAGGGAAAGTACCTGCGCTGCAAACTTCCAGACCTCTAGCTTTCGCGAATCCTTCTGCCATCTGACTACGGCTAGAGTTTTCAATGCACACAAAGAGAATTTTATTGGTCTTGTTTGCCAATCTCTATTCGCCTTCTAAGACCACCTCGCGTAGAAGATCAATAATCGGACTGGACTTCAATTTGTAAAATACCCACCTGCCTTTCTTACTCCTTTGAAGTAGATCGGATTGCTCGAGTAAACTTAGGTGATGAGAAATGGTAGGTTGTGGAAGCTTCAGAGCAGCTTCGAGTTCGCAAACGCACATCTCGCGCTGACTCTTAGAGAAGATTAGCAATATCTTGATTCTGTTTGACTCTCCAACCATCCCGAGCAACCTTTCCGCATCACGTATCTTCTTCAATAATTCTGGCGTCGAAAGCTGCTCAGCTTCCGAAATAGCATCCCTGACGTCGGACGAGGAACACAAGCCTTCATCTAGCAATCTCAGAACGGGCTTGCTCAGTTCGAGCTTCATGCTGTTCTGGATACATATTCATGTATTAATATATATCCAAATGTCGAATCAACAGAGCTGAAGCGCAATCTACAAAAAGCCAAGCAAATTTTCTAGTCAGTGGAGCTTGGCAAATTTCCCCTGTTCGAACTGCAAGAAAGAATGTCTCTCGGAACTTGCAGGGACATATTTGCTTGTACTAATAGGACCATCGTCGGTCATTCTCGCGCCACTGATTCCGAATTTGACGGCAGACGAAGTCTTGGGAGTCATAGCCCTGACATTTGGCGGTATTGTCGGTTTACTGATTTTGTTATTCGGAGAGCACTCAGGAGCAGTGTTCAATCCAGCGATAACACTAGGAGCAACGATAGCTAAGACACTACAATCCAAATACTTCGTTCCTTACTTGATATTCCAAATCACTGGCGGACTCGTAGCAGGATTGACATTAAGAACGCTGTTTTACTCGATCTCGTCCCCGACTGATCTCGGTTCCACCAAGTTAGCCATTGGTGTCACTCCCTTTTTGGGAATCGTGTTGGAAGCCGGAGGGACGTTTGTCCTCACAGCTTCTGCTCTTTTAGCTTCATCCCGCCTAAGCAAGAAAAAGTTTCAGGGTCTTCTTGTCGGGTCGACTCTCTTTCTATTAATCCTGCTCATAGGACCAATTACGGGTGCTGGGTTTAATCCTGCTAGAAGCATCGGTCCATCCGTTGCATCAGATTATTTTCAGAACTTGTGGGTGTACATCGTCGGACCGACACTGGGTGGAACTCTTGCAGGCTTGGTCTTCAGAGGTTTTAGAAATGCAAGATCAAAATCGAAACTCAATATTGTTTGTGTGTGTTGAGAACGCTGGCAGGAGCCAGATGGCTCAAGCCTTTGCGCAAAGCTTGGGAATTCCCTCGGAAAGCGCTGGAACCGTTCCTTCAAGTAGGGTTAATCCTGTCGTTGTCGAGATAATGAAGGAAAGAGGAGTCGATATTTCGAAGAATGCTCCCAAAATGCTGACTCTTGAAATGATTAACAATGCAAGCCTGGTAGTGACAATGGGGTGTTCTGTTGCAGAAGTATGCCCTAAGCCTCTGCTTGCCCAGATGCAAAAGAAATTGATTGATTGGAATCTTCCTGATCCCAAAGGAAAATCCATAGAAAGTGTGAGAGAGATTAGAGACGAGATAGAACGTCGCGTTAAAGAGTTGGCAAAGTGACTTTCAAATTTTGAGGCCCCGTCTATTTTCTTCTTCGTCGGAGAGCGTTACGATCAGTTTCCTGATGAACTCGAGAGGTTTTGTCGAGCTCGTGATCGCTTCGACCGCCTATCAGCTGCGCCTGATTGATCAAAGTGTTTTTTCCTTGGTCGTTGGGGTCGGCGTGATCACCACGATCCTTTCCCCCATTACTACGAGATCGGCCACCGGCAGAACACGACTGAAACAGAGGGCAAAACGCTTCCTGAGCCTGGACTTACTTCTGATATAAGCTAAAAGGAAAGTGGGTTCAACACCACGAGTACGTATCTCCCATAGTCTTGAATAGGTCAGTCCTCCACGATTATACTGTGTCTGACTCCAACAAGGCTAACAAAATCATCCTGTCAGGAGCTCAGCAAACTCTCCTAATCACTCTTTATGCTAAAGCTCTTGACAACCGCTCCAACCACTCCATTCTCCATGACAAGAAAGCGGACGAGATTGTTCGGTCAATAGACTTTGATTTCGATCGAGCCCAAGGTTTCGGAAGTAAAAATATTCTGGTAGTAAGAGCGAAACAATTTGATGAATGGGTGAATGAATTCATTAAATCAAATCCGAATGGGATTGTCTTGAATCTTGGGTGCGGTCTAGACGCAAGAGTAGCAAGGATAAAACCTTCTCCAACTGTTGACTGGTTTGATCTTGATTTCCCAGAAGTTATCGAGGAAAGAAGAAAGTTCTTTCCAGATGGAGACGGTTATCATATGATTAAATCATCAATGACTGAACCGGGCTGGATAGAGAGTATCCCAAAGAACAGACCAACAATTGTGGTTGCAGACGGTGTCTTGGAGTATCTTACTGAAGACGAAGTTAGAATTCTCTTCAACCGAATAACAAGCCATTTTCCCTCTGGGCAGGTCGCGTTTGATGTAATGAGCTCAGCCGCAATGAAGCGAGGAAAAAAGAGACTCAAGGATACTATGCCCGGGGTTGAGCACAAATGGGCAGTTGATAATATTCAGAACGTGGATGAGCTAGATCCTAAACTTAAGAGAATAGATGTTTTCAGCATCTTTGGATCGAAATATGTCGTAAGGCTCCCGATGAAAGAACGCTTCATCTATAGACTTGCGAGTCTAGTTCCAAATTTCAAGAATACGATTCGTTTGGTTCGATACGAATTCTAGCTCAAAATGCCCTTGTCTCTCTTTCCGCCAATCTCTACTCTTAGCTTACACTTTCTTCGGCCGTCCAAGCAATCCTGAACTGAATGAAATTGCGTAACGCGAAAAACGGAAAAACAGCCGTAGTAGTAACTGGCTGCTCTTCTGGAATAGGGAAAACTATCGCTGAACATCTCGCTGCACATGATTTCTTGGTTTTCGCAACAACGAGAAATGTTTCCGATGCAAAGATAATTCATGATCCACACAAGGAAAATTTGATTCCGATATCGCCCCTAGACTTGACTCAGAGAGAAGAAATTCGAGCCGCGGTTGACTCAATAAAATCGAATCTTCTATCCAGAGGTTGCGACGGTCTTTACGGAATTGTCAGTAACGCTGGCGGTGGTTCCATTGCTCCATTGGAATTGATGGACATGAGCATCATGGAAAAAGAGCTTAAAGCACGAGTACTCGGTCCAGCGATACTCGTGCAGTTACTACTGCCCGAGATTAGGAGGGCTGGAGGACGGTTGCTCTGGATAACGACGCCGAGTCTTGTGCCGGTTCCTTACAAATCTTCAATTCACGTCCCTGAGTTTGCCACTCACGGCCTGGCCCGAACTTTTAGGATCGAATTGTCGCCTTGGAGAGTCCCAAGCATCATGATTGCCTGCGGAGGAGTCAAGACTAGAGCAGTCACTCGTATGGATTTAGAGTTATCACAAAACTTGGAAGCTTGGTCTAAAGAACAGCTGGGGCGTTATGGAACAGCACTCAAAGCGGTCCTGATGAGGGATTCGAAGATAGCTGCAATGGGCATCAATCCCCAGAAAGTCGCAAAAACAGTGGAGACAGCTTTGCGAAGCAAAAAGCCCAAATCAGTGTACAAGGTTGGAGTATCGAAACAGCTTGAAAATCTGAGCTCCCTTTCTGAAGAAAAGGTCGACTACCTTTTCATTTCTATGATGCGAGGTAACCACCTCTGATTTTTCTAGTCAATTGGTGCTCTAAAATTCCACAACCCGTCTACGGGATTATTTACGCGGGGTAAAAGGCTGAACAGCGAGGCAGGTTTTACGACGGATCGGCTATTCGCAAGGATCGCCATAGTCCAAGCCAGTATACGATTATTCCATTATAAGCTCCCCTTGGAAGAATGCAGAAGTCTCATCTGTTGCGAGTTCTAGCTGGAGGCTTTTTCACTTTGGGAGGGAAGGTTGTCACCCATGCGAGCGACTTTGACATCATATCGCGTACCTTCTCGGGCTCTTGTCTCCAGGACTTTGGAAGGACAATATACTCCTTCATCTTCCTCCCCTTTATCGGTTCGAAGAAGGACGCACCATCTTCATGCAACAGCAGAGTTCTATCTTCTTCCTTCAGCCTGACCACAATCTGCTTCCCTAACGTGCAGGAGAACATGTGACCATTTACGAAAGCCGCGGCATGGCCGAACATCGGACGTAGCTTGATGTTGGAACCTTTTGGCACGACCTCCTCAAAGAAACGCTGAGTGCTTACATCAGCTTTTGGGAAATTCATTTTCATTCTCGGAGGCGACAGGCCACTATTTTTAATTGTCTTTGGGCGGGGTCACCCGCGCCTAATACAATCGTATTTATTTCGGGGTTATTTTAGCACACGTCAATTGTATCAACATCGCATCATTGATATTCTTGAAATACGATCTCTAATCATTCTAGCATGTATGCCCACTCGGCCTCCTTGTGCCAGTCCAGCTCTCGGATGGCGCCTGGCTTTAATCGCATATTCACGCCTGCAAGGTCGGTAGCTATTGGTTGCTCCCCAGCGGAAAAAGACAAAGCTTAGTGTAACTTGTGCTTGATTTCAAACTGGCAAATCGGATCTCCAGATGATCGGCACATTGTTTCATTCACGGTAGTCCCTTCTCCTAGAATTACGTTGTATATCCCTTGAAAAATTCCTTTCAGGAAAAAGCAAGAAGGCGTGCTCGATTTCTCTACAAGGTCGGCAAAGGCATTGTTCGGCGAAGTGATTATAGCTCCATCTGGAAATATCTTGTAATCAAAATGTCCCCAGCCAGAAGCAGATGCAAACTGAGCAAGAAAGTGAGCTCGCTCTTGCATATTAGCATACTCTTTTGTTGAATTCTCAACGATGTCCGAACCGAAAGCCTCTCCTGCATTAAACAGAATCGTGTCCATTCCAGTTGTGAATCTCCTGCGAAGCTCTCTCATCATAGCAAACCATGAATTGGTATTCATCATAATTTCCCTTTGGTTAGTTAGTCTGTGATAGATTTCGCCTCTTTGATTTTCAAAGCGGTAATGAAGCTCTAGTATTTGCGCCAATTAGGATCTGATCAAAAGACGCTAGCAATCCTTACTTTTACTATTTGGAGTTGAAAACTGAATTTTGGATATACTTCGTACATGCTGAGGCAGCTGGATTAATCTATGAACTGAGGATAATGCTTGTCCCAGTAGCCATAGGCAAAGGATCAGCGTTGTTTCAGGCAATGGAAGGCAAATTGAATCTTGAACTCACAAAGACACGAAGGTTTGACTCCGGAAATTTGTTGCCGTATTATAAGCCCTCGCAAGAACCCTAGTCATTCTCCGAAACTCTTGCAATCCCTATTCTCCGAGTCTTGGAATGGTCAAGCATAGGATCTGTTCTTCTAATAACGAATGTGTTTGAAATCAGATCTCTCGTAAATCCAAGACTTCTTCCTTCAAAGTCAGTCATTTTTGACTTGGCTCATGCTTTAAATCCACGCTCAAAATGAAAACCGACTAGTCGGTATATTTATAAAACCGACCAGTCAGTGTATTTGGACATGCCGAAGGTTTCACTCCTATACAAGGAAAATACTCGGGACAAAATCCTTGACTCCGCGAAGCGACTTTTTGAGCACAAAGGCTACCATGAAACATCCATGGATGACATTGTCGAGGCGAGCGGACTGAGCAAGGGGGCAATTTACGGTTACTTCGATAGCAAAGAGGCGCTCTTTGAGAGCCTTCAAGAAAAGGACTATTCCGAATTGTTACAGGCGGCAGAGAAACTCCTCGCAGATGAGGGTTCTGCAAAATCAAAACTTGAAAGAATAGCTGATATTTACTTTCTTTCCCACGATTCGCCGTCCCGCGAACAATGCAGAATGTCCTTGCAGTTTTCGGCGGCCTCGCTTAGCATGAGACCAGTTCACGGAAAAGTGGAGAACCAATATGTGAGAATACATGCTTTGCTTACAGCCATTTTGAAAGAAGGGATAAGGAATGGTGAATTCAAGAAGGGGATTGACACTGACTCGATCGCGTTGGTGCTTTTTTCGACGTTCAAAGGCCTTTCAGTGCTCTGGGCAACTACGGATACAGAGATCGATTGGAAAAGTATTCGAAATGCCCTAGTGAAACTTACGCTAGACGGAATCTCGACGGATAGAAAGTGAGACAAATTTGACACACGATACAAGCGCTTCGACCACGATTGGAACTCCACGGAAAGCGGGCCCTAACCACGCCACGAGAACTTTACTTATTCTAACTGGCGTTGCTCTTCTCGTTAATTACGTTGAAACGATGGTGCTTCCAGGTATCCCAAATATCGAAAAGGACTTTGGCACGACAGCCACTATTGCGGCCTGGATTACTTCAGCCTATCTAATTGTTGGTAGCGCAGTATCTCCGTTGTTCGGGAAATTGGGAGATGTTTATGGCAAGAAAAAGATGTTCTTGGTTTCGTTGAGCTTCTATATTGTCGGTGTGGGGATGGCTGGATTTTCTCCTTCGATCTATTTTCTCATTGGATCTCGGGCTCTACAAGGCGTTGGTTTTGCGATAATACCTCTAGGTCTCGCTATTGTTACTGATGTGTTTCCAAAAGAAAAGGTAGCGACAGCCCAAGGAATTATCAGTGGCACCTTTGCGATCGGCGCAGCCCTTGGCTTGGTCGTTGGCGCATACATCATACAGGACTTGACTTGGCACTGGGCTTTTCACACCGCGTTTATTCTTAGCTTAGTACTCTTTGGAATCTCGGCTTACATCTTGCAAAAAGATTCACCCAAAAATGTCGGGGCTTCTATCGATTACGCGGGTGCAGGGATATTGATGGCAGGAATTACTTTACTTTTGCTCTACGCCACGGAAGGCCCTACACTCGGCTGGCTAGCAGCTGAAGAACTTGCATTCTTGATCCCGGGGGCAATACTCTTTGTGGGTTTCTTTTTCTTTGAATCCACGCGAAAAAATCCACTCATACATCTGCCTCTCCTGCGCATCAGAAACGTGCTCATCTCAAATATTGTTGGAGTAATTTCTGGAACGACAATGTTTATGCTGTTTTTCGCTTTGATCTACTATGCGAGCTACCCGAAAGGATTTGGATTAGGCCTCACAATTCTCGCGACGGGATTATCTTTGGCTCCGTCGACAATCGGAATGATGGTCGGAGGACCTCTCATCGGAAGATTTACTCAAAGAGCCGGACCAAGACCCGCTCTTCTTGTTGGATCGACACTTTCAATCATCGGACTACTCCTCTTTAGATTTTACAGAAGTACGACTACCGACGTGACACTTGATCTAGTCGTTGCGCTTGCGGGTGTCGTTTGTGTAATTGTTCCGATCGTGAATATGCTAGCGATTTCTCTCCCAAGAGAAAGTATTGCGGTCGGGCTAGGAATGAATACTATGCTACGAAATCTTGGTGGAGCAATCGGCCCGGTAGTTGCAACTGTGATTTTGTCTACTTACACAACGAAAATAGTTTTACCCTTCGGTCAACCTCCGATATATCTTGGCAATGCCGCAGCTTTCAACTACATTTTTGAAATTGGGATCGTGCTGATGGTTCTCTGCATGGCGATAAGCCTGGCCACCAAGAATTATACCTTCAAAGCCAATTGATTAGGTCATTTCGGGTTCACACCGCTGGAAAAGTTTAGCCACTTTAGGCTCTTGATACGGCGCTTGAATTAGTTTGGATTAGACTGAGATACTGAAGCAAGGAGGATTACACCTAACATATAGGGAGCGGCATTGAATGCCTAGGGCCTAGTTTGAACCGGACTCGATTTGGAATGTCAAATTTGTCATTTACTTTCGATATCTTATCATAGCCTGGGATGTTTTCCACTAGACGTAGAGAAATAACGCGATAAAAGAATAGTATGGTCACTCTCGGAAACAGCAATTGATGATGAAGTGGAGCTAGAACTTGTTGTTGACGACGAACTCCGGGATTAGATTCTTCATCTGCACTTTTGCGAGTGAAGAGTCCGTGGCTACCAGCACTCGTTGCAGAAAGCAGCTCGCGAGTTCCACTTAGGGCGAGCAAACCGGCTACTCCCGCCAAGGCTCCGATCTGGATGGATTCAAACCCTCACATTGACATGAAAAGTGTAGAACGATTTAGAGTTTCAAAAACCTATCATCAGGCATTGTAAAAAATGTACGCGAGACCAGCAGCGGAGTATCCATAGGCGCAGGAATATGTTCGTATCGATTACTACTCTCAAAGTTCTTCAACGTCTTCTTGTCTCATACAACGAACAAGCTCTCCCGCTCCGTTTTATTCACGTGTCTATTATCAGTCACCATATCGCAATATATTAAATCCAATTCATCTATAATGGAAAGCGATTAGCTTAGCT
>JASHNZ010000056.1 GCA_030041355.1 Nitrososphaerales archaeon
TAGGTTGCGTTTGTGTCATAACCACTCTGATTTGGGTCATATTGTCCGCCTACGCAATAGATGTATCCTCCTGACGTCACGCACGATGAGAGTTCGACGGCCGTTGGATAGTCCGCGGTTGTACTCCATGATCCGACTCCGCTGGAAGAGATCGTGGCATAGTAGGTGGCGTTGGTATTTTCATATGGAGATGTTGCCCGCGTGATTCCACCGACGCAATAAATGTAACCGGCATAGATTGCACATGAAGGGTCTTCCAAACCCACTGGAAGAGTACTAGCGGCGGCCCAGGATCCGATTCCACTCGAACTTATCGGCGCGTAGTAAACCGCATTTGTAACAATTCCCGGAGCGGTGAGGCCACCAACACAATAAATGTAACCTCCAGACGCGGCACATGATGTCAGGTAAATATTCGTTGGGTAGTTCGTGCCAGCATTCCAGGTGCCGGCTCCGCTTGAAGAAAGTGTAGCATAGTACGTAGAGTTGCTTTGGGCGTAAGTAGTGTTGGAATCGCCACCGACGCAATAGATGTATCCGCCGTACGCCACACATGATTCACCGAGAACGCCAAACGGATAGTTCGTAGTTGGATTCCACGTCCCTAGGGCTTCGGCATTCGCGATAGGGGAGATGTAAATTAGGGCAGATCCTGTACAAAATCCGATAACGAGAACGCCAATGACAACTCTGAGAGTAGAAATCCTCATGGCGTCATGAGCGTTTACTACGACAATCTTAAGGTTTCCTGCGCTCTAATTTTGTGAATAAAGCACGTCCGCAACGAAATGTTCGATTCTCTTCGACAGAAGTCTTGGATTCTTTTGACAAAACTTCATTCATCATCTTCTGAAGCGACGGTGTTTGGAGAAAAGATCTTGATCTTGGCTTTGGGATCCAGCTCCAATTTCTTTCTGACGCTTCCCTTTAGTATCGATGCTCTCAAAACATCTATCCATTCAACTCGTCCATCACAATGGATGATCCTCAGTCCTCCTGCAAAGTCGAGTTTTTCAAGCAAGCTCTTCTTCGCGTTGCAGCCGCAAGTGCTACGCTCCAAAACGAAGTGTCCAGGCTGAGTTTCCTCGTTCTGAACAAGCATTCCCACCGTACAATTCCTGCAAGCCCCGACTAAGGGATCCTTCACGAATTTGAATTAAGCTGCCATTGGCTTTGAGTTTATGCTTTGGCGGGAATTCAACGCAAAGTTCATGTTGCACTTACGAGACGCCTCAACCTCCATTCGAATTCGTACCCTGATTAATTATGCAATTCAAACTTGACAGAATTTGCATAGAACCTGTAGCCCAGTCTCTCATAGATCCTTATCGCATCAAAATTGTTTGTTGAAGCAAAGAGCGAACAAACTTCCGAAATTTTCAGTGCATCGGACGTCGCGGCTGACGTGACACTAGCTCCAAATCCCCTTCTCCTGAAATCAGGGTGAGTTACCACATTCACAAGGCATGCGATCTCTGGCTGTTTTGAGGCAATTGCTGCAACTGCTACCACTCTTTCATCAACAATTATACCCCAAATCTTTTTCCCGGAAAGCGCGATTCTGTTTACTTCTACCGCTTCATCTGAATTCGAATCAGTAATCAGTTGGGCGACTTGCGCGGCATATCTTTCAGGAACAATCACCGCTTGATTTGGCTCAACACGTTTAGCCTCTCCTCTTCGGAGGGCCATTAAATATTCGTCAAGTTCGACAAACATCTCTCCTTTCGAGCTAAGAAAGTCCCTGAGAATCTCTCTGTATTTGGGTTCCGTGCTTATGTAACACTTGAATCCTTTCCTCAATGGAAGAAAGTCTAGCAATTCTTTGACCACGTCGTAAGTTTCCCCCTTCAGGTCGACAAATACTTCTCGTCCTTCATAGTGATTCATCACATGCCCTCTAATCAGGGCGTCCGCGCGATCAATGTAAAGTTCACCGTCTTTCGGTGGCTGCCTAAAATCTTCAATAGCAAATCCATTACCAACTGAATCTTTGAGAAAATAATCTAGGACATCTTTTCTCTGCTCTGCTACGCTTTCGATCATGTTCACACCAAAATCAGTTAAGCTAATCGCTTTCCATTATAGATGAATTGGATTTAATATATTGCGATATGGTGACTGATAATAAACACGTGAATAAAACGGAGCGGGAGAGCTTGTTCGTTGTATGAGACAAGAAGACGTTGAAGAACTTTGAGAGTAGTAATCGATACGAACATATTCCTGCGCCTACGGATACTCCGCTGCTGGTCACGCGTACATTTTTTACAATGCCTGATGATAGGTTTTTGAAACTCGAAATCGTTCTACACTTTTCATGTCAATGTGAGGGTTTGAATCCATCCAGATCGGAGCCTTGGCGGGAGTAGCTGGTTTGCTCGCCCTAAGTGGAACACGCGAGCTGCTTTCTGCAACGAGTGCTGGTAGCCACGGATTCTTCCCTCGCAAAAGTGCAGATGAAGAATCTAATCCCGGAGTTCGTCGTCAACAACAAGTTCTAGCTCCACTTCATCATCAATTGCTGTTTCCGAGAGTGACCATACTGTTCTTTTATCGCGTTATTTCTGGTTCTGGTAACTCTTACTGACATGAACTAAGATTTTCTTACTGTTAACTAGACTGACATGAATAACAGGTAAACAGGCGGGGGGCCATAATAGATGTCCAATACAGCAAGAACGAGGAAAGCAATCCATATGATCATGAAGATTATTGGGAGAAAATATGCTAGTTTTCTCATTTCAATTCCGCCCAAATGTTCGGGATAAGCATCGGGAGTGCCAGTTGACTTTGAGAGTTTTCTTGCCTCCGTTTTGTAATAGAGAACGTACTTGCTGCTTCTATGTTGAATTAGAAGCCAAATCATGCTAAGAAA
>JASHNZ010000057.1 GCA_030041355.1 Nitrososphaerales archaeon
TTCTTTGCTTACTAGTCCCACAACCTTTCCGCCTGAAGCTTCAATGTCACTTCTGCCCTTCTCTTTCATCCCTAATACCTGAGTGTAGAACTTTACCGATTCTTCCAAGTCCTTGACTCTTATTCCTGTATACATGAAAGTTGCTTTCAAATTAGATCCTGATTTCAAATTCCGAAGGCTCATAATCTTAAAGTTTCGCCAGGCACATGACGGGTATCAAGTCGGGTTCAATCGCACGTAGGGACCAATCGTCCGGATCACTTTATTCTGAGCCTTGCGCAAGTGATCCACAAAGCTTGTCCTTGGAACCCCTAGTCTTCGCGCGATCTCCATCGCATTCGCGTTTCTTGGCAAGTTAAAGTAACCATTGTCAAGCGCCTCAATCAAGGCTCTAGTTTCTTTTACAGTTAATCCCCCAGAGCAACGAACCTGCAGGGACCAGAAGACTGTTGTGGCGAGAAGCCTGGAAACAATACGATTCTCAGTTTTGAGAATCGTGTAAGCTGTTTATTATCGCTACGAGCCAGATCACGGCTTAATTGCGAGATTTCGATCCTTGTCAAATCAGATCGGAAGCGAACCTGGAAAGGCGCATGAAAGCGTACCGCGTCTCAGAATTAAGAATCTATCCGATCTGATATTCGGACTAGCTCTTTCTATTGGTGCACTAACCCTGATTTCAGAGAAACCTACCAGCCTTCTCCAAATTGCCTACTCTCTTGTCTATTTCGCTTTCGCGTTCTATGTGTTAGCAACCGTTTGGGTGAGATATTCTCGGATAATGTCTGTGCTGCCTATAGAGACTGGCCCGATAATTGCCATCAACCTAGTCCTCCTTTTCCTCGTGTCGATTGAGCCTTATCTCTACAATCTCATGATCGGCTCTTCGAATGCTCCACCTCCAAGTCAGCTATACTTGGGAACCACGACTAGCTTGTGGGCCGCTGATATGGGCTCAATAATGCTGATTCTGGCCTTCTTTAGCCATGAGCTCGCAAGAGAAGAAAGAAAACTGATCCCTGAGAAACTGCTGAGAAACTATAGATTCCTCACTTATGCCAGCCTTATTTCGGGCGCATTGTTCTTTGCTTCCATACTTCCCATATTTTGGAGTTTTACCATTTTCGGAATCCAATCAAGGTTCTTACTTTGGGCCGGCTTTGCCGTCGTGTTTGTCGTCAGAAGATTTGTTGAATGGAGGACCAAAAATTAGGGCAATAACTCCCATTAGCGCGATAGGTCATGACAAACAAAATAGCGAACGAAAAGCATCCTCACGCAAATCTCCTTTCCAACTTCATTTTAGGCAGTCAAGATGGACTCGTCAATGTCCTTGGAATACTGCTCGGATTGACAGCAGCTACGAGTGACCTGCTGTTGATTTTTGTGGCGGCGTTTGCTGCGCTTGGCGCTGAATCCATATCGATGGGAGCAGTTGCGTACACCTCGACCCTCGCAAAAAGGAAGCAGTACCTAAAGGGAGTCGAACGAGAAAACAGCGAGATAAAGGAGGTCCCCAAATTGGAGAAGGACGAAGTACGTGAGATCTTTCAACAATGGGGGTACGAGGGGAAGAAGCTCGAAAGAGCAACCGACGTGATAGTAAAGAATCCGAAGGCATGGCTCGCATTCATGATGTCTTATGAATTGAATCTACAACCAATTGCCAAGAACGAGCCTCGAACCAGCTTCCTAATAGTGCTCGGGTCGACAGTCTTTGGCTCGATCATACCGCTACTTCCATACTTCTTTTTAGGCGGGGACTTGATTCTCAGTGCTTTAGGTTCGGTAGTATTGAGCGGAGCTCTCCTATTCTTCATCGGGTACTACGAAGCTAGAGTAACCATTGGTTCTCTCTGGAGGAGTGGATTACAGATGTTGATAATTGGATTGGGTGCGGGCGTCGCTGGTTTCTTGATTGGACATTTTATTGGAGCTCCCTAGTAACAAACAATCATTGCTCAAGTAGTTTGGAGCGCTTCTGAATCAAATCTATCCGGGGATCATCATCGATTCACTATTCTCAATTTTGATAATCGTCTCCTTGCATAAGTAGGTCTTCATTCCCAGGATCAGTCATAACACGGGAGGTGAATAAGTGAATGAGCGAATCGAATTTTGAAGCTAATCGTTTTTGCGGTGCGTGCGGTGCAGCCCTGCCTGCTGGCGATTCATTTTGTCCAAAATGTGGTACTGCTGCATCTGGCGCATCTAGATCAAGTGTATCTCCATCTGCCTCGAGTCGTAATCCGCAGCAGTTAGACTGGCGAGAACAAAGACGCCGAATGAGGGCTGAGCGGCGAAGCAGCTCCGGTCTGCGTCTTGGAGGACTTGTTGTTGCTGTGATAGTAATAGTGGCTGGTCTAGCTATCTTCTTCCCTAAACTGCCATGGCAATGGTTCTGGGGTGCCGTGTTGATCCTCATTGGACTTTTGGTAGCATACGCTTGGGCAACAAGAGGTAGCAGCTATAAATCTCAAGAGCAAACACCACAACAGCGATCAGCGTAATCGGTTCACAATTAAACGAGCCCTGTTGCCAAGTGGACCTTCTGCTTGATCTCCTTGTTAAACGATCGATCTGTAAACTCCATTACACTAGATTAAAAGAACCCTCCTGTTAGTAGACTCTGCTGAATCGAACAGGGCGAATTTTTCCCACGTAAAAGCGGTGATATTCTCACGATTGAGAATCGAGCTCAATGTTTTATTTCAGGAGATCGGCACCACTAAACGCAGAGTGGGTTGTCATCAGATAGTAGTCGTTTTTGCACTAAATGCGGAGCCCCGATTGAAGCTGGCTTGCTGTATTGCCCAAAATGTGGAACCCCGTTCAGCAGGAACTTTGGCAACGCCTCTGAATCCTCCCCTAAAGGATTGGCGTGAGTTAAGGCATGAGTGGAAAGCTCAAAGAAGGGCAGAGCGGAATGGAGGAACACTCATAGCTCCGAGCGTGAGTACGATTGTCGAGAAAGAGGTTGTGAAGGTGCCGTGCAAGTTCTGCGGTACGCTCGTCGCGATCACTGGAGAGACAACTAGATGCCCTACCTGCAACGCGCCCATAAGTGTTTGAGTCTGATTTCGTTAGATCTAGAAATGAAAGTGAAGAAAGTGATCGATCCATTTCCTGTAGTTCTGTGGGCAGTTGCAGTCATCATTATTATACTCTTTACGTGGTATGCTATTTCGCTCTTTAGGAAGAAACCAGTCACAGGAGAGGAGTCTCTTGTTGATGCTAAAGGAGTTGTATACAGTGAGAGGCTCGCTCCTGATGGAGAAGTCAGGGTCAACGGCGTAGTCTGGAAAGCGCAACTAGCTAATCCTCAATCAAGCGAACTGAAGAACGGTGACCCTATCATTGTAATGAAGGTCGAAGCCCTAACTCTGATTGTAGAGCCTGCTAAGCGTAAAGATCATCTCGCTCTCGATTCAGGGACCTCCTGAGTCATTAGGCTAATCAAATATCTCTTGACGTATGGAACCTCTTTCGCTAGTAATGTTGACGAAATTGAAGACCACGAAAAATGGTCGTAAGCGAGTCTGTTCCCAGAATTTGATACTAGTCGCTCCAAATTCTCCTTTGTTCTGTTTCTAAGATATTTCCACGAGGTATCTATTGCTGAACGATCAAAAGTCATTTTGTCGGAGATATTTCATTTCTGCAGTACGAATCGACTTTCGATCAATCACTCATTGGCGAACATTTGTGAATTTTGTCTAGAGAAACTTGGCAGCAAGGGCATAGGTAAATGCGATCTTCGGATTCGCCAGATCCCATTTCGCCAGTTCAGCTCTAACTAGGTTCTTTTCCCTGCGAGATATGTCTCTTAGAGCGTTGCCGATGGATCTTCGCACATATTCACTCTCGTCTTCCTTGAGCTTGCTAAGCAATTGAATTGCGACTTCGGGATAACCTCTGAAGTAGTCTCTTCGATTCCAAATTCGAAGGCCTTCGCTTACAGCTCTACGAACATTTGGATTCTTGTCTTGGAGCCACTCTTTGATCGTGGGAAGGGATTTTTCGTATCCAATTTGCTTGCAGTATTCATCAAACGCTTTGGCCAGAATTTCTTGCACTTGCCACGAATTGTCTTGACTTACAGTCTTTCGAAGTATCTTGACGGCATCATGAGATTTTGAGGCGATGTAACCGAGCACAAAGACTGCAACCATTCGAACTTGATATTTGTCTGATGCATAAAGTTGCTTTGCGATCCGCAAACTTTCAGTGTCGCATTCTTCACTTACTATTTTCAAAGCTTGTTCCTGCATTTCACGAAAGCCATGTTGGACTCGCGAAACTCTCTGTTCCACTTGTTTTGATTGCCCATGCGACCATAACACTTCGTTTCAGCTGTCGTTTGTGTGATCGGTCAATCCTAGGATGTTGCCCAACATGGTATTACTTTGCATAGAACAGGGTCAAGAAAAACAACGCGTACGCGCCAATGAAGCTTCCACCCATTTGTGCTGAATTTCCTCCGTTAGAGAATCCGGACATTACGAAAAGAAATCCCCCGATCGCGGCAGATAAAACCGAAGCAAAACCCAGACCCGAGGTTATTTTGACGCTTCGAGCCTTGGACCATTTGAAAGAAAGCGCAAAGACTGCTGCCGCAAGAGCGACGAGGCATATTCCCTGGAATGCGTGGTAGAGTATGAAAAAGGGAGCCGGAATTGCTTCCATCGCACTAAGAAAACCTCCAAATGTAAATGGAGGCGAAGTTAAACCGTTCGGCGGCGAGTAGAAAATGTTTACAGTATCGCCTAACCACCCCTGAATGGTTAGTACAACGAGCATCACGACCAAAAGTATTCGAAACTTTCTCGTTGTGAGACTTTTCTCGTCCTCCCCACTTTTTTGACTATGTGTGGGATTTCTATTAGTAGATTGCATCTCAGAGTCAGTCCTGAAAGAACTAACTTTACTCTCTTTTCAATTGATCTCTTCACGTATCGCTTTTGTAAGAACTAACAATGTTTGAGAAAAAGAGCTACTGTAGCACATGATTACAAGAAGATTCACTGAGCTGAATTCCACACTACGAATCTTTTGAAAACCTGCTTTGGAGTCGTCTGATACTCAGCAGCTTTCCTGCTCGACACGTTGAGGTACATTTTTGAGAACTGAAACCCACTCGATCTTTGGACATTTCTCAAAACGGATTTATCGAAGGCAATTAGACAAGCCCCGGAGCTAGGACTTGCCGCGAGGACAACGGAGGCTTGCCGCGATCATGTTCACCGACATGGTCGGGTACACGGCAGTTGGACAACATGACGAAGCGCTTTCGCTCTCTTTGGTCGCCGAGCAAAGGGAGTTGATACGACCAGTTCTTGTAAAGAATAACGGGAGAGAGGTCAAGACAAT
>JASHNZ010000058.1 GCA_030041355.1 Nitrososphaerales archaeon
CGCCGTCGCGGATGCTCTAAGTCACCTTGGAATTAAGATTAAAGACATGCCCTTCACGCCTGAATACATCAGGAAGCTCCTTTCTGCGTAGGCAGCCTAGGTTCGAAATAGATCATAAATCCTAGTGTTAAAGAACTGTTAAACCCTAGCATATTCTCGGTGGAAGATTTTGATATGCCGTTGAAGTTGAGTCTCTCCATTCACAAGAGGAAGATTTCTCGGAAACGTGCCCTTGCAATAAGGGCATTTTTCCTGATCGGGCCCACCTTCAACATGTTGAGAATCTGACAAAAAGAATTGCCATTAAGACATACTTTATCGAAGAAAAATATCTTTCTCACTTGGCTTTTTGAGTTTTGGATAACGAGATCAGAATTGGGCAGAGTCAAAAGCATCTAGAACCATTTGTTCAAAGCTAAAATACCTCACAATGTTGCCGGCTCAAGAACATCCCTTGGTAATAACGCTTTTTAGAGCCGTGACAGGTCGATTAAATTCATGTTTTCTAGTCGAACTTCTAAACTAAAGCAAGCGATCAGCCGAGGAGCCATGATTGGCATAGTGGTAGTCGTAATTATCATTATCGCCGTAGGTGGATACTTGGCTGTCATATCAATTCATACTACTTCAACGACAACTACGTCATCAACATCCACATCAACGTCAACTTCGACTTCGACTACATCCACATCAACCACTACCACAACAAGTTCTGCCGTCCCAGCGTATCCCTTGTCTCAGTTGTGCGTGCCCGAAACGACGCCAATTACAACAACCACAACAACTTATACAGCTAGCTCAGGTGAGCCAACTGGGCCCGCGAGTACAAAACAGCTCACTGATGAATCACCGGCTGCGGCTTACGACTCACTCGACCCTGGTAAAGGATTCTTTGTCACGGATGGATACTTCGCAAACGTATTTCAAAGCCTGGTGGCCTACGATCCTTACAACTCTACCTTACTCGTACCAGCTCTGGCAACAGGTTGCTCGGTCGGAGGAGGGCCGCTCTATACTGGCTCGCCGAACGACTATACTCAATGGAACTTTACGATGAGGCCCAACACTTGGTTCTCAAACAAAGATCCCATCAACGCATACGTGGCATGGTTCAGTTTCGTTCGTGAATTGTACATGAACAATCCAGACGGAGTCGGGATATCCAACTATGCTTCAATTACTGTGAATTTGACGAACTCACTGGATGCGACTCCGCAGGGTAACATATTCCCTGATGGATTGCAGAACGCGCTGGCGAACGCAGGTTTGTGCACTACCTCACTCACAAATGACGGATCTTGCGTTGCTGCTCTGAATACTCTGCTATCTAACTTCAACCCAACCAACCCTAGTGCGACTCAGCTCAAAGTCATGTCATATCCAGACCAAGCGTATGTCGCAGTGAGCAGTTCCCAATTCCAAATCAACACCATACAACCGTACGCGCTCCTTCTCTTGATTCTCCCAGCCCAATGGGGCGCCCTCGTGGACCCAATATTCCTCGATAGCAGCACTGCTTGTGCCGGTCCTTGTAACAATGGGGTTTGGAACGATACCACTCCTTCTTACACTGACGTTAACGGCATGCCCGGAAGCGGACCCTACGTCTATGGGTCTCACTCAGTCGGTAACACCTTATTGATCCTAAACACCAATACCAACTATTGGGGTGACGGGGTATCTGGTCTTGCGCCAGACGTACAACCAGCGCAGATCGCATCTATCCAAATGGAGTTCGGTAATTTGCCCAGTACTTACATAGAAGACTTTTCTTCTAACAACGCGCAAATAATCTCACCGACGGCAAATGAGTTCTCCAGCTTCTGGTCTTCGGAGCATTCAGCATACCCAGGAGTGTCATTCGACTCGATATTCCAAGGACATGGTTACCCGCTCTGTGACCTGGCCAACGGAATAAACACGCAGTATGCAGGGCCTTCTACGGGCTTTGGTTACTCACCGGTCAATGATACAAATGTCCGGCAGGCACTCGTCCACGCAGTCAATTACACGGAAATTCTGGACCAGCTCTATTCGGCCACTAATCCCTCAAATAGCTCATTGCTGACACTAGGTGAACTCTTCATACCCCCAGTGCCTCCGGGTTGGGGACCATTAGACAATCCGCAAAATATTCCGCTCTACTCGTACAACATCACTCTGGCCCAACAACTAATTGCGCAGGCAGGATCCGCGGATGGCTTCTACGTGGTACTGCCGAATGGAACGTCCGTAGGTGACACCTCGGGAACGCTATTCAGTACTATAGACTACGCATTCATTTTGCCGGAGACTACATTCCAGGAGACTTTGATCGAAATATTCAACGCAGGGCTAGGTAATATAGGACTGAGCATAACTCCTCTACCACTGACTGAAGCAGAGTTCGAGGCAGACACGGTTAGCTCAGCAACTACTCCACCAATCGTTGGCGTAGGATGGTGCGCAGACTGGGCAGATCCAATCTACCAGCAGTTCTACGATATGGGCACGACGATTACCCACCAACCAAATTGGGTCAACAATGCAACCCTCAACACGCTCCTGACAGAGATCCCCTTTGAAACAAATGCGACTCTACAACTGCAACAGACTGAGCAAGCGTACAATATATTCACACAGCTAGCTACAATCATCCAGATGCCAAACTCATTGACGTACTTCATGGTCCAACCATATGTGCAGAATGTCGTCTACTCGCCCTTCCAATTCGCAATCTACTACGACATGATATCTTATTCCTAGGCCAGCCGGTCTAGGACCTCCCTCTTTTTTTCAAATGCTTACTAGCGGTGGTTCCGCGTTTTTAGTTTGTTCAGAGATTTTTGGGCTCTGCGAATAACAGAAGCAAAATATGTGGCTCTTTTTACCTTCAACCTTATCTACAGGGGAATGAACGGTAGCAATATTCATTAGTTAGAAGAGAGAGTTTACAAATTTCGAGGTTATCATGGTATCAAGCATTGTTTTGTACCTCATTCGGCGATCCATAAATGCCGTAATCACGATTGTTCTTCTTTTGGCACTTGTTTTCATACTGCTTCATACCATCATTCGAAGCCCTGAAGGTTTGGCTAGAGTCATTTGCGGAAACCCTCATTGTTCGAATTCGGCTATCGCACTCATAATAAAGCAGAATGGCCTCACCAATCCGCTATGGGTGCAATTTTTCAGTTATATTAACCAAGTCTTTCACGGAAATCTGGGGATCGACACTTTTTACAGAGGTCGGCCTGAGCTTTCGGTTATTGAAGCATTCCTGCCGATTACCCTTGAGCTCGTTGTCACCGGCAGTGCTCTGGGGATTCTGATCGGTATTTTTACTGGATCTATAGCAGCCTCAAACAGAAACAGGGCCCAAGATTACGGGATCAAGGCTGTCTATCTGACCGCATGGTCTGCGCCAGTATTTCTCGTGGGATTTGTGCTGCAGCTGATTTTCGCCTATTGGCTTAAACTTCTCCCAGCACACGGAATTGCAAACGCTTTTTTGACGCCTCCGAAGGTACTAACTGGAGCTCCGCTAATTGATGCGCTGATAGACGGGAAATGGGTTTACGCTTACAGCGTCGCGCAGCATCTTGTATTGCCCGCATTTGCGCTAGCAGTAGCGAGTTTCGGAATTACCACTAGATTGACCCGGGCTAGCATGATAGATGCTCTCGACAGAGATTATGTGAAACTAGCGTATATGAAGGGACTGAGCAAACGAACAGTGGTCTGGGGGACAGCTTTCAGAAACGCTGTTATCCCCATTATTACTCTTATTGCGCTGACGTTCGCTTTCTCTGTGGGGGGAGCCGTGATAATAGAAGATGTCTTTTCTTACTATGGTATGGGCTATTTTACTGTTCAGGCGATATACAACTCTGACTACCCTGCCATACTTGCGTTCGTGTTGATCATTGGATTAGCTGTGATAATAGCAAATCTCGTTGCGGACTTGCTTTATGCGGTGGCAGATCCTCGAGTGAGGTTGACCTAAGTAATGGGATCGCAATCATTTCTCGATCACATAATGAGACGGCCAATTCAAGCCACGGTAACGACCGAAGTAGCGACGGGAACTGTCGCAGCAGGGAAAGGAAAAACAACGACGGGAGGATGGCGCTTCTATCTGGGTTTCTTTATGAAAGATAAGCCAGCTTTCGGTGGTTTGATTATAGTCGCAGTTTTTGTCATCTGGGGGGCACTTGAAGGGCTTATGCAGTTATTGTCGTTGTGGTTTCCTCATGGTAGGCTCTTCGGGCATCCATATAGTTGGGCCCTAATCCCTTCAAACCCATTTGTTTTGAATTTTAGTCCCTCGTACAAACTTCAGCCACCGTCTCTCGCACACTTTCCCAGCTTTCTGTTTGGCACAAATGTTGATGGCCAAAGCATACTCGCCCGCTTGATGTACGCGACGCCGCATGACCTTGCGGCCCCCATAGTTGTAGTTGGGAGCGCACTCCTCATAGGAATGTTCCTTGGTACCGCGGCTGGTTACTTTGGTGGCTGGACGGACGAGGTGATTATGAGGCTTACGGACGCATTTCTCGCGCTGCCCGCCCTAATTCTCGCGATAGCCGTCGGTGTGCTTCTTGGAGGAGGATTTACATCAGTGCTTGTCGCTCTAATGATCGTCTGGTGGCCCACGTATGCAAGATTTTTCAGAGCCCAAGCCCTGACTATAAGAGAGAGAGGTTACGTTGAATCATCGAAGCTGAGTGGCTCTAGCTCTCTCAAAATTCTGATCAAACACATTATCCCAAACTCTATTGACCCGATCATCGCTTATGTGACGTTGGACTTCGGGACCGTGATATTGTTTCTGGCGGCACTTGCCTTCATAGGCGTTGGATTATCGTTGTATCCAGAGTGGGGCTCGGAGTCCAATTTCGGTTTGGATTATTTTCCCACTTTCTGGTGGTGGTCCATTGTTCCAGGGATTATTATAGGCGTGGTCGTAATTGGGTTTACTCTTGTTGGTGATAGGTTGCAAGACCTAATCAGCGGACGGATGACCTACTAGGTTGGCGGATTCTGATGATAGTGATATCGTAGATATTGAAGGTCTGACAATCACATATCGCACGGTGTATGGCAATCTAGTATCGCTTAACTCGGTAGACTTCAAAGTCAAGCGCGGCGAAAGCGTCTCTATTGTCGGCGAGAGTGGTAGCGGCAAATCAACTCTGGGTCTCGCGATAGTCCGCCTTTTGGCTCCCAATGCGTCCTATTCGAGTGGACGCATAATGCTTGACGGCCACGATGTGACAAAACTCAGTAACAGACAGGTGAGCCTCCTCAGAGGAACCACGGCATTCATGATCTTTCAGGATCCTCTCAATACGCTCAATCCTGTCAAGAGGGTCGATGTCCAGATGCTCGAAGCTATACGCTCGAGGTTGAAACAAGAGGGCCAGCCATTCAACGAAGAATCGGCATACAAGGAAGCGGTCGACAGATTGAATGATGTTAGAATGCCCGACGCTGATTCAATTATCACAAGGTACCCGCATCAGCTTTCGGGGGGTCAGATTCAGCGAGTCGTGATTGCTATGGGCCTTCTCATGCGACCGAAGCTTATGATTGCAGATGAGCCAACATCAGCTCTTGATGTAACAGTACAAGCGCAGGTGCTTGAACTGCTGCGAGATTTGCAACGCAATTATCAAATGTCCATTATTTTCATCACACACGACATTAATGTCGCGCATAGTATCTCTGAGAGGATGGTTGTCATGTACGCTGGAGAGGTTATCGAAGCCTCCCCCACCGAGAGCCTTGTGAAAAATGGACTTCACCCATACTCTCAAGCGCTGATTGCAAGCATTCCGACTATCTCCAAAAGCGAAGGGAAATTGACTGCGATTGCCGGGTCTCCTCCAGACATGATATCTCCTCCGAATGGGTGCAGATTTCACCCTAGGTGTCCGCACGTTATGCAGGTTTGTACTGTTCAGTCACCCCGTACTACAGTAAAAGATGGAAGTGAAGTGAGATGTTTTCTTTATGGTTGACGTTCTTGTCAAGACACAGAAACTGAAGAAATACTTCAGAGCCGGCAAATCAGGGCTGCTTGACAAAATTCTTCGACAGCTACCTCCACTTGTTAAGGCGGTTGACGATGTCAACCTCGAAATCGGCAAAGGTGAAGTTGTAGCTCTTGTTGGTGAAAGTGGGTGCGGCAAGACTACATTTGGAAGACTACTTACCACACTTGAGACCCCAACTGAGGGGGAAATTTACTTCGATGGACGGCAAGTCACAAAAAGTGACCAAAAGGCTGTTCGACGGAAGGTTCAGATGGTATTTCAAAATCCATATGAGAGTCTAGACCCAAGGCAATCGGTGAAAGGCATCGTAACAGAGCCCTTGTCAAAAATGGGCATTTCGAAAGTCGAAAAGGACGCACAATTCGAAAAAGTGATGTCCGCCGTCGGTCTAGATCAAAATTTCGGGGAAAGGCGGCCAAGAGACCTCTCAGGAGGACAGAGGCAACGAGTTGCGGTCGCCAGATCAATCGTTTCCAATCCAGAGTTCATTGCTTTGGATGAACCCACTTCTGCTCTTGATGCTTCGGTTCAGTCTCAAGTTTTGAATCTTCTTGTGGGCTTGCGAGAGGAATACAACTTCTCGTACCTTGTGATTACCCATAATATTGCTGTCGCTAGGTACATCTCAGATAGAGTGGCCACGATGTATGCCGGACAAATTGTGGAATTGGGCCCGACTGGCGAAGTACTGAAAGATCCGAAACATCCTTACACGCAGGCTCTTCTCAAATCTGTCCCGTCACTTGACACTAAGAAGATTGAGCCTCCCCACGGAGAAGTTCCGAGCCTCATCAACTTGCCTTCAGGATGCAGATTTCATACCAGGTGTCCGTTTGTTATGGAAAAGTGCAAGACAGAGGATCCAAGTATGCGCAGGGTGGGAAATGTTGACGTCGCCTGCTGGCTCTTCTGAAGGTTCCGAGCCTGATGTTAGGCTCACTCTTAGGCCCGCGGTCACTAAGACCCTTATCAAGGGAGTCATCGCGATAGCAGTCTTCTCGCTTTTCCTCGAAATTGCCTCTAACCTTCTCAATTATCTCATATTTCTTGCGTTGTCATTTGCAATGGTGGGTCTTTACATGCTTATCAAACATGGCTCGAAATTTATGATCGGCGAGGATAACATCCAAATCAAGAGGATCTTTGGAAAGTCAAACACTGTGAGCTATCAAGACATCTATGACATTTCTGTGGCGCAAGGCATCCTTGCTAGGCGATTCGGATGTGGTTCTGTGTACATGATACTAAAGCGAGGAAGAGGAGGCGTGAACTTGATGGGTGGAGGAACGGCGGAGAAACTTGAGGATGTTCCAGACCCTAATCATGTATTCGAGCTTATTTCATCGAAACTAAGTCCATTTTGATAGCTTCTGTCGAATATCGACCGAGCCATTAATCGAACCGATCTTGCATGTGCTTGTAAGACAAGAAGTCAAGCTCTTAAAATATCTGACCATCCAAATTTCAATTTGGAAGTCAAAGCAAATGAAATGCAGAATCTGCGGCAAGAGTTTCAAAACTCTTTCCTCTCTAAGGGAACATCATAACAGCACTCATCATAATCAAAGGTTCGTGCCTCCGAAAGCGAAATTGACACGAAGTCTGCTCGCTGTTATTATCATAATTCTTATCGCGGTTAGCGGAGTGGTAGGCTATCTGATTTACGCTAACGCGTCGCAGAAACTCATTTCGTCCAGCACCATATCCCGAACTCCCATATCTCTAGCTCTTTATCAAAACCTGACATCGGTTAGTGATTCTACCCTAGGTCAGATAGGCCCGAACCAATCCGGAGTCACCGCGCCCAGTTCGATTGCTGAAGGAGACCAGCTCCTAGGGCCCAACAATAAGCCGGAGATACTTTTCATTGGGGCGGAGTGGTGCCCATATTGCGCAGCCGAGAGATGGAGCTTGGTCGTCGCATTATCAAAGTTTGGCACTTTCTCGAATCTCGGATACATGCAATCCGCGGCAGACGATGGCAATATCTCAACAGTCACATTTCTTAATGCAACGTATACAAGCCAATACGTGTCCTTTGTTTCGGTCGAGGTTCAAGACAGGAATCACAATTCTCTTCAATCTACGACCGCGCAGGAGCAAGATCTTTGGGACGCGTACACGAGCGACGCCGATAACTTTCCCTTTGTTTACATTTACGGATACTATTACCTAAGTGGGGGGCAGTACTCGCCTGCTTCGCTTGAAGGGTTGAGCTGGAGCCAGATTGGTTCCCAATTGAATGATCCTCAAAGTGCAGTTGGAAAACTGATTGACGGTGCGGCAAATCAAATAATTGGAGCTGTGTGTACGGCTTTACGGAATAGATTGTGGTCAACTCCTGCCATATGTCTTCAATCTTTCGCCAAACTTTCGTTTTCAGAGGGCAGCAATGGAACCTCATCTTGCGAGACTATGTTTGTTGCAAACCTAGATCTCGAGAGTAATGATTTCAGAATTGATTTGGTTCCTATCCGACCTCAACCGTTACTTGCAAATCGTTGCATAGTCTTCGTTTCAGATAATTTTGAACACGTCTGAAGATGAATCTCGAGCTGTTGCCTTTTGGAGTAAATGTTCCCTTACGTGAGCACCTTCCCTTGTGCAAAGGCTTCCTTAGAAACGCTCCAGAGAAGTCAGAAGAGATCTTTTGTCATATTAAGAAAATGGCATTTGATCGTACGGTCGTTCTCTCGAAGTGAAGGTGGAACATGTTCAAATTGCGGAGACTGCGGAAGAGCTCAAAGTAAAAGAAGGGATTCATGAATACGCCGACAGACGGTTGAAGCAGCTCGTCTAAAGCTACGAAATGTATTACGCTATTGAGCGCTCTTTCTTTGGGGATCAGGAGAGACAGGTAGAACAGCTAGGTGGTGTTGGGGCTCTTCGAAAGCGGGAGATGAGGGGAAAAACAAAGCCCGACTCTGTCAAAGCGAGATATACTTGGCTGCGGGAATGATCGAAATGTACAGACAAAACAAGAGAAGGTCTGAGAAAATGCCTTGCGTTGGCTCAGGAAGTAACCGATGAAAACGATAAGCACTTCCAGTATCAGAGAACAGTTCTCGAGAGTATTGATGAAGCTCTTCGCGAGTCCAAGGAGTACCATAACCTAATACGGGCTCAGAAGTAAGCTGAACCAATACGGATCGCTTTAAAGCAATTCTTGACAGAAGAGCGCACTAAAGTAACTGGTCTCTAGAAAGTGGCATTATAGTTGATCTTGTAAATCAGTACATCCTGGAATAGTCCGCTACCAGAACTGGTCTGGGCCGCTGCGTTTGGCAGACTGGACGATTCGAAAGCGAGCTGGAACGGGGCGGACGAATTTGAGGCTGGATAATTCATTTGGTAATTGAGAAACTCTGCATAACCATCGGAAATTCCTGAGGCCCCGTTCGTCGCGCAAATTGTCGCGTTGTATCCAGAAACCTGATCGTTAAGGCTACACGGCCCGCTTGTCGTAAGCCCGTCCAGGGCAGGCCCGTACTCATATGTGTCTGGAGAGAAAGGCGTCAGGGGAATAAGCTTCCCGAGAGTTGTATTCGCCCAGAAGTATGGAGTCGGGGTAAAGTCGTCGGGATACATCAATGGGTTCGGGGCTGAGGAATTATCCTCGTTGGTCCCTCCTGCCGGACATTGTGGCGGTACGTTACACTCAGTGTTCCCGATCCGAATGAACCACTGCTTCTTAGACTCGTCTCCACCGGGTGGGTTGGGATATGGGGTGTTCACTGTAAGAAAGAAGACCACCTGGGTCTGCCCGGTTTGCGAATTTTGTTCCGCCACCCAAGAGCCCGCCACAAAGATCAAGATGTAAGTAGGATCGTGCATCTCCTTCAAAAGCTGCAACGAGACCTGCGGGCTCGAGCTCAAAACCCGCCCGATCATTGCAATCTGTGTGCTGTTGCTGGTTGCATTATCGGCAAGAGTCGTCACATTACCCATAACAGCAACCCAATAACCGTAATCCCACCAAGATACGACTGTCGCACCCGGCGGAGTCTGTCTGAGGAAGGAAAACGCTTGGAACCAATCTGGAGATGTCGTGGCGAAGGTTGTTGCGCCATTTGCGACGCTTACCGGGACGTTCGCAGAAGCAAAGTAGCCGGAATGGCTGAGACTATAAGCGGTCGAATCCTGGGGATAGAACATCGGTAGAGCTAGGACAATGATCATGAAGATCACAAACCCGACTTTGATTTCGCTCCGTGCCTCATAGATCCTCGTCTTCTTGCGGGAGATCGACGCTACGGAGGGCCGGAGAATCGCTTCTGCAATTTCGACAACTCCAATTGCAGCAAGAACCCCCAGTGCCAGTGTTGAGTAAACCATGAGTCTGGAAAATGATGTGGCGATGTAGACTCCAGTAATGCCGAGAGCAAGCGCAAATATTGACTCCATATTTTTTCGTCGCATCGCGGCATAGATTCCAAAAGCCGCTAGAAAGATCAGCACGGCGTAATATTCGAAGAAGTTCGCTCCTGTGGGGATCTGCTGTTCAGCAACCGACTGCTCGAGAGGACTGGAGGACCTGTAGAAAGTATCGATGACGGTGATGTATCTTCCAGAAACACTCGCCAAGAGTGAACTCGAGAAAGCTAGGAAGAGCAATCCGCCGAAAATCATGATTAGAAAGACTTTGATCACGTTTCTCAAGTACATCGTGGGGTCTCCGTAAGTTCGCAGGTAGTAGGCAAAGAAAGTGAATAGCCAAGAGAAAATCAAAGCTAGGCCTGTAATCCCTGAAATTTCTGAGATGCCAGGACGTGGAGCCAGCCCATCAACTAGCAAAAAGCCTGCGACCACAAGCGATCCGCCATAAGCAGTCTTCTTCATGTCGATTGCCTTTATGAAAGGGGCAACCAGGAATATGACCGCAAACACCAGAATAAACTCATCCCCTCCACCCCAAGCAGTATCTGCATAGCCGAAGAGGAGCCCTGCAATTAGACCCCTTAGAAGCATTCCTTGAGTCGAAGTCCTAGAGTTATAGACAGTCAGGAAGAAATATGCTCCTGCAGTTGCTAGTAAGAGTGCGAGTGGCTCAGACTTGAACCAACCCAGATTTCCTCTTTGCAGAATAGGAGGGGAGACCGCGAATACGAGAGCGGCGAGTATGCCACCTGCGCTATTTGTTATCTTCTTTACTAAGAAATACAATGAGATCGTAGTCAGCGACCCGACAAGAACAGGGAAGAACACGATCCAGTCGTAGTAACTTATGGGAATGCGAAAGACGCTATTGATGAAAAGATATGTGAACGCTCCGGTGAGCTGTAGACCCACCTGACTGGTAGAAGCAACATTTCTTCCGTAAGGATACCAGAACTGGCTTGTATGCCAGTAAAAGTAACCTTGCTGAGACTGGCAGCTTAGGGCAGAAGACAAAGTCTGAGCAGTAGGCGTAGTAGGGCAGCTTACTTTATTGAAAAGAGCGTACCAAAGACCGTGCTGTTGTGCGAGCGTTACAACGTGCAGCGAAGCGTAATAGTCAAAATAAGGATCAAATTCGTTTAGGTACCAGCCGTATTCCGCCGGATAAATTCGCATAAATAGCGCAATAACAAACACAATAGCCATTGAAAGAAATATAATAGCACTCCTTCTGGACATCGTGGGACGATAGAAGATCTCACGTATTCCAGCTAGTCTTTCCCGTGCAGTCATGTTTGCGAAATCTCCGGTTTCCAGTAAGGATGTATAAGCGTTTTCTTGCCTGATCTATTGCTAATCTTTCTCTGATAACTCCGCTACATATTTTCTATAGGAGTCCGGAGTCATCAGATCCTTTGCATCGCTGTCGTAGTCTTTTGTTTTGAGTTCTAGCATCCAACCATCTTTGTAAGGGGAGGAGCTGACTACTTCGGGCTCTTTTGTAAGGCGATCATTTGACTTAACAACTGTTCCGGAAACCGGCGCGTAAATATCGGAAACTGTCTTCACAGATTCCACCTGACCCAAAACCTCCTGCTTCGAAAGATTTTGCCCCACAGCGGGAAGTGTCACGTAAACGATGTCATGGAGCATCTTCGCGGCGTAATCAGTTATGCCGATCAAGACGTTGCCATCGTCCTTTCGCTGGGCCCACTCGTGATCCCTTGTGTACAAGTAACCGGTGGGGATCTCGTATGTTTCTGAGTCGCTCATAAGTCCGATTGCCATTACGTCATTGCGACTGTTATAAAACTAATTGGAGTTAGGGACTCTTTTGTAACCGTACTTGCTCGTGTCGTAAAAAGGAGTGCCAACTACCAAAGCTGGATGTTCGCTTGCCCTTATCTGAACTGAAACCATTCGACCCTTTTCAGAGAGTTCCGGCGGGATGTATGCCATTCCTATTCCATTTTTTATGGTCGGAGAAAAAGATCCACTTGTGACAGTTCCAATTTTAGATCCGGCAAGCCTTATCTCATAACCGTGTCTCGGTATTCCTCCACTTTTCATGGAGAACGCGATACGCTTTCTTTTTGTACCATTCTTCAGCTGAGACCAGATTACTTTTCTTCCAATGTATTCGTCACCATTCTCTTTTGTGAGGATGAACCCAAGGTCGGCTTCCACAGGCGTGGTTGTGTCGTCAAGGTCATTTCCGTAAAGGCACATTCCAGCCTCGAGTCTCAGCGAGTCTCTGGCGCCTAAACCGCAAGGCAGCACACCCTTTTCCTTGCCTAAGTCCAAAATAGCGTTCCAGATTTTCAACGCTTTCGTTGGGTCATCGAGAGGCGTGTCCAACACGGCAAGCTCAAAGCCATCTTCTCCAGTGTAGCCGGTCCTTGAAACCAAGCAACGGATTCCGGATACATTGCAATAGGCGAGGCCGAATCTCTTTATTTGGGAGAGCTCAAGATCGCACAGTTTTTGCATCAAGGTCTGCGCGAGCGGCCCCTGAAAAGCAATCAGAGCAATATCGTTAGAAAAATCACGAATTTCTACAGAAAAGCGCTCAGAGTGAGCCAAGAGCCAATTCCAATCCTTCTCCCTATTCCCAGCGTTGACAACCATGAGGTAATCAGTTTCGTCAATTTTGTTCGTTACAGTATCGTCCACGATCCCTCCATTTTCATTACATAATGTAGAGTAAAACGCACGCCTCTCTTTCACTTTGAGAGCGTCTGAAGGCAAGATATAATTCAGGAAAGAAGCTGCATCCTTTCCCTTTATTGAATACCTTCCCATATGAGACACGTCAAATAGGCCGGCCGCATTTCGCACTGCATGGTGTTCCTCGATGATACCTCTGTACCACAGAGGCATGTCAAAACCGCTGAACTCCGTTAGCTTTCCCTTTTCCAGATGAAAAGAATACAGATGAGACTTCCTTGCCAAGGGAAAACCTTCTTGAAAAAGCGATAGGCTGCTTAATCTTGAGAAGCTTCTTAATAGTTTTCAATTCCTTTGAGAAATCACACTTTAGCGACCAAGAGCAATAGACTCCGTGATGACCCTACTGACCCATCTCGGACTTTGAGACATCCACCGAATAGTCGTGACTCGAAAGTGTTTTGCCACAGGATTTGCATTTATTTTGGTTCGAGCGAATGACCTCTTTCGGAGGCTTTAGATCAAAACCGGAATAAAGTACTGCGCCGCAGCTTCCGCAGACGACTTCGAAGGGCATTACCAGATCCTCTTAAGATTGTTCGTCTCTTTGGCGGAGCACATTGCCTGATCGCGGCCGGCATTTCCTGAATCGGCTGCTATATATTGAATTTACGTTATCCCTGAAGTTAACAATCAAATGTTGGGAGGGGAGTGGAATTAGTTTCAGAAATCCAAGCACCTTATACATTGGTGATATCAGAGAAGCCCGACGCAGCGCGAAGGATTGCCAATTCTTTGGGTCGATTGTTCGCGGTTAGACTTGACGGAATCGAGGTTTTTGATGTCCCTGTGGCATTTGATGGCAGTCACTACGTCGTCTGTTCGGCTGCTGGTCATCTGTATGGAATGGGAGATCCGATACGAACAAGGAGAGTTTACCCAGTCTTTGACCTCGAATGGTTCCCTTCGGATGATCTTTTTCCCTCAAAATGGTCTGCAGCGAGAAGAATCAGCAAAGGCGGAGTAGCAAATCTTGCATCTCGAAGGCTTAGTGTCATTTCTCGACTCGCGGTTCATGCGGATCGATTAGTTCAGGCATGCGATTATGACATTGAAGGCGATACGATAGGCGCGAACATAATCTCTTACGCTTGTAGTCAGCACGATCGAACGAGACCATCGGTCCGAGCAAGGTTTTCGACGCTCACTAAAGAGGAAGTGAGAGCATCTTTTTCCAATTTGAAACAAATTGAAAGTTCGGTGGTTGAAGCCGGAAGAGCGAGACACTTCGTGGATTTCTTATGGGGGATCAATCTTTCAAGGGCAATTTCAGAGTCATATAGATCAGGAGGAAATTCGTTCAGGAATCTTACCACTGGAAGAGTCCAGGGCCCGACACTGGCATTTGTTCTTGAGAGAGAAATCGCAGCAAAGGCCCACGTGCCCTTACCATTCTGGATTATTACCGCCAAGCTTGCAAGGAACGGAAAGGAGTTCCAAGCTCTTTATGAAAAAGAAAGAATCTACACGCAAAAGGAAGCGGAGCAGGTTTACAAGGAGATTTCTAAGGAGCAGAGCGCAAAGGTCACATCCATATACGAAACGATCAAGAACGAACAGCCTCCCTATCCTTTCAATATAGGGGATCTGCAAAGGGAAGCATTTCGCCTATACCGGATTTCGCCTTCTCAAACTCTCTCGCTCGCCGAGAAATTGTACCTTGGTGCCCTAATTTCTTATCCTAGAACGAACAGCCAAAAACTACCTGCGGCAATTGGATATTCCAGAATCATAAGTAATTTGGTTAGCTGCAAAGAATACACAGTTTATGCTTCGCAGATGGAGGAAGGAATGCGAAGGAGATTTCCCATGCAGGGATTCAAGGACGACCCTGCACATCCTGCGATCTATCCCACAGGTCTTGTATCCAACCGTGTTCTAGATCCTGGAGAGAAGAAAATTTACGATCTCATTGTTCGACGTTTTCTTGGAGCCTTTATGAAGGATGCAATTTCAAAACAGATCAAGGTTGATTTTCTTGTCGGGAACAGGAATTTCCATTCCGAAGGTCTTGTTATTCTCAAATCCGGCTGGAAAACTGCATATTCCTTTTACAATTCAGGTGAGCTACATTTGCCAGAACTCATCTTACAAGAAGACGTCCCAACTCTCGAAATAAGGCTAGAATCGAAGTTTACTCGAGCTCCCCTTCTTCACTCAGAAAGTTCGTTGCTAGAAAGGATGGAGTCGGAAAATGTCGGCACAAAGGCGACACGCGCAGAGACAATTTCGACGCTAGCAGAACGTGGATACATCTCCAGCGGGAATCACGGAGTGTTAGTTCTTACGGAAACGGGACTAGCTATCTTGGAGGCCTTGCGACAGAACTGTCCAGAAATCATCTCGAGTGAGCTCACTAGGAAGACAGAACAGGAAATCGAAGCAATCATGAATAGAAACGAAAAACCAGAGAGGATCCTCTCGGGAACAATTCAGGCCGCATTGAAAGTTTTAGAGCAAATACATCGCTCCGAAACCGACATCGGTGTGAATCTGCGCGCAAATGGTGTCAGCGATACTGCGACTAAAAATGTCACGGCGAAAGATCATGAAAGGGAAGTCATCATCGGGAAATGTCCCTCCTGTAAAAATGGAGAACTCAAAGTGATAAGGTCGCGTGCAACTAACAAGCGTTTCATAGGCTGCACGAGCTACCCCTCCGGGTGCAGAACTGGGGCTCCCTTACCTCAACGAGGCGTTATTAGACGACAGGGCAAAGCCTGCACAACTTGTGGATGGCCGATGATCTCTGTCAGATTTTTCTACAGAGGCGAAGCTCCTTGGATCTTTTGCCCAAATGCGCAATGCACTGGGAAACTAGCACAAAGGAGGTAACGACTTGAGTTCAGCCCTTTGTCCAATTTGTTCAAGACCCTCAATATCCCATGGATATTGCAGGTTCCACGAGATTGCATCTGATAAAATTAAACAGGGATATCTCAGCTGGAAAACAGCTTATGGCGACCTGCAGTGGGAAAGGTATTTAGAGACTATTTCGAAACTTGAGGATACCGGCCGTTGGGTGCTCGAAGTAGCACTATTCGAATTACAATAGAAAAAAGATTAAGCTAAAATTGCGCATCGCGAAACTGGGTGGAATTATTGGGAGTAAAAAGAAGCCTGCAGGAAATGGTGCAAAAAGGCACTGACCGTCTGAAGAGAGGTTCAGTGTCCAAGTTCTTTTCCAACCCGACTTCCCTACAGAGTCTGAAAAACAGGGGGATTGAATGGCTATACCTTATCGTGTTCTTGCTCTTAGTTGCGGGCGTCTTGAATGCGGCCACGAACGCTTCTACTCCAGGTATAAACACTCAAATTATTGTGGATAATCCATCGATCCAAAATACTACAGAAACGTTCATTCTATTATTTGCGTATCTCATGGGGGTTCTGGGTGTTTACGCATTCTTTCTCAGTGGTAGGCAGACGATTAGGGCAAGATCGGCTGAAATGTTCTTCATCTTCGGAATAATGTTGGTTTCAATAGCCATGGTCGTGGGCTACTACATCGTTGTTTCTACATGAACGCGCTCAGATCGAGCAAGAAACATTGACCCTGCTTCAGGGTCTGCGAAGACCGTTCCGCAACACTTTCGACAGTAAGGTTTAGTCTATTCCTTTTGGAGCTCGTATCCTCCGTATTGTAAGAAATCGAAACCAGCGCGTCACTCTTGAACTTGAGCATCCTCCCTCCAGATAGCTCTTTTTCCCAAATCTCAGAACGCTGTACGCCTCTTGGCCTGGACCGGATGACACTGGCCAAAATCAGGACTTTCTGATGCAGATCGACAAACTGTTGTGCGAGTGTGATCAATACAGCGGCCTTGTGATTCGCGTTTAGATAGTCGATTGGACCGTCCTTTTCTTGCAAAAGCGTTTGAAGAGTATTGACGGAATCAAGTATTACTAATCCGCGCTGTTCGAGCTCGCGGAAATTCAAAAGCTTAACAAAAACGTCAGTGGTAGAGTGCTCGCCCGAGCGGAGTACGTTGAGCCCTTGACGAGTCTGTTCCTCAAAAGATTGATCGTTTGACAGGAGAGCGGTGTACTGTAGATCAAAGTCCATATAGTGAACCTGCTTTTTTTCCTGAAGAGTTTTGTTAACCATTGCTGAAAGAGCGGCCGTCTTCAGAGGTGCGGTTCCTGACGAAATGCAAACTGTCCCGTATTGTTGCAACGAAGATAGGAAGGAGTCTAACTCCAAGACCAATCCTACGAGAAAATTACGGACAACATTATTTCACCTTTTGAAGGCCATGCGAAATAATAGATGCTCGAATCTCAAAGCTTAAATGCGAGATCAGCGCATTTTGGCCCGGAAAAAGACAGAGAAACTGGGTGGGAAGCATAGGCGTCCGGTCTTTACCTCAAGTTGAAGTAGGCGTCGCGACTTCGAATGGCCGATCCTACTATAAAATAAGTTCCTTGCTGAAACGTTCGCACATACCTTACATTGATGTCATTCTACACCGAGAAGATTCCATGCCGAGCGGAACAATCAGGTCTGCGATCATAGATAATTTCGAATCCAATAAACTCAAGCTGATAATAACCACAAGAAAAGAGCGGCTTCAGATAGTGGGAAATCAAGTCGTTTGCATCGAAGATCTTGGCGACGATGCAGGGCTTGCAAAACAAAGACTTCTCTCATTGCTTCATCCTCTGAAGGAATCAGATCACTTCGTAGTAGGTATCGATCCAGGCGAAAGAACGGGCATAGTAGCGTTCATGAACCATATTGAAGTCGAGAGCGATGTACTTGGCTCAATCGAAGATACTGTCGGTCGAGCTCGAAGATTGCTAGACAACGCCCCTAACGTCAAAAGAGTTGTAAAAATTGGATCTGGCATGCCCCTCCTTGCGGAGAGAATAGCCCACAACCTGGGATGTCATTACGAAAGAGGACAGATCAGGATACAATTGGTGGATGAGCGCGGAACTTCTTCGCTTTATGCGAGCGGGAGAGGCCAATCAGAAACTAGGGACCAACGCTCTGCAAAACTCATTGCCTTCCGAGAAGGCAGAGACTACGTTCCCGCATTTTCGGTTCTTAGGTAAAAGCGACCCTATATCGCTGCAAGCAACTTCTTTACGTGCGCTAGGTTCTCCTTGTCGCCTCGCCTATTGTCGATGGGAGTCTCTAATACGAGTGGAAGATCTCTTAAAACCTGTAGGGCGAAGAGTGACCGGAATCCTTTGTCTCCAATCTTTCCGAGGCCAATGTGTTCATGGCGGTCGATTCCGCGTCCAAGTTCTCCCATAGAGTCGTTTACATGAATCAAGAAGAGTTTGTCTAGACCGATTATTTCATCGAACTCACGGATTGTTTTCTTAAACGCTTCTTCGTTTCTAAGGTCATAACCTGACGCGAACGCGTGGCAAGTATCCAAGCACACTCCCATTCTATTGCGGTCATTGATCTGGTCTAGAACCGTTCGAATGTACTCAAACTTCGAACCAACACTGTTTTTGACACCGGCTGAATTTTCAAGTAATATTCTCACCTTTGCTCCTTCGGTTAAGCTAATTGCCCTTCTGCATCCCGAGATTATCTTGCTGTGGCCCTCTTCAATAGATGATCCCATATGACTGCCGAAATGGGCAACGAGGTTGGTCACACCTAGCTTCGACGCTCTTTCGATTTCCCTGACTAATACCATGACTGAATCAGAATAAAACTTCTCATCCGGCGAGGACAGGTTAGGCATATACGGCATGTGTGCGGCGGGGAGGAACTTTAAGCGAGAGGCTTTCTCACTGAACAGCTCAGCCTGCGATTGTTCTAACGGCTTTGCTGCCCAACGCCGAGGACTGCAAGTAAAAATTTGAAATGTGCCGACACAGCCAAGCTCTGCCGCTCGATCGACGGCTAAATCTATTTTCTCCGCAATGGAGACGTGGATGCCGACCGATCTTGGGATAAGCGTCATAGGTGCAGCTCAGATATCCCTCGAGTGTCTTCTGTTAAACGAAGAGACTTTGTACGCTTTGTTTAAGAGTTTTCTCATTATTAGATTACGAGACATACTCCAAATGGCTATCAAACGATGTGGCTGGTCAACGATCCCGGCCGACCCAATTTACCTGCGTTACCACGATGAAGAATGGGGCGTTCCCGCCCATGACGATCGCAAGCTTTTCGAATTTCTGGTTCTTGAAGGCGCTCAAGCAGGACTGAATTGGCTTGTAGTGTTACGCAAACGAGAGAATTATCGTAAAGCATTTGATGATTTTGATCCCGAAATCGTGGCAAATTACGGTTCGGGGAGAATTAACCATTTAGTCAGTGACAAAGGAATAATCCGGAACAAGCTAAAAATCGCTTCTGCGATTCAGAACGCGAAATCACTCTTACGAGTCAGAGACGAATTCGGAAGTTTTGACAAGTACCTATGGGGTTTTGTCCAAGACTCTATTCCAAAAAAGAATCGTTGGCGCACTTTGAGCCAGATACCCGCAAAGACAAAGGAATCCGATCTGCTAAGCGCTGATTTAAAGAAACGAGGCTTTTCGTTCGTTGGATCGACCATTTGCTATGCCCATATGCAAGCGACTGGTATGGTAAATGATCATCTAGTTAGTTGTTTTAGATACAATCAGGTTTAGGGCAGGGAACCGCTAATTGTCAACCGGTGTGGCTTGGGCAAGACACTTAAGGAGGCGAAGAGGAAAGAAAATCTTTCAGCAAGCTTTGACCATGTATAGGTTTCATCGCACTCCGTTTGAAGAAATTATCGAAAACATTCTGAGCGTGATGGAATCACACGAGGCTTATTTCACATTCCCTACCGTCGCGTCTACTGCAACGCAAAAGCCTGACCTCTTGAAAAAAATAATCCATCAGGGGAGCGAGATCGCAGTACATGGATATCAGCACGTCAAGTATCCTCTCATCTCGATTAAAGATCAGGAAAGTGACATGATAAGAGCTCTGAGAACATATGAAAAGTTAGGAATCCCAATCAAAGGATTTAGGGCACCGTACAATTCCTATGATTCAAACACAGCCGAATTGATTGAAAGGCACGGTTTTCGCTGGGACGCGGGGATTGGATATTTGAAGGAGAACAGGGAAAAGACTGATTTTTTCAAAGTGATTCAAGGAAACAGAGAGTTGAGCTTTGTGTGTATTCCTCTGAACGAGTTATCTGACGACCTCCTGATAGACGAACTGCACTGTTCCCCCAAAGAAATGGTAAAACGCCTGTGTCATGCTCTGGATTATGCCAAGAAATCTAGGGGAGTGATTATGTTTGATCTACATCCGATCAGAATCGGCCAAGCTGAATATGTGGGAGTACTCGATCGAATTCTTTCCTACGGTGAAAGGATTGGAGGCTGGTTCCCGACAGTTTCACAAGCGGTAGAGATAGGAGCCTCAAAGAGCGATTGGAATGGACATGAATTCTGTTGTCTACTGACAGGCGATGTGGACAATTTTTATTTCCGGGATTATCTTAGGAGACTCGGTTAGGGTTTTGAGGCCCTTCGAGTTTTTTCACTGCCCTGGCCGGATTTCCAGCCACGATGGTAAATGCGGGCACATTCTGACTCACAACTGCACCCGCAGCGACAATAGCTCCTTCTTCAACGGTAACCCCTGGAAGTACTATCGCGCCAACTCCGACCCACGCCCCACGTTTTAGCAAGACCTTCTGAGGCCCTTCATGGAAAACGCCCGTTCTAGCCAAAAAAGGACTGCCGCCGGAGTGGGCCACTACTATGGCGCCAGGTGCGATAGCAACCTCGTCTTCGATTTCTATAAACTCCGGGTATTCGCTATCGAGGTAGACTAAATTCCCTATGTACACGCCCTTACCAATCTTCACACCACAGGCCCGAAACATAACTACTCTCATTTGATACATAGGAAGATGCCAGGCTAAAACTCGCCAAATTCTTCCGAGAGTTTTTCCCATTCTTTTCGAACCAACAGACAAGGAACCCAAAGATAAAGTATTGCACTGCAACCTGACCGAAGTCAGAATCCCTTTCAAGAGTAAGAAGATTGCAAGTAAAGGCGCCTCATCGCATTTCATCTAGCAATGCTTAATTTTGGCCTGAGGCTTGATTAGAGTTGTTTCTGCATGGAAAGTGTGCGTGATCTTCTTTCGAAGAGGAAAGTCCACGGCGTAACGGACTACATTAGCGTCGCAAGGAAGTTAGACGAGAAAACTCTCTATGAAAATGCGCCGCAGAATAGAAAAATCAGGATCGCCCTATTGTCCAGTTTCACAGTTGGCGGTCTTCGCGAAGCTCTCCTAGTAAAGTGTCTAAACGAAGGCGTCTATCCGCTTATCTATCTGGGAAACTACAACCAGTACAGTCAGGAGATACTAGAGCCTTCGAGCGAGCTTTACAAATTCAAGCCGGATCTAGTAATATTGATTTTAGACACGCGGACCGTCGCGGGAGAGAGTTATTACCAGCAGAACTTGGAAAACAACGAGAAGGAATCCAAAGATTGGATCAATTCGACCCTCTCTAATATCTCCGGGCTTGCCGCAAAAATACAGGAGAATTCGAAAGCAAGACTTCTTATTCACAACTTCGAAGTTCCAACCTACTCCCCACTTGGCATAATTGATGACAGGCAAACCTACAGCTTCAGAAGGTCGGTCGAAGACCTCAACGCTAAACTAACAGAAATTTTTCGAGGCGATCCGCGAACATTCGTTTTGGATTATGACCTTTTTGCCTCGCGGGTTGGAAAGGACAATGGAACTGACTACAAGATGTACTACCTAGGGGACTTTAGAGTAAGCCCTAAAGTAATTCCGGGATTGAGCGACCAATACACTCCTTACATTCGTGCGATTCTTTCCATGACAAAAAAGTGCCTTGTTCTTGATCTGGATGGCGTGCTTTGGGGCGGTGTTGTTGGCGAAGATGGTCTTGAGGGTATACGATTAGGCCCTACCCCAGAAGGTCAGCCCTTTCTCGATTTGCAAAAAATTATTCTTTCGCTCTACCATCGTGGGGTAATTCTTGCAATAAACAGCGCAAATAATCTTGACGATGCTTTGGAAGTTTTTCGGAAGCATCCTTACATGGTCCTGAAAGAGGATTACTTTGCTGCTATGGAAATCAATTGGAATGACAAGGTGTCCAACATGAAAGCGATAGCAGAGCAAGTGGAGATTGGGATAGACAGCCTGGTCTTTCTTGACGATAATCATGTTAATCGAGAAGTTGTCAAACAGGCCCTGCCAGAAGTGCTTACAATAGATCTTCCGTCAGACCCGTCTCTTTATCCTAAAACGTTAATGGATTTGCGCGTTTTCGACTCCTTGCAGCTGACCCCAGAAGACAAAGCGAGAGGGAAGATGTATGCAGAGCAGCGCAAGCGCCAAGAATTTCAGAGAGTTACAGGAGATATCAGCGAATATCTGAAGGCCTTACAAACAGTAGTAACTATTGAGAAGGCCAACACTTTCAACATTCCAAGGATATCTCAGCTTACCCAAAAGACAAACCAATTCAATGTTACAACCAGGAGATACTTGGAAGACGATATAAAGAGGATGGCGCACTCTGACAATTTTCTCGTACTTTCCTTGAAAGTCGAGGACAAGTTCGGAGATAGCGGTCTCACCGGAGTTGCAATTGTCGAAAAGGGAAGAGAAAAGTGGAGAATCGACTCATTTTTGCTTAGTTGCAGAGTCTTAGGGCGAAAGGTTGAGGACACTTTGCTGACTTATATTATGGAGGAGGCAGCTCGGGAGGGCGCCCAAGTACTTGCGGGGGAATTCATTCCCACAAAGAAGAATGCTCCAGCCAAAGATTTCTTTGCAAAACATGGTTTTACGCGGAATTCTGTAGCTGCCAACGGCTCGGAATCTTGGGTGCGTGACTTGCAGGAAGTACATGAATTCCCTCAGTTTGTCAAAGTGGTTGTGGTGTAACACTTATCCTTGGACCAGCTTAGCGCAATCGTTGCGAGGGTATTCGATCTTTCCCCGGATGATCTTTCAGATCTGACTGAGCGAGGGAAATTAGAAGTTTGGGACTCTCTAAATCATCTTTTGCTCATCAGTGAAATTGAAGAGGAAATGAACATCGAATTCACAACTGATGAGGTCCTGAGGATCAAGACCCTCAAAGACATACGGGAAATTATCTCTAAAAAGACATGAGCGCTTCGGCCTCATTCATTTTCTGCGAACGACAACGACTGCGACTGCTTCATTTCTTGTATGAGCGATGCTAAGGGAGAATTCGAAATGCTTAGCTATAGCTACTCCCCCACGGCGTAGTTTTTTCACAAAGGGAATTCCTTTCTCGTGTCCGATCTCAATGTCATTAAGCGAGTATTCCACACTTTCCAGCTGACTCAATGCCTTAATCGTTGCTTCCTTGGCTGCATACATCCCGGCTAACGATTGCGCACCCTTTCCCTTAGATCTGTAGTATGAGATTTCGTCCCGTGTGAAAACACGCCCCAAGAACCTCGAATTCTTTGCGGAGATAAGTAATCGTGATACCTCTTCAATATCTATTCCAACAGAAAATTTTTGCTGCCGCATAAGATTTTCACTACCTGACTCCAATTTGACTAATGCATGCTATAATTTCTGGAAACTAGAGACCCGTCAACCTTTAATAATCATAAGCGAAAATTCATTCTCGCCGCAAAATTGTAGCGGGGTGGGGAAGCCAGGTTATCCCGGCGGGCTCATAATTGGGGCGGTTCCAAATTTCTCTATCTTGGCAAAGACAGAGTGGACTGGAACGCATTGAGAGACCCGCAGAGCGGTGGTTCAAAGTAGCAGCAGGTATGACCTATCTTGAAGATGACTTTCGTTGCTGTTATGAAAGTCCACCCCCCGCTACTTCTTGTTAAACTCGAAACAACATATGGAAAGGTTGCCAGTATTTATTCCTGGACTCGCGGAGCCAAATAAAAGTGGATTCTGCCACCTTTGGAAGCCTCACCCAGCTTAAACTCCATTCTGAGAGGCATCTTACTTGAGTACTCAAAGTTAATCATATCAGACGCGGAACCCGCAGCTTTCGTGATTTTCAAGAGATATTCAATGCTGTAAGTTGCTTTACTCTCTTCCTTCACGTCAAGCTCAGGAATATCTTGGCCGGCCCTGTCCAAGGTAACCGTTGCCTTACCTGTGTCTCCCTTGCCCGAGAAGGTAATCGTGTCTTTCTTAGTTTCGATAGTGATGTGACTTGAAACAACGGAAATATCATTCAGCACTCTATCGAATGCCGGTTCGATTATCGTGAATTTGGAATTAAAGCTAAGTTTAGGAAGAGGTGTATTACTCTGGTTTGATTCGATCAAATGAAGCTCAAACTCTCTTCTGCTTCCCAATTTCATTACAAGAGAATCAGTCGCTTGTCGCGAAATTTCAATCGAATCTTTCGATTCGGCTCTTCGAACCAGTTTGGTGAAATCTTCCACTCGTACCGTAAATTTGTCTGCCTTGGTACATTCAAACTTCTCGAAGCCAGAACTAGGCCAGAAGAGATCTACAAGAGCGACGTGAGAAGGATCCATCGCTCGAAATGTAATACCTTCTGAAGTTACATCAAATGTCGCTTCCTCGACTAGCGTTAGGATGGAAGCGGTAACCGCTCGCCATTCGCTTGGCGTCTGGGTTCGTGCGACAAAGCCCGTCATGGCTGAAGTCTTTGTAGTTTCAGCTGGCATCATTATTCAGAACCATAATCAAGCTTATATTATAAGTATTGGCAGTCTGGAATTTCGATTGCAGAAATCCGGGTTTACAAAAATAGGGTTTAGCTGTACTGTCTCCAGGTATGCTCGCACTTCTGGCATCTGAAAAACTGCGTGGGTGGCTCATCACCGCTTCTTGTTTGAAGAAACCACCAGAAGGCGGTATTGTGTCCACACTTCGGACACTCGATCGTTGTTGTTGGCATGGTTTGAATCTTTTCTTCCTTGTCTCCTACCACTTTTAGCTCTCCTGAGTTTTCTTCTGGCTCAGTGACGTCAGCTCTTGAAGACGAAGATCCGGCGTTCTCTTGAAATCCACACTTCTCGCAGAATAGCAAAGAACGAGACTTTTCCAGCTTTAGCTTTAGCCGGGTCCCACACTTTGGGCAGAATTTCATTGCTTTACATCATTCATCCGATCTTGTGTTTTGAGCTAAGAGATTTGACGAGGGTAAAGTGACGAATCTAAACGGCAGGTTGAGCTTCGTTTTTCTGAACAGGTGCCTGCTCAGCGGCGGCATTTAGATCTGAGGCAGACTGAGGCGCAGCTGTTGGTTCAACAGGCCGTTCTGGACTCAAGCTAGTTCTCGCAGGCTTTATGGCATCAGGAAATTCACTCTTCGCTGCTTCGAGGATTTCCTGCGTTATTGCTCGGGCGTGAGCTATGGCTTGCTTTAATAAATCATTTGCATCGCCACCATCGGTATGCACTTGTATCGTAAGAGTCTTAATGAGAGGATGAGGCGGAGCGACGCCGGCGAACTTTACGTGTTTTACGCCCAACAGCTCTTTGTGTACAATATCAGCAACGCTATAGTCCTCTCCTTCTATTTGGATTTGAATAGCATCGTTACCAATTGAATTAATTTTCATTTTCAAGCGCAGAAACAAGAAAACTAGTTGTCAAGCCTTTATAAGTTTACTAGCGTCAAAGATCTAAAGTTACCCCCGAGATCATCGAACGCTCCTAGAGTACTGAATGAAGTCCTCGGAAAGCATTCTATCGTCTGCCATGCCACACTCAGCGCATTTAACGGCACCGTGCCCTAAGGCGACCACTCGTCCTCCACAGAAGCTACAAACGGTATATAGTACTCCACAATGTGAGTCGTCCAGACTCAAGTGGTAAATTGCATTCGTCGTGCTAATTACTTTAGCTCGAATCACGTCACCGGGTTTTATCGGCGAAGAGCTTCTCCTGCGTCTATCGTCTCTCATAGAAAGCATGCCAGAAAGCTCCTTCGAACTCGGAATATCGTTTATTGCCTCAATCTTGACCTGAGCGATTGACGATGCTGCGCTCTGAACAGTTCCCACGATGTAGTCACCAGTTTCGGGAAGCTTCGCGAGATCCTGTCTTGATGGCTTGACTGTCATCGTGCGAGCCGCCATGTCGGGTGAAACTTCGCCAACGCGGCTAGCCACCACGTTCCCCCCGTAGATCACTGCGCCAGCGCCTGCTTCAAACTCCTCTTGTGCGGCCAAACAATCGCCAGGAAGCACGTGCCTCCTTTGAATCTTCTGTGAATCGTTGCTCGAGTTCTCTTCCTGTTTCGCCATCGTCCAAAATCACTATTTCATTATCAGCATGAAATTGTTGCAAGCGCAGCTATTTCTCTGGAATCTAGAGCCAGTGTTTTCTAACAAAAATAGCCGTTTCAATTTCCTTGCCGGATAGGAGGTTAATTAGCGCATCTGTTTGTGGCACACTTAGAATTGGTTTGGAGAAAGTATAACCGTCGACAGCTATTCTCGGACAGCCTGTTTGGACAAAAGCTTCAATGTCCGTAAGTGCGTCTATGCGATCGGAAGTTATTTCACGCATCGCGATGAGTTGCACGTTCTTTCCTAGCGACTCTAGCTTCTCCTTGATCTTTATGGACTGATCCGTCATAATTTGTCCTTCTTTGAGACCGATTATTACGCCGATATTGTCGGCATCTCTCGCTCTGTAAATTGAAAGTATAGCTCGCTTGAGCCGTTCATCCGCAGCCTTCTGAATATCTATTACTTGGTTAGAATAAGGGTCTAGCATGAAAGTCGGCTTTGCAGTAGAAAGTGCAAGCCCTAAGGAATGAAACATACTTTGCCCTAACAGAACCATGGCATCAACTTGCTCCTTTAGATTAAAGGCAGGGTAAAACTCACACCCAAATATTTGTCCATCGTGAAGTTGCCCTTGACCTTTTCCTACGTAGGTCTTGATCCCTTGCTCTTGGAAGAGTAATGCTGCGTTTCGAAGCTCCGGAATATGTTGAGCGAATGTGACTAGAGCAATTTTGCCGATGTTTGCGTTTTTTAGCACTTTCACGGCTATGAGTATGACTTGATCGAACTTTACATCATCATACGCGTCAATGGAGTACGTTATCTTTCCAAACGTGGGCACCGTAACACTGTGGCCCACATGGAAGGCCAAGTCCGCTCCTAGTCTTTGAGCGTCGATATCAACTGTGTCGCAAGATCCATATGTGGGATCGGCAATGACAATCGCCCTGAGTCCAGGGAAGTCCTTCTCAAGTCTTGAACCAAGATTTCTTGTCATTGTCAGCAATCCGTCAGGGGCGTTGAAGACGACTCTCTTAGCTTTCTTCTCTTCGATCAGGCCCCGGATCTTGAATTCATCTATTTTAACGGCCAATGGCGAATTCAGTCCAAAATTAAACGAGAGAAAATGACCTAGTCATGCTTCGAACTATTTTGAAAAAGTAAACTTAGCCACGTTCACTGAGAAGCGGTTACTGCGACGGCTAGCTCTTCGGGAGTTTTGAGGGGAACTACCTTCACTTCAGTTGGCATAGGGAGTTTTGTCGAGGCGCTGCGCATCGCATCCTTCGCTACGGAAAGATTGTCACGTTTTATGTGCAATTCCAAGACCACACTGCCGGGCATTACTCTCGCGGCGAGTCCAATTGGTTTACCATAAGCTTTTCTCATTCCTTCTTGCAATCGGTCTGCGCCGGCGGTTGCGATCATTTTGTTCTCTCTAAGTATGACATGAGGATAGACCTTTACCTGAAGAAAGTAGGCCGTTTCACCGATAGGCGTCAGCTTCTTGTTCGCTGCTACTCTTGCGGCTTCGAGTGCGTTATGTCTGATTTGAACCTTCTCAGTTGAGACAAGTTGCAGAAGGTAATCATAATCTGGGCCAGCTTGACCGGTGCTAAATCGTGCGATCTTAGAGTTTGGAGCGCCTGGAGAGTAAACCTTACTCGTAAGCGGCATTCCACTAGTTAAACGGTAGTTTTTTCCCTGCAAACTTCTTCGGTTAAAGTTTTGGACAGGCCTACTTAACTTTAGAGGTTAGGTTGAGAATCCGGCGCCTCAAAGCTCTGTGTTCTGACCTCGATCTGGAGCTTTTGAATATGCAAATCAAATGTATAACTTGGCAAGTCCGATAACATCATCTAGGTCTACAGTCAAAGCTGCAGTTTACGTATTGACTTAGCTCCTTTTACATGTGCCGAGTTGCAGCATAAATTTTGGGAACGCCGAAGCACTAATGGATTGACTTTTTAAAGAATAATGGAAGCTTGCACGTTCTCGTGCATTTGCAGACCGTGTTCGAAAGTTAGAGCGGACTGCGATCCATAGATTGTTTAGGACTGGCGGGGGGCACGGCTTCTCTTATCTCCCTCTTTTCGATGATCATTGGCACTGTGCAGTCGGTGACCGTAAATCTTGGTTTAGTGTTCGTATTCACATCGACTGCAATACTATTTGCAGTGCTACAGACCATTTGCTACCACAATTGTGTCTTAAAGTAATCACATGTTCCGTATCGGTGGAAGAAGTATAGTGGGTTTCCCAATTCATATAATCGCACAGAATGTTTTCGACAAATCCGATACAGCTTTTGAGGTCATTCTTTTGGCCCGTAAAAAGTATCAGATCCTTTGGGAACCGTCTGCCGGTTTCTGTCGCTAACATCTTAATTGTGTTTTCATCTTGAACATTAAGTCCACGCAAGAATTCGTGAACTGATACCATTATGTATCCAAAGTCTTGCACCTAACGATCAAAGTTCGCCCACTTTCGTAAAATCTGATTTGTCAAATTGTTAACACTTGTTCCTCTTCGAGCACTTTTAGTGTCGAGTGCTTCTAAAACGTCTGCATCGAGCCGGAAAGATTTAGTCTGCGTCGGTACTTTGTCTAAGTGAACCCTTGCCTATCTGACTTACGACATTATCTATTTAAATTGACGCACGGTCATCAATAATTGTAATTGTTTAGATCTTATTTGGACGCATATCCGTAGAACAAATGTCCACGCTTCCGGTCGTTAACTGTTTGGACAGCTTGAAATGACGCCAATTCACTCAGAAATTACGAACTTAAGGAGACTAGATGTCGAAAATCCAGGAACAGATCATGAATTTCTCTTCATTCTTGCCTTTGGCCAAGTTTCACTTCTCGAAATTGATAGCGTAATAGAGTCCATGAAACTTGAGGCTTCCATCGAGGAAGCTGATAGTTCCTGCGTTTTAATCAAGTCCGATTTCAAATCCGCAAGCACACTCTTCAGTCGTCTGGGAGGAAGCTACAAGTATGCACGAGTCACTGGTCATTCGATCTCTGATGCCTTAGATAAGATCTTACTGCCTTTTCGCCCTAAATTTAATTGGACTGTGTCTGCTTACGAATGTCAGCGGGATCTTTACGTTGAAACGCATCAATGCCTGCACGAATTGCTGAAAATGAAAGGCCTTGGTAAGGCAAAGTTTCTCGAACCAAAGATTCGTTCTTCAACTGAACAAAAAGGAAATTTGTTAGGCGCAGCCGAGCTCAAAGCGACAGACGTGAGAGAAAAGATCCTCCTGGAAGATGGAAATGACCTAGGAATCGATCTCATTGTGCACGGAGGAATAAACCAGAGGCAACCTATTTTTGCACAGACTATAGATACCTTTGACTCAATCGAATTTGAACACAGAGATGTTGATCGCCCGTTTCAAAATCCCACAAAAACATTGGCTCCGAGGACCGCGAGAGCCATTGTCAATATTGCCTTGACTGTAGAATCGCAATCACTCCTCGACCCCTTCTGCGGATTGGGCACAATACTTCAGGAGGCATTGCTTTGTAACGTTTCAATAATCGGCGTTGACAAGAACCAAGACTACGTGGAAAAAGCTAAGGCAAACTTGGAATGGCTAATTTCGAAATACAAGGTTTCCCAACAGTTACGCAAAAATGTCTTCGCATTTGATGCAAGACGAATTTCTCATGCTAGGTTACCACGGATTGATGCCATAGCGAGCGAACCAATTCTTCTACCAATTTTCAAACAAAATCCTAATGTCTCAGAATCAATCGCCCTAATTGACAAAGTTCGCTCCACTTACGAAAAGTGTCTAGATGAATTTTCTTCGATTCTCTCTAAGCCCGGAAGTCGTATTGCTCTCGTAAGTCCAGTGCTAATTGATTCTTCAGGGAAGCGAAGAAGCTTTGATTTGAAGGATGTAGCAGAGCATGCAGGCCTGAAACCGTACAAAGGAGGCAAGAAGTTAGCCAATCGAGTGAGTGATCATCTATCGTTTGAAGTGCAAAAAAAGAGAACAATACAAAGAAGCCTAGTTGTTTTCTATTTGTCTTAAGTTGATAGGATCTTTATTTTCGTTCGTGCTTTGCTTGCCAGTCCCATTAAAAGGTACAACTCTCTGAGAGACGGACTACTCCGGTCAAGGAGTCTTGTAATAGTTTCATGTAACTTCGATTTCTTGTAATCCTGAAAGTCAGAGACCTCAGCAAGTTCTTCGAACAAGGTGACGACGCGTTCTTTTTCTTTTCTCGTCGGCTCTCTCTCGGTAACCGTTTGGTTATTTGAATGCGATATAAGTTTGAAATAACTTTGGAATGCGAAGAACAAGATCGCGGCTGCATGTGATACATTTAGTGTGTTATACTTCATTCCACTCGATATTGTAATGTTGTAATCGCATTTCCGTAATTCTTCATTAGTGAGTCCCGTCGTATCTCTTCCGAACACAACACAAATTGCTTCATGAGAGTCAGTCAATGCTCTTCTCTTTGGCCCTACTTGCGATCGCTCTAAGGCTCTACGAACGATTGGAATTGACTGTTCGAGAGAGTAAGTCTTCCGCGTGATATTGGACTTACGTTTTCCTCTGATGGCTGTTGTGCCGACGAGAATGTCGAACCTCTCGCGAAGCTGATCCAGCCTCTCTAGATATCTTATTCTCTCGATGAACTGATAACCATGGGACGAAAACCGCAGGGCTTGCTTCTCATCAAGAGGGTTCTTTTCTTTCGATATTACGTAAAGTTGCTTCAAGCCAAAGTTAGCCATTATTCTCGCCAAATATCCGACATTCAACGCAAACTCAGGTTCTACTATAGCTGCCGAGAACTGAGAGAGCGGACTGGGACTGTCGCGAATGATCCATGGACCTTTTCTCTTCGACATCAAAATTTCACACCTTGTCGCCGGAATGAATTTCAAAGACGGTCAGTGTCTCGAAGAATAGTGATTTGGATAGGACCTGCTTAGTCACAAGCCGGTATTCGATACAGAATCTTTCGAAAGCAAATTTCGAGCTTTCGCTGGAAAGCACCACCAGCATCGTCCCCCCCGGCCGGACAACTCTAAGTGCGTCTTGGAGAAAACCTTTCGCCACTTCGAACCCGCCAATCCCGCCGTCTACCGTTCTATCGACGATTGTTTCGCTAGGGAGATAAGGAGGATTCATGACCACAAGATCAAAAGAGCCCCCTCTGAAGCAAGAGGCACGATCAGTGATCAAGAGATCTATGCCCCTTCCTTTCAACCTCCTAAAGCCCTCTGTGAGTGTAATGTCCGTTCCCGCAACATTTTGAAACTGATTCTTGAGCCCCTGCACGATAGACCCGTAACCAATTCCCATCTCCATGCAAGAATTCCCCCTAAAGGACTCGACTGCCTTACGCAACAATTCGGAGTCATCACTCGAAAGGTAAGTCCTATTCAAGATCTTCTCCCATCAACAGATTTTCTCTAGAAGCAAGGCGAATTGTCCAGGCTCTATCTGTTCGATTCTATTCGAGCTGAACGCCAGCCTGGGCAAATCAATCTTTTCTTCAAAATCTTCGATCGCATTACGAAGCAATCGGCCTCTGAATGAAAAGAATCTCTTCACCTCCTGTATCCTCGTGCGATTCAAGAAGGGTTGTTTGAATTGTGCATTTGTTTCAAATTTCATAACTACGGACTGGACCCTGGGGGGAGGATCGAAGTTGATTCGATCTACTAAGAGAATTTCTTTCATGAGAAAGGAAATCTGGGCAATTACAGACACGGCTCTGTAAAGAGAATTGCAAGGTTGGGATTGCAATTTTCGAGCAAATTCAAGCTGAAGAACTGCTATAGTGCATCTGAAGGTTCCTGATCTTATGGCAAGCCATTCAATAAAATCAATCGATCTAGAATACGGTAAACTCGTAATGCAAACATCAAATCGAGGTACTGGTTGATGACGAGAAAAGGCATCTTGATTCACCAAATCCACGTTATCAGAGGTCGACAGTCTGTCCCGAGCGATGTCAAACAAATGGTGGTCCTCCTCATAAGTTATGACTCGCTTTGCTCTTGATGCTATTTTTTCCGTAAGCGCACCAGTGCCAGTTCCGATTTCAAGAATTACATCACTCTTTTTTAGACACGCTGATTCTACGATCTGCTCAGTGATGAAGTCTGACACTAAGAAATGTTGGCCTAACTGACGTCTTTTTCTTCGGGATGAGACCAAGGCGCGTTCTTAATGCATCAACAATGATGTCTTTCGTCAGAGCTAACGATGCGCGAAAAGCATGATTCTTGAACCGCCTGAGAGCTCTTCAACGACCCGTTTTGCAAGAAGCTTTACGGGCTCTCTCAGACCAACTCTTCGCTCTAACTCCTCAAAGGATTCGAATTTCTTCCTATCACGTTGATCTACGATCTGGCGCATGAACGTCTTTCCGATGCCCGGGATAAGCTCCAGAGCGTGAAGCCTAGGGGTGATCGGTTGAAGTTCGTTGAAATATGCTATGTACCGAGATTCGTTCTGCAATATCATGTTTTCTAAAACAGGCTCTAACTGGTTTCTGGCCTCGTTTGTAAGCTCAGAGTAGTCGAGCTTTCCAAGCACGCTTACTATCTTGGTCCTGTGTTCCCTGCCTATGGATATCCTTTCTCCAGGTTTGAAAACGATTGATTTAGCGGCAAGAATTTCGAGGAGGGTCAAATGGTCTTCTCCAATTGCTTGAATCAGCGGTCCCTCTCTCTCCTTAACTATAGAGGATTTCCCCCTAGGTATGAAATCCAAGACGTAAGCAAATTCCTCGTACCGCTTGGACTGTTGGACGGTTGGTTCTTCTCCAGATTGGGATTCACTCGTCACTGACTCCACGCAACCTAAGACACTAGTGTCTATAATAACGATGCCAATTCGCGAGAAAGAAGGAAACATTCAGCAAATGAAGAAATGGAAACTGGAAAGAGGCAGGAATGTACAAAATCTCTCAAACTCATCGCCTTTGGCCCCGGCATTGAAGATCCTTATTCTCAAGGCTGGGAAAATGGTGTCCTCCTATTAACATTTGGAAGAGAAAAGCGGAAAAATAGAAAACTTTCTTACTGGCTCAAAATCCTAATTATCTTTTCTACCGTGCTTGTTGGTATTAGCTTTCTCCAACCGGCGGTGAATACCCGCAGCTCCTCTTGAGTTTTAGGCATGATGTTAACGAGCTCAGCAGCTTCCTCCGTGGCCAATCCACATTCTTCTACGAGTTCCTTTCTCAATTTGCGCGCTTTGTCCGCTTCTGTCTTCGCGAACTTTGCCAGATAGTCTTGGCACCTTTTCTGAATTTGATCGGCGTGGTCCGGGTCTATCTTTGACAGAATCTCTTTCGCTTCAGGAACCGTGATAGCACGGGCCTTCTTAGTTGCTGTCTCTTGAGATTGCCCAATCATACAAGTCACTGTCTAATAAATAAACTAGAACTAACCCTGAATTTTTGTAAGCGGCCTGACATGTTCAAGGCGCGTGATGACTTCCTTGACTTTATTTCCGACAGGCACAGAAATTACTAAACTCCGCCGCTTCACTTCTTCCACATTACCCACAGATCCCTGAAATCGCCTGTGCGGCATCCCCTTGGTCTGCCTCGAATCAACGTCGATGACAACTCTATCTCCAACTTTGTACTCCTTCAAAAGGAAGCCAAGCGGAGATCGTTGCTTTGCACGAAAAACCGATCGAGTCTTCCTTCTATAACCGCGAGATTTAGGCATAAATCAAACAACTCTCACCTTTGGGGGACTGTCGCTTTAAATGCTTCTATTCAAATAATCTTCAGTGCAAACGTACCGTGTTGACTTCTCTGGCGGTCGAGCAAAAAAGACTTCAAGCAGCTTGCAACAAAAAATAGCCAATCTGTAGATCGAATAAGCGGAAGGAAAAATCACCTGTTTCGGTAAGCGGCCAATGAATTTCAAAAAGAGGTTGCTTGGTATGATGTATTCTGGAGGGAAGGATAGCACATATTCTTTGGGCAAGTTATTGGAGCAGGGATTCGACGCATCTTGTTTGATAACTATCATTTCCGAGAACCAAGAGAGTTACATGCTACACACACAGGCTATCGAAATGACAAAACTCTCTTCAGAAGCATTGGACATCCCAATCGTGTTTGGGTATACAAAAGGCAAGAAAGAAGAAGAGCTCGAAGATATCAAGCAAACTATTCTAGAGGCAAAGCAGAAGTTTGGAATCCAAGCTATAGGGACCGGTGCAATTGCGAGCGACTACCAAAAAACTAGAATCGAATCAATTGGTGCGGCTTGCGAGCTTCTCGTTGTGTCGCCGCTTTGGGGGATCGATCAGAAACGTTACATGAGCAGACTAATTTCAGATAAATACAAATTCATTTTGACGTCGGTATCGTGCGAAGGACTTGACAGGAATTGGCTAGGAAGAGAATTGACAATGCTGGATATTGAAAACCTGGATAAGCTTTCTTCGAAGTTCGGATTTAATATTGCGTTCGAAGGAGGAGAAGCCGAAACTCTAGTGCTGGATTGCCCATTGTTCAAGAGAAAGATGATAAGAATTACTCATTCCCAGATTAACTGGAACGGCTACTTTGGTTCTCTGTCGATTCAGACTGCAGTTCTTGCTAGTAAACGAGAAAGGTGACGAAGGGCTTTAAATCATAGAAAACCGAAAGAGGCAGAATTGGAATGCTTGACGGTCTAAAGGATGGGTTCCAAGGTGCAATCAAAAGACTTCTTGGCTCTTCGAGTATTGATGAACGAGAGATCAAGGAGTTTGTCAAAGACATTCAAAGAACTCTTCTCAGCGGAGATGTTAAAGCTCAGATCGTTTTCGAAGCATCACAACGAATAGAAAAAAGGGCGCTTGAAGAAAAGCCACCGCCAGGACTGCCCAGAAAAGAGCACATTGTCAAGATTCTGTATGAGGAATTTGCCCGGATTCTAGGTGAAGAAGGGAAACTTGATTTTCCTACTAATAGGACAAACGTAGTATTGATGGTCGGGATTCAAGGCAGCGGCAAAACGACAACTATTGGAAAGCTAGCCAGACTGTTATCAAAGAGAAATTATACGGTCGGCGTGATAGCTGCTGACACATTTAGACCCGGTGCTGTTACCCAGCTAAGGACAATTTGCGAGTCAATTCAGGTACCTGTGTATGGAGACGAAAAAGAGAAGGACGCAACTAAAATTGCAAGAATAGGGCTAGAATATTTCAAAGCTCAAAGCGCGAATATCGCTATCATAGATACGGCAGGTCGCCATAAGGAGGAGACGGGCCTAATAGATGAGATGAAACAAATATCCAAAATAGCGTCGCCTGATCTAGTCTTTCTGGTGATAGATGGGACAATTGGTCAAGCAGCTTTTGGCCAGGCTTCCGCATTTCATAAAGCCGTCCCGGTCGGGGGAATCATAATAACCAAACTCGATGGAGCCGCGAAAGGGGGCGGAGCTCTGGCGGCGACTGCAGCAACCGGTGCCAGGATCTTCTTCATTGGCACAGGTGAAAGAGTAGACGACTTGGAGCAGTTTTCTCCGACGCGTTTCGTAGGACGGCTTCTGGGTATGGGCGATCTTCAGTCTCTTCTTGATCGAGCAAAGGAGCTTGAGCTTGTAGCTGACGAAAAACAGGTCAAGAGAATGATGTCCGGCAAGTTAACTATGAACGACTTTCTTGTCCAAATAGAATCAGTGAAGAGGATGGGATCACTGAGAAAAATAGTTGAATCACTTCCGGGATTCTCTCAGATGAATCTTCCAAATCAAAATCTCGAAGAAGTGGAGGCCAAAATGAAATACTGGCGAGCTATGATTCAAGCTATGACCAAAGACGAACGAAGTGATCCCGAGCTACTTAATTCTCAGAGGATCCGAAGGATAGCAAGAGGTAGCGGTGTACTTGAGCGCGACGTCAAGGATCTTTTGACAAGATACAAGCAAGCAAAGAATGTTATGAAAGCCAGCAAGGGCCGTCAGTTCAGGGCTCTTATGCGACAGATGGGCAACCAGCAACAATAAGATTTCTCACGCAGAATTGCAAGGCAAAGCCCCTCGGGATCGCGTCAGTTATGAAGAATGAAGCTATTTTGTCAAGCGGCGTCGCTAGAACTTTGGCCAAGTCGACGAGACTGTGCGCGCGTTGTTTGCGAAGGGAAGGAGTTCCAAGCCTTCAACTCCGTAAGAGTGCAGTCAACGACTCAGAGTGCGAAGTTTGCAGCGGTTTGCTGGCCAATGCTTCACACATTGCGGGGATTATCACGGAGAAACTCAAGGAATACCAATTCGAGAGCTTTGTAATTGGTACTTCGCTTCCTCAACGAATTCTTGACAAAGAAGATGAGATTCGCGCCCGTTTCAAGATTAGGGGTAGAGAGGGGATAAAAACCGAAATTACGAGATCGTTTAGCTCAGAAGTCTCAAAAAATACCAAGAAGAGGCTGAGCTACTTGAAGCCGGACCTGACCCTTTTGGTTTCCTTGCCAGATGGAGAAATTTCTATTACACCCAGATCTATATGGCTTTTCGCAAAATATCGCAAAACAATCCGGGGAATCGCACAGAGATCTTCTTTGTGTCAAATATGCAATGGTATAGGATGTGCCGCATGTGAGTACAGGGGAGCATCCCTCCTGAGTGTTCAATACCTCGTAAACAATTTTCTTTCCGAGAAATATCGCGCTGAGGGCTGTAGTTTCATTTGGGTAGGAAGTGAAGATGAAAGGAGTCTCGTAGATGGGGATGGCAGGCCCTTCTACGTTGAAGTGCTAAAGCCGAAGAGAAGAACTCTTATTCGTCGACTCAAGACGGCCAGATTGAATGGGGTGAGACTAAGTTCAATCGAAGTGCTTCCCTCCAAGCCGACTTTGATTCCACAATTTACAATGAGATGTTTTGCTTATCTGGTTCAGCCACCCCAGAGCGAAGGGGACATATTATCCAAGGTGATGAAGGACGAGATTGAATCTAAATTCAAAGACCTCTCAGTAAGAGTTAGACTATCTAGAAGATTCCGAGTAGTAACGAAAAGAATTCAGTCGATACTCGTGCAGGAGAGCAAAGAGGGCCATAGAGTCGTGTTAGACATAAGTTGTGACGGGGGGATTCCTATCAAGAAATTTGTTTCGGGCGAGGACGAGTGCGTATCGCCAAACTTGGCACCGTTTATTGGCGGACTAGAATTAGACCCGCAAATGCCTTTTGATATTGCAAATGTTACTTTAGCTGACTCGAAAAAGCGATTGATTTCCGGGACTCAGTTGAAGCGCTACCGAGATGTGGACCGTAAAGATCTACCCAATCGAGAGACCAGTCAAGCAGATAATTTGGAAACTGTTGCAGAGAATACAATTTGAGGAACGGCCTGCGGAAAAAGAGGAGTTAGCGACCCATCTGCGGAGTAGTCCAAGCCTCATCACTTGTAAGCTCCGGCGAATTTTGCCAGAAGCTTCTCAGACGGCTCTTCCAGTTTGGCAGTTTGAATTGCCAAACGCATCATCGGGTCGGCCATAGCGATGTCCCGCAGCTTAAACTGCTTTCTCCGATGAGCTTGTGCAGGGTATGGAGCGCTAAGTTAGCACTGAAATCCGAAATAAAGTCGAATTTGTTATGGAAAGTGAGGCGCTGGTTCATCAAACTGCGAAAGCCAAGTACAAATTGAATAGTAATTCATAAACTTGCTGGCCATCATGACGTGCAGAAATTGAAAAGATCGAGGGGACAATTTTTCGTCAACAATTCCAAGAACGCGGGCTAAAAGTTAGGAGATGCGGTTTTTCCACAACATACTACAATCGCGGAAATTAGTTTATATGCAGGTTAGCTAAAACAAATTATCTTCGGAAAGAAAGAGATGCGAACTCTAATGCCGATTGTGGAGGAACCAGATAGTGGAGCTGAAAACGATGCCCAAGAAAGTGAATCACAATCCTCGTTAGAAGGGTTCAAGAATAAGAAAGATAGCTTATCCTTGAAATCAAACCCGGCAGACTCAAGCAATGCCGGCATACGCCCAGAGGATGTGGTCGCTGAGTTACGACAAGACCTACAAACTGAGAGGATGAAGAACCAAGACATATCAAAAAGATTGTTATACCTTCAAGCAGACTTTGCAAATCTTCAGAGACAGTCCGAGCGGCGCATCGCAGAGGCACGGGATGAAACGAAACTTAGATTCATCGAGGAATTAGTTTCGTTGAAGGAAGATCTGGAAAGAGCCATGTCAGTCGCGAAGGTATCGAACTCCGCGACCTTGTATGATGGATTGCGAATGTTGCTTTCGAGAATCGAAGGATCTCTTCGGGCAGAGCAAGTCGAACGAATAAACGCTTCAACAGGTTTGACATTTGATCCTCGATTGCATGAGGCAGTTGCATACTCTGAGGGAGAAACTGAGAAGGACGGGACGATATTGTCAGTAGTAAGCAACGGGTATACTCTGAGAGGAAAGGTCATAAAGCCTGCCCTAGTTGAGGTTGCCCGGCAAAATCTCGGCGTGGTTCAGCAGGTTCAAGTGCCAAATGAGCATAGTGATACCCCACCTGTTGAAAACAAAGGCAACAAAGAGTTCAAAGAGCCAACGGAAGAGCCTTTGGAATCAACGATTAATCCACAAGAAAAGAAGACCGGAGGGAATTAGGGCAAATTGAGTAAAATAATAGGAATTGATCTTGGAACAAGTAATTCTGCGGCTGCGGTTATGATGGGTGGCAGGCCCACAATTATCCCCAGCGCAGAAGGTACAAGCGTAGGTGGAAAAGCCTTCCCATCTTATGTTGCGTTTACAAGAGATGGCCAATTATTGGTTGGAGAGCCAGCTAGAAGACAGGCCGTCTCAAATCCAGAAGGCACAATTCAAGCAATTAAGCGCAAGATGGGCACGGACTATAGGGTCAATATTTACGGCAAAGAGTACACGCCTCAACAGATCTCTGCTTTTATTCTGCAGAAGATCAAGACCGATGCCGAAGCTTTTCTTGGGGAAAAAGTCTCTAAAGCTGTAATCACTGTCCCTGCTTACTTCAATGACAATCAAAGGCAGGCTACCAAGGACGCCGGTGCAATCGCAGGACTGGAAGTTGTACGAATAATCAACGAACCCACAGCTGCGTCTTTGGCATACGGACTTGACAAAGCAGGCAAGGAACAGAAGATCATGGTGTTTGATCTAGGCGGAGGAACACTGGATGTTACGATAATGGAGTTTGGCGGGGGAGTCTTTGAAGTAAAATCAACCTCCGGGGACACGCAACTCGGCGGCACTGATATGGATAACATTCTGCAGGATTATGCGATATCGCAATTCAGAACCCAAACCGGCATTGATCTTCGATACGACAAGGTTGCGATGCAGCGGGTCAGAGAAGCTTGCGAGAAAGCCAAGATTGAGCTTTCAACTACTATTGCGACAGAGATTAATCTGCCTTTCATTGGGTCAGACGCATCCGGTCCAAAAAACCTCAACCTCTCTCTAACTCGAGCCAAGCTTGAGGAGTTGATTGGACCAGTTATCGAAAGATGCAGGCAGCCCATGACTCAGGCTCTGCAAGATGCAAAACTCCAACCTAATCAGGTGGATAGGATTATTCTGGTTGGCGGTCCCACAAGAATGCCGATAGTTCGAAACTTTGTCGAAAGGATAATGGGTAAGCCAGCCGAGCGAGGAGTGGATCCCATGGAATGCGTTGCTATGGGCGCTGCCATTCAAGGAGCAGTACTAGCTGGCGAAGTGACAGACATTCTACTACTCGATGTAACTCCTCTTTCGCTTGGAGTTGAGACACTAGGAGGCGTGTCTACCAAAATCATTGACAGGAACACGACAATCCCGACCAAAAAAAGTCAAATTTTCACGACAGCAGCGGACATGCAAACATCGGTCACTATTCACGTACTTCAGGGAGAACGCGCCATGTCCCAAGATAATGTTTCGCTTGGCAATTTCAATTTGACAGGGATTCCTCCGGCTCCAAGAGGAGTACCGCAGATCGAAGTTACGTTTGACATTGATGCAAATGGTTTGCTGAATGTGTCCGCCAAAGATCTTGCAACAGGTAAGCAAACAGGCATTACAATTACAGCTTCAACCAAACTATCCGATAAGGAAAAGGACAGAATGGTTAAAGAAGCGGAGCAATATGCGGAAGCGGATAAGAAGAAGAAAGAAGAAGCTGAAATCCGAAATCAAGCTGATAGTTTGATCTATGCTGTAGAAAAGACAAAAGCTGATCTCAAAGACAAGATATCCTCGGATCTCGTCTCAAAACTTGACGCAGCCACAAAAGAGCTCAAGGATGCTCTAGCAGGAACGGATATCGAGATTGTCAAACAAAAGTCGGAGACGCTTGGGAATGTGCTGAAGGATGTGGGAACCGCGGCATACCAACAGGCCGCCTCTCAGACAGCCGCGTCGTCACCAAGTGGCAACACATCCGGTTCTGCAGATAATGGTCAGAAAGTCGTAGACGCTGAATACAAAGTAGACGATGATAAGAAGAGCTGAGAAGTAGATGACGACGACAGAAAAGAGAGATTATTACGAAGTACTTGGCGTTCCCAAAGATGCCAGCAAGGATCAGCTAAAGAGCGCCTATCGGAAACTCGCTTTGCAATACCATCCTGATAGGAACAAGGCGCCAGATGCTGAAGAACATTTCAAGGAAATATCAGAAGCCTACGCTGTCCTGTCCGATGATGCAAAGCGAGCTCAGTACGATCGCTTCGGGCATGAAGGAATACAAGGTAGATATTCATCAGAAGACATTTTCAGGACGACAAACTTTGATGAGATTCTTCGCGATCTGGGCTTTGGCGGTTTCGGTGGATTTTCCGGAAACATATTTGACATGTTTTTTGGAAATATGACAGGAAGCGGACGCGGGTCCCAGCGCGGTGCGGATCTTAGATATGATTTGGATCTAAATTTGGAACAGGCCGCTACAGGTCTTACTACTGAAATTGAAGTGCCTAGAACGGAGCGCTGCCAAGTTTGCAAAGGCTCAGGGGCGAAGCCTGGAAGCACGCCGAGAACTTGCACCGAGTGCGGCGGACGCGGGCAGGTCCAGAGAGTGAGCAGTTCAGGATTCGCTCAATTTGTTCGTGTGGAAACTTGCAGGGCTTGCCGCGGCCGAGGACAAGTTCTGGACAATCCTTGCAGAGACTGCAAAGGAAGTGGTGTCGTTCAGAGAAAGCGAAAGATCGAGGTGAAGATTCCTCCGGGCATCGAAGATGAATCTTCTCTAAGATTGAGAGGTGAGGGTGACGCAGGAGACACTGGAGCGCCCTCTGGAGATCTCTATGTTGTATGCCGCGTTGTGCCTCACAAATTTTTCACAAGACAGGAAAGAGATCTTCTTTGTGAGGCATCGATTTCTTTTGCAGACGCTGCACTGGGAACCACAATCAAAGTTCCAACCATCGAGGGAAATCTTGCCGAAGTAACAGTACCTGCAGGTACCCAGTCTGGAACTGTCCTGAAGCTCAGGGGTAGAGGAATGCCAGGGCTAGGAAATACTCCAAGAGGAAATGAGCTTGTGACAATCAAGATTCAAACTCCTTCGAAGCTTTCTGATCGACAGAAAGAGCTCTTAAAGCAATTCAAGGAAATTGAGGATGAGGGTAAAGGTAAGAAAGGCTTTTTCAAGTTCTAATTCTAGACAACGAACTCAAAATAATCGTTATTGTCCCTTGACTCTGACGATTTTGGTCCGGCCCAACACTTGCCAGTACTCAACATCGGCCCCAGAAACGATCTTTGATTTTATCTCCTCATCGGCTGGCATAGGGATGTCCAAGGTTTCAAAAGTCTCAAGATCCATTAGTTGAACTGATTGCGGAGTCGATGAGACTATTTGCCCAGATTTTTTTTCAATAAGAGGAACTTCAACGTTCGTCGAGACCGGGGACACAAGACTGCGCTTGACGCTGTCAAAAACACCTATCCCCACTATGCGAGCTTTGGCAGCGCCGTGTTTTCCTGGCTTGCTCTTGTCATATTCAACGATCCGGCATGGTTCTCCATCTATCATCACGTAAGAACCTTCCTTGAGGCTTCCTAGATCGACTGGTTTGCTCATAGATAGCTCACAAAGAAGAAGCTCGATGAAAATTTTGACACATGCTTATTTAACGTTAATCTTTCGTGAAAAAAGAATTATCCATAATCTTTCAAGACTTTTTCAGGTATCTGAACGACTGGGAAAGCTCATCGTTGGGTAACTAATTTTAGAGCGAATCCAGACTATCTGTCTTTAGTTTCAAAGTGAGAAATTCAAACGAAATTATCTCGAGTCGCTGTCATTTCAAAGGAAGGGCACGGGGAGGCCAAGGAAGTAGCACGCGACATAGCCCAAATGTTGCTCAATAGAGGCCTTTCTGTAACTAGTTTTCCTAATCTCCATCTAAAAAATGTGGATCACGTCCCGGCAGTAAAGGAAGTGGGCGGCAAAGTGGACCTTATCGTCACTGTCTCAGGCGACGGAACGATTCTGCGCATGCTTCGAACGCTGGATAACACAATTCCTTGTTTATGTGTGAATGTCGGGGGCCGCGGCATATTGGCAGAGATAAAACCAGATCAAGCGAGAATCGCGTTCGACAAGATTCTAAAGGGAGACATGATGCTTGAAAGAAGATCAAGAATCACCTCGAAAGTCAAGGAAACAACTCTACCTCCAGCTCTGAATGAAGTCCATTTGGTGCGTCAGACAGTGGCACACACGCCGACCTTTACAATTGACTTCGATTCGGGAGCCGTCTTTTCTCAGAGGATGGACGGCATTTTGATAACCACGCCGACAGGATCGACGGGTCACTCGTACTCTTACGGCGCTCCTTTCTTGGAAGGATCTCTTGATGTATTCATGATCACCCCAGAAGGATCGATCAACAGGTTTCCCACCGTCGTAAAAGGTTCGGATTCCTCGGTGAGGATTCTTGGAACATTTGCCCTCGATCTTGTTATTGATGGGCAGGATGTTTTCAGCGTGGAGGGCGACACTTTTGTCACTTTCAAGAAACACGAGCGAGATGCGGTTTTTGTTCGCTTCGACAGCGCAGGAGCATTCAGACAGCTTAAGAATCTAGGTTTCAAATAGACTAAAATGTGTCGGAGAAAAAACAAACGAAAAGTTTGAAAAGGCGTGATCCGGGGATTAAATCTGTTTCGTACTTGGAAAAGGAAAATGATTGCGAACTCGCCAACCATGCGACGAACTATTCCTAGTTCGCCCATGGTAGTTGTTCTCTGTTGAATGGGGTTTTGACCGGATAATTCTGTGCCAATCGATCCGAGCATATGTTTCTGAACATAGAATGGTTTTTCGAAGGGTCAAACGTTAGTTCATGCCGCAGCAATATCTCGTGTTAGATACGACCGCATTCTACGCCGGCGTGCCTTACACTAACACTACGGAAAACTTGGTTACAACGCCGGATGTAATCAGCGAGGTTTCGAACGAGAGAACGAGAACACTCATTGCTCTTTCAAAAATTAACGTTCTTCAGGGCACTCTCGCCAATTTGAAAACGGTGAAGGATGCGGCTCGAAGGACCGGTGATAACTCTATGACTGCTGCCGATTTGAGTGTACTCGCGCTATGCCTGAGCATTAGGGAAGAAGGGAATGAAGCGATTCTTCTTTCTGATGATTTTGCTGTGGAGAATGTCGCATCAACCTTGGGAATAAAAGCTAGACCTCTTATGACGAATGGAATAAAGACGGCCTCTGAATGGGTATTTTTCTGTCCGGCATGCGGAAAGAGATACCAAAAACAGAGGGCCGACTGCCTCGTATGTGGAACAAGACTCGAAAAAAGACTAAAGCGGAACTAGAATTTCCGCAAATTCTCTGCGTTTTCTAAAAAGAATGGATCTTCAAAGTAGGGCTCTTCAAATGCCCATTGATTGCGACATTCAGCAGAATAGCCGTAAGTCCCTCAATCTCCGCAGCGGTTTCAAGGCTGCCAGCATACAAAGGTCGCAGTCCTTGTATTGAAGAAACTATATCGGCAGTTCGCAAGTAGCCATCTGGGTCATCACAGCAAACAAGAACATCTGCGTCTATAGTTTCTTCATTATAGAGTACCTTTGCCGGAATTGTTTGAAACGCGCTCGCGACAGTAACTGTTCTGGGTAGAATGTTTTGAATGCTCTGAGCGATCGAAGATGCGTTCTGGATCGGGACGAAGTACTTTCCAGACTTCTGAATGGCCGCAACTGCAGAGATTAGAAGCTGATTTCCTGAAAATTTGTCTCGCAGTGCCATTACTGTTTCAATTGCCACAGCGTAGGGCACCGTGAGAAGAACAACATCACAGGAGGACGACACGTAATCGTTAGTGACCGCTTTAAGTCGCGTATTGAGATCGTTACGCACTCTCTTCTCATTCATTATTCCCTGGATCGCAGCTTCTGCTTTTTCTTTGCTTCTCGAGCCTAGTAGGACTTCGTATTTCTTTACCAAGTGGACCGCCAGAGCAGATCCAATATCTCCGGTGCCTCCAATCAATCCTATTCTTGGCATTAGGCCGATGGGCGGAATTCCGCCACTTATCCTTTTGTCGCTGCTAGTGGCTTTCTGTCTGTCACTAGTCGCTTACGAGCAGAAACGATAATAAAACTACTTCACGACTCAACAAGAAAACTTGACTAGATCGGATTTCACCGATCAAGTGAGCTGGACTCGGATTCAAGCATTAACTCTCAAAAAAACTGAACTATGATGATTTCTGAATGACAGCCGTATCGCAGGGTCTGAAAGCCGGGCTGGCGGCGGGAGTAATCTACGCCGCGATAATTGGTCTGATGTCTTTGACAACACTTTTGGGCTGCAGTTCAGCGCAAATCTCCTTCATTGCTGCTCACAGTCCCACCAACGTTTCCGCTTCTAGCATTTTTTACAGCACAGACATCGTTTACTATCCGATGGTGTATGGTGTTCTAACGCTAATGTTCGGCCTCATCTTTGGACTTATTTTCGCATTTGGATATTCAAGGCTACCCGGATCAAATTCAAAGATCAAGGGATCTCTTCTGGGAGTTGCAGTCTTTCTCGCAGTCGCTTTTATCGGACCGGGCTTTTTCGAGGATTATACCTGTGGCGGGAGCGCATTCCCGGATCTGATTTTCGGGCTGAGCGTTCCGGCAGCATTGCTTTTTGGATATCTTCTTGGATCATTCTACGATTCCTTTGGCCGGCTTGAACGCGAGGAAACCGAGCAACGTGCGACACAAGAGCACTGGTCTGATGCTTTTAGAAGGAAACCTCCAAAAGAACAGTCAGAGGACGAGACCACCAGTTGAGCACTACACAATTACGGGAATCCATTTTGAGCAAAATATACAAGGACTTCCCCCCCCCAGAGACCACTGAATCAAACAGTTCGTGATGTGAAAAATGGCAAGCCACAGCGAAGGTCAAGAGTCGTTCAGAATCGAAAAAGATTTTCTGGGCGAAGTGAAAGTTCCCTCCGAGGCATACTATGGTGTGCAAACTCTTCGCGCGGTTCGAAATTTTCCGATCAGTGGGTTAAGACTTCCAAGAGAGTTCATTAGGGCGCAAGGAATTATCAAGTACTCAGCCGCCAAAGCAAACATGCAACTTCAGCTCTTGAATAAGAAGATAGGCGAAGCCATTCTTCAAGCCTCTCTCGAAGTTATTGAAGGAAAGTTAGACTCCAGCTTTGTTGTGGATGTATTTCAAGCAGGAGCGGGTACATCACAGAACATGAATGCAAATGAGGTCATTGCTAATCGTGCTTTAGAAATATTGGGAGAGCGTCTCGGGAATTACAAGATCGTTCATCCGAATGACCATGTGAACATGGCACAGTCGACAAATGATACGATTCATGTCGCAATTCATATCGCATGTCTTGAGTCCGTAACAAAGGAGCTGTTGCCTGCTTTGAGGACACTTAGGGGTGCGCTTTCCGCAAAGACAGAGCAATTTAAGGAACTAGTTAAGATTGGCAGAACTCACTTGCAGGATGCAGTTCCGATCACTCTTGGGCAGGAGTTCAGCGCTTATGTCTCTATGATTGAACATGGAATTGAAAGAATAAACAGGGCCAGTTATGGACTCAAAGAGCTCAATTTCGGCGGTACGGCCGTCGGAACCGGTTTGAATGCCCACCCGCGATTTTCCGAGCTTGCGATAAAAGAGGTAAATGGTGTTACGGGGTTAGATTTCAGACGAGCAGACAACATGTTCGAGTCTACGCAAAATCTCGATGCGATTGTAGATCTTGCAGCTGCACTCAAGGTCTTAGCTGTAAGTTTCATCAAAATCGCTAATGACCTTCGTATGCTTTCTTCCGGTCCATCAGCGGGGTTGGGCGAAATCAATCTCCCAAGTGTCCAGCCGGGCTCTTCTATAATGCCGGGCAAAGTCAATCCAAGTATCGTCGAGATGTTCAATATGGTGGCATTCCAAATGGTAGGAAATGATCTCGCTGTCACTATGGCGGGTCAAGCTGGCCAGCTGGAACTAAATGTCATGATGCCTGTTGCGGCCTGGAATATCCTGCAGTCGATCAAGATAGGAGCCAATGCTTCAAAAGTATTTGCAAAACTATGCGTCGAAGGTATTACGGCGAATGAGTTAGTTCTCAGGCGTTATGCGGAAATGAGCAGTGCGCTTGCTACGGCCCTCTCTCCAAAGATAGGTTACGAAAAGGCCGCTGAGATTGCGAAAAAAGCCGTCGCGGCGAGGAGCTCAATTAGAGAGCTGGCTGAAGAAATGAGCGGTCTTTCCAAGGGAGAACTGGATCGTCTCTTGGACATAAGGAAGATGACCACTAATGAAAATGAGACCTAAATGTTCGAATGTACCTCGAGCTCGTAGCAAATTCGAGCTGAAACAACGTGAGCAGGTAGAGTTCGTTTTGATATCGACGCGACTAGGTCAGAAAGCTGGATGACCTCTTTTTCAAAGTGACCATGCGCGAATCCGCCGATAACCCAGGCAGTGTTCCCATCTTCATGTGTTTCCGATGCGACAAGATCGCGAAGAGAAAACGGCAATCCTAGAGATGACAAGGAAATGATCCTGTCAACTCCCTGAGCTTTGACCAACATTTCAAATGACTGATTACTTTCAATACTGAAAAGTCTCTCCTCTTCTGCTCCGTATTTTCCCGACAGCAACTTTGCCATTACGCCGCAGAATCTTTGAAGCGTTCTTGGAGGCCTAGTTCCAGTCTTCACTTGAATGGCAAAGCCCTGACGAGTGCGTAGAAACAATCCTAAAAAGCCATCTTGAAAGAGCGGCGTGGACGTTGCGTCGAGCAATGCAAGATGAACGACATCAGGCCTTCCTCTCTTTTCCCGATCGTTGAGGGAAGCCAGAATTTTTGCGTGAAAGTTTTGATCGAGAATTTGCATTTCGCAAGGAACATTGAATCGATTGAGAACCCTCTTTGCTTCGTTGCTCGAACAGAATCTCGTAGGCAAAATTTCAAGTGAGGCATCTTCGAGAATCAGAAGATTCAGAAGGATTTCACGTTCCTTAAGGGCTAAAAGAACAAATTATCTTTATCAGGGCTCTTTCATGAAGCAAATGAACTCTTCCTTGCTTCTTTTTGCCAACGTATAGTTTTGTTCGAGCTGTTCTTTGAGCGTGGTGCAGGGCCGAGCACCGTAATTGTGGCCGGGATAAACGATGAGCATCGGATCCAAATCTCTTATTTTCTTGAAACTATCGAACAACTCAGAAGCGTCTCCTCCGGGCAAGTCTACTCGTCCGCAGTCTCCGATGAACAAAGTATCCCCAGTCATTAGAGCTATGTCATTGACTAGGACGCACATACTGTCTCGTGAATGTCCTGGCGTAAGAATGAAGTGAAGTCTGACCCCGCTTCCTAATTTCAGGTCATCTCCGTCTTGGACACCCATATCCTTCTGAACAGATGCGTTACAGCTCATGACTATTCTTGCATTGGTCAACTGCTGAATCGAAAGATTGCCTTGGATATGATCCATGTGTGAGTGCGTATTGATAACATACTTCAACTTCAGCGATTTCACATTAACGTGACGAATTATTTTCGGAATATCCCAGGCCGGGTCGATAATTGCAGCTTCTTTGGAAGGTTCGTCTCCTACTAGATAACAAAAATTCCGGTATTGTCCGACGCTAATCTGCTCGACAAGAACGGAGTCTTTACGCTTGCTCAAAATGGCAGCCCTATGTTAGCTTCAATTACTTTTCCGGTTTTCTTTTGTGCTTCCGGATTAAGCATTCCTTTTTTCGGGCCATGCATGGTTATAGTGACATCCGATTCGACACAGAAGTCACATGTTCCAGAGTCAGCTTCCATACCTGAGGGAATATCAGCGCTAATTTTGAGGACCCCTTTGCAATCGTTGATCAGCTTGATTGCAGCTAGTTGAAGATCTCTCGGCCTGCCCCTGAATCCGGTTCCAAATATGCCAATTATCATAGCGCTTGCATTGGAAATCTCGTCTTCTAGCAGATTGAGCTTCTCCTCTCGATCGATTATGACCTTCCTAATTTTCGGGACTCGAGATACTATGTTCCAATTGACCATTGCTTCTTCCACATGAATGTCCTCTTCACTGCCAATGAGGACGACGGAGACGGAGTACTGTCGCCAGTATGCAAGATGCCTTGCCGCAACAAAAACATCGCCTCCATTATTTCCCGTACCGCCTATAATAGCGACTTTCTGAAGCCTTTTCCCACGGATTATGGGAAAGGTGGCATTGAGATAATTTGCAATCGAGCTTCCTGCATTCTCCATCATCATAAGTTTCGTCACACCAAGCATTTGGCCCTTCTCTTCAAGTGCTCTCATTTGTTCAACCGACAAGGGGCTTCTCATGCTATTGTTTCAGGTCTTAGCTATTCCAATGCGTTCACGATTAAAAACAGATTTAATATTATATTTTCGAAATACACCAATTAAAGAGTTAGAGAAGTGCATGTCTTCTCAAAGTCGACCTTCGTTTAAGGTATCAGAGTCTTCGCTGATATCTTCGCATCTAATGATGCCGCAAGACGCCAACATACAAGGAAATGTGTATGGGGGAACCATTATGAAACTGATGGACGAAATAGCAGGGGCTGTCGCGGCCAGGCACAGTCGAAAAAATGTCGTGACAGCATCAGTAGACCGGATGAGCTTTCTGAAAGCCGTTTACATCGGCAATCTCCTAATTCTGAAAGCCTCGGTGAATTATGTTGGAAGCACTTCCATGGAAATTGGAGTCCGCATAGAAGCTGAAGATTTGGCAACTGGGCATATTGTCCACACAGGCTCATCCTACATGACATTTGTGGCGCTGAATGAAGAGGGTCACCCGGCTCTTGTTCCCGACATCATTCCCGTAACCAAAGAGCAGAGGAAGCGCTATGAGCAGGCAAAGGACCGCAGGGCCAAGAGATTATTGGCATCTGGTAGAAAAAACTGATGAGACACAATCTGGAACATTTTTTTGTAAAAGCATTATTAACCAATAATCTGATGAGCCTTAAGAAAAGAATATTATCGTGCCTAATCGCTCGTTTGAATTCATCCAGTCTCTCAGCCGTGAAAATTTAAGCTTGGAATTTCGATGTTATTTCTGCGACGAACTTAAGAACGAAGAGCCCCATTTCTTCCACTTGTCAGGCCAAAGGAAAGAAGCAGTTTGTTCTCGTTGCCACGAGAAAATGGAAACAGTGCGTCGTCTTAGGAAGTCAGATTCATCTACTCAACAACCGTGAACGACATTTTCTCAAACGGTTGCGACACAGTATGAGTGTTGGGAGGATTGAATTTATTTGTTGCCTTCTTGCTCACGGTGACTTTCTTGACTTTTCCTTTCTTCGGGAAAAACCAAACCTGTGCGTCCGCGTTGAAGGCTACGGCAAAAGACCTTAACATTTCGAGCTCCTGGCGATTTACACGAGAAGACCCGCTTTTAACCTGAATCAATAGAACTCTGCCACGTTTTGCAGCGAAGATATCCACAGGACCATGGGACATAGCACTTCTGCTGCACACCCAACCTTCACTCCGCAGGCCATGCATGACCTGATATTCCCTAGCGCGACCTCTGTTGTAATTGGAGTTGGGCATCTTGTTTCCCACGTGCTTACCCTTTTTGAATGTGTTGCAGGAGGGATCCTAATTTTTGGAAGAGTCAATACAACAGGATAATTAGCTTGTCTAATCTTCTGCCTCAGAGCCTTCTTCTTCAGATGCCGGAGAAGGTGAAATATCAGCTTCGGCGTCAAGCTTCTCAAGTGACTCCAGCTCGAATCGATAGATGTTGTCCATTTCCAGATGGTATTTTTCTCTAAGAAACGTCACAACTTTTTTGCTCAGAGTCCCTTTGAATGCTTTGAATTTGAACATGTATACTTTGGCTAGCTCAAAGGATTCCAAGTCGATATCTTTCTGCACGTCCAAGGTTGCAATATACCTACCTTCGGGGAGCTTTTCGTAAAACTGTACGTCGATTTTTCTGTCTGCCCTATTAATGTCCAGAATGTATCCAGAGCCTTCCCACTCCTCAAAGTCCTTGAACTGGACATTCTGGATCTCTTCAGCGACCCATTTTGGAATGGTTTCAGCAGTCAAAACTTATTGTATCGCATCCAATTTGCACTTGGGCTCTGTTTTACGTCTACTTTCGCTCGCCTTCAAGCTTTCTGTAACACAGCGTATTAGTCTCCAAAGCTCTTGGTAGGTTCATTTAAATCGACCTCCTCTTTCTCCGCGAGAAGGAGCCCCCCCAGCTTTTATCGAATTTCACCTCAGGTAAAACGAGATCGATTGCCTGAATTGTTCTCTCTGCAACTTCTTTAGGAAATGATATTGCAGATGCAACTCGTAAAGCTATCACGTCAAGTTATTCCAATTTCCTTCTACGAGCAGAGCGGCCGCGAGTCCGTCCACTGCTACACTCTCGATAAGATCAGTTCTAGATTGAAGCAGTCTTTGCTTAGCACTTTCAGTGGAATATGCAGCGGAGATGTTGGAGTTGTGTTTCTCAAGTGTCCTTCCCTCGTTGCCCAACTAGGCAGTCAGTGACTACGATAGGCTTCATACTTAGCTGCTCTTCGAGGAATTTAGAAATCATTTCATTTTGCGTACCCAAACATTTTGCGCAATCGATAAGAACTCCTCCCCGAAGTGAAGTCTGAATAACTTGGCGAAATTCTATTGGCGAAGTCAGCAAAGGGAACGCTCGGGCTTGGAAAAGCACCATTTTATTCATAACGTGCATCTCAAAAAGAATGATTCAAAGCTGCTCGTAGGCAGTAAAAACACATAGGAGATGGTATCCATTGGAGTGTCGGAAATCCTGTCTATGTGCGAAGTTTACTTCGTTCGCAAAAATGCCGATGGAATACTCAGAAGATGATCTTTACAAACTTGGTTTGGCAATTGTTATTATATGGGTATACTCATTCAGCCAAAAGTCTCGCAAACCTTTTCTTGAAATCTAGCTGTGGAGGGTAATCTGTTTGCTGAAGCCATCTCAAATTCCAACGATTATAGAACTGCTCTCCGAAGGTGCCAAAGACAAACCGGTGCCGTTGACGACTAAGTCCCTTGCCAAGAAATTGAACAAATCGCAGCAAATGGCTAGCAAGCATCTTGAAGAAATGGAAAGAGATGGACTAGTCGAGCGAGTAAGAAGTCGAGGGACGACTTATGTCAAACTTACGCAAAAAGGAGCTTTCGAAGCATCCAGGCTTTACAACGATCTTGATGCTGTATTCGGAAAGGACGAGAGGATGGTTGAAGTTGAAGGAGAAGTGTTTGACGGTCTGGGAGAGGCTGCTTACTATGTCTCCCAAAGTGGTTACAGGAGACAGTTCATCTCGAAATTAGGTTTCGAGCCATTTCCCGGAACGTTGAATATCCGGCTTCGCTCCCCGGTTGACAGAAAAGTGCGTAGAGATCTGGCATCAGAAAAATCTATTCATATTGACGGATTTCAGGATGGCAAAAGGACCTACGGAGGTGCCGAATGCTTTAGATCCTTGATAAACCGCGATACTTCATGCGCAGTGCTCGTAATAGAGCGAACGAGTTATGATGATTCAGTTCTTGAAATTATTTCACCGATTAGTTTGCGGAAAAGCTTGCATTTAAAAGCGGGCAGTAAAGTTGCGGTAAAAATTTTCCTCAACGGCTCAGGTTCCGGCTAATAATTTCTCTTTATCGTTTGAATTTACTATCGAAGAAGTCTTTATAGCTGGCACACTACTCTCGAGCCTAACAACTCTGACATCAATGCCTACCTTTTTGGCTCCCTCCCTGATCGAATTTTCTGAGTGACTTTGATCGTAACCAAGAGCAATGATGTCCGGTTTCAGGAAAAGAACGGTTTCAAATATGTCGTGTTCGCTACCGAGGACTGCTACATCGACAAATTTCATCGAGATAATAAGATCCAATCGTAGCCTTTCATCATGAATGGGCTCTTTGCCTTTGTTCTTTCTGTAAGTGCTATTTCGAGCAACAGAGACAGCAAGGACGTCACCTAGAGCTCTCGCCCGTCTTAAGGTCTCTACATGTCCAGGATGTATTATATCGAACGCGCCGCCAATCATCACGACTACTATTTTCCGTCTTCCACTAGCGGTCAGACGAATGGTTGAATCTGGGTCAAAGGAAACCAAGCCCTCGTTTTCCAGTCGCGAGAGATAATCGTGGTAAATTGATCCAAGCGCGTATGGCATGTTCGAGATGTCATCGTTTGTGACGAACGAGTTGAGACTCGCTCGAGATTCGTCAAGCTTTAGAGATTGAGCGTAAATCCCACCGAGAATTTTCTTCGTCAGGGCATCAGTAACTTGTATCGATGGCAACCTTCTGCTACTCACCGTGCAGCGGAATCTGGGAGAAATTACAGGCCATCATTCCATTCTTAAACATGTATGATCGAACCGTCAATTGGACCTACCACAAACGGCCAAACAGTGCAAAATAAATTCCAAAAGAAGACATGACAATTCCAGCGATTGTTGTGAAATAGTCCGAGAAATTGTATTTCAGGACGTACAACGAAGTTGGCCTCTTCGTCGCGCCATAAGCTCTTGAATCCATCGCTTCTGCCAGCTCTAAGCTTCGATTGACAGCCACTGCTATAAGAGGAACCAACAGAGGTATCGTATTGCGCAACCTCTTCATTAGGTTCCCCTTTTCAAATTCCAGTCCCCTTGATTTTTGCGCATCCATTATTTGCAAAGCATCTAAGAAAAGCACCGGCACAAATCTAACTGCGATTACAAAGATCATTACGAGATCCGGTGGCAGATGAAACCATCGCATGACCTGTTCAAGCTCATCGGGAGTGGTGGTGAGGAAAAAAAGAGAACTCGAAGCGATTACCGCGAACAACCTTAATGCCAAATTCGTCGCCGTTAGCAGCCCGACCGGAAATACGTAATAGTTTAGCAAAAATGCAATCAGCGCCAAAGGCGCAAAAAACGTCATCGACTTGCCGAATCGCTTGACGATCTTTGCAGCAAAAGTCAAAGCTATTGTAAAAGTTATTAGCACGATCAGCACTTCGATATGGCTCACCAAAGAGACCACGAAAATCGCACTCGCAAGCAATAACCTCGCTCGCGGATCTAGCTTGTGAATGACTGTTCGGCCTCGTACGAATAAAAAGCCGGAAGCTACCCATTGCGTTTGACTATCACTTCTCTTTAGCCGCTGTCATCTGTAGTCTAATCTTATCCCTGGCTTCAAATTCGTCTGCTGGAAATCTGCCCAAATCTCCAAGCTCAGTGAAAAGTTCAACCAGCTGGGGAGCAAGAATATTTGCGTGTGAAAAGCTCACGCGATCTCGTACAACCTGTTGAGCCGTCCCGTCAGCCAGAATCTTCCCTCCAGACATCAAAATCATTCTAGGTTGAAGGGGCCAAAGGAACTCCATGTCGTGGCTAACTAGGATAATTGTTTTTTGTTCCGAGAGAAGTAGTTTGACCAATTGAGCCAGCCTCTCCTTTTGTTCAGAGTCCTGACCCACAGTTGGTTCATCCAGAATTACTATATCGGGATCCCAAGCCAAGACAAGGGCGTTGCATAATCGCTTCTTCTCTCCGCCGCTGAGCTCCATAGGAGCCCGGTTTGAATATTCAATGAGAGAAAAAGTGTTTAGGGCCCAGTCTGTTCTTTGTCTCACTAACTCATCATCGAATCCAAAGTTCCTTAACCCAAATTCTATTTCAGATTTGACACTCTGAGCAAATAGCTGATTGTTTGGATTTTGAAAAACAATGCCAACTCTTCTTGATAGCTTGGCGGCACTAGTGTTCTTCGTACTTTCGCCGAATACCTCAACTGATCCATGAGTTGGCTTGAGAATACCATTAATGTGCCTAACAAGTGTGCTCTTTCCTGCACCATTGGCGCCCAAGATTCCAACTAACTCACCTTTCTTGAATTCAACCGATATGCCTCTTAGTGCGGGGACACCGTTTGGATGCGAATAATCCACATTAGTGAATCGGACAACGGAATCTACATTTTCACTTAATGGAGCTGATTCAGCGATTTGTTCCAAATTCATGTGATCCCTTCTGAAACACTCCTATTCTGGGAACTTGCTTTCGCAACTCGTGCGCGAGTTCGTGTGTCGTTAAGGGGTACGATTTTCCAGGTCCGGTTGCTCCAGGATCAAGTAATTTTGTGGTTCTAATGATAGTTGGCTCCGTCACTCCGTGGACCGAAAGGTTTGAGGAGTACATAACTTGGCGAGGTTCGCCATCAAAGACTATTTTTCCTTCATCTAAGACAATGATCCTATTTGCGATCTGGGAAACAAGATCAAGACGATGTTCAACTATTAAAATCGTGATCCCAAGGTCATCGTGAAGATTCTTGATAATTCGAATGACATTGCTTGCTGTGTAAGGGTCTAGCAGGGAGGTAGGTTCGTCAAAGATCAATATCTTTTGTCCCATGATTATTGAGCCAGCTATGGCCACCCTTTGTTTTTGACCGTCGCTAAGCTCATGAGGGGCTCTCAGAGCCAAATCTCTGATTCCCAGTGTATTAAGAGCCCAGTCTACTTTCTCTCTAATGTCTGGTGTTTTGAACGAAAGATTTTCAAGACCGAAAGCGATGTCACGCTCGACAGAAAACATGAATATTTGGTTTTCTGGATTTTGAAATATGTAACCTACTTTTGTTGCGAGTTCACTCATTTTCGCGGAAAGAACTTCCAATCCATCCACTATCACTTTTCCGGAGTAATCACCGGAGTGTTGGTGAGGTATTAGTCCGTTTATCGCACGGAGAAGAGTGCTCTTTCCAGAACCTGACTTACCGGCGATGACGACGACTTCTCCCTTTTGTATCTCCAAATTTACATTATTTAGGACGTACCGAGAAGAGGCATAGTAACGGTAAGATAGAGCTCTGATGCTTATGAGTGACTCTGCTTGGCTAGACGGTGTGACTGATAGAACCTGACTCAAACCACGTCATACCATTCTTGCGTAGCATTTGCTTAACTTGAGGAAGCCCTATCAGAATATAGGTGGGAACAAAATCGAATGGAATTTGAAGTACGTTGAAGACTGCTGTAAGCTCCAAGAGAAAGTAAAAATAACCAGAAGCTGGTATGTGAAAAGAAAATATAAGGAATGCTGCATTTGGCAATGTCATGACCGCAGATCGGAAGGATGCGGAAACAATAGAGCTTACCGCAAATTTTGCGTTCATGCTGGATTTCCTAAAGAGCTTCCATCCAATCCAAAGACCGGCAAGAGTCAGGCTCACGGACATGAATTTGAATAGTGGGCCGATCACAGGAGTAGTTGTTGGCAATAGATTGAGTGCAATCCATTCGATTACTGCAACGGAAAAACCTGCGCGAGGCCCGATGATCAAGAAGCAGACTATGACGGGTATCTCCCCAAAATCAAACAACAAATAGTTCACAGGAGGAACAAAAGCAAGCTTAAGGAGCAGGTTAGAAAAAATCGTGAGAACGATCGAAAGCGCTCCAAAGAGACCTACTGTTGCTATCTCCCGGGTTCGAGGTATCTTATTCAAGGGTTTTGTCATGGTTGGTTGAGACGACAAGCCAAGTCCGAATCACCGGGTCGGCAATAATAAATTTATTGTAACTACCATGATTATGGTAGAGCAATTTTTAACTCCTCAACTATCCTCTGTCTGACAATAGCAGATGGCAACTTTCCCGATATTGAACCGGCCGTAGAATGTCCCCCGCCGGACATGCCGGTCTTGTCTGATATTTTCGAAAGGAGAACTCCCACATTGATTCCGGTTTCTCGATCGAAACGTTGAGAGGTTCGGACAGACGCTCTGGTTTCTTCGTCGTGCTCGCCGAACGCGATAGCGATGTCGGCTCCAATATCGATGAGTGTTCTAGCGGCAGCGGCTTGAAAGCTTGAGATCTCCGTTTCAGCTAGCAAATACTTGCCTAGCTCTTCGTAACGTAGCCTTTGTGCCGATTTGAGTCTCGCAATAATTTCGGAGCGATCTGGCCTCATCCTTAACAGTTCTTTAGCTTCACTGATCATAGCACCTTTTCTTACTAGTTTGAGTGCGGCTTCAAGAGTTGATTGTGTGGCAATGCCAAGATGCTGCGAGTCATATAACAGACCCACCAACAGAACCTTTGATAGCTTTTCATCAAGAAGTTTCTCGGGAAAGGCAAGTGCAACTATTTCGCACGTTGAGGTTGCTTTACTATCTAGGAGAGAACCATCGAACAAATTCAATCTCCCTTTTGAATTTTCCTTCACTTCAGATCCCGAGCTGTGATGATCCAGAAGAAATTTTCTCGCTCTGCTCTTCCTAATGCTCGCAAGATATGGCTCGAGCAGTTCATCATCCCCAACATCCACAAAGAAAATGAATTCAGCTTTCTCAATTTCATTATCATTGATTTTTTCGTCATATGGGATCGAGAATTCCTTGCAAATGTTTGCGGCGAGAACGCTTGCGCCTTGCGGCGTAACTATCTTGCAGAAAGATCTTTCGTTCTGTGATCTCTCTCCTGAGGCGAGACGGGCTATCGCATAAGCAGAACAGAGAGCATCAGGGTCTGCTTGCCTGTGGGTGAAGATCAGAACGGAGTGACTTTTCTTAGCCAGCCTCGCTGTTGACAGTAAGGGAGAGAATCTTCGAGAAGGCACTTCTCTAACGGCTGCTTTCGGCAAATCTGTTTTTTAGCTCTCTTTGATTGCCGTTTTTGAGAGCATAAGCAATTCTTATGATTTCGAGGTCTAAGAATTCGAAGGAAGATTGGCGGCACCTAAGTTTCTTCCTTTGAGCCCTTCTTGGATTTTTCCTTCCAGTTCTTTGGCGCTTTCTCTGACCCTCTGCTCTTGTTTTGCGAGCACCGCCGAACGAGTACTCGATAACTCCTTCCTTTCGTCCAGTTCTTTAATGAGGTCATCCTTCTTGGCTCTTACTAGAAGGTTGCCAGCGCTCTTGTACACGGCATCTGTGTCCGAGGCTTTTTTGAGTTGTTCAAGCGCTCTCTCGACTTCGGTGGACTCCAAATCGACCTGTTGTTTTTGCATCATGATCGCTTGCAGGTTCTGCTGCAGTTGTTCATACCGAGCGAGCTGCTCGCGTAGATAGGGTGGAATTTCTTCTGAACTACTCAATTCGATTTCCTTTAATCGAAATTGGATTTCGGTCGAGCGATTTTTCAGTCTTTCCGTGATCTAGGAAGACGATCTACTTTTTTACTGCATTTAGAGCTTTTGCCGCTGAACTAACGAGTCTTAAATTCGTGTTTGTTGAAGCTCTAAGTGAAACTACGTCATTCGCCGCAAAGTGCAGCAAGAGATGATTAGATCCCTTGTTTCTTGTCACTTTAGCTTTCAAAGTGCACTTGCTTTTGGATCTTGTTTCCGGAAGAATAGCCTGTTCAATTGCTGTGATTTCTCTTTCATTTTCTGAACTGTAATCAAGGTCCAGCACAGCCCCTTGCACGATTTTTTCCTTAAAGAACTGGTCAGAAGCTCTGCGCAATGTTACGTTCGCGATTTAGCAAATCGAAGATACGAGCGAAGGATGAAATGAGCTCTCTTACTTCAGGAAAGATGCAGGAATATCGAAGGCCTCTCCAGCAATTGTGAACTTGCAAGTCCGACACCGCCAAATCCCCGCACTCTCTCTCCGAAATCGGGTTGACCCACAGGAAGGACATCGCCTCGTGCGCTTGAGCGAACTCATAATGCGGCTGTACCTCTTGCGCACGGTTGAGCCGTATTTAGATCCTAGACCTTTGAGACTTCCGCGGTCTGACGAGCTATTGGACATAACCGGCACCCTGTTTTACTATCGCCCTAACTTGTTCTCCTTTAAGCTTAGCGGTACTTGCTGCCAAAGTTATTTGGTCAACGGACAATGAACCTGACAGTCCTTTCTGACCGGCACAGATGTTCCCTCGGTCGTCTGTAACAAAAGTAATCCTTGCATCCATCACAGCTTCTTCCTCCGCTGTCGGATCGAGGACCAGATAATCCCCGATTCTCGCCATGGTCACCGCTAGTGGTATGGTCTGTATCGGTAGGCGGATTTTTTCTTCAGTCTTCTTTGGTTCCTCGCCTTCCTTCATTTCGTATTTAGGTACATTGGTGGTTAGCAGCGCAGCAACAGTCGCCGCCGATACAGCGTCGAACAAATTTCCGTCTACATTGAGAATGCTCACGTCCACAAAGACAGCATAGACCCACTTGCCCTCCCGAAGAACGAGCTTTCCGACATCAATCATCCCTGATTCTCTTACTCCACGATCTGTGACCCGAGCTAGTTCTATCGTGCTCTCATCTGGTGGACCTGGCTCGGCATAGGGGGATGCGAGAGGAAGAACTTCAGCACTCACAACTAACAAGCCTTTATCTGGAGTGTCGGGAAACGGTGTTCCCAAGCTCACTTTTACTCCGGCGATCACCTCGGTATTTCCTAGCATAACTCTTGCAGAGCCTTCTGCCTTTTCGATGACATTAGAGAAGACTTTCAGTTCTCTCGCTTCAAGCAATCCTCTTCCGTCAAGTCTCTTGCCCTTCGCAAGGAGCTCATTCATTTGACCTCGTTTTAGCTGCTCTACAACGAGGGTTTTCTTCACAGCGGACATTTGAGTTCGTCACAGACCTCCATCAGAGTTTCCACCATTATTTCCAAAATACTTTCCAATCAACGCTTCTCTTTGGAGTTGATAGACCCTCCTGCATCCATCGAGCGCAAAATTGAATGCCTTATGGAATTCCTCATCATTTAGCTGTCCGTCAAGCTGAAGCAGTGTTACTTGGCTAGACATCGGCATAATGGCGATGGGCAGATCAGCTTGGCCTTCTTTATCTTCGGTGTCATCAACATCCATCACGATTTGGCCCGCGACTTTACCAGCTGCACAAGCCGAAACGAGGTCGCGCATATTAATTCCGGCGTCAGCAAGAGCAACAGACGCAGCTGATATCCCCGCGCATCTTGAACCCCCATCCGATTGAAGAACTTCGACAAACACGTCTATCGCAGTTCTGGGGTAATCTTCGAGCATAAGTGCTGGCTCGAGTGCTTCTCTGATCACTTTGGAGATTTCGATTTCGCGGCGGGACGGGGCCGGATTCTTCCTCTCTTCCGTAGAGAAAGGTGACATGTGATATCTACACCTGAGAACGCTCTTATCGGGAAGAGCGCTATGTTTAGGATGAACTTCCTTAGGCCCGTAAACGGCTGCCATAATCTTGTTTTTCCCGAATTGTATGTAGGCTGAGCCGTCAGCGTTTCGAAGTATGCCAACCTCGATTCTTATCGGCCGCAATTCATCAATTCTGCGCCCATCTAATCTTAAGCCCTGTTCGTTGATCAGAGCCGCGCTGTCTCCACCTGCTTTACCCAACTGTTTTTCTCACACTTCTCTCTTAATTTCCCTCATTACTTTCTGCTGAATTCATTTCGGAATCAGAAGATTCCTTGACCTCGCCCTCGGCCGGAGGAGTTTTTTCGGATGTTTGAGTGTCGGAGGCTTGCTCTGTCGTCGTTGGAGATTCCTGAAGACCTTGTTCTACAGAAGGCATTGCTACTCCGAGGACTCGTGAAACACGTTCTGTCAAATCAGGAGAATGAGCCTGTTCTTCGACGAGATTAACGGCCTTGACTGCCTTTAACACATCCTCGGACGCACCGACCACGACTACCACGCCATTTTGTCCGATTAGCATCCTGCAGTTTGAGCCTTGCTCTATGGCCCTTATCATTGAACCTTTCTTCCCGATCAACCGAGGTACCTTAGCAGGAGATATTTTCACCGTCTGACCTCTAGGTATCCTTCCAAGTCCAGGGCCGGAAATGGAAAGAAGAGGGTCGCGAGTTCTGTCGAAGGCAATGACTTTTGCCGCAATCATGTCGGCGACAGCTAATCTATCAGTTAGAGAGTCTTTTGCAGGCGAGTAATCTCTTCCAAAAACAGATTGAGCTGGCAGAATTCCGAAGAAGCATGAGTTAATGTCCGCCTCCCACGCAAAGGCAGAGTAGTCAATTATCTTACCGACCACTAAATCATCAACTCGAGGAATATACGGGCCCGAGAGAGGGACCACTCTCACAGAATCGTGAGCCACTTCCGCCATTCCTACCCGTGTAGAGACAATTTTATCTCCAACCCGCATAACATTTGTTTCAGCTCTTAAGTTCCCGCGACCAACTACCTCGCCAGGAATTACGAATCTTCTCTTCAGATCTGGCACGAATTTCTCACTCAGTTTTTAACTCAGACTTTGCATGCCGTAACAATGATCACCGAATAATGGAAGCTTGCGCTGTACCCTTAGTTAACGAGCCTAGCCTGTCTAGTAAGCTGGTATGGACTCCAGCCGGTATTTCAATTATTATGGTCAGACTTCCATCAACACCCCAATCTTCCTTAACTATGTCACCAACACCTTTTAGAGCTCCAAAGGACTGCGCCGAAAATTGCGCTGGTACTTTGACCAACAATCTAATTTTCTCAGATTTTAAAGGGAGAATGGGACGGAGCTGTTCAGTGACCAGTTTTGTTTGATCAGCAACATCTTTGAAAGGATCAATGGATATTCTGATTTCGGCCATAGCTTGCTCTATTCTAAGCGGGGGATGGGGCAGACCCGTTCGAGGATCAATGTAGTTTCGAGCTATTGCAGAAACGATTTGCTTTCGCTTTTCTTCAATCAATCTCCTGCGTTGCTCAGTTGTTAGATTCAAATCACCTCGACGAAGAATTGTTTCAGCGATTTTAAGAAAATCATCAGTCTTGAAATATTTCGTAAGCTTTTCCTCAGGGACTCTCAGTCCCTTGTTCGCATCCGAATAGACCTCATCTACGGCAACTATCTGAGAAACTTCAACATGCCTTCCGAATTTGAAGTCGAGGGCGGGATCAGGATGAACCAGTATCTCAAAATGTTCTCCTTCGATAGAGAGTCTTACCGTTGAGAACTTTGTTGACAATGAAATTCAGGATCCAGGGATTTCGGACGAAGCTTCACTAACTTGCAGATCTGTCGTTATTCTAAAACATGACGTTAAGGCGGCGCAGGTCACAATATTTCCTGCTTTCTCACCTTATATGTAGGAATCTTTTCTACGCTTGTGGGGGCTGCTTGGAGGCCCTGCTCTTTGCTCTTTCCGCATACTTGTCTATTTCGTCGTCACCTAGCCTTCTCATTTGTCTAGTGTCATTGGGAATCATAGCCATTTTTATGTGGCGTGTCCCGATCTTGTCTTCGCTAACCAGATAGATCGACTCGACTGCGAGTGTTAAAGCATCGTCGACACTAATGTCATCTTTGTATTTCTGTTCGAGATATTCTCCCACTTGGTCCGAGCCGGCCCCTATCGCGATTGCGTAATATCCAACGTAGGTACCGCTAGGATCGGTTAAGAAAAGTTCTGGCCCGTTAGAATCAACACCAGCTATGATTAGCGAAACACCAAATGGCCTAACACCAGCGTATTGCGTGTATTGTTGCGACATGTCTGACAGTTTTTTTGCAACTGTCTCAACGTCTACTGGCTCGTCATAAACGAGTCTGTTGCTCTGCGCGACAATTCGAGCCTGGTCAACTTGGACTCGGGCATCCGGGATATACCCTGCTGCAGCAACGCCGAGATGATCATCCACTTGGAATATCTTCTGAGTCTCGCCAGGAGTTTGAAGTTTTCTCGGACGTTCTTCGACAGCGAGTATGACGCCCAACTTAGTCTTAACTCCCACGGCTAGAGTTCCGCGTCTGACCGTTTCTATGGCGTATTCTACTTGGTATAATCGCCCATCAGGAGAAAACACCGTAATTGCTCTATCATAGCCAGCTGCAGCGGGAAACATTCAAACAAAAACCTCGGCCAAAAGTTCGGTGGTCGCGGATTTAAGTATTACACGGAGAAACAGTGAAACATGGTACCCATCGAGATTTTGTTCGAAAATATTCGCGTACGATAATTGCCTCGACTCTCCCAGTTATAGCTTGATAGAACATGGGCTTATCAATGAAAGAGAAACTCGATGAAATTGTATTCGAGGGACATCCGAACGTTACAGGGCTTCATAGAAATACCATCGAGGTCACAAAAGATTCTGAGATTTCTAAAAAAGCTGACTGCATTATAGGCGTCAACGCGACTAAGAGCTGTGCTGATCTAAACATGAGTCTGAAGGATTGGATTCGCTCTGGTTCTTGGCTCGAATTTGAAATTATAGCCGGCATGCAATCCTTCACATTTGAAGGCCGGGGAAGCCCTAAACTTGATCTCACTGATAAGAGAGAATTAGTGCTCAGAAAATCTGACTATGTGAGCTCTAGAACGGCGGCTTTGAATTGTTCGCATTCTGCTCGCGATCTTCCACGAGCCTTAGTTTCTCGGTTGAAGGATCCAGGGGCAGAGGGGAAGCTAATATTCAGGTCGCTACCTCATCCAAAAACCGATAGTTTTGTTTGGACATTGCCCTAATCCATGATAGTGAATAACCTCTGATTGCCTTAGGCGCGTTTCCGGCGACTATTTGATTGAATTATCAACAGTCACTCAAAATAAAGTGCCGGTTTGAACGGAAGAGCAAAATTTGCTTTCTTCTTCGGATCATATCTCGAAGCATCGTCGGCCTTTTGTATTGTGATCTTCACACCTACTTCCTTTTCGATATACGGAAGAGCATTTACGTAAATTTTGGCTTCATCTACACTGTCGGGGATTCTCGAATAATTCTCGATGAAATTTTCTCCTAACTCATGCAAAATCTTCGTAACTCGTGGTGCGATATTCGCTAAGTCTCGCTTTGGTAACTGAGGAAGAGTAGAAAAAATATGCAACAAGGCCTCCTTGCCCTGAAGTTTGGTTTTCTTTGATTCAATAACGGAGGCCAATAGCAGATACGTCCAAGATGGGGCAATGAAAATGTAGAGTTTGGAGGGCTTCAACTGAAGCACCTTTGTGATACTCTGGCAGTCTTTGATTAGCTGCTGGATAGCTATTTCGTTGATGAGGGCCCTTGGGCTTGATTTACTGAAATCCGGCTCTGGAAATTTTGAGACTGAAACTAAACCGTCGCCTCCACTGTTGGCACTTAGCTCTTCACACGTGAAAGGAACGAAAGGTGATAGTAATCTAATCCAAATCAGTGCAGATCTTGAAAGTAAGGCGCTTGATGGCTTTTCTGTTCTTCTAAGATAATAACGGATGTCGCTCCAATATCCGTAAAACGCTTCTTGGAACGCGGATTTTGTCATCATTTGATCTAGGTTTTGGATGATCGAAGCAATGCGTTGCTGAATTCTGGTCTCCAGCCAGAGGTCTTCTCCTGTTGCGGCTGAGTCCGATTTTTGTTTGCTCTCTAACATAGAGAGAATCAGATCCTTCACTGAGTTCAAATTCGTTTCCAAATCCCTTGTGCTCTTCTCTCTCCAGTCAACATCTTCCAAACCGTCAGAGCCGCTCAATACCGAGGCTCTTACCACATCCGACCCATATTGATCTAGGGCTTCTCTAAGAGTGACCAGATTGCCTTTGCTCTTGCTCATTTTTGCTCCATTATGAGTGAGCATTCCGTTCGCTGATATTCCGGTTGGCCACAGATTCTGTGGAAAGAATGCGACATGGTGAAAGACAAAGAAGGTCAAGTGGTTTGGAATGAGCTCTTTGGCCGAATTTCTCAGATTGACAGGGTACCAGTAAAGAAATTGTCTTTGCAATTCTTCTACTATATCTTGCGTCAGACCGCTCTCCTTTGCAACTGAATCGAGTGTTCCTTCTCGCAACATCACATAGCTAAACAGCGAATCAGTAAGTTTCTCGGGACCTATATGGTGCTGCTTGATTGTTGAAGATAAAGTGTAGAAGGCCATGTAAATCGTGGAATCACTGAGGGTCTCGACTATCCAGCCAGGTGACCAAGGAAGCGGGGTGCCCAGCCCTACCTTTCGAGCACACGGCCAGTCCCTGAACCACTCTATCACATCATGAAACCATTGCCTAGCATTTTCGGGATAAATTGAAGCCTTATCTATGCAAATGTGAGCTAGGTTCTTCCACTCTGGGTCCGAATACTTCAAGAACCATTGATCTTGAAGAATCTTGACTATGCATTCGGTAGTGCATCGACAAATCACTTTTTCGGGGAGCTCGTACATCGTATCAGCAAGTCCTGATCGCCTTAGCCGTTCTATCACGAGGGGTTTTGCTTCGGAGACTGGGGTGTTTGCGAAAGTCGACGCCTTCGCATTCAACACTCCCTGATGGAACTCGACCTTATAGATCTCATTCGTCGCTTGGGCAAGTCTTGGATCATTTTGGTCTTTTATTCTCATATTCTCTGTGATTTCAACAGCAGGAAACTCTCCCATTCTAGGAACGGTGATTAGTGCAATGGGCCGGATTTCATCTAACTCATCGCCTGCAAGATTGAACTCTTTTTGTGTGGCCGGACTGTTTTGGATATCTCGTAGAGCTACATAATCAACAGGAGCATGAGCAGGAACCCCGTAGACTACGCCCGTTCCGTTGTCCGGGTCTACAAAATTTGCTGGCAACACTAACAGAGTAATCTTTGCATCAAAGGGATGCGCAACTCTAGAACCTATCAGTTCGCGCCCCGAGAATTCTCTTAGGATCTTTATCTTCCTCAACTGTTCTCCTAATTTGAAGGCGGCTCTGCTGCTAACTATCCAACGGTTCCTTTCATTCACAATTGCTTCGACGTATTTAGCTTCCGGATTTACCCAGAGATTCGTGACAGCGAATATGGTCTCAGGTCTAAGTGTAGCGGCCACCAGCTTCGTTTCGGGCTCTTTTGAACCCGAAAACAAAATTAAAACAAATTCTTCCCATGTTACTCCTTCACCTTCCAGGCGATCGTGGTCACCAGTAGGGCTCTGGTCGTGAGGACACCAAACTACAGGATGAGTTCCTCTAGTAATGTAGCCCTTCTCCCTCAGTTTATTCATCTGCCAAAGAATGAATTTGTTGAAGGTTGGCTCAAGATCTGTTGTATGAAATTCGCGTCTCCAGTCAATGGAAAGTCCTAATCTCTTTAGAGATTCTCGACCTTCATCAGTGTAGTATTTTGCCATGTAGACGGGGTCGTAGAATTTTGGAATCTCCTCTTTCGGGATATGTTCTATTTCCAGAAACTCCTTGACCATCGCAGGGTCGCCTTTGGATAGCCGATCAGCTGCCGCAACTAGGGGCTGTCCCGTCCAGTGCCAAGCATATGGAAAGAGGGTATTGAATCCCTGCATTCTCTTGAATCGCGCGTAAACATCAACCCGCCCGTCAGTGAGAGCATGACCCACGTGCAAGGGGCCGTTCATGTAGGGAAATGGAACGGTTACGAAGACTTTCTTCTTCGAGTCATCAGGTTCAGCTTCGAATATTTTGTTCTGTTCCCAAATCTTTGTCCATTTTTGTTCCACTTGTTTATCCAGAACTGTGAGCGCCCCCTAGTGGTTTCAATATCAGAAGAAAGATCCTTGTAGAAGCCTTACTGCTTTGGCGATGCCGGAATCGGTACAGAGGCGATAATTCTTTCTATCTCTGCAAGTGACGGAGGAATCTTGGGCACGCCGCCTTGCCCAAACCGAGCATCTCCCCCTCCTGAGCCTCCCATTGATTTGGAAATCTCTTTAGCAAGAAGTCCTGCATTCAGTCCAGAGTCCTGCGCAAGCTTACCGCAAAATACCATAACTCTAGGAAGACGACCCTCGTCAAATATGGCTACATAAACTATTCTCGGTTCTTCTCTTGCGAGCCGCTCTCCCACGGTCAAATGATATTCAGAATCTAATCCTTCTTCGCCCATCGAAGGTAATGAAACGTAAAGAAACGCACCTCGGTCGAGCTTCTTGCTCTTGCTAGGAATTTCCTTCGACATTGCCTCAGCCAAGCGCTTCGCCAATTGCTTCGCGCTTCTCCTTGCTTTCTCTTCATTGTGTCTCACATTTTCAATGGACGCAAAAACCTTGTCTGCAGGTGTTTCAAGGGAAGCAGCAGATTCAAGCAAAATCGACTCTTGTCTTTCAACATAATTTATGGCAGCCTCACCTGCTACAAATTCTAGCCTTTCGATGCCATCTTGAATGCGTTCCGATTTTGTGATTTTAATCAGTCCGATTTCTCCTGTTGAAGAGCAATGGGTACCTCCGCAGGCTTCAACGTCCCAACCCTGAATATTCACAATTCGGACTTCTTTGCCTGGAACAACTCCTCCTTGGTATATTCTGAAGCCGTAGCTTTCTTCTGCTCTTGTCCTTGGCATCCACGTTACTTCGACAGGAAGGTTCTTCCGGACTATCTCATTTGCCAGGCCTTCAATTTCGAGAATTTGATCGCGACTCAAGTGCGCAAAGTGAGTTATGTCAAGGCGAGCCATGTCTTCGTCTTTGAAAGCAGAATGCTGCCAGACCCAGGGGCCTACCAGCTTGCGAGCTGCTGCGTTGACCACATGTGTCGCCGTATGGTGGCGCATTATGAGGTTTCTTCGGCGCGAATCCACAGTTCCATTTACGAGTTCGTTCTCCTTTATCGCTCCGGAACTCAGATTCTGGACTGTGTGAACTACTACATTATTGAATTTAATTACATCTGTCACCTCGAGTCCATTGATTGTTCCATGATCAGGCTCCTGGCCTCCACTTCTAGCATAGAATGCAGTATTATCCAAAATCACGTACTTTCCCTCAATTATTCTCAGGACCTTTGCTTCGAACTCAAACTGATTTCTGTCAAAATAGAATAGCAAATTCGTAGGCGCGATCCCGTCTATACCAAAAGTCTGCTTTTGACCCTCATCATGCCTTTGTGTCATATGACGTTCTGTGACTTTCAAATAAAAATCCGGCGGAACAACAGTAATGAGTCCAGCTTTGATCAAATTTTCAGGTGTTATCCCCTCACTATCATATAGTTGGATCAATCGCTCGGTCCCAACCTTCGCTTTTTGTTTCACAAGCGATTCGACAATCTTCGTAGATCTTCGCCTCATGGCTTCGTATTTTTCGATTTCAACTTGCAGAACCTTTCTGAACTCTTCAAGATGTTCACGTAGTTCAGGATACATGGGTTGTAGTTGTTCTATATGCCACTCAGCTATTTCGGCCAAGTCGAGAGACGAATCGACAAGTCTAGCGGAGTCAATAGCTCTTCTCAGAATAACCCTGAGATTGTAGCCTCCTCCGACATTGCTGGGCAAAGCTCCGTCTGAGATCGCGAAGAGTAGCGTACGAGTATGATCGAGTATCGAATATATCGCTTGAAGTCTGGATAATTTGTTTCTAAAACTGTCTCGGTCCGGAACTCCGATTTCTCTTAGGAATTGAATAGGGATCGTGTCTTCCCCTTTGAACTCCTCAACGTCTATGGATCCTGCAAGTGTGTAGTACTTGAGGATCAATTCTTTCTCTTCAGAAGTTTCAGTATAGCCTATCTTATCTTTGATCCGTGAAAGAGGCCTTTCAAACACAATGTCGTAGCTAGTTGGTGTTCCCTGGGTAAGCCATACCCAACGATCAAGGCCCGCGCCCATATCAACGATCTTTTCAGCATATTCGACGTACTGATCGGCCGTACCTTCATAAGCGGTAAAAACGGCATTACCCATTTCCAGACCTCGGACGTAGTATTCGAGACTGTATCCGAACGCACCAGGGCCTAGCCATACATCCTCGAGAAAAACGATTTCTTTTTTTGGAATTGCGAAAACCTGTGTCAAGAGATTGAAATCGAGTTCTATGCACTTGTCTTTCCAATAACCTTGAGCGTTCGCAAGTGCTGCCTGTCCGATCATGCAAAAAGAAGTGTAATACCTCCCGTTCACTCCAACGTTTCCAATATCAGAGAAACGGAGACACATCTGTGGTACAATCAATGGATTCGCAGGGAACTCGAATACAACTCTGCCCGATTCTAGGCGTTGGAAATCTACTATCGAAGCTATAGTGAAGTATAGATCAGGCCGCCATCTGCAAACTACAGGATAACGCTTTATCTCCTGATGACCGTTGCTGACAAAATATCGGGCTATCTCTTTCCAAGCGCTCACATAGTCAAAGGGTTTCGGCGTGGGGTTTCCAAGGAACTCGTACTGCTGGCAAGTGGTCTCAGGGCAGTGCCGCCTTTCTTCGTCGAGAGTCCAAAAGAATCTATGACAGTTAATGCATTGCCTGCGCTTGAACCCTAACCTATCGAAGAGCTCCACCTTGTAATACTTGTCTGGTTCCGACGAGAATTTGTTTCTAAGAATCTCTTTTTCGGACATCAAATACAGGCAAACTCACATTGATTCATCGAATTGAGGCAATTACCTAGCTCGAGCTGTGCTTTTATTCAATGTTTCCTTTCGAAAAGAGCTATTGTTGAAAGGCGCAGGACTCTTGTCGAATGAATAGGTAAGCTGGTAAAGTATTATTGTTCTTCCTCGTACTCGCGACGTAGATTCTGAAGCTCGTCAAGGAGACTGTTAGTGATTCTCTGGATTCTCCTTTCGTTATTTTGCTGAGCCCGAGCGAAAGAGTCCTCCTTCATCCTTCTTGAAATAAATAAGTCGTATGCGTTCAATAGGTCCTTCGTCGCCCGATCAAATTCTCTATCATCAGCAGCCACCTGACTTAGAGCAGCAGCTGAAGATACACTCGCGGGCCCTAGCTCTGTCTTAATCGAGGCAAAGCGTCCTGCAGATTTGGATCGGAAATCTTCAATCCTACTCCTCGCTGTTGAAAGATCCAATCTCGTAACAGATGATCCCTTGGATTTCAATTCGGATAAAATATCATTCGTACCAGAGACCTTGTCCTCCGCGGCTTTGATAAGCGAGGCTAGAGTTGTCTCGATCTCTTCACTTTTCTTCTCTCCCCCTCGAGGCTTGAAAACCAGAGCGGCGATAAACACAGCGAGAAATACGATCGCAGCAATAGGCAAAACAAATGAGTACGCAGATCCCAAACCTACTCTATACGATAGAGAGGCGTTACCTGGAACACCTAAAGTGTTCATGAGGTCAACCGGCGGGGGACTTTGAATAGCAATGAACCCGGCTGGAATATTATAGCTGATTTGATACTTCTCGATCAAGGCGTTGACCGGGACTGCAAGCGGTATATTGGCTCTGTAGGTCCCACCGCTATAACTCCAATACTGCTGCCCTAATGGATATTGAATACTGACAAGCACAGTCGCGTTTGGTTCAACTGTATCGCCAGAAGCCGACAATACATCGACTACGCCCGAGGTCACCGAACCGCTCTGATAATTGCTGATATACGGCTGCGTAGAAGGTAAGACAGTTACACTCGCTGCAGTCGGGCTTGTCAGGACCGTAAAGTTGAGGCTGCTCAGGGTATTGGGACCTCGGTTGGTAAAGGTAATCGAATCAGTAACTAGAAGGCTTCCTGATGAGGTGACTGAAATTGTTCTCTCAATACTTCGGAAATCCACGACGCCAGCACTGGATGAGCCAGAGCTAATACTAACATTAGCGGAATGAACAACATTTACGAAACTCGTAGTATTTGCGTTGAGGCTTGTTGAATTGTACCAACGGAAAAACGCACTCGTGGTTTGTTGAGAGAATTTTTGGCTCGCGAGTGCACTTGAGTTCGCGGGCGAAGTAACGCTTGGATCAGTGAACGTGATGTTAGATTGGAGAGACATTGAAGAAGAACTTACACTCAGCGACGGATACAGCAACATTTGAACCCCGTAGTAACATGTAATGCAAGACTGTGCTGTAGTATTTTGATTGACGTAAGTGCCTACAACGTAAAACTTCAACGAAATATTTCCTGGAGATCCTGCGCTCAAGGTTTTGCCACTAGGAAGAGATACAGTAATTTTCAAAGTGTTATTTGATACAGAACTCAAGATCGATGTGGAACTGAGGGGAGCACCACCGTTGAGGCTTGCCGATTGCGCAAAAATATGACCGTTATAAGCGGAAGGAAATCCAAAGCTGACCGAGCTCACGGGTGATGTTAGATTCGCGCCACTGCCTACTTCAAGCGTGTCGTTTACCCCGAACTGGCCATAGTCATTGAAGTTTTCCAAGTTGAGGAAGGAAACCCCCGTAGATGATCCAGAAGCGTTACTGTGGAAACTGTAAGGAGAAATTGAAAGAAGCGAAGTGGCCAAAAGGACTCCGAGCATGAATAGTACGAAAACACTAGAACCACGTATCATTCTCGATTTAGCGGCCTCGTCAAAGTCACAAAAATATGAAATGGCTTTTAAACGCTTTCTACATGTCTCGTGATCTCTTTTACCATTTTTGGTTGAAGCAGATCGCGAACTTTGATGCCTTACTTATTCTGAAAAGTGAGAATCAATTTTGTACGTTTCAATGTGAAACTCTTTAATTGAGAAATAAAGTGAAAGATCACCAAATCAGGAGAAGTTTTGCGAACAAATGGCTCATAAATTTCTTCCGAACTCTGACGTAACCATTACAAAAACGATGCTTAATAAACTAGGTCTCACCGACGCGGAACAGCTTTATTCAGATGTTCCTAAAGATGTGACTCTGAAACGCCCTCTTGATATTCCGAGTGCGTTAAGCGAAATAGAACTTGAAAAGTTATTAACGCAGAAATTAGGGCGTAACAAATCTTATCCTGAGTATCTTAGCTTTTTAGGCGGGGGTTGCTGGGTCCACCATATCCCCTCCGTCGTTGATGAAGTACTATCTCGGGGAGAGTTCTACACTGCTTACACTCCTTATCAACCGGAAATTAGTCAAGGCATGCTTCAAGCGATGTTCGAGTACCAGAGCCAAATATGTGAGCTTACGGGCATGGAAGCGTCGAATAGTTCAATGTACGATTGGGGGACGGCATTAGGAGAAGCCGGCCGCATGGCGCAAAGAGTAACTCATAGAAATCGAATACTGGTAGCGAGAAACGCGTCACCAGAAAGAACAGCAATCTTGAAGACCTATTGCATTCCTGCGGGAATGCATGTTGAAATTGTCGATTTCGATGGTGTTACAGGAAATCTCGATCTTGGATTTCTTGCTTCGAAAATGAATGATCAAGTAGCTGCGGTTTACTTTGAGAATCCCAATTTTCTGGGGATCATCGAAGAGTTTGCAGTTGACATTGTTGAAAAAGCGCATGCTTGCGGCGCTCTTGCAATAGTGGGGATAGACCCGGCGACCCTTGGTGTGATGAAACCACCCGGTGAATATGGAGCAGACATTGTCGTTGGGGATGGACAACCGATCGGAGTCTATCCGAACCTGGGAGGTCCTTTGATAGGCATATTCGCCACGAGAATGGATCCTCTCCTTCTTAGACAGATGCCAGGGCGCCTAATTGGGCTTACGAGTGAGAAGGCCGATCCATCTCGACAGGGATTCGTTATGGTCCTTCAGACGAGAGAACAGCATATTCGCAGAGAACATGCGACGTCAAACATTTGCACGAACGAAGCTCTTTTTGCGGTCGCTGTTAGCATTTTTCTTGCCACCATGGGCCCAAAGGGCATGAAAGAATTAGGTGAACACATGATCGCAAAATCGCACTACGCTCAACAAAGGATGAAGGAAGAGGGCCTCGAGGCTCCTTTCTTTTCTGGCAAGTATTTTGGTGAGCTCAGCGTCAGGACAAAGATGGACGGTGCGCAACTTGCAAAAAATCTCGGAGAACAGGGCATACTTGGAGGCCTTCCGCTCGGGAGGTTCTATCCAGACTTTGAAATGGTGTCTCTTTTTTCCTTCAATGAAACACATTCGAAAGAGGACGTGGATCGTTTAGTCAGCGCGTTGAAAGCTACAACCTCATAGGCGGAGGGGTGAGGAATACGACCAGGTATCGCCAAGCAATATGGGACGAACCATTATTGAACGACCTCTCGCATCCCGGCCGAATAGGATACTCTTTGCCTCAGATCCCAGAGGATCTTTTTACAGTGGTCGGTGACCTATCAAAACTAATTCCGAATTCGATGACTAGATCCACCGATCTTAAGTTACCGGAGATGTCCGAGCCGGAAGTTTTGAGACACTATGTTAGGCTCTCGCAAATGAATTTTGCAATTGACGTAGGGATGTATCCCCTCGGAAGCTGCACTATGAAATATAATCCGAAAGTTTCACAGAGAATAGCACGCAATCCAAACATTGCGAATTTGCACCCGTACCAAGACGAAGGGACGATTCAGGGGATACTCTCCATTCTATATGATTTGGAGAAAATGCTGTGTGAGATAACCGGAATGGATGCATTCTCGTTGCAGCCGGCAGCTGGGGCGCAAGGCGAGTACGTCGGGACTCTGATCATCAGGAATTATCTTAAAGATCAGAAACTTGATCAGAAAGACGAAGTATTAGTACCAGATTCTGCACATGGAACAAACCCCGCGAGTGCTGCAATGGCTGGGTTCAAAGTCATCAAAATTCCTTCTTCTCAGGCAGGAATAGTTAGCGCAGAAACTGTGAGAGGGCTGGTATCGGACAGGACCGCCGGCATGATGTTGACAGTGCCCAATACATTAGGCATATTCGAAAGCGAGATCGCACAGGTCACAAAAATCGTGCATGAAGCTGGAGGACTCATGTACTATGACGGGGCGAATATGAATGCGCTCCTGGGCAGAGTCAGACCAGGCGACATGGGCTTTGATATTGTTCATCTCAACGTGCACAAGACATTTGCCACGCCGCATGGAGGAGGAGGACCGGGGGCTGGACCTGTGGGAGTTATTTCGAAACTCGCGGATTATTTGCCAATCCCGACAATTTCAAATTCCGACGGAAGATACCGCCTCGATTATGACAAGCCAAGGTCGATCGGGCCCATCAAATCTTTTTACGGGAACACTGCAGTACTTCTTAGAGCCTACTGTTACATACTCTCACTTGGAGGAGAGGGTTTGAAAGTTGCGTCGGAGCAAGCTGTCTTGGCTTCGAATTATCTTCTCTCATTGCTTGACAAGGAGTTTTATAATCCGACCATTCCCAGAGGTATCCACGCCAAACACGAATTTGTTGTAAGTTCGAGTCCTCTGAAAAGAAAGAGCGGCGTTTTAGCCGGCGACGTCGCAAAAGCGATTTTAGATCAGGGCATGCATGCGCCCACGACTTATTTCCCTCTAATTGTCAACGAGGGACTGATGATCGAGCCAACCGAGACCGAGACACTCGAGAGCATTGAAGCCTATGGAGATACGTTGAATTCAATCGCAAGGAACTCGCTCGTGGAGAAAGACAGGGTCATAAGCTCTCCTCATAACGCCGCAATCGGCAGACTCGATGAAGCTAAAGCATCTCATCCTAATACGATAATTCTGAGCTGGAAGCAAGTGAAAAGTTCTCAGACGAATTGAAAAAGACGAACCAATTAAGAAGAGGTCGGGCTGGTAAACGAACCTTCGTCTCTTCAAAGCGTCAAGAAAGAAGAAAGATTGCTGCAGGACAGGTCTCGAAGCTACTCGAGCTTTCATTAACCAACGCTGCCAAGGACGCGCAACTATCACAGAGGTATGCCAAAATTGCATGGGCAATTTCCACAAGGTTTAATGTCAAACTCAGAGAGAAAAGGAGGTTCTACTGCAGATTTTGCAAGACCTTTGCTTTGCCCAGCGCGATAAGATACCGGTTCAGCAAGAGGCGCAAAGCTTTGAATATCACTTGTCTAAGATGCGGTATGACTTACCACAAGATACTCCCTAGGAATGCTGAAAAGTTTCATGGCCGATAAATTGCTAAATAGAGCCTGCAATTAGAACCGTAATATTCGCAATTCATCTAGGGAGACCGAGCTCAAAATGCCCACAGTTTACGACGTCCCACAGGATATTCTGATTAGCAGGTTAGCTGACCATCTTAGACACGTCTCACAAGTTTCGCCACCGGCTTGGTCAACTTTGGCCAAGACGGGATCTCATGCGGAAAGACAACCCGCGCAGAAGGATTGGTGGTATATTCGATGCGCATCTTTGCTTCGGAAAATCTACATACATGGACCTGCTGGTCTTACTCAGCTGGAAAGTGACTACGGGGGTAGGAAGTCGGTGGGTTATTTTGTAGCTCACCACAGAGATGCCGGCGGTTCAGCAGTCAGAAAGGCTCTTCGTCAGCTCGAAACTGCTGACCTAGTTTCAAAGCAAGGAAGCAAAGGCAGGGTTCTCACACCAAGAGGTGTGAGTCTGCTTGATAAGAAAAGCACTGAAATTCTCAAGGAGTTAGCTAAATCGAAGCCGGAATTAGCTAGATATACATGATCCTTGAAGCTGCTTAGATCAATTCTGAGTCTCTTTCTGGGTTGTGAAATTTCACTTGGCATCAGACGAGGACTCTTCCGAGGGGCTCGAGGATCGACAGAGCTCTGTACAGAAAACAGAGCAGGAGCGTCAGCAGAAAGCCGCTCGAGAGCAAATGATGAGAGTCGTTTTCTCAACCGAGGCAAGGGAAAGGCTAAGCAATATTAGAATGATAAAACCCGAGCTGGCCGCCTCGATAGAGAACCAAATATTTCAGTTGGCAGCCTCTGGAAAGCTGAGAAGTCAAGTCACCGATGAGGACCTGAAGAGAATGCTAGAGTCTTTCCAAAGACCCAAAAGAGACTTCAAGATTACATGGAAATAGTGTCGGAAAAAATATGAGCAGAAACAAGACCTCTGGTGTCAAGAAAAGATTAATCCGGGCTAGAAGACAAGCCTATTCTGTTCCGACTTGGGTAATCGCGAAAACAAAGCAGAAAGTTAGGACGCATCCTCAACAGAGACAATGGCGCAAGCAGAAACTGAAAATAAAATAAATGGAGTAAGAGACCACACTTGTCAAAGTCAGAAGAGGAATTAGACCGCACCTACACAGTCCCTCTTACTCGCGCCTGGATTGCTCCGAGGTATAGAAGGACCTCTCGAGCTGTGAACGTTCTAAAAGAGTTCGCAGAGCATCACATGAAATCTTCAGAAATTAAAATAGACTCAGAACTAAATGAGAAACTTTGGAGGAGAGGGATCACAAAACCGCCGAGGCGAATAACTGTTAGGATGAAAAAGGATGAGGATGGATTAGTGACTATCTCATTGCCTAAAGTTGAGAAAGAGCCCTCTGAGACAGAGGCCGCCGCATCCGAAAAGAGTCAACAGACCGAATCTTCTGAAACTGAAAGTACCACGTATTCGGCGACCAAAAACTCCGGAAAGAAGAATGCAGAAAAATCCGCGAGCCAATGAAGCGCCGAAGAATAAGTCCGGCTCCTGAATCAACCGGCTTGGCTCTTCGATGACGATAAGTCCTTGATTTTGAACCAGTTTCGATATAGCATTGGAATTGGAATCCCGTACCATTTTTCAAACAGCTCTCTAATCTTATCCCCACTCTCAATACCTGCTAATCGTGCTTCCGCGTCTGTTAATTTGTAAGCGTCAATCTTATCTGTTTGATAGAACTCGATTAGAATCCTCGAGGAATTGGCAGTCTGTTTGAACCGGTTTTCGATTACGTAATACGTTCCGATTTTAGGCGTTTTTCGATATGTCACCTGGATTTGTCCCTCGCTTAATCTTCTGATAAGATCCCTCACGAAAATAATTTGCTTCGGTTTTTGTTCGTAATCTTTCAAATAATCTGGTCTCCAAAAAGTTGGAAACTTGTGCAGTGCAAGCTCTACTGCTTCGTTGTAGGAGAGATCCTTTCCAAATTCGGCTTCAATATCTATTTCATTTAATCGATCCTGGTCCACGCAGTTCCTGTCCATCCAGTTTCTAAATTTCTTCAAATTGGATGGATTTGAGAGACCATGCTGTCCTTGTCTCATAATCCGAGCCGGATTTTGAAGTGATTAGTATAGATATCGAAAAGTCTTGAATCTGAGCCGGATTTGCTACTCTCTTTCCAAATTCCCCACGAGCATTTCAATGCCGAGGGATGAATCGAATCCTTCCTCCATGTTGTTTCTTTTGTTCCTCAATGCTCGATCTACTGGGTCATAGTTATCGAATTTTGTGCTGGAGAAACCTGTAGCCATGATGAAGGCTGCAGGACAAGAAGTGGAATTCGCCGAGAACCCGTATTCGATTTGCATGGTTCCATTTCCCAGTATTCCTGATAGACCCCCTATTGAGGTCACAACCTCATTCATTGTGACCGATTTATCTGCGCTAACATGAACAATCGACTTAGACGCCTGGGTCTTGTCGACGATTCTATCGAAGTGACTTGCCGCTTCCAGAACTGCTTTTCTGCATTCAGCGGTTTTGCTGTCTTCTCCGATGCAAAGGACGCTGTATGATTTTGTCTTTACAAAGTCTACGACATTATTAAGGCCCACTGAGAACTCGTGCCTTTCTGCAGCTCCCAATAATTTGTTTATTGCAAGAGCAATTTTTTGGTTTACCAAGGAAAATGCATCGATGGCGGGCATTTCCTTGTTTTGGAGGAGCTCGTCGTTGTCAATCAAGATTACGCCCGAAGCATAATCCCGCAGCTGTTTGAGAGCTCCGCCAGCAAAATAGTGCTTTGTCTTTTCGAAGCTAAAAGGCATCACCAGGATTGCAACACTGACCACTCCCTTTTCTTTGGCCTCTCGTGCGACGAGAGGTGCGAGCCCTGAGCCTACCGCTCCACCCAAACCAGAGATGATAATAACGAGTTCACTATCTTTAATTTGTTGTCTCAGTTGCGGTATTTTTGACATAGCAAGTCCGCGAACTTCGTAGGGAGTTGACTTGCTCTTCGATGTAGCATCAACGAGAACCTTCTCTCCCCGAGTCAGATTCGCGATGTCATGATCATCGCACGTGAGATAAACAAAATGTTCCAAGAGCTTGCTTTCTTTGGAAAGCTGGCTCGCAATTCTACAGCCTGCACTTCCCACTCCCACGACAGCAACTTTTCTTCCATAACCAGGGTTTGAGTATGGAAAGTCATCGAGCCTTAGGTCTGTTTCAGACATAAACTGTTCAGACCCGTAATATTGCGTTCGATTTTAATTTCGTTGCTTTGCAAGAAGTAAATCTCGGGTCAACTTTTGTCCATAGAATTGTTCTATAGATTTGTACTGTAGAAAAGTTCTGTACGAAACTATACTAAGACGGCTCTCAGAGTAAATGGTGAGACATCATCGACTCTGAGTTGAACAACTCTCCCCATAAGATCTTTGTCAGAAAGTAACTCATCTTGCAGGAGGCAAGGCCTGTACGAATCGTTCCTTGCTATGAATGCTCCTCTGACTCTTTCATCAACTATTGCTGTCCCGTTTCTCCCGATCCACTTTCGATTAGTCTCAAGAGCGAGTTTTTTCCAAATCGCGCTCATCCTTCGCGATCTATCTTTTAAAATCGGAGCGGGAATCTGACCATCCATGATCGCTGCCTTGGTTCCGTCTCTCGCCCCAAACTTAGAGAGGTTCAACACATCCGGCTTTGATCTCTTAAGCAATGCGATGGACTCTTCGAAATCATCTTCAGTTTCGGTGGGAAAGCCAACTATAATGTCGGTGCTGAGGGATAAGTCGCGAATATCAGAACGAAATGCTTCAATCGTCGCGTAATAATCATCGATGGAATAGCCTCGCTGCATGAGCTTGAGAATCCTGTTGCTTCCCGACTGTACTGGCAAGTGCAAGAACTTGAACACTTTCTCATGTTGATAGGCTTCGACTAGATCTCCTAGGGCTTTGGCTTTAGTTAAGAGAGGATTCATCATTCCCACTCTCACTTTAAAATCCCCAGGAAGGGAGCAAATTTTCCTTAATAAGGCGGAGAGAGTAGTCTTGGAATCGCGTCCGTACGCAGAATTATCCGTCGAAGTCAACCATATTTCGCGTGCGCCTTGGGAAATCAGCTCTGACGTTTCCTCCACTATCTTTTCTTCTGGATAACTGAAAATAGCTCCCTTGACAAGTTTTACTTGGCAAAAAGTACAACTGCTGAGGCAACCTGAAGCGATCTCAACGATCCCGATTGTCCCGTTTCGCCGAGTTCTTGGCATTCCCAGTTTGACAAGTCTTTCGTCTTCTATCGCAATCGATTGATTCCCTTCGAGACCCGAAGTTATTATGGGAACAATTCTATCAAGATTTCCAGGCCCAACCAGGCTAAGTTTTGGATCTATTGCAAGAACCTTATTTGGTTCAGCTTTTGAGAGGCAACCAGCAACGACAACCTTTTGCCCCCCTGAACGCAGTTCTCGAATTCTGTTGAGCATCCTCTGCTCCGTCACCGATTTGACGGTACAAGTGACCAGGACACTCAGGTCTGCGCTTTCCCAATCGTCGACGATTTTGAACCCATGTCGGCTCACCATGCCCGAAATGATTTCAGTGTCTGCTAAGTTCGCAGAGCATCCATGACCTTCTACGTAGACCTTGTACTGCGATGACTTAGGTAGATCTAGAGCAGTCATCTCCGTTTGTCGAATCTCGTTTTGAATCCTGTCTGTTGACCAACTGCGAGAAAATGCTCAAGATTTCAGGTTGTGCATAACCTTCAAATCTGCCGAGAATTTTTGCAAAGTAATGGGGACATTGATATCTATAGAGTCCTTTAACGACAGTCCTTTGGTTTTCTTTTCATTCCAAATAAGGCCATTAAACTCCATAAGCTCTTTTCCAAACCTAAGATAATCCTTGCTCCAGTCATCGGATCTCGGGAAGAGTTCTTTATGAATGCTTGTTTTGGAGTAAAGTTCTAACCAGACCTTTTCCGTAATGAAAGGACATATTGGCGCCAACAATAGCAAAATCGTTTTCAAGCCAATGTGCAAAGTCAACTGGGCAGAAGTTTTCTCTTCGCTACTAAATGCTTGACCATAAGCCCTACTTTTCACGAGCTCAATATAATGGGCAGCGAATGTGTTCCATGTGAAATCTCGGATTCTGTTGGCAGGGATAAAGAAATTGAAGTCATTGTAACCTTTCAAGCAGTCTTCAATTAGACTTGAAAGCTCGGATAACATCCACTTGTCGCTCGGAGCCAATTCATCGTACGATGGCCTTTCATTAGTATTAGGTATCTTTCCGACGAACCTCGCGATATTCCACAACTTGCTCAGGAATTTGCCAGTTCCAGAGATCCTGTCCAGCGAGATATTGAAATCAGAACCAATCGAAGCCTCGGAAGCAGCCCAAAGCCTGAAACAGTCGGCTCCAAACTGGTCTAACACAGGAATAGGATCGATAACGTTGCCATGGCTCTTGCTCATTTTTTCTCCTGAGAGAGGATCCAGTCCCATCCCTGTAATCCAAACATCCGGCCAGGGCATCTTACCTGTAATCTCCAAACATCGGAGCAAGCTGTAATGTAGCCATGTCCGCACTATGTCCTTACCCTGGGGCCTAATTGACGTTGGGTAAGTCTTTTCAAAAAATGATCTATTCCCCAGATATTGAGTGATGAAGAGTGCACTAACGCTGGAATCCATCCAAGTGTCAAACGTTCTCTCGTCTCCTCTGAAGTTCGAGCTGCCGCAACTGGAGCATTTGGGATTCCCGGGTGGCGGCTGCTTCCAGGGTTGATAGTACTTCCCCGCTTCCGGGACGTAGGGCGTCCTGCAATTCTCGCAGTACCAAACCGGAACTTCGGTTCCGTAAAACCTTTCTCTGGAGATCGGCCAATCTAGCGCGACATCGATCCAATTCAATAGAATTTGTCGGTGCGCTTCTGGATGAAAACGAATTTCGTATGCGCTGCTCCGAAGCTTTTCTTTGGAATCCAATACTCTCAGATAATACTCTTCCAAGGGAATAATTTCAATAGGTGTCTTACTTCGATCACATATCGGTGTCCTGTGATCTATTACTTGAATTTTCTCGACAAGATTCTCCTCTTTCAAAACATCGGCCATTGCTTCTCTCGCAGCTTTTACTCTCATTCCTGCAATACTCTGACCGACAATGGAGGTCATTCTTCCCTCAAGGTCAATTGCAATTTTTTCTTCGAGGCCGAGCTCTCTGAAAAGAGTCACATCGGAAAAGTCCCCATAGGAGCAAACCATGACAGCTCCGCTTCCAAACTCCGGTTTCGCTGAAGGGTGAGAGATAATGGGGACATTGCGATTGTAGATCGGAAGGGTTGCTTTTCTTCCAACGAATGATTTGTATCTGTCATCGTCAGGGTTTACAATGACTGCCTCACAGGTGCAAAGTAGCTCAGGTCTTGTCGAAGCGATCGTAATGCTTGTCTCAGACTCTCCGACGACTTTCATTCCAAAGTAGACCAGCTTTGTGGGAAGCTCCTTGTATTCAATTTCAGCATCAGCAATCGTGGTCCCGCAATCGACGCAGTAGTTTGCCGGTCGTTTCCCAATGTATATTCTACCATTGTTCCATTGTTGAATGAAAGTAGTTTGCGTCAGAACTCTGTAATTCTGGGAGTCAGTTCGATACTTGTTCGCAAAATCTCCCGAGAGGCCCATTCGTTTCATCACCGTAGTCATCTCGAGTTCCAAATCGTCTAGAGCAGTGCTGCATAATTCGAGAAATTTCTCTCTGGGGGTGTCCCTCATGCTTATCTTGTACTTTTTCTCGGTGTACAACTCCACGGGAAGCCCGTTGCGATCTATACCTAGGGGAAAGAGAACTTCATTCCCTCTCATACGAGAGCTTCTGGCTATCATGTCAATTTCGGAGTACTGAGCAGCGGCTCCAATGTGCCAAGGCCTCCCTGAGGGATAGGGTGGCGGAGTGTCTATGACGAAAATTGGCTTATTTGAATTAGGATCGAAATCCGAAAGACCGATTTTCTGCCAATAGTTTAGGAGAGAAAGCTCCAAAGACTTATCCCAGCTTTTAGTCTTTTCGAAAAGGTTCTCCGATTGCAATTATGCTCTATACCTCAATAATGCCGCTACGCCGCCAAAATTCTTGAGCATGGCTCCGTCCTCAGTCTTCGATGAAATTACCTCTACATTCGCGCCTGAATCAATAGAAGCATCGGCCAAGTAATCCACAATATCCGTCTCCTTTGTTTCCATTTCTAAGCTCCCGCAGTTTGGACAGGGTGTCGAAAGCAGATTTTGTTTTTCTATCACAATGCTTGATCTGTAGATGAATTTCTCTCTAACTTGACCGCATTTTTGACACGTTGCTTTGAGGTCAAGCATGTCAGTATCATCATTAACGAGGACGGTGTCTACAGCAGCTTTCTTGAGTGCGGCGAGGATATCGGTGATCCCGTAAATCGCCAGTCCGGAATCTGAATTGACTTCGCTCAGGAACTTCTGGACGAGTTTCTTTTCTTCAACAACTCTGACGTTCTCTAAAAGCTTACCCGACTTTTCGATTGTTTCTCTCACACCTTCTCGACCTGCGTAGCCACTGTCAAGTGTTCCAACAATTGCATTTTGTAACCGATAATCCAAGTAACCTTCTTTAACGAAGGTGTCTTTAGTCGGACCGGGCCCGCTTACAATCAGGCCCTTGACGTGATTCGATTCGAGAAATGCTTTCTTGGCGTGATCAGCAACTCGCCTATAATAATCGGAGAGTTCCATCTCACGAAGCCGCTCGTAACGTCTAGCTGATTGCCCACCTTTCCGAGTCTTGCCGGAAACTCCAGAACTTGTTACATCTATGACATCCCAGCTATCTCCCGATACGATGCCTAAACCCGCTTCTGTTGCGTCGAGTGCCAAGACTCCAATTACGTTTTCCTCTCTCAACATTTCTCGGAGAGGATCCAAATGGAAGTGGTCGTCACATCGGTATAGGTAGGTCGTGACTGGTTTGTTCGGAACAACCTCGAATAATTCAATAGTTTCATTGCCCGGGCCACCGGGTCCAGGAATCGCACCGCAGAATATTACCAAGCCATTTTCGGGTGTTTGTTTGTATAATCTCAACCTCTGCATTGTCTTTGTCAGCGCGTCCTGAACATGAGCTCTTGTGGTGTCTGATTTTATGTTGGACGCAGTTCCGCTTTCCTCACGGAGGGCCGCGATAGCTTCGTGGACAGGTTTCTTCGGCGGGAGGTACAGAGTGACGAGCTCGGTTCCCCGACCAGTTTTGTTCGAAAGCTCCGAAAGCAGCTTCCTGATTTTGTATAAGGCTACAGAATCAAATTTCTTTCCCGAAGGTACACTATTGCTCATTGGATAAAAATCACCTAAATGACTAGGTGTGAACCAGTCAGCTCACGGTAACAAAAAGGACTAAAGAAAAGCCGATTCCCTGTTGCCCTTCCGAGTTAAACTGTACCATGTGGAATTTAGGCACTTCTGGTTCCCTTCTTTACAAAGATATGGTCGTTTTCGCCTTAAAAACTATCCGTTCAATCCTAGATGCATTCGTATAATCTCGCCTTAGCTTTCCCACTCGAGCAATGTACGCTGCTCTCCGGTTTGCATTTTTTCAAGTGACGACAATCGAACTCCAATTAATCTAACGCTTTTGCCCGATGATAAGAACTCTGATAGAAGTTTCTCAGACTCTTTCAAGACGATCTCAAGTGAATCGCTTGGTGCGGTTAAAGTACGAGACCTCGTATGTGTTTCGAATCCGCTGAATCGAATCTTGATACCAACATTCCTGAAAAAGTAGCCTTCGCTCAGGACACGTTTGTGGACATCCACGGCAACTTCTCTCATCACATTTGCAACGACTTCATAATTAGGTTCATCTTGATCGAATGTAGTCTCGCCCGATTGGGAGACTGGATCCCATCTGGTTACAATCTCACTCTCTTCTTTTCCTTGAGAGACTTGATGCAGCCAGACGGCTGAGCGACCGAATTTTTCTCTTAGCGACTCAATTGGAGTATTGGCTAGATCAGAGATGGTCCTTATGTTGAAAGAATCCAAGAGGACCTCCTGCGTGACTTTTCCAATGCCTGGGATCCTTTCGACGGGAAGCGGTGCCAAGAATTTTTGCACATTGTCTGGCTCTATGATAGTCAGACCATCAGGCTTGCTCATGTCGGTCGCTATCTTTGAAACCGTTTTGGAATTTGAAACCCCTATTGAACATGTAATTCTCTCCTGCTCTTCAATCCGCCTTTTGATAGCCGAAGCGACCGAAGTAATCGCGTGCTTTCGTTCCATTCCTTGCGGAAAAGCTACAGCAGGATCATCGCTGAAATCGAGATAGGCTTCGTCGATGCTGACCTGTTCTATTCTATCAGTGAATTGCGATAGAATCATCATGACTCGTTTTGAAACTTCGCCGTAAAGCTTGTGATCGGGAGCAATATAGCTTCCTGCGGGACATAACTCCCATGCTCGAGAAATGGGCATCCCGGATTTAACACCATACTTTCGTGCAGGATAATTGCACGACAACACGACTCCTCTGCCTCGTCCATTCTTCGGATCTGCTCCAACTATGAAGGGCTTATTTCGTAAGCCAGGATTTCTCGCGAGCTCGCATGACGCATAAAATGAGTCCATGTCCACGTGAAATATCAATCGATCAATTCTTCTATTACCTTTCAATTCTATTGAGCTGAAGTTCATTTGGATAATGGATCTCCTTCGTTATTAGACTCAGAAAATTTGATCATACCACAGTCATGAATTGACTTAAAAGCATGCGAAGCCGTTTCATTGCGACTGACGAGATTGCAGGCCGGCGGTGACGATTTTCCTGGAGCTAGAGTCCCGATGCGCCACCGAAGAAACATCATACCCTACGTTATTCTAGCTGTAATTATCATCGTAGTTGCCCTGATCGGAGCTGACATTTGGCTTAATTGGACAATCAACGAATCGATGTATCAAACGAAGGCTGGCCTTGACTGGTTCGGAATAAACTTCTATGGCGGGCTAACCTTCGTAGTTGCAGCTCTTCTGGCCCTCTTATTTGTAAACCCGATACCTAGAAGAAGCGACGCTTTCGAAGCGTTCAATTCCCTCATGGGGCTGCAGTATAGAAATCCGTACCTGGGGCAATACGGACAGCAAACGAGACGCATTCGACCGTTGTATATCCGGCCCAGTCAGAGTCTGTGGGCCTTCTGGCAGGCGGTCAAATGGGTGATATTGTTCGCCGTTTTCACTGTGAGCAACGGTTTTCCGGGTCTGGGAAACCTTGCAATTGTAGTCGATATGACGTCCAAAGGGTTTGGGAGCTCGAGTCTCGTTCCAAGAGTTTTCGAACTGCCGCTCTTTCCGGGCAGTGCTCAAGAAATAATCAACCTCATGCCCACTATGCAGCTGCAATATTCCATAATCGTTTACGTCGGAACAGTTGCGGCGATCGTTGTTGCTCTTAGGTTCTTTCTGAAATTTATTCGCGATGTTGTTATCCGTGCCGGTGACAAATGGATACGAAACATTTTCGTCGCCCTAACTGCGATAATTTTTGTCGTGTTTCTCAATGTTCCTTACTGGGGGATGGATGTCCGGATTCCGTATGAGTGGGGAGCTGTAGCAACGGTAATGGTAGGATTCTTTGCTTTGTCACTCTTTTACCATTTCAAATCCACTCGAGAGACTGTTCCTCTTGAACAAAGAAGACGGGGTTTAATCGTTGTCATTGCGATAATAATAGCTGCAATTCTTGTCATTAACTTGGGGGCTTATACTTTCTATACTCTGAATTTGACAAATAATTATGTACCGTACGAATGGGACCCTCTCACTTCTAAGCAGGTGGAGGTTACTCAATGGGCGGCAGGAATTCAGAATATCAATTACTCTTCAATAAGCCAAATTCCCAGCGGTAACGCGACGGAAACTCTATCGCTTATACGTCAATGGGATTCAAACGCTTCTCTTACGGAGAGCAAAAATGAAATCGGGGTTAACTGGTTACAATTGACCGGAAATCCCCAGATCTCATTTGTATACGGTCAGGAGTACTGGGTAAACCCGACGACTTTTAACTATCCTGCGACCAATTGGCAGTCAACACATCTAATTTACACTTATGCTTCTAAGATCATAGTTATGGATACACACACAGGACAGTTTGTGCCAGTAACTCAGGCATTCAATCTAACCAGCCAACCACTCATGTTTTACGGGGAGGGATGTACGGCCAATTGTAGCAACGGATTAACTAGTGACGGTTTTTCGAATGATGTTTATGTTGGACTAAATAACATACAGGAAGAGGGTAACGTAAACTACACAGGCCCGGCTGATTATACGCTATGTGGAGCCGAACGGTCTCTGTGGTTCTTTGCGCAAGGACAGTTGGGTTATGCCTTTTCTCCGCCCCAAAACTGCATCAACATGCTGGCCAACAGGGATGTTCTTAGTAGGGTTCAAAGCATACTGATCAGTGGACTAACGGAGGATCCTTCGACTTACTTGGTTACTGATTCGGGTCAACCTGGCGGAGGAAACAATCTGTACTTCGCAGTTCAAGTTTACGTAGATTATCCGCTCAATTCTGCGTTTGCTTCCGGTCCGAGTTCCACCGGTTCTCCGGGTAACTATCTTCGTCTCTTTGGAGTTGTGCTGGTCAACATTGCGAATGGTGAGATGCGGGGATACTATCTCGGGCAGAACGACGGATTCCTAACTTCATTTTATCATGAGTATTATCCGAGTTGGGGACCGGCGCCAGCTTGGCTTCAGGCTCAATTGCGCTATCCCGAGGCGCTTCTAGGCAATCAAAACATTCAAGGCCAACTTGATGAAGACTTTATCTGGCATGTCGACCAACCGAGTACTTTCAGAAGCGGGGCAGACTTTTTCACAAGGCCTCAAAGTACCGAAGTCCTGTATATTCCATGGGTGATTGGAAACAATGTATCATTCGCAGCAGTGCAACTTGTCCAATTCTCTGGATCGCAGGGTCTGAACCTTGCAGGAATGTACGTAGTTTATGGAGGAACGAGACTCGGGCAGTTTGATCTATATCAGGCGAATTTCAGTGCGTCATCAACAACTTTCTTGGGACCGGAAGCTGCTGAGAACAAATTTACCTCGGATCCGACCACGAGGACCGCGATGACTCTAAACTCTGCCATAATGGGGAATATTCTTCTGTACCCCGTAAATGGCCAATTGTATTACTTCATACCGGGGTACGTTTACCCCAGCACCACCGGCGCTGTAGTAATACAGAATCCTTTCATTGATGTAATAAGTGCAGAAAATGCCAATGCGTCTGTGCGTTTCGTAAATACAACGTCTTCTCTTGACCAAACTTACGGTTTCAACAGCGTCACAATTCCCACGAATTCCACAGCCTTAACAAGAACGAACTACTTGGACAGTCTGTTCATGAATCAAGGGATCGGTGTGGACAACGTCTCCTCAGTTAATCTGAACTCGGTCAATGTGGACGAACAGTACGGCGGAACGACCGCTCAATATTCGCAGGACTCACAAAATTCTACGACAACAAGCTTCGTTAATTCTTTCATATCGACAGACGTTAATGCAAACAATGTCAAGAGTGTCTTCACTTGGTCCCCATCAGCAGGTACCATTGATTTTGGTTTCTTCACGACTGCCTCGGGAGTGAGCTATCTGTACTATATCTCAGTCTACGTCGGGATCTAACGCAAAGAGACGATATGCATTAACAAAGTTCAGGAATTTCGGGATTTGGATAACTTCTTCCAAGCTAACGTAGAAATTCCGATTTTGACGAAAGAATAGTACGTGAATTATGTTAGTGATTGTGGGGATTGTATTGTTACCCCTTATTGTGACTTTTAGGGTGTATTGAAAGGAAAAGCAAACGCATGCACACAGGTAGACAAGTCTTCGTTGTAAAGCTCTCTGGGAGCATTTTTGGTTCCCCAAGAATCTGTGACATTATCAAGACTGTTCGCGATGCATTGGAAGAACAAAAACAACTTTTCCTGATCTTAGTCGCGGGAGGCGGCGCCACGGCGAGGAAATACATTCAGGCCGGTCTAGAACTCGGACTAGATCAAGCAACTCTCGATGAACTTGGTATTCTCTCCTCTCAATTGAACGCCACATTGTTGGCTGAATCTCTCTATCCGGTTGCTTCACGGATCATTCCAAAATCTCTATCTAAAATTGCCGAACAACTGGAGGTTCTGCTTCACCGAAGTGGCCCAAAAATCGTTATTATCGGGGGTTTGCATCCAGGCCAAAGTACGAATGCCGTCGGAGCCTTAGTCGCTGAAAAAACAAGAGCTGACCTTTTTATCAATGCTACAGATGTTGAGGGAGTGTACGACAGGGATCCAGGACGATTTAAGGAAGCTATTTTGCTCGAAAATGTTACCCCAGATCGATTATCAAATATTCTGGAAAGCGAATCTGTGCAGGCCGGGACTTATGATTTGATGGACCCTGTCGCACTCAAGCTAATCTCAAGATCAAGGATTCCGACAAAGATCGTAAAATGCGATAGTTCTGTTCTCTCAAAAGTATTCCAAGGGGCCAAAGTCGGAACGACAATAGTTTTTGAAACTTGAAAGAACAAAGTGACTTTTCGAGACTAGCCTGTTTTTGTTCAACGCTTTTATCAGTGGAATTCAAAGTATCGATGAAAGAAATTTTCGATTGGAGGGGTAGCGAAACAACTCCGTCGAGTATGCGCAAAGCCTGGTCAAACGCGGCGGTTCTCTCATTTCACGAATAGAGAGTGCCGAGACTCAAGATCCAGCTCTTGCGGAAGCGAAATCCGCTCCTTCAGGGGTTCATGGGTTCGAATCCCATCCCCTCCATAACTGATTTGGTTCTCAGAGATTCCTCCAAATCTCTATCTCCCTTCCTGAAGTATTCGGTTACTTACCCGCAAGTTTTCAACGTAGTCTGCATCCAACGAGATGTTCGAATTTGTCCTCGACAGTAATCTATCGCATCTTCATGAACGAAATGTTTATGCGAAACTCAGCACGGTTACAATGGCTGGAAGTATCTATACTAGCATGCTGATTCTCGGTGTAGGTTTTAGTTCATTACAGTTGGGCGGTTTATTGGGCGGCGGGAGTACCCCGATAGATCTTGTTGTTTACTTTCTTCTTACCGTCGCTGGCTACGCCGTGGTCATCGTGGTTGTTGGAGTTCTTTGGAGCTACAGAAGCAAAGTGAAAAAGCTAGAAACTAAATTGTCGCAACTCGAAGAAAAGATATCGAGTCTCAGTAAAGAGGATTCAAACCTCTTAGAATCTGCTTGATCCTCCCTTTCCATCCTTTTTAGTGACGTATCCTTTTTCTTCAAAAAGCTAAGTTAAACTCTGTGGTCATAGGTACTCACGACTTTTTGGACATAACCCCGTACTATAGGACTTGGAATTCGGGATCGTGAGCTGCCCGAATTCCTATCCCGAAGGAAATCTTAACGGAAAGCGCTGGATGTAATGACTACGGATTGGGCTGAATTACTCCGGCAGCGGAGAAAAGAGTCAAGCTCGCTTTTTTCCTGACTTTTTGGCTGCGGACTTTTTAGTTGCTCCCTTCGTTTTCAAACTATTTTGAGATATCGCCGCCTGGACTAATTTTCTTAGGGCAGACACATTAATTGTGTCACTTTGGAAAAAATCAATAGCCCGCCATTTGTTGCCTTCGAGCATAGAGTTGAAGATCTTACTCGGATCTGGTAAGCTTGCACCTTCAGCAAAGGTCAGCTTTACCTTCTCCTTGTGAGCGTTAGCAATCGCCACTATTCCATCGTGAGACCAGGTCGGCGTACCCATCCACTTCCACTCTTCTATTATCTCAGGGTCAGTGTCACGAATGAGTTTGCGTATTTTAGAGATCGTTTTGCCGCGCCAGTCGGTTAGACCTGCAATGTACTCGTCGATGAGTTCGGATGGGTTCATTGATCGCGTTCTTCCTTTGACGCTATGGGGTTACGATTAAGAGGATTCAAACTAGCTGCTCAAAGGTTCGCTTTGAATTGGTTGATTTGAAATAGGTTCCCATCTGGATCAGAGAAGGTCGCTTGGATTCCCCAAAAATATTCTTCGGGCTGGGCCTTTTTGAACTCGACCCCTCTGGATTTCATTTCCGCAAAGATCTTGCGACAATCGTCGACACGGAGGACGATTGGTGGGCCACTGCCAGGCTTCCAATTGCTCGACAAACCGCTGGGGTCGGGCGAGCCGACCTCCCAGAGAGCCAGTTCTAGATCCTGTCCTTTGGGGCCGACGGTTACGTACCTATAGCCGTAATTTGTATAGTCGGTCTTCTTCTCGAAGCCGACCTTCTTTGTGTAGTACTCCAGCGCCTCTTCCTTGTTCTTCACTACAAGCGAGAATCCCGTTATTCTGACATCGATGGTTGACATGATTTTGCTTTAAAACGGTTTGAATATATATTCCAGCTCCTTGACATCGGAGGAATTCCGACAGGCTCGGGACTATTATGGAAGAGAAATTTACAAGATACAAGTTTCAATATTTTGAGGGTAACGAACAGAACCCAACGTCGCGCTAATTCCATGCCCTTCATTACTCGATAATACTCTGAGGAACGGAAGGTTAAACTACGCTATACTATTGTTAGGGCAGCGGCGAGAGCTCCGTATTCTGCGTCAAGAAGCTCATTGGCCCCACTGACTATCACGGTATCGCCATCTTTTGGTTTTGCTGCTCTAATCGCGATCCATGGCTCCGAGGGCCCTTTTGATTCACAATCTTCAGCTGCGAGTGGCACTCTGAATCTTCCTTTCCGGAAAAATACCGTTAGGGCGCCAAGTGCATCAAATCTCACGGCGGCATCGCGTTGCTCAATTCCTTTTTTCACTTTTGCAGATCTTCCTCTGACGATCAACGCGTAACACATTCTTCCCAAGCCTAAAGACGCTCCGTTTACCGGAGATCCCCATGGAATTACTTTGGCTACGGATTTGTACTGCTTTTTACCTGATACTGTTAACGCACAACCTTCGGAAGCGATAGTGATTAGACCTCTGTCTTTTAGGCGCCTGATCAGTGTTCTCACTTCTCCTTGGCCGATGGAGAGAGTACTGCCGAGCTTCCCTCTACCGATGCTACCAGCTTCACCGATGACGAGAAGAGCCTTCAACACTTGGGGCTCAGTGACCCCCGCTTTTGGCCCTCTGTAATCACTTGCAAGGACCTTTGAAAGTTCCTGTAAAACCATTCAAGCTAGTCTTTGAAACTCCCCTATTTTTCTTTTGATTTCTGAAGGAGCTGGAGTGTAATTTTTTGCAGGAGAAAGTAATTTTAGACGGCTAACGCCACAAGGTGTGAGGTGTGAATTTTCGTGGAGAAACTGTCTGAATCCAATCTTCCTGCTTTCAATACGGAAGAGATGGAGTGCATCTTCTGCGGTAGCAAGATGTTTTACTCCGCCGAAAATCTTGTCCACGTCTGTCTAGAAGAATCTCATGGCACTCTATGTTATTTCGAACCCGACAAGTGCTGGTTTGCGGCAAGTGAAAAAACGGCCGCAGAGCTTGCAAAAAAAGGACTAAAGTTTCATTTCATCCCAAGCAGCGTTTTTGAGAATGCCAACCTCCAAGAATTCAAGTGCGATAATTCAACTTCCATCAAATGAGTCGTTTCGACTTTTGAGACAAAGCTAATTTACATCCTCGGGGAACACACCAAAATGAGGTTGGATAACCAACTCTATCATTAAGCTACGAATTTCGAACTTGAGATGAACCTTTCGAATTGTAAGGTCAAACTTTAAACGGTGTACTCAACAGCTTTTCTATTTGAGAATTACAAAAGAAATGGCGGATAACATTCGAGTCGGCATCATCGGCGCCTCCGGGTATGTCGGAGGCGAATTGCTTCGAATCCTATTGAACCATCATAGTGTCAGGGTCACGGTTGTAACATCAAAGCAGTACAAAGACGACCCGGTGTATAGAGTTCACCCCAACCTCAGATCTATGAGTGACTTGAGATTCACGGAGCCTCAAGTTGACAACCTAGTTTCGGAGTGTGATTTTGTCTTTACTTCAGTTCCTCATGGTAGTGCTGTCAAAATAATTCCCGCGCTTTTAGAAACCGACATGAAAATTGTCGACATGAGCGCTGACTATCGTCTAAAGGATCCTGTCGCATACGAGCACTGGTACAAGTTCAGCCATCCACAGTCTGATTTACTGCGCAGTACAGTATTCGGGATTCCAGAATTATATTCGGAAGAAATCAAAAGAGCAAAGTTTGTGTCAAATCCTGGCTGTATGGCGATTACAAGTATTCTGGCCCTGGCGCCCTTTGCGAAGGCAAGAGTCATAGATCTTTACCATATAGTAGTTGATGCGAAGATCGGTAGCTCGGGTGGAGGAACTAAACCAACAACCGGAACTCATCATGCGGAAAGATACGGAGTCATGAGGCCTTACAAGCCTGTCGATCACAGACACACTGCGGAAATTGAACAGGAGATTTCAATACTTGCAGGGGTCGATGTGAAGATCTCAATGACTCCGCACGCAATGAACATGGTGCGGGGAATATTATGCACAATACATTGTTTTACAAAAGAGAAAGTCACTACGCCCGAAGTTTGGAAAATTCTGCGGGAATTCTATCGAAACGCACCTTTCGTTCGGTTTGTCAAGGACAAAAAAGGAATCGCAAGGTACCCGGATCCAAAAATCTTGAGCGGATCTAATTATTGCGACATTGGATTCGAAATTGACGACAGAATGAACAGGTTGCTTCTCTTGTCTGCTACTGACAATTTGATGAAGGGTGCCGCGGGCAATGCTGTTCAATGCATGAACTTAATGCTCGGCTTTGATGAAAGACAAGGGTTAGAGTTCCCGGGGTTGCATCCAGTATGAATGGTCAGATTGAATGTCTGGTTTGCAAGATCGGAGGGAGTATTATCGAAGGCGTAAATCCCTCAATCATACAGGATCTGAAAGTCTTGAGGGCACAGGGGACTAAAATAGTGCTGGTTCACGGCGGAGGAGATCAAGTAACCGAATATGCCGAGAAGCTTGGCAAGAAGCAAAAGTTCGTGACTTCCCCTGAAGGGATCAAGAGCAGGTACACGGACAAGGAAACGGCAGAGATTTTTACAATGGTGATGAGCGGCCTTTTGGCGAAGAAAATAGTTCGCATCCTTTTATCCAACGGAATTAACTCTATATCTCTGAGCGGACTGGACGGGGGCCTCCTCAGCGCAGAGCGAAAGCAAAGATTGGTCATAATTGACGAAAGAGGCAGAAAAGTTGCCATAGAAGGGGGATATACTGGCAAGATCACTAATGTAAATGTAGGCCTGCTGTCGTCTTTGTTCGAGCTATCACTCCTACCCGTAGTATCGCCGATTGCCGTGGAAGCCGGGAATTGGAATCTTTTGAACATAGACGGTGATCGGGCCTGCTCTCATATCGCGGGGGCCCTAAAAGCAGACGTCTCCCTCTATCTGACAGACACGGAGGGCTTGATATTGAATGATCAAGTTGTGAGGAGAATGAGCACCGATGAAGCAAAGGGTGCGCTGGCCTCGATTGGGCCTGGCATGGATAAGAAAGTTATAGCATCCATTGAAGCGGTGGAAATGGGAGCTGGAAAATCGGTCATCGCATCAGGGATGAAAGAAAATCCTATTCAAAATGCCCTTGCAGGAATAGGAACTGTAATTTCTAATTGAATATCGCTTTGAATGGAGTCAGGGTAGAAAAGTATTGAGCAAAATAGAGGACGAACACTTAATCCCTACTTATCAGAAATTCCCGATAAAGATTGTTAGAGGCGCTGGAGCTCTTGTCTTTGATGACAAGGGTGGCGCCTACGTTGATCTTTCGGGAGGATATGGGGTTGCGATTATCGGACATGCAAATCCGTTTGTCGCAAAAGCTCTCGCGGATCAATCTCATGAGCTGATCACATGTCACGGGTCTTTGTATAATGATGCTCGCGAAGCTTACTTATCCGAACTAGTCAAGGTACTTCCGCAAGGTCTAGATCATATTTATTTCTGTAACAGCGGTGCGGAGGCAAACGAAGCCGCACTCAAATTTGCAAGAAAATACACGGGCAGAAAAGAGATTCTGGCTTTCACGGGGAGTTTCCATGGAAAGACCTATGGCGCCCTTTCGGCAACCTGGAACCAGAAATATAGGAAACCCTTTGAGCCTCTTCTGGAAGGAGTCAGGTTTTCACCGTTTGGAAACTTGGAAAGAGCACGAGAAGCCATCACGGATGCCACAGCTGCTATCATTGTAGAGCCGATTCAGGGGGAGAGTGGAATTCATATCCCGCCGGACAACTTTCTTCCAGGCTTACGAGACTTGGCGGATTCCAATGGTTCAGTGCTCGTATTCGACGAAGTCCAATCTGGTTTTGGAAGGACTGGAAAGATGTGGGCTTGTGAGAACTGGAATGTCAAACCCGACATTTTGACCGCTTCAAAGGGAGTGGCCGGAGGAGTCCCTTTCGGCTTCACGGCTGTCACCTCAAGCATTTCTTCTTCGTTGAAACCAGGTGAGCAGACTAGCACCTTTGGAGGGAACGCGCTTTCATGCGCTGCCGCCTTGGCTGCCCTAAAATACTTGCAGAGTGAACAGTTGTTAGCTCGGGCGCTGGAAAACGGAGAGTACTTTAGACATAAGCTTGAATCAATAATTCTTGCTAAATACCCAAGTCTGGTGCGGGAAGTACGAGGAAAAGGTCTCATGCTGGCGGTTGAGCTTAGGATACCAGTGAAGGATGTGATCAATTTAGGTTTCGAGCACCATCTAATCCTTCTCTACGCTGGACTAAACGTACTGAGATTTCTTCCCCCGCTTGTTATCACGAAGAATCAAATTGACAATGTTGTTTTGTCCCTCGATTCAATTCTGACTCATCTTGAGACGAATTTGAGACCTACTATCGAAGCTAAGCTCGAAGCGGGGGCCTGATACATATTGGATCAAGTAGATGAAAAGATAATCTCGATCCTAAGAGAGGACGCTCGAAAGCCCTTCGTTGATATCGCAAAATCGGTTAGTCTTTCCGAAGCGGCTATCCGCAGAAGAGTAGCAAATCTGATCAAGACCGGTTCGATTTCGAAGTTTACCATTGAAACCAGTATTGGGCCACAAGCGAGAGCGATTAGTCTTCTCTCTGTAGATCCAAATTCTCCCACGGCTGAGGTTTCTTCGCGTCTAAGAAGGCTAAAAGGAGTGGATTCGATATTCGAGATAACAGGAGAATATGACATTGCCGTGATAGTTTCGGGTTCGAATATAGCAGAGATAAACTCCACAATTGACGAAATCCGAAAGCTTAATGGCATAGATGATACGAATACCGTCGTTGTGCTGAAAACGGTCCGCTGATTTCGCAACAAATACAGTTATATTCGTTATTTTTCTGCGTTAACCGCAAGAAAGGATCGAAGTTTTGGAGCGCAAGAATAATTCCTCTAATGACAGCGACGCGGGATTTAGCGAGATCAATTCCCATTCGATGAGTCGTGTTAGAATACTGGACTCTACGCTACGCGAGGGAGAGCAAAGTGTTGGAGTCTCTTTCACAAAGCGCCAGCGATTACAGATAGCTTGGATGCTTGATTACTTTGGAGTAGACAGCATCGAAATCAGCCCAGTAATCTCCCAGTCGCATAGAGAGTCATTGCAGGAAATGAGAAAGGCCGGATTGTCAGCTCAGATAATTTCACATGGAAGAGCCCTTTCGGAAGACATTGATGTTGCAAGAGCATGCGACGTGGAATGGCTCGCAATGTACCATTCGGTTTCTGATATTCATCTTAACTCCAAGTTCCATATTACTAGAGAAGTTGCCCTTGAAAGATCAATCAGAGCAATCGAATATGCGAAAAGCTATGGGCTGAAATTGAGATTCACTGCAGAGGATGCGAGCAGAACCGATCCAGAATTTCTATTGAATTTCATTTCCGAGGTTTCAAAAGCCGGGGCCGACAGAATCGGGATACCGGATACTGTTGGTGTCATGTTACCTCAGGGCATGGCTCGCCTCGTGACGCTGGCTAGGGGCGTAACAGATCGACCAATTGATGTTCATTGTCACAATGATCTTGGATTGGCACTAGCAAATTCTATTGCTGCGGCCGAAGCGGGGGCAGACCAGATACATGTCACTATAGACGGTTTGGGGGAAAGGGTGGGGATTGCCTCGCTAGCAGAAGTTACGATGGCTCTTAAGCTTCTTTTCCATTCTGAACGACAATTTAGATACGAAATGCTGAGTGAGCTCTCAGCGCTTGTTTCTTCGTATACCAAGAATCCCATCCCTGCCGCGAAGCCGATCGTGGGAAAAAACGCCTACACTCACAAGGCGGGAACACATCTTGCAGCCATTATTAGAAATCCCGAGGCATACGAAATCCTTCCTCCGAAGCTGGTAGGAAATACCAGAAGGCTGGTTTTCGGAGAGTTATCCGGAAAGAATGGTGCTGCCTATCTTCTGCGAGTGTTAGGAGTGCAACCGACTCCAGAGATGAGCAAGGAAATCGCAGCGGGGTTGAAGAACCTACAATGTGGTGATCTGTTCGAACTAAGTCTTGATGATCGCCTAGTAGTGCAGGCTCTCGAATCCGATATAATTGAAAAATCGGCCCCACCGGTTGCTTCTTCTTGAAATTGTATGAAAAATGGAGGTGAAATTAAATGGCCAATTGTTTAGAATGCAATCAGGAAATCAGAGTTCCATCAGACGTTATTGATGGGGAAATTGTAACCTGCGGAGACTGTGGAACCTCCTTTGAGCTAGAGATTTCTGAAGCTGGCATAATTACGCTGAGAACTGCGGAATCTGCGAGTGAAGACTGGGGAGAGTGAACTCCCATTTTGGCTTCTAGAATTTCAATGGTCTACGATCTGGTGCGACTGGAAGAGAAAGCAATAATCGAAGCTGCGAAAAGGCGGTCTGGCGAGATAGAGTTCAAAGCTTTCGACTCGAAGGATCTGCGTTTTGATCTTTTGAACGGCCGAGAAGCTGCACGTCAGAAATTCGGAGATACAGTCCTCCAGCGTTGCGCAGCTTATTTCAGGAACTTCCACTTGACAGGGGTTTTGGAGGCGTTCGGTCTCAGAGTTGTAAATAACCTGTCGACAGCACTTGTAACCGGGAATAAGGCTCTAACGACCCTGGCCCTTTCCAAAGCGAACGTACCAACTCCTCGCACCATGCTTGCATTTACCGAGGAACAGGCTTTGGCCGCTCTAGAAGAATTGGGATATCCGGCTATCATCAAGCCGACCATTGGAAGCTGGGGCAGGTTGGTTGCATCTCTAAGCGATGTTGATGCGGCGAAAAGCGTCATAGAAGACCGAGAGGAAATGCCCTCGATGTATCATATCTACTATCTGCAGGAGAGGGTGAAAAGGCCTCCACGTGACATTCGAGCCATAGTAATCGGAGAGAGAACCGTAGCAGCGATCTATAGAATTTCGAACAACGGAGATTGGCGAACAAACACTGCGCGTGGAGGAAAAGCGGAGAACCTACCGATCTCGAAGGAGCTTGATGATTTGTGCATCCAAGCAACGAGACCCTTCGGTAGCGGGATCTTCGGAGTAGATCTCATGGAATCGGATAGGGATGGACTAGTCGTTCACGAAGTCAACAACACTACAGAATTCAAGAATGTACTTGCACAAAGCAGAGTCGATATCCCGAGCCTTATTATCGACTATTTGGTTGAGCAAGAAAGAAATTGAAAGAGCGCACACCTTAATATGATTCAAGCGTCATCAATTCCGCGTCGCCCCAAACAATTGACGCAGATCTCGAGCGCAGATCAAAAGAAAAAGGATTCTCGAATTCAATTTGCCGAGAAGATACTGGCCACTTATTCACCGTCTGGTGAGGAAGCGGAAATCGTTACGATTTTGAAGTCAGAACTTGAGTCTCATGGCCTCTCCCCAAGAGTGGATTTCGCAGGCAACATAATTTGCGAAATAGGCTCTGGCTCGCCTTCCCTTTTGTTCTGTCCGCATTTGGATACAGTTCCAGGAAGACTAGCTGTCCGAAAAGATGGAAACAAGCTCTATGGAAGGGGCGCTTGCGATGCTAAGGGGGCACTGCTTTCTATGCTACTTGCGTTTGAAGACATTGCAGAGCAGTTCGAAAAAGATCCAGACCGCTCGCAAGGTCGTTTAATCTTCGCTGGGGTTGTGGAAGAAGAGAAAGAGAGTCGCGGGTTGAATCAATTAATCAAGGATCGTTTAAGAGCTGATGCCGCAATATTTGGAGAGCCCTGCGGCCTAAACAAAGTTACTATCGGGTACCGCGGACATGTTCCAGTCTCTTTCGATATCAGGACCAAAGAAGCGCATGCAAGTGCTCCTTGGACTACCACCAACGCAGCAGAAGTGGTTTTTTCTCTTTACGATTCACTGAGAAAGAAATTATCTATCGGAGGGAATGCTCAAGGGGTTGATTCCGTTTCGGTGGCGATTACAGGAATAAGATCTGGAACCGCGCATAATGTGATTCCGGGGAGCGCGAAGATGTCTGTGGACATTCGCGTGCCTATAGGTACCAGTTCAGCAAAAGTCGCAAGTAGAATAGAAGAGATTGCATCTGAGGAATCAAAATCCAAGCACTGCGTGATTGCCACGACTTTTGCCGAGTTGACCGAACCTTACAAGGCACGGGTGGATTGCAGAATAGCTCGCGCAATCAATAGGTCTTTGCTTAAACGCGGATTAAAACCCTCATTTGTTACAAAATCTGGAACCGGAGATATGAACACCTATGCGCTTGCTTTTGGAGTAGACGCCCTAACATATGGACCTGGAGAATCGAAGCTTTCCCATACAGATTCAGAGTTTGTCGATATACAAGAAGTCTTTGCTTGTTCTGAAGTTCTAGTAGATACTCAAAAGGAATTCTTTGTTCTCAGGAATTAAAAGGAAGTCTGAGAAAATTGGCAGGGAAGACGCTGGCAGAAAAAATAATTGGAGAGCATGCCGCGAACGGAAGTGTTTCATCGGGTGAGGTCGTTATTGTAAAAGTTGACTACGCATTCTCTCACGATGCTTCAGGGCCTCTTCTGATTAATCAACTAAGCAGATTCAAAGGTGATGCTTTCTCAGGTTCACTGAACAAAGAGCGAACCATCTTCTTCATCGACCATGCGGTGCCTCCGCCGACCAAAGAACTCTCAAATGATCAGGAGATAGTCAGGCAGTTTGCGATGGGCAACGGATTGGTACTCTCGGATGCGGGAAACGGGATCTGCCATCAGGTAATGGCTGAAGACTATGCTGCTCCAGGAAATCTCATAGTTGGAACGGACTCACATACTTGCACCTCTGGAGGTCTTTGCGCCTTTTCTACTGGAATGGGAGCAACCGACATTGCAGTTGCGATGAGACTCCGCAAGACTTGGCTTCGTGTGCCCGAGACAATCAAGGTAAACCTGGAGGGGAATGCACCAAGAGGAGTGTATGCCAAGGACATGATCCTCAAAGCGCTATCGATACTTGGCACTGATGGGGCTACATACAAGTCTCTCGAATTCCACGGATCGGCAATCGACGAAATGGATGTTTATGGACGTCTGACACTTGCAAATATGGCGGTCGAAGCTGGAGCAAAGACAGGCTTGATCAAGTCCGATGAGAGAACGAGGAACTATCTCGAAGAATTTCACCGGGTCGAACAATGGAGAGAAATGGCTTCTGATGAAAATGCTGTTTACGAATCGGAGATCTCCTTTGATGTATCTGAACTGGAGCCTCAAGTCGCGCTCCCGGGATCGCCCGACAATGTAAAGCCGGTTTCGCAAGCGCGAGGAGCGAAAGTGAATGAGGTCTTCATCGGAAGCTGCACTAATACTAGAATAGAGGATATGAGGATTGTCGCGCAAATTTTCAAGAATCACAAGAAGGCAAAAGGGCTAAAACTCATAGTCACTCCTTCATCGCAAAAAGTATACTTGGGATGTATGAGAGAAGGCATTCTCGACACGATTATCGAGGCAGGGGCTCTTGTGACCCCAGCCGGTTGCGGCGTATGCTTTGGAGCTCTCGGTGGAATTCCGGCTGATAACGACGTGATATTCTCAAGCTCAAATAGGAACTTTCCTGGACGCACAGGGAATCCAAAAGCCCAGACTTATCTCGGTTCACCTGCCACAGCCGCTGCCACTGCGATCAATGGATGCATCTCTGATCCGAGAGAGTTTCTTTAGGAGCCAAAAGTCAATGTCAGGACGCGCTTGGAAGTTCAAGGACAACATCAGCACTGACGAGATATGTCCTGGCCGGTACATGAGCCTGCGATCAAATCTACCCGAGCTAGCCAAGCATACCTTGGAAGATGCTCGAAAGGAGTTCCCTTTAGAAGTGCGAAAAGGAGATTTTGTTGTTGGGGGCAAAAACTTTGGTATGGGTTCTAGCAGAGAACACGCGCCAATAATCATCAAAATGTGCGGAGTTAGGGCTGTTCTGGCTCAATCATTTGCTAGGATATTTTATCGGAATTCGATCAACATAGGGCTCCCGGCAATCATATGCGATACCTCCCTGATTTCCGAGGGAGACGAGCTGGAGCTTGATCTGGGAAAGAGCTATGTGACGAATCTGACTAAAGGGACTGAAATACTCTTTCCAAAGATGAGCAAGACCATGGAAGCTATCCTTCAGGAAGGCGGGCTGATACCTTACGTCGAAAAATATGGCGATCTTTTGCTAGCATGAAAAAATACAGGTTGGCCCTCCTCAAAGGTGATGGCATTGGCCCTGAAGTCGTCTCTAGCGCGGCGCATGTTCTTGACGTAGCATCGCAGTCGACGGGATTACAAATTGAATTTGTCGAGCTGCTTGTTGGCATGGAGGCATACAGGACTACCGGACGAACGCTTCCCCCAGAGACGATGAAGGGAATATCCGAGTGCGACGGATGGATACTCGGCCCTCTGCAAACCGGTTCTTATCCAAAAGACGACAAGGATTATCCGATGTCTTCGGGAAAAATTAGAAAGCAATATGATCTTTTTGCAAACATACGACCTGCAAAATCGTATCTGAATACACTCAACCACATCGATCTCGTCGTCGTTAGAGAAAATACGGAGGATTTTTTCCCCAACATCAATTTGCATAAGGGTTACGGAGAATTTTGGGTAGACAAGGATACGGTGATGTCGCTACGCGTAATCAGACGATCGTCCTGCAAGAGAATCGCGAAAACGGCCTTTGAAATCGCCCGATCTAGGAATCAAAAGAAACTCGTCACAGCCGTCCACAAATCGAATGTCCTCATGGAGGGCGACGGTTTATTTCTCGATGAGGTCGAACACGTACACGAAGAAGGCTATCAAGACGTAAAGCTCGAGCAGAAGTTGGTGGACTCGACCTCCATGGAATTAGTGACTAACCCGGAGCGATTTGATGTAATTTTAACCACGAATTTATTTGGCGATATTCTTTCTGACGAGGCGGCGGGTCTTGTGGGAGGCCTTGGATTAGCTCCCTCTCTTAACTCTGGTGAAAGCTATGCGATGGCTCAAGCGGTACATGGAACGGCTCCAGACATTGCAGGAAAAAATGTAGCTAACCCGGTCTCTGAAATACTCTCTTCTGCGATGCTTCTTGACTGGCTTTTCTCACGCAAAGGGGAGGAACGCAAAGTCTTTGAGACTGCAAGACGGATTGAGAACGCAGTGCGAGAACAGCTGCTATCTCAAAATCCAAAAGATAAGACAATAGATCTCAACGGGAGCGCTTCAACCCAAGAATTTACCTCGAGTCTCTGTATGAGGATCCTGGCAAACAGCTAACTTAATTGCTCGGGAATTTAGAGTACCTTCCTCGAATGTCTGTTCGCCCAGAAGAGCAGATTGGAGCGGCTAGAGATACCAGCGAGGCGGTCATGTGCCCTCTTTGTGGCAACCAAATGACATATCTTCAGGCATGCCATCTCCGGTGTAATTTCTGCGGTTCAGAGTTGTCCTGTGAAGATAAAGGCTGGTTCTGGGGCTAAAGGGAATTTCTGCTCACCTCAGACCCATTCATATATCTGAGTCGCTATGCCAGCTTTGCGGGCCTGATACGGTTATTCTTACCCTTTCTAGCGCCGGGCAAATGGATTTTTTGGAGTTAGGAAAGTCTAGATTGCTTATTTATCAAAGAGCAGAGTGATTATAAGACCACTTGTCATTCTCTCAAACAGCTTAACCTAGGGGCATCGCAAAAGAAAGGCATCCCTTGAGGTATCGTTTCAAAAATGACCGAGCAAACAAGTTATCCCAAATTATTTGGTACAAATGGGATCCGAGGGATTCCTGGAAAAGATCTAACCCTTGATTTTGTTACCGAAATGGCACAATCTATCGGATCATATTTTTCCGGTCAGAGGTCCTTGCTGATTGGAAAAGATGTAAGAAATTCCAGCCCGGCCCTCTCGAAGGCAGTTCTTTCAGGCGTCCTTTCCTCCGGGGCAAACGGTGAAGAGGCTGACATCGCACCAACACCTGCTCATCAATTCGCTGTAAGATCATTCGGGTACGGTGGTGGGATTATCGTAACAGCTTCGCATAACCCCTCCCAATACAATGGAATGAAAGTTATTGGAAGCGATGGAGTGGAGATAAGCCGTGAGAGCGAGAGGGAAATTGAAACTATCTACCACGAGAAGAAATACAAAAAAGCTGATTGGAAATCAATTGGTAGATCAGGAAAGGAAACTCATGTTGTTGAAAATTACATTAAAGGAATCATGTCTCAGGTCAATTCTGCAAAGATCGCAGAGTCAAAGTTCACTGTGGTGATGGACATTGGGAACGGTGCGCAAGCTGTTGCTGCACCGTATCTCGGCGAAAGGTTAGGTTGTAGGATTATTACGATCAACGGGCAGGCAGATGGCAATTTTCCGGGAAGAGGACCAGAGCCGACCCCTACCAACCTGAAGGATCTCTCTGAGGCTGTCAAGGTTTACAGTGCGGCATTCGGGGTGGCATATGACGGCGATGGGGACAGAAGCTTGTTTTGTGATGAAAATGGATTAATCTATTGGGGCGACAGGACAGGCTCTCTGTTGGTCGATTTTCTCCTTGAAAAGCATCCAGGAGGCCCTGTTTGCACTACCGTGAGCACGTCCCAACTCGTTGGAATTATCGCCCAGAAACACAATGCCAAAGTAATTTGGACCACTGTTGGGGCAGTCGATGTCTCGCGAGCCATGGTGAATTCTCAAGCACCACTTGGCTTGGAAGAAAATGGGGGCTTCTTCTACGGGCCTCACATTCCTGTTAGGGACGGAGCTATGACCACAGCCCTAATTCTCGAGGCTCTTGCAAGTCGAAAAACGAGCTTTTCCAAAGCGATCCAATCTCTGCCTACATTTTATCAGAAGAAGGCAAAATATGAATGCCCTAACGAAAAGAAGCCTCAGGTAATGAAATACCTGGAGACTGAGAGCAAAGAGGGAAAAATCGACCGGACAGATGGACTGAAGATCTGGATTGATGAACATACCTGGATCTTGCTCCGGCCCAGCGGTACCGAACCGTTGATCAGAGTATATGCTGAATCTGACGATGAAGTGAAACTTGACTCTTTATATGAGAGATTTCAGGCGATGGTAAAGGAAGCGACTGCCTCATAGACTATTGGTTGTGTATCCAGCCTTTTCTCGGGATCTCTTTAGAGTTGAAATAAACTCTAGGATGAGATGAATAGCGAGCCACAGTAGTTCGCCCGATTGGAATTACTCCGAGTCGTTGCAGAGTATCCATGTATTCAGATCTAAAGGTCATTACGAGTTCGTATTCTTCTCCGCCAAATAGTACAAGATCGCTCGGATGCAGCTTGTTCGACGCGGCGAATCTTTCTACACCATCTGCAATGGGGAGGGAATCTAGCTGCAAATCAACTCGACTTGATTCGGCAAGATGATACAGAGACAGGGCTAGTCCATCTGAAGAGTCAATGGAGCTAGACAAATATTTTGAAACACGAAGGCCAAGGTCCAACCTAGCTTTTGGTTCCAGTACGCTTTGCTTCGCTCTCGTTCGGAAATTCTTGTCTTCGGACTGGGCCCTCCCTAATAGCATGGCAAGTCCCGAGCTTTGAAGACCAAAATCGCCGCTGACTCCCACAATTTGATTCGGCATTGCTCCACGTCTATTAACGAAGGAATTCGCGAAGCCAAAGATCGTAACATCGATGATTAATCCACTCTTCGATCCGCTAGTGTCTCCCGAAATAACCTTTAGACGGTAATTCTTGCAAGCAGTGTTAAAACCCTGCGCGAGAGACCTGATAAAACTGTACGTTGCGTTCGTCTTTGGGATTGCCAGTGAGATTACACAAAAAGAGGGCCTAACACCTTTGGCCGCAAAATCGCTCACAGGCCCCATGATTGCCTTTGATCCAATTTGTTTTGGAGTCATCTGAGGCGGAGTATCAGTATCTGCCACCAACATGTCAGCTTTTGATATGACAAATCGTTGTTCTTTCTCATTTGTAACCCACGAGACATCATCGGAGTAGGGATCAAACGACCAATAGTTTCTTGGTCTCTGGCCATGTGTCAGGACTTTCCAGACGAGCTGTATCGTTTCTTCCTCATTCAGACTGGCTTTCTTGCGTGGCAAAAAGAAATTGCTCTCTCTTTCATGTCTAAGAAGAATTGTGTCTGCGGAGGTCATCCGCAATATCGTTTATCTTCTTGGAGAATTCTTTAACGAGTCCTGCAGATCTAGTTTCGCTAGCGGACTCAGCTGATATTCGGATCACATTTTCGGTATTAGATCCTCTCACTAAGACCCATGACTTGTCGCCCATCCTGACCTTCACACCGTCAGTCAGTTCAACCTCGCTCTCGGTCTTCGACAATGATTCGAGTATTCTGGGTGTAAGAGCCGTGTCAATCTCGAGTTTTGCGCGATCCTGATAGTACTTTTTGAAACCAGATGTTATCGAGGAAAGCGAGCCTTCCGACTTTATCATTCGCGTAATCATCGTGGAAGCATGGACTCCGTCGCGACACATGACAAAAGCAGGCTCAATGTAACCTCCAGAACTCCCCTCGCCGCCTGCCCCGCAGTTATTTTCAATTATCTTTCTCACCACATTCCCCTCTCCCACTTTTGAATAGACGATCTTGCCATTGTATTCCCTAACGAGATCTTCAGCCGCAAGGCTCGTGTCAACGCTCACGGCAACTCTTCTGTTTCGACTGTTTTCCAAGAAATATCTGAGACAGATGAGAAGTGTAGCATCTCCGGACATTTTGTTTCCATTGTGATCGACAATGACTAATCTGTCAGCGTCGCAATCGTAGGCAAATCCAACATCACATTTCTCATTTTTAACGGCACTTGAGAGAGCTAGCAAGGGATCAACCGTCGGATCTATAATTCTTGGGAAAATTCCTGGCGCATCATGCATTGCATGAACCTCGCAACCCTGATAGGCGATTATTGAGCCGATGAAGAGCGATCCTACACCTCCGGCGAGATCGAGTGCTACCTTGACTCCGGAAGCTGTCTTGAACCCAGCTTTCGCTTGGAGAATATCAAGGTACTGAGCTTTTCTTCGGAAGACCCGGCCTAATCGAACATTCTCTTTAGGACGAGTGCCTCTTATAGACTGGAGCTCATCCTCGAAAACTCCTCGGCCTCCCTTGACAACGAATTTGATGCCGTTCCATTTCGGCGGATTGTGAGACGCAGTGACGATTATCCCCCCGTTTAGATTTCGCACAGAAACTTCCTTGAATACGCTTGGAGTGGAGGAAAATCCAAGATCGTAAACGGTACACCCCGCGAGTACAAGTCCTGAGCTCATCGCTGCCTTTAGAGCCGTGGAAGTGGTCCTGGTATCACAACCTAAAGCGACACTTCCAGAATTTAGAAAAGTTCCAAATCGCAATCCTACCGACTCTGCCAGAGGAGAGTCTAAATCGTAATTCACGATGCCCCTGATTCCCGAGACAGAAACGATTGGCATGAAGAATTATTGAGTTTCATTTTATCTAAAGGATATCTATTATATCGGGTTTGTTTGGTTTATGAGCTGACAATTGCCTCGGTAGCTCAGCCTGGTCAGAGCGATTGCCTCGTAACCAATTGTCCTTCGATTCGAGAAGTGACTTTGAAAAGAGAGCAATAGGTCGCGGGCCCGAATCCCGCCCGAGGCTCCTAACCCAAATTTAGCAATTAGGGCTTCTGACCAAGTAGCTTCAAGCCTGTCCGAGGCTCTTATCCTATGAGTTATATGCCACGACAATACTCATTTTCAAAAACGGAGAAGACAAGGGGTATGTCTGACGCTCTTGGAGAAGGCATAAATCATTGCGTGGGAAGCTCTGTTGAAACTGAGAGCCCATAGAGCAATGCGTACCGTTTTCTTGAACTCCTGCTATCTTTCTTTTGTTTTGCCCTACTTCAACTATATTCACATGTCACTTCAATAACGCGAACTCAAGAAAGAACCCCAATTCCAAGAAAGATCTGACCGTAAGGAAGATTCGTGGAATTTTCTACAGTGCGAGTATTGTGCGGAGCAATAATGTCTGCTTGGAGTGTCGCCGAAGAATTGTCTTCTTTTTGAATTGTTACGTCGAGTCGCATTCCAGCGTAGACATTGCCAGTAAGAGTGATAGTCCGATTAGCAGATCCATACCCTGTAAATGTAGAATTGGCAATTACCGTATTTGACCCCTGCCAACCAATACAGAATGCATTCCACCCTCCATCATAGAATACCTGCAATTCGAAAGGCTCTGAGGCAATCAGTGTGAGCTCGCTCGTTGTAACCATATCTTTCGGCAGTACGTCTGGATGCATGACAATGATTGCTACCCCTAACAATCCAGCGCTCACGATGATCAGAACAGTAATGCCCATTACAATCTTTGAGATTGCCCCCTTCTTTCTTTTCTCTTGCAAAAAGCCGGTGATACAATTTTTCACCATTTACAATTCTCACTAGCACTATACAATGATGGGAGAATCTGCATTTCAATGATTTGCTTATCGAGAGTGATTCTTATAGACCTTCAGAATAAGCTACTGTCACTTGTCGATTTTATTGACAAATCGAAGGTTTTTCCCTGTTGTTCTAGATTTTATGACATTGGTCACTCTTAATCTAGCTTTTCTTGCCTTTTCAATGGCAAGTATCGACCCCCGACTTGATATTTATCCCTTCTATGATTTTATAGGACTTGAAGGTTACCAAGTTACCCTTGCCTTAATTGTAACTGGATCACTGTTGGTTTCGCTTGCATTGTACAAGAAGAATATCTTACTCTTCTTGCCCGGCTTCACTATACAATTGATTATTGTTCTGAATCAAGTAATTGACCGAACATACTACATTCCGGCATTCATTTCTGTATTACAAGACGCAGAATTATATCATACAGTATATGGAAATCTACCGAGCACATTCTACTTCGCCCCGGTCTATGAATACGTGAATGTATTGGCATTCTTCTGCTTTGTAGTAGGAACTGTTTGTCTGATGACCAGACTGTACTTTAAGTTCGGAATGTTGAAATCGATATTGTACACGTCCATAGTCTGTTCTGGATTATTGTCATATCTTGAGTACATGACGGTCTACCAGAATCTTGCCGAAAGTTTCAGCGTGATTGCCAATGGGAAAATTTCCAATTTTTCGAAAAGCTGGTATTTAATCGGAACCTTGACAAATGTTCAGTTTCTTTGGATAGCAATAAGCGTCTTTATTGGAGCAACCGTAATTTCTGTCTCGTTATTCGCTCTAAGACCGAATACTGATAAATCAGTAACGATCTGATAGTGACTGCAACTATGTAGGAGCTGCTGTTTTTACTCCAAGATACATCTGTCCCAGCTCCTTATGCTCTAGGAGCTCTTTCGCAGAACCTTCAAAAACCTTCTTTCCGCCCACGAGCAGATAGGCTCTATCTCCAATTTCAAGTGCTTTCCTTGCATTCTGCTCTACCAAAAGTACTGCCATTTTGAGATCTTGAGATAGCGAACCGACGTTTTTCAAAACCTCAGTAGCTAGTTTAGGCGACAAGTTTGCGGTCGGTTCGTCGAGCATTATTATTGTCGGCTTGCGAATCAAGGCCATGGTCATCGCGACCATCTGTCGTTCTCCACCACTGAGATTTTGGACTTTGGAGGCCATATAATTCGACAGCTGTGGAAACATTCGTAATCCTGTCATTAGCCCTTCATCATACTGGGTCTTCTCTACGGTATAACCTGCCATTTTCAGATTCTCCGAGACCGTGAGTTGAGTAAAAGTGCTCTCCGTCTGTGGGAGGTAAGCTATGCCTTTCTTTGCAATTACATGTGCTGGAAGCCCCGTTATATCGTGCCCATCAATTTCAACAGTCCCACCAAGGACAGTAGTCAACCCAGCCACAGTCTTAAGCAAAGTGCTCTTGCCAGAACCGTTTGGCCCTACTACAACTGTAACTTCACGTGTTTTAGCTTGCAGGGAGACTTCGCTTAGGATCTGAAGCTTACCGTAACCTGCTGAAATATTATTTAGACTGAGCGTGGGATGCTAACCTTTCCTAGGCGCCTAAGTATGCCTCTATTACTCTTTTGTCGGAAGTAACCTCTTCAGGGGATCCGCTTACAACAAATTTTCCTAGCGCCATCGCTACAACTTTGTCAACATAGCCAAGAGCTATGTCCAGCCTGTGTTCAATTACGAAAAAAGTCATTCCGTAGTTATCTCGCAAGGTCACTAATTTTGCAAAAATATCGTGAGCCAACCGAGGATTGACGCCGGAAATTGGCTCATCTAATAGAATTGTCTCTGCACCACTCATAAGTGCTCGCCCTAATTCAAGTAGTTTCATCTGACCTCCGCTCAAGACGTTAGCCGGCTTGTCCCACATCTGAGACAATCCAACGATGTCAAGTATTTTGAAGGCTTCCTCAGCGGCTTGTCTCTCGTCGCTAACCCAAAGATTCTTCAAGAGAGAACTTCCAAATCCTTCCCCTTTGTTTTCTCTTCGCGCCACCATTACGTTTTCGAGAACAGTGAGTTTGAGAAAAAGCGCAGGAATTTGGAAAGTTCTAGCTAGGCCGAATTTGTAGACTCTATGGGGCGGAAGGCCAGTAATTGATTTTCCCTTGTAAATTACTTTGCCAGAATCAGGCTTGTAAAACCCGCTGATCACATTGATCAGGGTTGTCTTTCCAGATCCGTTCGGACCCATGAGAATCGTTATGGCATGCTCATCAACGGTCATAGAAACGTCGTAAAGAGCTTTCAGATTGCCAAATGACTTGTAAATATGTTCGACTTCAATTGCGTACGCCATAGAAGTCACAAAAAAGGGAAAAGGGGAATTTCTCCCCTAGAATTTCGGTTTGTATTGGTTCCATGTGACCATGTCGGTCGCTACTGTCCAGTTTCCTGCGATTACCCAAGTTATGGTTCCAGAAATTGATTGGATGTCGTAGATGACATAAGCATTCCCAATTCGGTCATGATCGGAGCCAAGTGTCATAGCCCCGGTTACACCCACTGATTCATTAGCCACTTGAGCAACTGCTCCGCTTGCAAGGCAAGTGCCGCTGTTTGCTCCGCACTGCATCAGTGCGTCAGCTGCCAGCCACGTATCATCATAGGCGTTTAGAGTATATGGATCGCATCCACCGCTAGTATTCGTATCGATAGCGGCACAAACGCGGCCTGTCGCCGAAGTATTTGTGGTTTCGTAGAATGTAGATGGGAGCCTAGCCGTCAAAGAGTAACTGGCGAACGTAGTGTTTGTGAAAGCCACGTTGTCTGACTCTCCGTCAGTTCCGTACCAGGGCTGAGTTGAGTTCAGTAGGCTAGGATAGCTCGTAGACGCCTGTTGAAGCAGACTTCCAACCTCCTGGTATCCGATGACTTGGAAAGCCACCGCAGACGTATTACCACCAGCATTGGCTACAGCTGTCGACCAAGCTGAATTCATCGAAGCCAGAGTGGGTCCGAACGAAGTAGTAGATGGAGTATAGGGGATCATAGCAGTGACATTTCCGCCCTTTGCCTTGAATAATGAAGATGTTGCATTAGCCAGTCCCGAACCGTAGGCTTGGTTGGTGTAAACGATTATGAGGTTTCTGACGCCATCCTGATACATCTCTTGAGAATCTGCTTGAGCTTGGAATGCGTCGTTAGGAACAGTCCTATAGAGATAGTTGCTAACACCTGCCAATAGCACTGAAGTTGACGATGGAGAGATGAGTACAATGTTGTCGGATTGAGCCGTAGAGTATATTGCCCCTACAGTACCGCTGTTCAGCGGACCTACTACGACAGTAATGCCATCAGATGCAAATGCGCTGAGGTCAGTTGCCGCTTCAGAATTTTCAAGAGCATAGTTCAATATATCGACCTTGAAAGTGACTTTGCCCGCCCATTGTGTTCCTGCAAGCCAAGTGTTGATATCTCCCGCTGCCAGTTGGGTCGCGTACCCTATCGGGATACCAATGGATGAAAGACCGTCGGTCGTGTCCGTCATGACTCCGATTGTCACTGTGCCACTCAATGTCGCATTGCTACCCTTGGGTTTTGCAGGGAAGCAGAACGTAGACGAACTTGTATTGCACGAAGTGGCAGCCGTTGTTACGCTTGAAGTAGATGTCGTTGAAGTTGTACTCGTCTTTGACGTCGTAGCAAGGTATACACCTACACCCGCCGCGATCACTATTATAACGACGATTATGACGACAGTTATTGTTGTAGAAATTGACTTACGTATTCGTTTATCCATAGAGTGTCCGGGTTATCAGAAACTATTTAATCGTTCTCATTGACTTTACGAAGAGTCATTTCGCTATTGATTAGTCCCCTAATCAGTCAATCTATCATTTTTGGCTCGCTAGTATCACTTATGTGTTTGGGGTTGACATTAACGTACCTCACAACCAAAGTGCCTAATTTCGCGGCAGCAGATTTTGTTACAACTGGAACCTATGCTAGTGCCACAGCTTTCATTCTATGGAAATTGAAGAGTCCATATCTAGCCACACCATTGGGGTTTTTGTTTGGTGGACTAATTTCTGTCCTAATGTACCTAGGCGTTCTGCGACCTCTTATCCGGAAAGGCTCGTCGCTAATTATGTTGATGGTTGCGACTTTAGCGGTGGATCTCATTTTTGTGGGGGGAAATTTGCTCTTTATCGAAGACCTTGAAAGTTGGTATGGTCGAATAATAAGCGACAGAGGCTACGGAAACTTCTACACGTTGTATGCACTCGGAGATTTCAAACTATTTGGTGATTTGGGAATGCTATACGTTGGACCGATATCGGTGATCGTCATTTCTGCTGCGCTTTATTTGATATTGAATAAGACCAAATTCGGAATCGCGATGAGAGCGGCTATCGAAAACGCTAATCTTGCAAAAACGGTGGGGATCAATGTAGAAAGAGTTTACGTGGTCTCGTGGTTCTTGGCAGGCGGGGTTGCCGGTTTTGCCGGGGGTCTTTTTTCAATTGTTTACACAACTAACCAAAATCAAGCTTCACTACTGATTGTTTCAATATTTGCTGGCAGCGTTTTAGGCGGACTCAACAGCATTTATGGCGCCATTATCGGCGGGTTATTAATTGGATTTGGAGAAATTTACATAACTGGAGAGTTGAGTGTTCTGGTGGGTAAATTTGTGAGTGCCTCCGCAGGGTATGCGGTAAACAACTTCCAGTTAGGAATTCCACTGGCGATTATGATCATCACTCTGCTGGTTGCCCCTCAGGGCATTACCGCTGTTGGATGGCGCAGAATCTTGAGGAGAGCCAAAAAATGATCCCTGTGGTAGTTATCGGAGGAATAAATGTAATCTCCACGCTGATCGATTTTGGGATAATGACACTCATCTATCTTCTTGTTGCGCTTACAATCAATCTCGAATTCGGATACGCAGGAGTTCCGAACTTTGGGAAAGTGCTATTCGTGGCTGCAGGAGGTTTGTTTTCCGGCTCCCTCTCCTATTATTTGATGGCATGGATTCTGAACATAAGAGAAAGCGGTAGCGACCTTCTTAGTAACCAATTCAGATTGCACAATTCAATGGACTTGGCTCTTAACGCTCATCCTGTGCTTAATCTAGGAATATTCTTGTTCATGATAGCAGTTGGAGCATCGTGCGGGGCTATCTTTGGTTTTGCGGCATCATATCCAGCGATTCGACTACGTGAAGATTACCTTGCCATGCTCTTGCTTGCGGCTGGTGAGTTCTTCCTCATTTTCGTTCAAGCGTATTCCCCCGTCACTGACGGACCGGACGGACTCCTCATTCCCGATGTCTTAGGATTCACTGGAAGTATTCTTGACTATCGCCAGGTCGTCTTGCTTGGCTTGCTGGCTCTTTTCACGGTTGGAGTCTATTTCTATGCAGAAAAGGTGGCGAGGTCGCCGCTTGGAAGAACACTCCGGGCCGTCAGGGATAACGAGATATCTTCCGCAGCATTCGGCAAAAACAATGTAGCCATTCGAAGAAACATATTAATCGTTGGATCTGCAATCAGTGGAATTGCCGGTGCGCTCGTCGTTACACAGTCGGCCTATATCAGCCCAGAGACATTTGTCCGACAGTTTTTCACACTGTATCCATTCGTTGTCGTCATCCTCGGGGGTGCGGCGAACAATTTTGGAATGGTAGTAGGCGCTATTTCATTTGAAGGAATTATCGATTTTGTTACGAACTTTCAGACCTATGCAGGATCTCACAATATCTCAATACCAATAGATCTTAACGCTGTTACGCCAATAGCAATCGGTTCCCTGTTGATAGTAGTTCTTTATTTTAGGCCAAAAGGGTTAATCTCGGAAAAGCCGAGCAAGACTTTGAAGAAATCGGAGCTCCTGAGAATCAAGGAACGAGCTGAAAAGACCACAGAATCAGTAAAAGAAGAAGACAAGAAAAATGGTCTAGAGACTTCCGATGCTACTGCCGCCAGCGACGGAACTGGCGGATAACGTTCGCGCAAGTGTTGCTGAACTTGTTAAAGCTTACTTACTTTGCTTGGTTCAACTATTTTCTGATTCTAAGCAATATCAATAGGTTCTAAGACCGATTAGATCTCTTCCGTTTTCGTCGCATATCGCCGTGCAGTGCCCTTCGATGCGCTTTAGTTTGTCTTTGTTTTTCGGTTTTGCGAGATGTCATAGAATATTCGTGAAAATACGTGGGTCTTAAGATCTTTGGTTCGGAAGTATTCATGGCCGCTGACGGAATTTTAGCAGCGACTACATGGTCACGATCTCTGACCCGTCTCCAAGAAGAGGGAAGAGCTGAATAGCAATATACAGGGACAGTTGCAAGGGCAGTTTGAAAAACAGAGACGAATGTTTCTTGAGGAGTGGTTCGATCGTTGCGTTGGACGATCTAGAAATGTTGGAAAACTGTCTTGGGGGCTTCCGAAGATCGTCTAGAGATAGCGTCTAACTTCATCAACGTGTCCATCCACCTGGACACGCCGAATTGCCTTTTTGATCCGTCCTTCTGTATCAATGACAAACGTAGACCTCTCTATGCCCCAGTACTTCTTCCCATAGTTGTTTTTGAGCTTGTAAACGCCGTATTCCTTCGAAACCTTCCCATCGGTATCGGCGAGCAGAGGAAAGTTGAGAGAATACTTCTCTCTAAATTTGCCATGAGAGTCCACATCATCCATGCTGACTCCCAGAACCTGAACACCGGCCTTGTTTAGGGAAGAAAGATTATCTCGAAAGGAGCACGCCTCCTTAGTGCAGCCTGGCGTATCATCCTTTGGATAGAAGTACAGGACGACCTCTTTTTTGCCATTATAGTCAGAAAGAGAGTAGGTTTTGCCATCATCACTCTTTAGTTTAAAGCTAGGAGCCATGGTGCCATCAGTGATGGCTTGTCCTTCAGCAGGATCTTCTTTTTCAGTGGGCATGAGAGGATATTTCGCAAACGCTTCTTTATTGTTTTACGGTCCTATGGCGTACTGAATACAATGGAACCTACTATCCTTGGATGCAATATAACAAACAGAAATTCCCTCTTCCATTGGCTTCGAAGTGGAAAGCTTAAGAAAGTACGAGGAAGGTATGAGTTCTAACTTGCGGGGGTCGCCCAGCCTGGTCAAAGGCGCAGGTAGAATGCGATGCCATCTCATTTCTTGTTTCTTTGGAACTGAGGGGCCAATCTTGCGACACTGAGGATCAGCTAGGTCGCAGTTGAATTTGCGGCCTGCCGGTGCAGAGCTCCTGTCCCTTAGGGGTTCGTGGGTTCAAATCCCACCTCCCGCACCAACATTAAAACATCCTTTAGTAGTGAGAACAATCCTGTAGAATAATCCTGCAGAATTCATAACGCCGTATGAATAGTACGCTCGCTCAGAGGCTGGATAGCCTCCCACCATTTGCACACGCAGGTACACCAAATTGCCATTGTATGATTTTACTCCTCTTTCATGGTCGTATAAAAAAAACGGCGGAGTAGACGTCTACTTTCAGAAATAGCCATTGTTTGCTTCACGCCCTAATTCGTTTCCTTTCCTTTATTAAGCGGTTTCCGCACACCGCGCACAGGAGTAGTAATTTTCACCGTTCTTCAAACTATTTGAGGTTCAATAGCAGTTTGCAAAACAGGTTCGAGAACAGTTTCAAAGAAAATGGGAGCATTTCATCTCATGTTCGGAGTTATCTTCAAAATGGAACTACTCTGCTTGAAGGGTCTCAAGTGGAACCTCCTCCGTGCAGTTAACAGGGCAAGTCAGTCCTTCATGCTTTGAATTAGCACGGAATCAGTCGTATCATTACAAGAATTGCAGGAGTGTTATTGCATGGTTCGCGCCGTAACTTTAACCTACTCTAGCGAAACCAAGAGAACTAAAAACTCGCGCCAGAACTTGGAAGGCCACACTCTTCCTTGAAAACCAATTCACAATACTTCAAGATTCGCCAAGGAACTTTGTCCTCATGAATTAGTCAACGGCGTGATATTATCTGAGGGACAATTTCATTCTTGAGTTTCCGAGATGAGGAATTTGTCTTCTCGCTAAGAGGTATATGGATTGGAACCCAATGACCATCCTAATGGACTGTCAGAGCTGTTCCTTCAGTCTTGTCTCCAAAAAAGGGAAAATAGCAACATGAGCACCCCGACGCACGAATAGGCCAATGTAAGAGAACCCAAAAGGGGGTTTTTCTACAACTTCCTCGCCATTAACCACGTTTGGTAGCGAAGGATAAATTCAAGGACGATTAATAGATTTTCCAAGTTGACCAAAGGCATCGAATGCCAGCACACCATGCTTTCTCTCATGAGAAGTGGGCCGGACGTATCTGCGTACTGCACCAAGTGCTGGAAGCTTATTTTCAAGACCAAAGAAGCCACCGTCTGGAAGCACGCGCTCGCAAGTCAGTTCAAGAGCGAAGATCAAAACTGTCCAGGGAAAATAGTGAAGATCTACAGAACTGATAGGTTTGTGACATCGCGCTGTGCAACTTGCGATTTCCATGTTCGGGGGAGCGAATTCAAAGTCGAAAGAAACGCCATTATCAGCCCGAGAATCGAGCCCCTGAAGTCAATCTGGAAGATTTCTTCCACTGTGTAGGGATTCTTCGATTAAGAGACGACAGATTCTCCTAGCACCGAAACGGATTAGATAGTCACAACTAGGATAAGAACTGGCTCCTTCCATTTGGTCACCGACTGTCATGCACACTTAGATGCAGTCTCGTTGTCGGGCTTTCTCAATTCTCTGAAGAACATCAAGAAAGAGGCTCGAGAAGGTGGAGGCCCTCAATTTAGGGTCATTTCAAATTCCACTGATGTCGAGTCTTCGAGAAAAAACATCGAAATCGCGTCATCTCTTCCCGGATTAGTAATGGCATTTGTGGGAATACATCCTCAGGCTGTCGTCGAGAAAGGGCCTGGCAAGGTTACAAAGTCCAACAGCGAGGAGGCAATCAAATTGGTTGACAATCTAGTAGACAATGCGCGTGGAATCGGCGAGATCGGTCTGGACTCAAAATATGGTCTCGAAGAGCTTCAGCTTGAGATTTTCAAGAGAGAGCTCGAGATCGCGGAATCCAAGCCATGGCTGCCAATCTCTTTGCACACTAGAAATACGATAGAGAAAGTAGCGGAGATCCTTTCGTCATACCAACTTTCAAACAGAGTTCTTCTTCATTGGTTCGCCGGAACAGACAGCGAGTTGCGTAAAATTCAAGCGAGAGGCTACTATGTATCCTTCGGGCCCGCGCTGATTTTCTCGAAGAGATTGCAGGGTCTTGCCAAAGCTGCCACGGAAGGCTTGATTCTAGCTGAAACAGATTCTCCTCTCGTGTTTTCGTCATTGATGGGATCGGAGCCCGTCTCGCCTTTCATTATTTCGTCAGTCATTTTCAAGTTATCAGAGGTCAGGAATATGTCGTATGATGAAACAATGTTCGTGATGGAAGAAAATGCGGAGCGCTATATTCAAGCGCAAAACTCATTAAGGGTGAAGGGCGAATAGCATCTCTGCTTCAACAGCTGACGTTTCGAAAGAATTTGACGCACAAAGACTAGGCAAATGACTTTAGGGTGAATTTTGAGCCAGTGATGATTTATTGAACAAGGTTAGGCGACTAGCTGAGGACCTAGTCAACCGATACCCCGCACTTTTTGGCGCAGATTTTGATAAGAATAAGCAAGCACTTTCACAAGTTTCGGTCATACGAACGCGTTCCGTTCGAAACCAGCTCGCAGGTGCAATTACAAAGATCATGCACGAACGAACACCAACTGCAGCTGAACAAACAGAGTCCGATGAAGGCGCGACTATCGAGGATCGAGTTCAATTGCAGAGGGGTGCGACTCCGAGCTCTTCAGCTGCAGTAAACTCTGACGAATCAAGTAAACAAGAATCTGATGAATCCTCGGAGCGGCCTGCGAGCAAAACGGAGTCAATCGAAAATGCAGCTGCTATAGCTGGCTAGTTGATCTAACTTGGATTTAATCATCTCGTTCGAACCGAATGAGATCGTTTATTGACAATGCTAGTGCAAGTCTCTAAAAGTCAAAACATAGAGCTAAGGATCTTCGAACTTGATTCCTTAATTTCTCATGAACAGACTATCCCTTCTCTTTTGGATTCAGTAAAACGCGACATGGAAAGAACTGGCTATCAGAGGGACCCGATCATAGTCGATACGGATACCGAGATTATTCTTGACGGCATGCATCGAAGAGCAGCCTTGGAATCCCTCGGCGCCAATTTTGCGTTGTGTGCCTGTTTTAATTATCTTGATGAAAAGACAATTTTGCAAAGATGGTTGCGCTACTTCATAGCTCCAGATCGTCAAATGATTGATGAGCTCATAGGCTTGTTTGATTTGGAAAAAGTGGAAAATTATCAAAACGCGTTAAGTCTGGTTGACTCGCGAAAATCCCCCATTGCCCTTCTATCGAGCAAACAATCATACGTCAGCAGAGAAACCTATGATCTTCAAACTGTTTATCGCCGCTTGGGAGATTTTGATCGGTTGGCCTCACAGCGAGGCATTCAGGTTGAGTTCCATCCAGATAATGAAGAAACCGATCTGTTCCTCTCCGAGTCTCTATTTGTTCTCTATCCCATGGCATTTCGTAAAGAAGACATCATTAGAGTTGCAACGAATCACAAGCTCTTGCCCTACAAGACGACGCGCCATATTGTGCCTATCAGACCAATGGGCCTTTATTTTCCATTGGACCTTTTGAAACAACGCAGAATTGAAATTTGCGATTCCAAGCTCAAAGAAATAGTTTCTGAAAGCAAAGTTGATCTTATAGAGCCAAACTCGTGGTACGAGGGGAGGAAATACTCCGAGGCTCTAGCAATTTTCAAGCGAAGTATGACGATTTAGGTAGGTGCTTTCGAGTATAGCGGGAGTAGCTACGTTCCAGCTGGTGGGCAATTTGGGAAAAGCAAACAATCCTGAGGGATTGTCAGCCTGTCGTATTGATCAGGTGGCGATAAAAGTGCCAGTGAAATTAGGGATAGCGATTCATGATCTCGAACAGGAACATGGTCTTTCTTTACGTCGTGATAGTATCTTGATTTTGGTCAATGGCGTCGAAGCCAATGCTCTCGAGGATTTGGATACGACCGTAAACGAGAATGATCAGGTGGTCTTGATTCCAATGTTTCACGGTGGATCCTCTCATTGAAGTTTATCTCCCCGAGCTGGGAAAGTATCTTCTCACAGTCGGTCGAACTGGCTCAGAAGATTCGCTACGATAAAAACAAGGTGGGCAAGCCAAAGTTCGACCATATCGTGGGGGTCTCTCGTGGCGGGCTTGTTCTTGCTAGGCTAATGTCTGATTTGCTTGAAATCCAGGATGTCTTGATTACAAAGTCGGAATACTATACCGGAATGGGCAAACGGAGTAAGAAGCCCATCGTTACTCAGAAAATTCATAAGCAAATAACCGGAAAAAACGTTCTTCTCGTAGACGACGTATCGGACACAGGTGAGAGTCTTGCTGAAGTTAAGAAACACCTGCAAAGCAAACGACCAAGACGTCTTGCAGTTGCAACTTTGTATCTCAAACCCTGGAGCAAGACTATACCAGACTATTACGTTACAAAGACCGATGCATGGATTATTTTTCCTTGGGAATTTTATGAATCCTACAAACTGCTTCAGCAGAAAGGAGGCTCCAAGCTGATTTCGCGCTCAAAGATACCTGACTGGGCCATCAGACGACTTGAGCGCTACGACAAGATATAATTCAGTTGGGGTACAGATGTCAGATAATTGTTCCAAAATTGAGATCCAGTCCGCAAGGTCCAAAATTCTCACTTTCTATCCCTTCCGCAGCGCCTATCACTTTTCACGCGAGACGGATCTCAGAAACGTTGTGAGCCAATTTCCAGAGGGAGTTGTGGCTTGTTCATCTTCTTTCGTCGCAGGAAAAGAGCATGTCGACTCGCTTTTGGATCATTCGGCTGAGTCTTGGGCTAGGTACACCTTTCTAGCACATAATAGATCGATAGATCTTCTGATGAGAATTACCTGCCAGCGTCAAATTTCAAAAGCCGTTGATGCCTCGGGTATACGAAGCTCTCGAGATGTTGCTCTCTTCGGGTTGGCAAATGAAGTGTCACAAATCTCGTTCGCGGAATCATTAATGAAGAGATCCGGAGGTTCTCGACACGACTCACTGTTGGAATTGGATGCGAAAAAAATACGGTTCTTGAAAGAATTTCATTCGCTGCCCATATGGGTAGAAACAGAAAGGATTCCTCAATTACTTCAAGAGAAGTCTGCAATCTTGGTTTTTTCCAAGTGACGATGGATTTCCAAAGCCGGCACCGCGCCTTCTCGTATGATTTTCAATTTTCCATCCGGTTCTATTGAGATCACGGTAGATGATACCTCGCCCAAGCACCGTCCTTTGACGAGATAGTCACATCTGGATGCAAATAACTCAAGACCGGCATCGTTCGGGTCTGTGAAGGGAGCTTCGCCGGATTTATTTGCGCTAGTTCCGATCAAACTCCCTCCGCAGGCTCGGATAAGCTCAAGACAACAATCATGATTTGGAATTCGCACAGCGAGTGTTCCGTTCCTCAGAAGGTTTTGGGGCAGCATGAGGCCTGACTTGGCCCTCAAAACCATTGTGAGTCCGCCTGGCCAGAATTTGCCTGCGAGGTTCTCTGCGACGGGATCGATTTCGACAAACTGCCTGATCGTAGAAATCTCTGAAAATAAGAGAGGAAAAGGGTTGTTTTGAGCTCTGCCCTTCAGTTCAAAACAGACATTCACTGCACTTTCAATCTTGGGATTAGTTCCTAGTCCATAGACAGTATCGGTGGGAAAGACGACAGTTTTGCCTAGAGTTTTTACACTCATTCCAAGCTCTCTTATCCCTATAGTGTCGTGGCATTCAATTTTCTTTAGTCCCAAGATTTGGGCCTTTTCTATTAGCTGTGTTCTCTGAAAGCGGCCTCAATTGAGATGAAAAGATTTATGAGAAGGACTGAAACCCTTCAGCGCCACTTTACAGGTGAATTTGTCATGTCAGAAGAAGATGATGAGCTAGACGACGACTCCGACGATAACGACGATTCCTGGGAAGAAGATTTCGACGACGATAACGAAGAATAGAGCTTACCCGCTAAAGCCCCGCTTGGGTTTTAGAGCTTTATGCGAATCTTGGTATTCGTTTCTGCCGCTTCTGGTAAATACCGCGCTCGGTTCATTATTATGAGGCTGCAAGGACAGGAAGACGGAGCTGAAGATAATCGTATTTCACTTCATTGTCAATTCGAAGAATTACCCGGAAGCTTCAGGCCCCAAAGCTTCTAAACTGGCAGGCGCAATCAGTAGAGCAGCTCCAATAGCCAGGAGAGCCAAAGTCACGCTTTACTTGGCCGCTCCTGCTTTTTCCATTTCAGAACTTTCGGCAAACTATCCGGGCATTCCGATTCTCGCCCAACATTTGGATCCAGTGAGCGCGGGAAGTACTACGGGTTATCTAGTACCTGAGATAGCAAAGCTATCAGGCGCCAAGGGGTCTCTAATTAACCATAGCGAACACAGACTTGAAGAACAAGACATCGAAACAAATGTATCTGCCCTAAGACGCCTTGGTATGAAAAGCGTGGTCTGTGCAAAGGACTCCCTTGAGGTTGGAAAGTTTGCGCGCCTTAATCCCGATTTTATCGCTATCGAACCGCCGGAATTAATTGGAACGGGAACAGCTGTTTCAAAAGCGAGACCGGAGCTTATTACAGAGTCTAAGATGGCACTTGAAAACGCCATTGGAGAAAAACCTGCAACCGTGCTTCTTTGTGGAGCAGGAATCGTGGATGATATTGATGTAAAGCGGGCTAAAGAGCTAGGCGCGCAGGGGATTCTTGTAGCAAGCGGGGTCGTGAGAGCGGCAGACTGGTTTTACAAAATAAAATCCTTGACGCAGGGATTCTCCATGTGAATCTAATGGCGGATCAGAAAGATCAATATGCTAATCAAGGAAACGATTATCAAGATCGGAGATGTCGCGAAATAAAACCCATCGTGATTGTACACATAGAGAATAATAGGAGGTATATTCACGTTATTCAAAGCTCCCCTATTCGCAAGAAGAGGAATTAGAAGAAAGGCGATACCGAGGAGAATGAAGCTTATTCCAATAAGATAAAAGCCAATATTGTTCAGCGATGAAGAGCTGGTACTCAAGATGTGTAGTATGGTGTTTTCCGACTTATAAATTGAAATGAATTCGCGACTATTCTAGGTCCGTTGATCATTTGTCAAACCAAAGAGTCAAGGCTGCTTTTATTGGTCAAAAGGGGGCGGTCGAACTAAGGTCCGTAGAGTTACCAAAGTTGGAAGAAGGATCTCTCTTAGTTAAGATGAAGTCCTCCGGCATTTGCGGAACGGATCTCGAAAAGCTAAGTGGCGGCTACACTGCCTCAAATATTCTAGGACATGAGGTCGCGGGCATAGTGAGTGAGTCGCGAAGCTCAGAATTCGAACCCGGAAATAGCGTTGTTCCTCACCATCATGTTGCATGCGGAAATTGCTACTATTGCAGAAATCGCGCAGAAACTATGTGCGAAGGATTCCACACAAGCAACTTCGTTCCTGGGGGATTTGCAGAGGAGTTCAAAGTTCCCGAATACAATGTCACCAGAGGGGGAGTACACAAGTTCAAGGGCATATCCTTTGACGAAGCCTCTTTTGCCGAGCCACTGGGGTGTTGTATTCGCGGAATCGAAAAGGCTGTTCACTCCAGACTGGATCAGATCTTGGACTCGCAAGTCTCTGGGTATGATGCTCCAAAGATAAAAAGCGCTTTGGTAGTTGGAGCTGGGCCCATCGGTCTATTGCATATGGAGCTTCTGAGAAGCCAATTTGAAAATCTGAAATTGGTTGCAGTCGACATTATCCACAGCAGACTTGAATTTGCAGAAAAATTCGAGAAGGCCGAGGCAATCGTGCCTTCCGGTGCAACCGGTGATTTCTCAGAGGAGTCGAAAAAGCATGTTGATGGAAGAGGATTCGACCTTGTGATTGTGGCGACGGGAAGCGCCAGTGCATTTTCTGAAGCAGTAAAATGCCTCCGCAAGTCTGGTACTCTCCTATTGTTTGGTGCAGCTCACAAGGGCTCGAACTATTCTCTTGACATTCAATCCACTTTATTAAACGAGTTATCAATCACCTCCAGCTATGCAACAACAGAAAGAGAAATTGCAGAAGCCATTTCTCTCCTGGAGTCTGGAAAAGTCAATGTGAAGAAGTTCATTACTTCACAGTTTCGATTAGATGAGATCAACGAAGCAATGCAGTCTGCCAGAAAGGAAGGTCAGGTCAAAGTCCTAATTTCGGATTAGCCCAATGAATTCGTAAAGATAATCATAAATCCAAATCATTGGACTTTGAAAATAGCGCTATGCCTGTCACAGCTGTCGTAATCAGTTTTGACGATGATTACTCTTGCCTAGTCGCGGCGCAAGAAAACCTTTCGATCGAAGAGTTGCAGAAAATGATCGGGAGACAGGTAGAGTTCGACGTATCGAGAAATAAAATTGCGAAGGGTACAGTCACAGGTTTAGAAGGAGATCTTTTATCAATAAAGTGGCAAGAGACGCCCTTGGGATTAGGGCAGAGCTCAATGATGCGGATTATGGATACCTAAGGCTATTATAAAGCTCGGAATAGCGGCCAGTTATTCTAGTCGCCATAATCGACGTCGTTCTCTTTGGTACTGTGATTAGACGTAGAGATTACCGGATTGGATATATCCAGAAGTACTTTCGTCTGGAGCGCCAATGCCGATGATGTAACCATGAGGGCCCGGATTTTGAACTACCGTGACTGAATAACCGAAACTTCCATCAGCCTGAGGATGGAGGCTAGCGTATGTCGAGATCAAAGCTCCTGTTTGGTCTCCAAAAGTGTAGGCTTGGCCTGCATCAGCAGTTCCGTTGACCTTTTCGCCGGGAGCTCCAACTCCGGCTGTCTGTGCGCTTAGCCAAACCGACCAGCCAAACTCTCCACCTCTTTGAGCGTAGGGATCCTTTAGAGTGTAGAGAAGCTTTCCTGTCGTCGCTACGAAACCGTATGCGTTACCGGCTAAACTGAATCCTCCCGAGGTTTCTTTAGGCGCTCCCACAGCGACTATATTGTAAGTTAGCGAGACTGACCAGCCAAACCACCCATTTGACTGAGCGTTCGGACTGCTGAGAGTAGAGATCAGAGTGCCAGTTTTCGGGTCGAAAACGTAGGCTTGACCAGCTCCGAGACTACCGTTTACAGTTTGTCCCGGTGCTCCAACTACTACCAGGTTGGTGCTCGCGCGGCTGTTGTCGCTCATACCAACTGACTCACCAAAACGTCCGTTGGTTTGCGGACTAGGACTAGTAAGGGTCGTAATCAGCTTTCCATTTAGAGCATCAAAAACGTATGCACGCCCTGCTCCGACATTTCCATCTACAGTTTCGTTTGGTGCTCCAACGATAACTAAGCTGCCACCGACTGTGACCGACCCACCAAACTGTCCCTCGTACTGGGCATTGGGACTGGCGAGAGTTCTCGCTACGGCACTTGTATTCGTGTTGAAGATGTATGCATGGCCGGCCCCGACAATTCCATCAACAGTTTCATTTGCAGCACCTACAACGAGCGTACATGCATCCAGCAAACACCAGCTATTAACCCAGATCGACCGACACGGTTTCCCGTCACATGCCGGACTGATCGCAACCGCCCGACCAAAATGCCCGAAAGCCTGCGGATTAGCGCTACTGAGATTGCTGAAGAGAGTTCCTAGCTTCGTGTTGAAAGTGTATACTTGGCCGGCTCCGACAAGTCCGTCAACAGTTTGGTTGGCGGACCCAACGACCATTAAATTACCCGGGCTTGTGGCAACTGACTGGCCATAGTGTCCAAACGCCTGAATATCCGGGTCTGGAAAACTACGGATAGGCAAATTCACTCTGGCGGATTGTGTATTTGCTAAAGAAAAACCAGAAGAAGTGGAGATCACGAAAGGGGCGATCATCAAACCCATCGCAACAATGCTGAACAAAACAAAATTCCATGTTACGTAATGGGATCGCGGCTTCATTCCTGTAACACCTTGACGCGAGTGAGCGAATTATAGGGCGATAATCTCTGTTGAAACCTCAAGTACAGAGCGAGTCTCTTTGTACCGCTCTATAAAAGGCAGACCACAAAGTGGCGTATATCGAGGTTCGATATGCTCTAAGACCAGTTTGAACGTCGAGGCATTGAGCGTGGACTTACTCACGGCTAGGAAATTTCCAAGTGACCCATATTTGGTCATGCTAGCCCACTGTTTTGCCAGTTTGGAGGCAACAAAGACTGTCCGCCTAGTCGAAAAAAGGATCAGATTCAGGTTAATTTGAAAGGCCTTGCTATGCCCTAAACTAGGGCATTTTAATGAATGGAACGATCACGTGTGCTCAATACTTTGCTTACTAAGGATCAATAGGCACAGTAGGTTTCTTCCCTTTTGGGATCAAATAGACAAGCTGGACATAGGCCCTCAATCTCATCCGACTCCAGCATGGGAGTGTATTCCTCGCCACATCTTGCGCAAGTTGCCGGCATTTATTTTCAGAATTGTTTGAACATTGTTCCGATATTAAGTTTCGGTAGTGGAGATCAGACTTACTCGAAAAAGGCCTAGGCACAACGCTTTTATAATTTCAGAGGCCATTCCGGTTCAAGCATTGCGTAAGGTAACCGAAAGTATTTTTGTAAATGCATCTTCTGCGAGGCTTTGAGTTATGGCAGAAGTATGCTCAACATGTGGTCTTCCTAAGGACCTTTGTGTATGCGAGGACTTGGAGAAGGAAGAAACTCGGATTGTTGTGAGGTTAGAGATGCGTAGGTTCAGGAAACCCACAACGATGGTGGAGGGGCTGAATCCGAAGCGTTCCGATTTAGAAAGAATAGCCCACGATCTGAAAAGTAAATTAGCTTGCGGAGGCACAGCGAAAGACGGATACATCCTACTCCAAGGCGACCACAGAGATGGCGTAAGGGATAGCTTAGTTGGAATGGGTTTCGCTGAAAGCTCTATTGAGGTTCAGTAAGAATTCGTGCTCTTCAAAGCAGGGGATAGGAGTAATTGGAAGAGGAAAATACATTCCAGCTTGACGAAACCAAAATCCGCCTCAGACGAAGAAGCGTTAAAGGAAGACCGAAACTGTGCCCTCGCTGCCTCTCACAAATGCACCTGATAGGATTCATGTCGGGCTGGCTCATACCTGAAGAATACTTATGCGACAACTGCGGCTACCATGGTCATGTTGCGTTCGAAGCGATACCTGAAAGTAAGGAAAAAAAGAAGAATTAGCTTAACGCGAGTTTTGGCTTCAGGCTTTTTCTGTTGGCGCGAGCGAACCCTCGTGCTTCTCAGAAATGTTTTGGCGTCGTTTGGTCTTCCTTTTCTTTGCTCGATTATCTCTCCCAATACGTCTAGAGTCTTTGCTTTCCTTGGCTCTCTTTGATGCGCCAGGATCGTCCAGTTCTTCAGAATTGGCCATAGCATCCTCAATCGCTTTTCGAAATTCTTCACCCATTTGGTCCGTGAAATATGCCATTATACTTCAACGAGCTGACTGAATATCGTCGGTGCCACCTTCTTACACTCTTGGTACATTAGTTCGGCGAGCTCGCGAATTTCCCATTGCGCCTGAAGTGCGGTTCTTTGAAAGAAAAAATGCATCAGGGCACGTGCATTTGCGGTCATCACAATCTTTGTTCCGATTGACTGAGGTAAGACGAACCTTGCATCTTCCTTAGGAATGTCGAGTTCTTTCAGTTTCTTGAATGTCTCGATTGAATTCTTCAGAAGTTCATCATAGATCTTCAGTGCAGCGGGATTGGATTGTATAGTGTGTGGGATTATGAAATCCTCTTTTTCCACGGCGCTGAAGCGCTGGCTCTCTTGATCGTAGCTTGCTATTCTATGTCTAACCAGCTGGTGCGTGAGCACCCGACTAACTCCTTCGATTTCGAACATAAAGACCGCGTGTTCGATGACATCGAAAGTCTTGTCGCGGATCGCTTTCGCAATCAGCTCCCTTTCGTATCCTGGTTTGGACAAAATCTCTTTTTCCAGTTCCTCTATGGGTTTGGAGCTATAACATCGGCGCATCGCTAGCGCTACGGTCAATTCGGGATTCGGAGTGGACCACAAAAGCTTGACACGCATGTCACGAGCAGAGCTAATCAGAAAGTCAAAAAGGCTTTGCCTTAGGGAGAGGTAATCTTTTTCAGCCAAGAGAAGCTCGAAGGCTCAACGCGGAAATTAGAGCCCTTGGCGAATAATCGCTTTCAATAATTCGAAAAAATCATGCGATCCTAAATGCCTTTCTCCAGAAACACTCACTATTTGGCTTTAGTTTTTGGGATCATTTTGATTCTTCTAATAGCCATGACATTCATTACTTTCGCGTTTGGAGCCTACACGGTCTACAATCAGCCGAACAGCTATGTAGTGGCGAAGACAACCAAGACAAGCAGCGGCGCAACCCTTACAGTCCAAGCGTCCGGTTTGCAAAACAACACTCAAAGAACGGTCTGGATCGACCCCCAGTTTTCGGCTAATAACTCGGAGCTATTGATTCCAAATTCCGGTTTTCGGCTAGCCAACGTCACGACCAACTCAACCGGCACCATATTTGTGACCTTGAATCTTTCAAGTTCTACGCTTCAACAGATAAGTGCAGACGGACAGAATCCCCACTCTGTATGGATTATCGGGGTTTCTGGTTTAGTAACATATCAGTCAGGAACGTTCCTGAACACAACCTCTGATACGGAGGAAAACTATACCGCGTCAACAATGGGAAGCCCGTACACTACTAACTTTTTCTGGATCTCTCTTTTTGGATTCGTATCGCCGGTAAGCGCGACACTTGGCCAGCTCTTCATAGCTGTTTGGACCATTTACTTGATTTTGTTCGCCGTAGCACTAAACGGTCCCGTGCGCAATATAGTAGGTTCAATGAAGGAGCTCGCAACGAAGGGTCTCGACGGGGTGCTGAGCAATTCCGCCTTGGCGACATTCATGGTATACCCTGTAGCCCTTTGGGGTTCTGCTTTGCTGGCGCTCCTTCAGCAAAGCGCCGGAATTCCAACCGGTAGCTTACCGCCGGCCGATCCCTTGCTTGAGTTTGTTGAGCTGGCTCTTGCTCCTCTTAGAGAAGAAATCGGATTTAGAGTGATACCCATTGGTCTTTTCGCATTAGCGATTCTACTTTCCAAGAAGCGAATTAAGGATGGATTTTTGGCCCTTTGGCACCCTTCGAGATACCTCAAGAAAAATGAGTCGTACGATCAGTATAGAAGGCATCAACTAGAGATGTACGTGCTGATTGTCATAAGTGCAGTTATTTTCGGTGCCGCTCATGTTCTACACGGATGGGATATCGGCAAATTATCGCAGGCTGCAGGCGTTGGACTGGCTTTTGGGGTCTTATACTATCAATACGGCTTTGCAGCAACAGTTCTGCTTCATTGGCAATTCGATTACGTCGTAGGTATTTACACAGAAACGACTAACTCCATCATCGTCAATACTTACACATATTATGGCCTTCTTACAGAAGTCGCCGCGGTGGCATCTTCTATCGCTCTGATTATGCTACTTGTCAGAAGGTTACGTAAGCCTCATGTTATTGGCTCAGGCTCTCCAATTCTTTGAAAAGCAATCTTTCCCTAGCTGAGAGTACATGGTTGAGAAAACAGAATCTAATGTGTCGGATAAGCAAAAGAATTTCCAAGTCGAAAAACCTGGAATCACTGTGAAGAAGCAAGAGGACTTTTCGGAATGGTACACTCAAGTTGTTCTGAAAGCAGAGCTCGCTGATTATTCCAGCGGCAAGGGCTTCATCGTGATCAGGCCGAACGGGTACGAGATTTGGGAAAATGTCAAGAATTTCTTTGATGCAGAGATTAAGAAAACTGGTCACCGAAACGCATACTTTCCAACGCTCATTCCAGAATCCTTGTTGAAAAAGGAAGCAGAGCATTTTGCAGGCTTTGTTCCAGAGGTATTTTGGGTAACGAAAGCTGGAAACAATGAACTCTCAGAGCCTTTTGCAGTGCGTCCTACCTCCGAAACAATTATTCATGACGCCATGAAAAGATGGATTCGCAGCTGGAGAGATCTTCCACTTCTTCTAAACGTCTGGAATTCGGTACTTAGGGCAGAAATCAAGTCAACGAAGCCATTTATCCGGACGACAGAGTTCTTGTGGCAAGAAGGACATACGGCTCACTCCTCCGAACAAGAGGCAGAGAAGGAAGTGTCTGAGATCTTGGATCTATACAAACGAGTCGCAGAGGAGCTTCTCGCTGTCCCCGTTTTGATTGGAAAAAAGAGTGACAAGGAGAAATTCGTAGGGGCTGTTTACACAACCACGTTGGAGTCAATCATGCCAGATGGGCGGGCTCTTCAAATGGGAACCTCACATCATTTAGGGCAGAATTTCTCAAGACCCTTTGAGATTAGGTTTCTAGGTGAAGACGGAGAAATGCATTATGTCTGGCACACGTCTTGGGGAATATCATGGAGAACACTCGGAGCTCTCATAATGACGCATGGAGATGACAAAGGATTAATTCTTCCTCCGACGGTTGCCCCCGTACAGCTTGTCATTGTTCCAATCGTGTTCTCTGAATCCTCAAAGGCGAACGAAGTGCTTTCGAAATGCCAAGAAATCAAATCACAACTTCAATCCTCAGGATTCAGGGTTTCGTTAGACTCACGCGAAAATTACACGCCAGGTTGGAAATTTAACGAGTGGGAGATGAAGGGGATCCCTCTCAGGATCGAGGTCGGTCCAAGAGACATATCGAATAAGAGTGTAATTCTGGTAAGACGCGACAGCGGTAAAAAAGAATCTGTCCCTCTTGAAGGTCTCTCTCAAGCGGTTCTAACTTTGCTTGAAGAAATTCAAAGATCCTTGTGGGAAAAAGCAAAGAAACTCCTCGAAGACAAAACTAAGAACGCTTCGACTTTTAGTGAACTTTCTGAGATACTAGACAGGGATTCAGGTTTTGTAAGCACTTATTGGTGCGGCAGTAGGGAATGCGAAGATCAGATCAAGGATAAAACAGGAGCTGACATCAGAGTCATTCCGTTCGGGCAACCCTCAGACATGTCGGGTTTGAATTGTGTTTTGTGCAATAGCAAGGCAAAGTTCTTTGTCTATTTTGCGAAGGCTTACTAAGATTTGCGGTTACTGAAGGATTTCAGATATCGCATCTAGGACTCGATCCAAATCGTCGCGCTCGAGAAACGGTTGAATAGGAAGCTGGAAGATCCTTTCAGCGAGCGCCTCTGCGACTGGGAAATCCCCCTTTTTGCAACCAAAGGTCTCGCGGAAATAGGGTTGAAGATGTATCGGAGTCGGCCAAGCAATGTCCGCTTCGATCCCATGGCCTTTAAGTTTCGCGACAAAACTATCTCGGCTTAGCTTGGCTCTTTGCGGGTCTAAAGTCAGAGTGAAAAGATACCAAGAGTGGGATTTTGGATCAGAGACACGCTGAAAGTCAATTGAATCTATCTTTTGCAATCTCTCTTTGAGATAAAGGGCATTTTCCCGACGCTTTCTATTGAGCTCATCCAAGACTGGAACTTGTTCGAGTCCAATTGCAGCACAGAGTTCGAGCATTCGGAAGTTGTATCCCAGGACTGTTTGATTATATCTTGAGACCTGGCCCTGATTTCTGAATAATCTGATAAGAGAAGCTAAATGGTCGTCTTGAGTAGTCACGAAGCCTCCTTCCCCCGTGTGAATATTCTTTGTTGCATACGTGCTGAAACAGCTCAATGTAGAAATGGTTCCAATTTTTTTTCCATCTGACGTTGCTCCAATCGCTTCTGCAGCGTCCTCGACTACCGGAATGTGGTTTGTTGCAGCAAGGTCTGCTATTTCCTTGAGGTCTGCGGGAAGCCCGTACACATCGACAGGTTCCAGAGCGAGCGTACTGCTATTGATTTTTTGCTGAATCAGAGAAGCGTCAATGTTGAAGGTTTTCGAATCTACGTCGACAAACACGGGCTTGCATCCTGCGTGGATCACTGCGTTTGCAGTGGCCGCAAAACTGAGAGGAGTCGTTATGACCTCAGTTTTTTCCGGTTCCTCCGTCTTGAGGGCCATGAAAGCTAGATGCAGTGCTGCAGTCCCTGAATTCACACAGACAACATTTCTGCATCCAATGTACTCTGAAAGGGAACGCTCGAATTCCTCGACTGTCTTGCCTTGGACAAGTCTTCCAGACCTTAGTATGGATAGTACTCTTTGCTCAATTTGTTCATTGTTGAATGGTCTAGCGATCCGCACAGACTTACTTGATTCGCTTTGCTCGATTTTGGCCGCTTTCATAGATTGAAGTTCAGTCGCGATAGCGCTTATAAAATCAGGGCTCTGTTTGGTCGCTCGAGTTTGTGCGGGAGTATATCTCGCCTCTGTACTCTCAATCAATGACAAAAGATTATTTTATATACCACTGGCAGTAGTAACTGAAAATCATGCAACGCGTAGAGGAGCTATTACCGCTAGCTCGTATCCAAACAATGTCGAATACCGTTCCTGTTTACACACTTCCTCACGAGACGGCAAGTATTTGCCCGGAGTGCAATCGGACCATACCTGCTCTCGTTTTCGAACGGGATGAGAAAATTTGGCTCACAAAGACTTGCCCGGACCACGGGATCTGCGAGGAATTGTATTTTGGTTCATCCAGGCTGTTTAAGAAATTTGCAAAATACTTCCACGACGGAAAGGGTATTGACAATCCTAATGTTCCTCTTTCGAAGTGCAATTGTCCAAAGAATTGCGGTCTTTGCTCTAGCCACTTGAGCCATAGCGGGCTAACTAACCTAGTCATTACGAACAGATGCGACTTGACGTGCTGGTACTGCTTCTTCTACGCAAAGAAGGGAGTCGAGGGGGCCTACGTTTACGAACCCTCGTTAGATCAAATAAGAGGCATGGTCAAGGCCCTTCGCGCCGAAAGACCAGTTCCCGGTAACGCAATTCAGATTACTGGTGGTGAGCCCACACTCCGTGACGACCTTCCGGAAATTGTCAGAATTTGCAGAGAGGAAGGAGTGGACCATATCCAGCTAAACAGCAACGCGATCAACATGGCAATTGATCCGGCTCTCGTAAAAGAGCTCCGCGAATCAGGAGTCAACACTGTGTACATGAGTTTCGACGGTATTACTCCAAGGACAAACGGCAAGAACCACTGGGAAGCTCCTTACGCAATTGAGAATTGCAGAAAGGCTGGTCTAGGTATAGTGTTAGTTCCTACAGTGATCAAGTCTGTCAATGATCATGAGCTTGCGGGGATTATCAGGTTCGGTCAAGCTAACATCGATGTCATTCGCTCAGTAAACTTCCAGCCAGTCTCATTAACTGGAAGGTTGACAAAGAGCGAGCGCGAAAAATACCGAATCACGATACCTGATGCGATCAAGAGAATCGAGGAACAAACCAAGGGCGAAATTGTCGAAGACGACTGGTTTACAGTTCCGACTTGCGTCCCAATGACTCACTTTATCGAGGCGTTCACAAAGAAGCCGCAGTATGAGCTTTCGATCCACTTTGCGTGCGGAGCTGGAACTTATGTGTTCAAGGATGGAGATAGACTGATCCCATTAACGAGGTTTGTGGACATCGAAGGCATGCTAAATTATCTTCAGGACAAGGCGGACGAGCTGAACGAGGGAGCTAGTAAACTCGTTGTCATTCCAAAGATCCTCGCGAACTTGGGTAAGTTCATTGACAAGGAAAAGACTCCTGACGGAATAAACCTCTCGAGGTTGCTTTTCAACGCGCTAGTAAAACACGATTACGAAGCGCTAGGTGATTTCCATCAAAAGACAATGTTCCTTGGTATGATGCACTTTCAGGACAAGTACAACCATGATGAAGAAAGATTGATGCGTTGCGATATCCACTATGTAACTCCAGATCAGAGAATTATTCCATTCTGCGCTTTCAATGTCATTCCAGAATGGTATAGAGACAGAATCCAGCAAAAATACGCAATTCCAATCGAGCAGTGGGAACAGAAAAGCGGTCACACTCTGGAGCAGGGTCTATACAGAGGCTCATTGCGCAAGGGCAAACAGCACCATGCTGGTTGCGGATGTTCAGTCATTATGCAGCAGACGCAGCAAGCACGTAACTTGGAAACCATCACTGGCGACGTGCTTCCAATTATCCAAAACTGAAGCAGAATTAGCGCGTTTGGGCAGTACGTCAGCTAAACTCAAGATCAACTGCAGCGAAAAAGCTGTTCATAATTAGGATAACACTTCGTTCCTGCTGAACTAATGTCAGCTAAGGGACTGGAGGCTATTTGCTCTAATTTTATCTTCGCCAAGGCAGAAGATCCAATCGCTTTTTTGGTTTTTGTTCCGTATGCAAGCGCTTTCCTCGAACCTCTGGCACATGCTTTTTTATAATGTGGACATCCTGAAACGAAGTGAGATGCAAGCGCAGCAAACTCTGGACAGTCTCAACGTATTCGTTGAGGAGAAGAAAGAGACTATTGCTGAGAGCCCGAAATCGAAGCGACTTTCACCAAATTCAAAGGACTTGCTCAGGGTGAAACTGGAGGACTTGACGAAGCCAATAACAGAATTGGACTCATCTCTGCTCGTCTCTGCGACCTATGATGGCGAAAAAAGAGTCGCTGTGCTGAAGTTTTACGAGCCTTCAAAGAATCAGGTATTCCTGTGGCAAGACAACACGAGACACAAGCCATATGCTTTCTCAAAAGAAATCCCGGATTCTCTATGGAAAGTGCTTGGAAAGAGAAACGATATAATAGAGATAAAAACCGTCGAGAAATACGATCCGCTATCTGACAGCAACACAAGGCTAAGCCAGATAGTCGTAACGGACCCCCTCGCGATAGGCGGCGGGCAAAACAGCATTCGAGACAAAATCACTGCTTGGGAAGCCGACATCAAGTATTATGAGAATTACATCTATGATAAGGGGTTGCTCGTAGGAACCTTTTACAAAATCAAAAACGGAATTGTAGAGCCCGTTCCCTTTGATACTCCTCCTGAAGTCCAATCGGCATTGCAACGAACACTTGCCGCATCCAAGCCGGAAATGCAAAAAGCCATCGCGGACTGGGCGAGGCTTCTCAATCAACCTCTTCCGTACCTCAAACGGGCGGCTTTAGATATTGAGGTTCTATCTCCTGAAAATCGCATTCCGAACCCAGAAGAAGCCATCTATCCAGTCGTCGCCGCCTCTCTTGTGTCGAAGAATCTCAAACGCGTCTATCTATTAAGACGCAACGAAATGGAATTAGGGCGCAACCAACTGCCAGAGGAAACCGAGATCATATTCTATGACACTGAAAGAGACTTGATTATAGATCTCTTTACTGACATGCTAGATTATCCCTTTATTGCCACTTTCAATGGCGATGATTTCGATCTAGACTATCTCTACCATAGAGCGCAAGCGCCTCTGATAGGTCTGACAAAGAACGAGATCCCCATCCAACTGGGGAATAATTTTGCAGCTCTCAAACATGGAGTGCACATAGATTTGTACAAGACGTTCAACAACAAATCGCTTCAGATCTATGCTTTCTCAAACAAGTATTCAGACAAGACGCTGAACGGGGTTGCTGAAGGCCTCTTAGGAAAATCAAAGATCGAATTTGACGGCCTAATCGGGGACCTTCCAATCTACGAACTTGCACGCTATAATCTCTGGGACACTGAGCTGACGTACGAGCTGGTTTCCGTTTACAATGACGTTTTGATGAAACTGCTCGTGGTAATCGCGCGAGTGGGCAAGATGCCATTGGACGATCTCTCTCGATTGGGCGTCTCTAATTGGATCCGAAGCATGTTCTATTATGAGCACAGAAGACAAAATGCGCTGATTCCTAGGTCCGAGGAATTGGAGCGCAAAGGTGGAGCCAAGTCTGAGGCGATAATCAAAGGTAAAAAGTACAAGGGAGGGTTGGTCATAGACCCGGTTACCGGCATTCACTTCAATGTGTCCGTGCTGGACTTTGCATCGCTGTACCCAAGCATAATCAAGGTGTACAACATCTCTTACGAGACCGTAAACTGCGTGCACCCCGAATGCAGAAAGAACGTGATACCAGAGGTGGGATCCTGGTATTGTACTCGGAGGAGAGGAATAGAATCTCTTGTCGTGGGTTCGCTCAGAGACCTGCGAGTCGATTATTACAAGCAACTGACCAAGAGCAAGACGCTGTCGCTGGAAGACAAGGAGCTCTACAAGGTAGTAAGTCAAGGTTTGAAGGTTTTGCTCAATGCCAGTTATGGTGTCCTAGGATTCGAAAGTTTTCCGCTATACTGTCTCCCCGCTGCTGAAGCCGTTGCAACTTTAGGGCGTTACTCAATTACCAAGACGATTGAGAAATGCAGAGAGCTAGGGATCGGAGTGGTTTATTCTGATACTGATTCGATCTTTCTGGAGGCGCCATCCCAGAGTCAGATATCCGAGGTGATTGCATGGACTCAGAGAGAATTGGCGATCGATCTTGACGTGGACAAAGTCTACCGCTACGTCGCCATGAGCGAGAGGAAGAAGAACTACTTTGGAGTACTTGCTGATGGAACTGTGGATCTCAAAGGGCTTACAGGCAAAAAGAGCCAGACTCCACAATTCATCAAAGACTCCTTTTACAAGGCTCTGGAAATCCTGGCTAAAGTCAAGACAAAGGATGATTTTGAAAGCGCGAGGGAGGAAATCAAAGCTCTTCTCAAGACCGATTATACACGTCTCAAGGAAAGGCAGATCCCTATGGATCAACTTGCGTTCAACGTAATGATCGGAAAAGAAATCTCCCGATACAAGGATTCGATTCCTCAGCACGTCAGGGCTGCGCAGCTTCTTCAAAAGAATGGAGCAGAAATCAAAGCCGGAGATATCATTTCTTTTGTAAAGACCACTTCAGGCGAAGGTGCGAAACCTGCCAAACTTGCCAAGCCGTTGGAGATAGATGTGGACAAATATTTGGAATACATGAAAAGCACCTTCGACCAGATCCTGGGCTCGCTGGGTTATGACTTTGAAGAGATTCTTGGCGCGACGAAGCTCGAGGAATTCTTCTGGTCTGCGTCCTAAGGGTTGCTATTTTTGCTAAAGTAGGGCAGGCCTTCGATTTTTGGACAACTTCATTTGCATCTCCATTATTTGAAATCAAGAATAAATTCATAAAGTCTCAAGCTTTGAAAAAGTGAGTCTTTCAAGCAAACATATGAGGGCTCAGAACTCAAGATCCTTTTCACTGCAACAAGGAGCTGCTCTACGGGCTATGCTCTTCATGGCCCTCGAGACAATTCCCAAGGGCGCAACATACTTATATCATGTTTCACTCACAAAAATGATCTAATCTTACCCGATAGCTCGATTTTTGAGTGGTAGCGATCAGACGGATAGTGCAGCGGATTGGTCTATATTGACACAACTTGTGAGCTCGAAAACTTTCGTCGATTCCTGATCCAAAGTACCTGCATGTCGTTCATCCCTGAAAGCTATCTACGAGACGAGGAAGTATTTCCCGAGAAGGAGGGCGAAACAGGCTCAATTTACATTGAGGCGGCTGACAAGGTGACTCTCAAGACAATCCGGGATATTAGTTTCGTGAATGCTAGGGATATTTTGGGGATCATTTACGTGAGCAAAAGCGGGAATACTAGACTCAAATGGAGAGAGAGCCGCGGAGACGTGGGCAAAGTCTCAGGAGAAGCCTCGACAAACAGTCTGGTCAATCTTTTTTCTGCGAGAGTACTTAGCCGAGAATACACAGATCGACTCTTAGCCAAGGATGAGTCCTCGAGTGAAGGGTCAGAAGAATTGTCCGATCAAACCGAAAGGAAGGAGACCGTTGTGGGAGGTCTCGAAGGTTCCCTGAATGTAGAGGGCGATGTGTGAATTGAGTATACAAAATCCAACAAATCAACCAATAGGACCGGCTAACAGCGTCAAAGTTAGAGTGTTTCGAATTTCAAGCGTTACGGATCCAGACACGGGGAAACCAGGGAAGAGCATAGAGCTCGTCCAGGTGAAGCAGAGACAGCAGCCCTTCTTCAGTGGCGGCTTTGGCACAGGAGGATCAGAATCAGACTTGGTGCGGAATATCATATCTCAATTTCAATCGATGGGGTTGCCCATTGGGCCCAATCCTGCCGGGAGTCCTAAGCTGAATCTCTTTCTGTCGGAGAGCGAATACGATCTTCTCGGTGTGAGATTTGAAGTCAACGAGGTTTACGATATGATCTTAAAGGACGGAGCAATCAGGTTCTCCAAACCTTCTGAAGGCGTCTAAGCCCTAACTGTAGTTCAACGCCTGTCTTGGGATGTCAAGCTCTCTTGGTTCATCAGCCTTGTGGTGTCATGAGCCGGGAGCTAGACTCAAAGAACATAGAGTTTCGAATATTTGACAAGTGTTGAATAGCTTGCGAGGTTAGTCTAGCCTGGTCAGGACAGGGGCTTCCCAAGTATAGTCAACGTCGAAATAAATGTTCAGAAAGAGCCTCTAACGCGGGTCCGAATCCCGCACCTCGCATTTGTCACTGCGCTCTAAATGGCTCTAGAATTCACTCAGTACCGTTAGAGAACAAGTGGTCAGAACTGCTCAAAGAAGCATTGAAGCGGAAACTGTCTGGCACAGGCTCAACTACTGACTGACTGCATAGCTCAGGATATTTTCCTAACGCAACAAATAGAACTGAATAGAAGGAAAGAAAAAGAAAAGGAGACCTGGGAGTTCCCAGGATAGTTGGAGCGTGTTTTTTCCTTGGATGCGGATCTTTAGAAGCGTCGTAAAGACGATCTCACTGACGGCGTCATGAGCATGCCAAGGCAGACAATGCCTAGCAGAAACCCAATGAGGTTTGGAGCGAGGATCGTGATAGCGCTGAGGATTCCTGAACCGAGTCCGAGTTTCCAGGCCCAGCTGGTTCTTTTGAAATAGCCGAAAGTTGCCGCCAAGGCAATCACACCGGCAATTTCCAAGATATACGACATGTAGGGGGAGATGGAGGGAACTATTGAGGGGAGCTGATTCAGCTGACTCAATGTGGGGTTGAGATTCATTTTCCCCACGTATAGGAAGGACTCTATCCCTGCTACCAATGAGAGCGCAGCGAGAATGGGGACCGAAAGCGACTTCGACCCATGGGTATTTTTTGGATACACTATTTGTTGGGTGGAGGTGTATCCTGATCTTCGCTGGCCTTGCGATTGATTTGAGACCATGGCTCCGCAATGAGCACATCTAGTTTCCGATGCGTCTAGAGGGTTTCCACAGTTTGTGCAATTTGCCATTTTTCTTTTTCTTCCATCCGTGAGATCAGGCTTGCAAATTCATATGATAAGAAGATACTTAATCCTTGGACAGAAAATCAAAGTGACAGAAAGCTATTCTCCGTATCGGACACCGAAAGATATCGGCTTGAAGAGCCTCTAGAGAGTATTTCCTCTTCAAGTGTTCAAGTATTCTTTTAATCACGAATTTCAGAAAAATTGGCCGAGCGCACCATGAAAAATAAGCTAAGGGAAAAGCTCTTCGCTGGTGAGACCTGCTTTGGAACTTTTCTGACAATTGGCAATCCAGATGTTCCAGAAATTTTGAAAACTCTCGGTTTTGACTGGTTCATGTTTGACACCGAGCACTCTTATTTTACTACAAACGATGTGAAGGTGATGATCCAAGCGCTCTCAGGGAGCCAAATTTCGCCTATGATCAGGATCGGGCAAATTGATCAGTACTTGGTTAAAAGAGCTCTAGACATCGGAGCTGAGGGAATACTTGCTCCTTTGGTAAATTCTGCTGAAGAGGCCGTAAGATTGGTAAAGTTCGCGATGTATCCGCCAGAAGGAGTACGAGGAGCAGGTCCCGGCCGAGCAACAAATTATGGAATGAGCTTAAAGGACTACTTTAGCACAGCAAACGACGAGTTGCTCCTGGCGGTGCAAATTGAAACAAAAGACGCGCTTTCAAACGCAAATGATATTCTGTCGACCAAACGGATCGATGTGGGTTTTGTAGGGCCGACGGATTTGACTATCTCCTTAGGACTGGGTACGGATCGCACTAATCCAAAGGTTATTGAAGCTATGCAGAAAGTCGTGAAGGCTTGCACTGATAGCGGAAAGATCCCCGGTACTTTAGCGGCAAATGTTGATGAAGCAAGAAAATTTCAAGAACTAGGTTTCAAATTTCTGTCACTAGCCTCAGATTCAAGATATCTTGTGGCCGGCGCAAAAGAGTTTCTATCTGGAAAATAAATTCCGCAGAGTTGGAATCTAACAAGATAGCGCACAAGGTTATGCGGACCCGGTGGGAATCGCCCCGAGAACCAGTCCGAAAAAATGGATACTGCTCACATGCGTAGTCTAGTTAGGGACGGCCTGACACAAAAGTCGAAAGTTTCAGGCGAGATAGGGGTGAAGGAAACTCCACGCTAAGAGACGCGCGTCCTACGTGTAAGACGTGCAAGTTGGAGAAGTTAGGATTCTACGCGTGTGGTTCGTATTCTCGGGGTCAACTATTATAGCAACGGCCTCGGCGGTGATTCTATGGAGGCCCCGAGTTCTTATGAAGAGCTGCTGGCAAGGTTTCTCGAATGGGCAAGAAATGAAGACTCCGTCCGCGCGCTTTTGGTTCTGGGATCAAGAGCGCGAAAAGGCGAGTCGGCTGACCAATGGGCTGACTTGGACCTCCTCCTGATAGCCAAGAACCCGCAGCTGATCCTGTACGAAACCGAATGGCTGGACTCCATCTCGCCGTTTCTGCTGTCATTTGTAGAGCCGACAGCGGTAGCGGACCAATTGGAAAGGAGAGTCCTCTTCGAAGGCATGTACGACGTGGACCTTTCAGTTGTCTCGGTAGACATATTCGATCTTCTGGAGGGAAGACTTCCTCGGGAGAACCTCTTCAATGTATTTGGGCGTGGACATCGAGTGGTTCTGGACAAAGACGGCAGAGAAGAGAGGCTGTCCTCTGCTCTAGAGGGAATCGACATGATACCAGCGCGAGCCTCGCCCTCCAAAGAGGAGTATCTTGGTGTCGTGAACGATTTTCTTTACCATGTGGTCTGGACGGCAAAACACATCAGGAGGGGTGAACTATTCTGGGCCAAAAGGAGCCTAGACTGCCACTTGATGCTGATAGTGCTCCAGATGCTGGAGTGGCACGCGAGAGCCGTGCACGGACCAGAGTATGACACATGGTTCAGAGGGCGGTTTCTGGAGAAGTGGGCCGACTCGAAGGCGATTGCAGACCTGCGAGAGGCTTCCGCACGTTACGATGACGGTGAACTAAGGGGCGGATTATCTGCACTATTCAAGTTATTTCAGCGCGTGGCGACTGAAACCTGTGAGAAGTTGAGCCTTCCTTACCCGCAGAGCGAAAGCCAGACAATTGCGGATTGGTTGGAGGGCTGTCTGACCGTCCGGCTCTGATGGCCGTCCCGAATCTGATTCCAATTCCGCCCAGATGTGCGTGCTACCCAAGCGTACAAGTCGGTTTAGCGGGCCCGGTGGGATTTGAACCCACGACCCCCGGCTCCGAAGGCTTGCATGCGCGTCCTGAAAAGCGCGACTCGATGCCCTGATTTACGCTGATCAAGATCCATAGGCAAGATCATGTGCACGCAGGGAAAGGCCAGACTTCTGAAAGCTCCATGCTAGGCTACGGGCCCTCACGCTGAATCATTTGCAAATGGTCTCACTCTAATAACTTATCCCACGTGTAGTCTTGCTCATCGTGGTTTAAGGGAGGCACGCATTTTCGCAATATTCCGCGCGTACGGCTTTCGCAGTATTCCTGCTTCGCAAACGATTGCCGTGATTAAGTTCGGTGGCGTAATGTCAAAGGCGGGATTGAAAACAAGAATGTCATCAGGTGCAAGCTGCTTTTCCGCGATCCTTCTGACTTCGTCCGCAGAGCGTTCTTCGATCTTGACTTTTTTCCAGCTTGTCACAAAATCGAAGCTGGATACAGGTGCCGCGACATAGAAGGGCAAATGGTGTTTCTTGGCGAGCGTCGCAATCTGGTATGTACCAACTTTGTTGAATACATGGCCATCTTTTGTTATCCTGTCTGCTCCAACAATTACACCGTCTATGAGCCCCCTTTGCATTGCGAGTCCAACAGCAGTATCGGGAAGCAAAGTGACGTCAAAACCATCATTGGCTAATTCAAAAGCGGTAAGTCTCGCGCCCTGAAGAACCGGTCTGGATTCTGTTGCGAAAACTTTGATCCTCTTTCCTTTTTCCGTAGCAGCTCTTAAGACTCCAAGCGCAGTACCATAACCCACAGTCGCCAATGCTCCTGCAATCTGCTGAGCGCAGAACGAATCTGCCTCTCAATTACAGTGAGTCAGGATACTGGCATTGTCTTTGATAAGCACTTGGCCGATTTTCGAAAGCTCTTTGTTTACGTTCACATCTTTGTCAGCCAGAAGCTTCACGAATTCAACAAGCTTTGCTTGCTTCTCCTTGGAGCTCATTTTCGAAGGCAGCGCACTGAGAAACTCTAGTGCGGACTTGACACCCCAGGATAGGTTCACTGCAGTGGGTCGAGCGGAGATCAGGGCCTTCGATTCTCGCTGAACCTTTGACGCTATTCGAGCATCGCTCTTTCTTTCACGCATTCCCTCAGTAAAGGATAAGGCCACTCCCATCGCCCCAGCGACCCCGATGGCAGGCGCTCCTCTGATTTGCATCGATTTGATTGCGTGGATCAGTGAACGTACAGTTCTGCACTTCACGAAACGGAACTCCTTCGGAAGCAGCGTCTGGTCTACGATTCTAACAGAGCTGGTCTTGTCTTCCCAATTTATGGTTCGTTGAACAAAGAAACTTACTTTCTCCAAGCTTATGAAGCAACAACTCCTCCACATTTTCAATTCACCATCTAATCCGTTTATAAACGAGGTAGCTGAGAAGAGCTTCAAAGCACCAAACACGGCGTCGCGATTATTGCCCACGAAAGAAATTGCCTCATCTACCGAACTGGAAAGTTCGCAGTCGCTAGATAGACAAGAGGAGATCGAGCAGGTAATCTCCGCGCTCTTTTCCAAGAAAGCGAGACATGTTATCTTAGAGAAGAAAGAAGATGCAATTCTTCTGGAATCCAAAGGATTTGGAATCAAAGAAGACGCTTCCTTCTCTCTTCGAGATTACGAAGTACTCTATCTGATGTTCACGAAAAAGCTCAAGCTAACCATCGATGGTAAACAGGTTTCTTTTGAAAAATACGTGAATTTTGCTTCAAAGCGAGATAAGGACGCTTGGGCCAGATTTCTAATTTTCAGAGATCTAAGAACGAGAGGCTACGTGGTACGAGAAGGGTTTGGTTTTCCAATTGATTTTAGGGTTTATGATCGCGGAGATTTTGGCGCAAAAGCTGCCAAGTACATTGTCTTCGGTTTGAACGAAGGAAAGACCATGAGCATTGCTGATCTAAAAGAAATTATCGATCAAATGGCTAGGATGGGCAAGGAAGCGGTCGTGGGGGTAGTTGAACGCAGAGGCGAAGTCATCTACTACAAAGTCGGCAAGTGGCGTCCCGTTAGGCCGCAATAGCTGGAGATTCTGTACTAAGAGGACTCAGACCTTATATGCACACTCCGGAGACGTTTCATATTCCCTAAAGGAAATGACGGGCAGATACTCGCAATATGAAGGCCGTGATTCTTGCAGGAGGTTTCGGAAAGAGGCTCAAACCACTCACTGATGATCGCCCCAAGCCCATGGTTGAAGTTTCTGGGGTTCCTATACTCGAGTGGCAAGTGAATTGGTTGAAGGACCACCAAGTCAAAGAGATAATCATCTGTGCAGGCTATCTCAAAGGTTCCGTGATTGACCACATTGGCAGCGGACAGAAGTTTGGTGTAAGCGTGGGTTTCGCAGTTGAGGAAGAGCCTCTTGGGACAGGGGGGGCTCTGAAAAACGCTAGAGTGATGATTTCGGAAGAGCAATTTTTGGTTATGAATGGTGACATTCTTACCAACCTAGATCCTATGCAATTGACGCATCTCGTTCGGCCCGAAGGCGATGCCATGTGTTCTATCGCGGCCGTCCCCTTGCGTAGTCCTTACGGCATAATCGAAATAGACAACGGACACGCGAAAGGTTTCAGGGAAAAGCCAATTCTAGGTGAATATTGGATCAATGCCGGAATTTATTGCCTTACCAGATCTGTTTTAGATATGCTCCCGGACAAGGGAAGCTTGGAAGAGACCACGTTGCCCGAGCTTGCAAGAGATGGAAAGATTCGAGTCTGCAAATACAATGACGTATTATGGCGATCTATTGATACCCATAAGGACATTGAAGAAGCTCAAAAAGAATTCCGCGATCTAGTTCCAAAGCGCGGAGCCTAGTGCGCTTTACCAAGCTTTTTGTAGCCTATAACGATAGTCTGTCAAAGTTATTCCATGGCAGAGATAGACGAAGCAGGAGTAAATCTAGCCTGAAGGACTGGATTTTACTCATCCGACCCGCCAATTCCATAATGGTCGGTTTTGCAGTAATCGTAGGAATAGCTGTTGCTTCTCCGTCGGGGCATCAGGTTTCAAATATCTTTAGCTTTACTTCGCTTTTCGGATTCCTTACGGGATTTTCGATTTCGTCGTTTTCGATGATAACTAATGACGTTTATGATTATGAAGTAGATAAGATAAACCAACCAACAAGGTCGGTAGCCAGTGGCCGAATCCGACTGAACGATGCCGTGATTTACTCGATCCCGTTTCTCATAATCGGACTGGGTTCTAGCGTATTGATTGGTCCTACAAACTTGGCAGTGGCAGGAGTTTTCGCCCTAATTGGATGGTTTTACAACTATCAAGGGAAAAGGTTCGGTCTAGGTGGAAATTCGCTTGTGGCGCTGTCCCTTGCGATTCCATACATTTTCGGTTCACTTGCACTTCGAAATTATTCTCTTAATCTTGCCTACCTCCTTGCTCTAACTTCATTTCTGGCTGGAATGGGAAGAGAAGTCTTGAAGGGCATCTCAGATATAGCCGGGGACAAGATCAGAAGCATAAAATCCATTGCGATATCTCATGGAGTGGGGAAGGCAAAATCAACTGCCGCCGCATTTTTTCTTCTTGCTGTGGGATCGAGCTCGTTTCCAATCTTGTCAGGCATACTTGGAAAGGGTTTGCTAGTATACGCGGTGTTGGTTTCGCTTACTGACGCAGTGTTTTGCTTTCTAGCTGCCAGAACCTTGAGAATTAAATCAGAATCAGAATCTTTGCGTCTCAAGAAAATCGCTTTAGGAGGTATGATGCTTGGTCTCCTTGCATACCTTGCGGCCGGTCTTTCTGCTTAGTGATTAAGCAAAGCCTAAATTCATTGAATCAGGAAGACATCCATTTCCTCAACTTAAAATCCTGTAGGAACCGATGAAATACATCACATGATGCTTTCCGAAAGAGTACGGCCAAGAAAAATTGCATTGCTAATTGGAAATGAGCAATCGAGAGTCCAGCTGATAAAATGGCTGAAAAACTGGAAAATAGGGTCCAAGGCAGTACTCCTCATCGGCCCGCCAGGCGTCGGAAAATCTACTTCAGTTTATGCAGCGGCCTCCGAGCTCGGATATTCGGTAGTGGAATACAATGCTAGCGATGTCAGAACGAAGAAGAGGTTATCGGAGGCACTTAGTGGAACACTGGAGAATGCATCACTTTTCGGGGAGCAAGAAAAAATGCTCATTTTCCTCGACGAGGTAGATGGTCTATCTGGCAGGTCCGATTACGCCGGAATAGAATTCATTCTCGAGTTTATCGAAAATGCTACTGTGCCCGTTGCAATGGCTGCAAATGTTGAAGACGACCCAAAGCTTAGAAAACTCAGCCAAAAGTCGCAATTGATTCATTTTGGACCCGTTAATGAGGATTTGATATACATATATTTGAAAACAATTGCAAAAAGGGAAGGCCTTCCCGTCTCTGAAAAGGCATTGCAACAGATTGCGGTTGCATGTCGCGGCGATGTCAGATTTGCCTTGAACATGTTTCAAACACTAATTGGCGACAGTCTTAGCAGCTTTCAAACTGACAAACAATTCTTTAGTGAAGCATCAGCAATGGCTGCAATCTTGGACTCTAATTCATTGGAAGAAGCCATTGCACGACTGAGGCAATATGATGCCTCGCCCCTGGAAAAAGTGCGCGCCATATTCGACAGTATAGTTTCCGCAAAGTCTGTTTCTCCCGAAGAAAGGGCGCGGGCACTGGAGCTGATCTCCGACGCTGATATATTGCTGCGACAGATCAACAAAAATCAGAGGTGGCGATTGCTCAGATACTTGGATAGATACCTTGCCCTTGCATTAATCTCGAGAAAATTGAAAGCTGCGGATTCGAGTATTCCATGGAACCTTAGACTCGCAATATGGAACGATGGAAGAGTAACGAAGGAGTTTCTGAGCGAGCTACCAGAAGATTTCCATGTCGGGAAAAATGAGTTCGCGGTATTCTACCTGCCCTACTTCTCCTTTTACTTTAAAAACCGAAGTAGTGACTTGACTAAATTTCTTCAAAAATATGAATTCGGTGATTCGGAAAAGCGTGTAATGCTAAAGATTGCGACTGAGCACTAGTGTGAGCCACAAATTGAGGATTGCTTCAAACAAATGGTTTTCTCTTCCGAGGTTGGGAAGAGAAGTCTTTTCCGATCTTATGAAAGCCAAAGTAAAGTATGACACAAAGTTTGGATTCAAGATCACCTCCGAAACGGACGTTCCCAGGGCAATTTCTGTTCTATCTCGCGCTTTAGACCAGCAAGTGGAGCTCCAATCATCTTGTTTTATTTGTAATGAGATACTTGGGGAAAATGAAAAACCCGGTTCTATAATCTGTGCCAAATGCAAGGACAGAGAGGATTGCTACGCTCTCTATACGATGAAATTCGCTACGCTAGTTGAGAATCTCTAGGTTATTCGAACTTGTGACAAATCGATAAATAATCATAAAGTGACTTTGGGTTAGAAAATTGTCAACTAAACAGGAACAACCGAAGGCCAAAGCCGAGCACCAGCACGATTTTCGGTACTACGCATGTGTGAATCTCTGGGATAACGGAGAAACGACCGGAGTGATAGACGTGTGGCGCTGCACCGTTTGTCATGTGAAAGGGATAGAGCTTAGAGCGCAAGGACTAAGCAATCTTGCGACCGAAACCGGTTTCCCAGTCCTTGATAGTCCAGAAAGTAATTGGGTGGTTTTTGTGTGCACAGCGCAGGAACAACTGAGGTACGAGGTTCTCCTCGTACACCTGGGCGATGTAGTTGAACATGAGTGCGTCGAAAAGACCGGTCCGATCAAAGTCGGCTCAGGTTACAGACTCGAAAACAGCAAAGACAAGTTCCACAAACTTCAGAGCATAGAACCGTTTCTGAATGAAACCATGGATCTTTCTGTGTAGCGGCTGGACAACCGTCTAAGTGGAACTCGTTGCCGTCTCTTTCTCTGGCCACAGAATCCTTGGTTGTTTTGCTTGGACTCCGTGAACCGGTAGACCCTTGTAATTTGACTTGTACTTGTTCATATCAGGTATAATAAAGTGGCAGACTTCGCACTCCCAAACTGTGCCTTCGTTGGTTCTGCGCAGGAAAAAATCCCGAATGGTCTGGCACCTTTCGCAATAGTTATTCATAGCAAAATCTCCACCCGGTTATCTTCAAGCATCTATCTAGGAACCGTAAGCTTGGGGTGAGAGGAAGTGGAGATCTTCCTCCAGTCCTCAAGAAATCTCGCCAATCCAATGTCCGTCAGAGGATGAGATATCATTTTGGCAAGCACGTCCGGAGGCAGGGTTACGATATCCGCGCCCAGTTTGGCTGCGTCTATAACATGGAGTGGATGGCGCACACTTGCAACCAAGACTTCACATTCAAAATCGTAGTTTGCGAAAATTTCAACAATATCACTGACCAAATCCATTCCGATTTCACCAATATCATCGAGTCTACCTATGAATGGGCTGACGTAGCTTGCTCCCGCCTTAGCAGCGAGCAGTGCTTGGTTGGCTGAAAAAATCAAAGTCACGTTGGTTCGGATCTGTTCGTTCCGGAGACTTCGAACAGCTCTCAGCCCTTCGGAAGTCATAGGTATCTTGACAACAACATTCTTGCCGAACTTTGAGAGTCTTCGACCTTCAGCCAACATTCCCTCGTAATCCGTACTGATTACTTCGAGACTGATCGGGCCCTTCACCATTCTCACAATTTCGCCCATAATCTCCTCTGGGTCGCCTTTTTCTTTGGACAAAAGCGTGGGATTTGTGGTGATTCCGTCGACTAATCCCATATCATTGTACATCTTGATGGAATCCAAATTTGCGGTGTCGAGAAAAATTTTCATTTTGTGACTCCTATCCCTTTCTCAAAAATGAAGGCATTGTTTGCTATATTACTTTCCCTGGAAGAGCGATTATGAGAACCTTGATTGTCGTGCGGTGCATTACTTCCGATCGAGATTCTTCAGTTCGAGGATTTTCGCGGAAATGTTACTTGCTGTCAGTCCGTACTTGATCATCAGCTCACCTGACTCGCCAGATTCCCCGAAAGTGTCCTGTGTGCCTATCCTGCGCATGAGGACGGGATAGTTCTCGACGACAATTTCTGCAACTGCTCCGCCTAGCCCTCCGATCACATTATGCTCCTCGGCAGTTACTATTCCTCCGGTCGCCGAAGCTGCCTTAATTATGGCCATCTCGTCGATGGGTTTGATAGATAACATGTCAATCACTCTCACATTCAAAGAGTTCTCAGTCGCAAGTTTTCTTGCAGCGATTAGTGCTTCGTAAACAAGCAAACCGCAAGCGATAATCGTCGCATCGCTTCCATCTCTCACTGTCATTGAACCTCCTTTTCTTATCGATGATGCCTGGGCAGCTGAATAAATGAAAGGACAATCTGGTCTCGCAATTCTCATGTAGTATGGACCTTTGTCCCGAGCCAAGATTTCCACGAGTCTGGAGGTGGAGTTGGGATCAGAAGGAATCACGACATGCATGTTTGGGATAGCCCGCATTGTCGCAATGTCCTCCAGTTCTTGATGAGAAGCTCCGTCAGGTCCCACGCTGATTCCAGCATGAGAAGCGACGAGTTTCATATTGACCTCAGGGTAAGCGATCGCATTTCTTATCTGGTCAACGCATTTGCCCGGCGCGAAAACTGCATAGGTACTTGCGAAGGGTATTTTTCCCGCAATCCCAAGACCTGCCGCAACTGAAACTAGATTTGATTCGGCAATGCCCACGTTAAAGAATCTCTCGGGATACTTTGCACCGAACAATGAAGTCTTGATCGAGCCAGTGGTATCCGCTCCCACGACCACTATGTCTTTGAGCTCTGATCCGAGCCTGACCAATGTCTCACCAAAAGCTTCTCTCATCGAGCCTTTCTTGGGCTTGTCAAGAATGTCCCCGATCTCTTCTGGGCTAAGCACTTGCGCCAATTATCTCTCTCAACTCTTTGAATGCGCCTTCCTGATCTCTTTGGCCAAAAACAGAGTTTCCAGCTACGAGCACAGTTGCGCCGTTCTGGCACAATAAGCTTACGTTGGATGAATCCACGCCGCCATCGACCTCAATTTCCACTTGCCTCTTTGATGGCCTCGCATAAATCTCCGACGCTTCTCGAATTTTGGGAATAATCTCAGGCATGAATTTCTGCCCAGAGAATCCTGGATTCACTGACATGACTAATATCAAAGAGGCATCATAATCCGCGATGTTTATCAAAGAGAGAGGCGTTGCTGGTTTGAATGCAATGCCGAGTTCGCGATCACTCCTCCTGATCATTTCCTGAATTTCAAGCAAGGAATCTTTGGTCACAGCTTCTGCATGCACTGTTATGTAGTTAGCTCCCGCATCGATAAATCTCTGGACATACTTCTCTGGTTCGGCGAGCATCAAGTGGCAGTCCAGTGGAATGGAGACTTTAGGGCGTATCGCTCTTACAAGGCCAGGCCCGAAGGTCAGATTCGGTGCAAACCTACCATCCATAATATCCACATGCAGCCAGTCGGCTCCCCACTTTTCGGCTCGGACCGCTTCTTCGGTCATATTTCCATGGTCTGCAGAAAGTATTGAGGGGGCGATTTTGACATGCATTTTCACTTGTCTCGCGAAGAACTATTCCGACTTCCATTCCTTTACTATAGTCTCAATTGATTTCCTGTCAGGAACCTTGCCATGATACTCGGGAGACCACTCCATGAATTCGACCCCCTTTCCTTTCGTAGTGTGCGCGATGATCACCGTCGGCTTGTTTCTCATTTGACTAGCCGCGTTGAAGGCCTCGAGAATCTGTTCGAAATTATATCCATCTACCTGAATCACGTTCCAATTAAATGCCTTCCATTTGGAAGCTAGAGGCTCTATAGGCATGATTTGTTCAGTGAGGCCGTCTTGTTGTATACCATTTCTATCCACTATTCCGCAGAGGTTGTCCAGCCTGTACTTCGACGCACACATTGCTGCCTCCCAGATCTGGCCCTCCTGCATTTCCCCATCTCCCATCATAACATAAACGCGATAATCTTTGTTGTCAATCTTAGCCGCTAAGGCCTCTCCAATTCCCACCGACAGACCTATGCCTTCAGAGCCAGCAGCCATTTCTACCCCTGGTGTTTTTCTTGGATCAGGATGCCCTTGAAGCAAACTGTTAATCTTGCGCAGTGTCTTTAGCTCTTCGAGCGAAAAGTATCCTTGCTGAGCAAGGACAGAGTACAACAAAGGCGCGGCATGGCCCTTGGAGAGAATGAATCTATCTCTCTCTGGCCAAGTGGGCCGTTTCGGATCGTGTTTCATCACAGAATAATACAGGGCGACGACAAGTTCTACAGCTGAAAGTGAACCACCAGGATGGCCGGATCTTGCTTCTACTAAAGTTTCCAGAATCAATCGGCGTGTATTCTGCGAAATAGCTTTCAATTCTTCTATTGATTTGTTACTCTGGGCTACGGACACGACTTGCAGGCACCATCTTTGTTTTTGGAGTGGGCACCTATGATGTGACTTGTTTGCCTTTTGAATCTACCGTCGGACGGGAGCTTGAACAACTGCTGAAAGTACTTTGTCAGAAGCCCCTAAATTTTGAAGTATGTCATCCGTGCTAACAACAAACGTTCCTAATCTCTCCGCTCTCTTGGCCGCAGCTATATTACTCAATGCGGCGGATTCAAACGAGTTCGCCCCTGAAGCTAGCGCAAGTGTAATCACCGAAGTCATCGCGTCCCTCAAGCCAACAGCGCGTGCAAACTCATTCGAAGAAATTAGTGGAGGTATCGTGCTCATGGCGTTTTCCTCGAATACCGTGATGCCATGTTCGCCTCGAGTCAGAATGAGGCCCTTGTATTCGAGCTGCGTCTCCAAGTTAGTCGCGATATTCCTCAATCCCGATTCGTTCAAGACAGAGATTCCCGTTGCAATGCTTGCCTCCCGTTCATTTGACTTGATATAGTCGACGCCTCTCAGGTCCAGATAATGTCTTACCTTTGGCTGGGCGATTATCTTTTTCCCTGCTTCCCTCGCGGAAACGACGATCTTATCCACAAGATATGGCGTGATTGTCCCCTTATCGTAGTCCGCGATCGCGACAATATCGGATTCAGGCACCATTCTTTCGACGGACTTGATCAACCTGTCACTCAGATCCGAGCTAATATCCGAGCGTATCTCTCTGTCTACTCTCAGATACTGGACACCATTAACATAGTACCTAGTTTTGAGACTAGTCGGTCTGGAAGTGGTTTCAACGGAATCAAGATCAACCCCGATTTTGCCCAGCGCATCAGAAACCCATCTGCCCTGTTCATCCTTGCCTAGAAAGCCAACCACATTGACGTGGCCTCCGAGATTCTTGATATTATTCGCTAGGTTTCCTGCACCTCCGAGGCTCATCTTATCGCCTTGAAAGTCGCCTACAGGAACCGGGGCCTCTCTCGATAGTTTCCTTGCACTTATCGAAACATACCGGTCGAGAATTAGGTCGCCTATGACTAGGACTGACTTTCCGTCAAACCTCGAGACAACTTCTTGAAGTCTCCCCTTGTCGAGTAGAGTCAATAGGCTACACCTGACTGTATTCGATCAGTTTACATGATTTAAACGTGGCCTTTGTTCTTGCGCCGAAAAACTTCCATGAAAGATAAAGGGCGGGTGGTCAGTATCGTCGCGAGTTCTTCATTTTCCCAGAGGAGCTATTTGGTATAGTCTGGGATCAGTCTGGGACGGCGATTCACTTCATCCCATCGTGACCTTTGCATTGCCAAGATTTAGGACTTTTGGAGCGGAAAGCCTTTATTTTTCTCATCGAGCCTGAAATTAGCAAGGCCGTCTCGCGTAGCGACTCGGATGATTTCGGATCCACTCGAAACACGTAACCTTCTCCGCATTGAAAGAGAAACTCAGAGTCCTCGGGCAAACTTTCTGCAACTGCTTTCAAGAGGACGTATCTCTTCTTACTCCTCATGATTTCAGCAACTCCAGATATGCATCTTTGATAGCTCTTCTGTTTTCAAATCTGTTTCTGGGCTTAAGTTTGACACGAATTGGTTCCTCCGCTGAAAGCGCGAGTTTTTGGCTCACAAGTTGTCTATCCAGCCTGAGATATAGAGCGTCATGTTCATCGACACTTTTCTCGAGTTCAGAAACGACTGTGCTCTTGCTCGGCACGTCTAGCGTACCTAGAATATATTTTGAAATCCTATTTGCTTCATTCCCGATGATATGTGCCTTTGCGGAACGGAGTGTGTTACCATGATGCCCTTGCAGATTGTCGAGCACAATCGAGTCTTTTGAAATGCCCAAAGCTTTTGAGACATTCTGGATTAGACGAACCTCATCTTCAGTGGAATGAATGAAAAATGAAATGGTTACAGATGCAAACGCGGTTGCTGACTTTACGGGCATCAAAGAGTTCAATCATTCATTTTCATTTATACCTTACAAGATACTTGCACGCCAAAAGAATTATCTGTTGCCTAAATTGAGTTGCATGTGTATTGCCGAAGGCTAAAAAAGTACGAAATAGCCGCTTAAGCGGATTAAAGATTGAGGATATACTCAACGAAGAACTGAGGCGAGAGATGGGCGTTGAGCCAGAACCCGGAAGTCGCAAACTAAAACTTCATCAGAAATTTAGCTCCATTGATGATTGGGAGGACATCATGCACTCAGTGTACGAGCTTCCGATCGAGATCGAGGGTTACACAAAAAAAGTTTCGGAAATGCAATTGCTGAAAGAGATGATTGATACTTTATCCTCGCAAGAATTTGAAAGTGTGAAAAGATCTGAAAGCAGAAAGAAGCAGCTCTCTCAGTTTGTTAAAACCATGAACATGTATTACAATCTAGTTGTAACCAAAAAGAGTGGAGAAAGGATTGGCTATGGAGCGTTAATTTACTTTCCAGATTTCCCAGAGAAAAACCCCGAGAGAGGTTCCGGTATAGTTCTTGCTGAGCGAAAGATTACGAGGGAAGGTAAGACAGACACTAGGTTCGAGCGCGCAAGGTTCGACGATTTTCTTGTGGATGTGAAACCATATATCGAAATCCTCGGTAATCTCTATCGAAAAAGTCGCAAGTCCTGAAGTCATCGGTTCTCAAGCCTAGTATTTCATTGCCAGTGATCGCATCACGATTTGCTTAGGAATTGAAAGCACCGCACACACTTTCGGAATAGGGGTCGTAGAACAAGACGATAATTACGATGCCCACCCGACATACAAGATTCTCGCTGACGTGAAAGACGTCTATAAAGCCGCGCAAGGTTCTGGAATTCATCCGAGGGAAGCTTCGAGACATCATGCTGAGAGTTGTTCTCAGGTTCTAGAGCAAGCGCTGGATAAAGCTCGGATTGGAGTAACGGAGATCGACCTAGTTGCTTATTCTGCGGGACCGGGCTTAGGTCCTTGTCTCAGAGTGGGAGCGGTACTCGCGAGAACTCTAGGGTCTTATTATCAAAGACCCATAGTCCCGACAAATCACGCTATAGGTCACATCGAGCTTGGCAAGTTTCTCTGCCACCTAGACGATCCGTTGGTCCTAATAGTTTCCGGTGGACATAGTGCTCTCACAGCCAAGATTGGAGCAGATTGGAAAATATTTGGGGAAACCCTTGATCTAACTCTGGGACAGCTCATTGATCAATTTGGAAGATTCCTTGGCCTGAGCTCCCCTGCCGGACCGCAGATAGAACAACTCGCTCTGACTGGCAAGGAGACTCTTGACTCGGACGAGAGCCTTGTAGCCCTGCCCTACATTATCAAGGGGAACGATGTCTCTTATTCGGGCCTACTTTCGGCCGCAAAGGAGCTCTTTTCTAAGAAAAACATTAGACGCGAAGCTATTTGCTACGCCTTACAAGAAGTAGCATTCTCGATCCTAGCTGAGGCAACTGAGCGGGCCCTTGCGTTCACTGACAAGACCGAGCTTCTGGTCACAGGCGGAGTCGCCGCAAACCAGCGGTTGAGCGCCCTATTCAGTTCAATGTGTTCGGCCCGAGGGGTAAAGGCGGGAGTTATTCCTCGACAGTATGCTGGAGATTGCGGCTCTCAGATCGCACTTGCAGGTTTTCTCTTTTACAAATCATCTCCTAACCACGCTAAAGCAGATCAGGCTTTTGTTCGGCAATCATGGAGGATAGACCAGATAGCTCTTGAAAGTGAGGCCCTAACCTTGCCAGAATCTGTAACTCCAACAGAGTTCAGACCTAACATAGGAGCTGAGGCGAAGATAGATCTTATTGTGTGGCATGGGAGAAATGTAGTCCGAAAAATTCGCGTCCCAAAGGCATATCGAAACGAGAAGCTCGATCAGTGGCTAAGGGAGAAAAGAACACGAGAAGAGGCTGAAATTCTTCATCGTGCTAAGCTCAGCGGTGTCGAATGCCCCTTGCTGTACTTCGTCGATCCAGTCAAGATGGAACTGTATTTGGAGTACATCGAGGGGATTCTACTAAGAAACCTAGAATTATGCGGTCGCGTCAAGAACAGTCCCGATGATTCAGTTCTTACGAACTGCTATGATCTTCTTGGAAAGTATGCTGCTAGGCTCCACAGTGACCATATTATTCACGGAGATCTCACGACAAGGAATGTCATTCATACACATGACGGGAGATTGGTCCTCATTGACTTTGGCTTATCGTTTATCTCGGAGAGAATTGAAGACCAGGCAGAAGACCTGCATCTACTAAAGCAAGCCCTCAAAAGCACAACGACTGAAGGAAGAGCGAAAACTGCCTTTGATATTGTCTTAGGGGGCTATCGAATTGAAGCGGGTTCTAAGGTAACAGATCGCTTGCAGTCACAGATTAAAGAAATCGAAAGAAGAGGAAGATACGCGCGGGTTGATTGAATTCTATTTCGCCTCGGGTAACGACTACAAGATTGCCGAGGCAAAAGCGGCTCTAGCTCAGCACAGGATCCAAGTCAAAAAGCTGGAGGGGTTCGAGAAACTGGAGATCCAACACACAAATCTGGAGGAAGTCGCAAAGGCAGCTTTAGCTCTTATTGTTTCGAAAACGCAAAAGCTAGTGTTCGTGGAAGACTCGGGCCTGTTTGTGCATGAACTAAATGGTTTTCCAGGACCATATAGCTCGTATGTTTTTGAAACCTTGGGAGTTCAGGGTATTTTGAGACTGCTGAACAGCACTAAAAATAGAAAGGCAGAGTTCCGCTCTTCGGTATGCTTTGGAACCCAAGGAAAAATACTTGCTATTTTCTCTTCCGTAACGGAAGGGACTATAACAATCGAAGCAAAGGGAGAAAATGGCTTCGGTTTTGATCCTATATTCGTACCAATGTGGAATAGCAAGACCTTTGGTCAGATGGAGCTGAAAGAAAAGACAGTATATTCGCACAGAGCGAAAGCCTTGAACAAATTAGCATTGTGGTACCTCAACGCTTCCAAAACGGGCAAGCTTGAAGAGAATGCGATTGTGGTGAACTGATCGCCTTGAAATACAGTGGAGTCATTTCTTAACGATAGATTTATTTCATTTAGGTAAGCAGACCACCCGTTTTATCATTGGCGAGAATTCATTCTCACAGAAGAGGAAAGTCTCATTCCACGCGCCCATCTTCAAAGAGGAGCCCTACTTGGGTTAATTATAGTCAGGACGAAATCACTGCTCAGATTGGAAAGCTCACAAAGGAAGGCCTTAGTCCAAGCGAAATAGGAATGAGGCTGCGAGACGATTTTAGCATTCCAAGCATCAAGACTTTTCTCGGAAAGTCGGTTAAAGAAGTTCTAGCGGAGGACAAGACCAAAAGGCTACTTCCGGAGGATCTCTCAAATTTGGTCCAAAGGGCCGCCAGGCTCAAAGCCCATCTTGAGAACGCCCACGCCGATCGAAAGAACGTGCGTTCTCTAGAGCTGTTAGAAGCAAAGATTCACAGACTTTCCAACTATTACAAAATTCAAAACGAGCTCCCCCTCAATTGGAAATACTCAGCAGCTGTTGCTCAGCTTGCGTAAGGGAACGGCGATAACTGCAGGCCGCTACCCTACCCAACAGAAACTGATTCTAATTGAAATGCTAAAGGAGCCATGCCCTGCGAAGAGGACGATCGATGAAAGACGAACAAGCCCTTCTTCTAAAAGCTGAACAATTTGGTGCAAAGATTTCAGATTCAGCGAAAAGGCACGAAAACATTCTAGTAGCCTGTCACTATGATGCTGATGGCATCTGTTCGGCTACTTTAATTTCTCAATTCATTTACAAAAATGAAGGGCATTGTGAAATCCGCGCAATTTCTGACCCGAGCACCAAAAATCTGGAAAGGATAAGGACAGCCAACTTTGATCTGGTTATATTCGTTGACCTAGGTTCGGGCATCTCCGACGGAATCCCCAAATTTCTTGGTGACAAGTGGCTCATCATCGACCATCATAGTATTTCAGAGGACGAATTAAAAAAAGAAGCATCCCAGAAAATTCTCAATCCTTGGCAGTTTGGATACGATGGATCAAAGGATATTTCTTGTGCAGGCCTATCATACTTTCTAACGGAAAGGAGACGAGACGATCTTTCCTCATTTCTAGCTCTAGTGGGAGCCTTAGGCGACGCTCAAGACGTTGGTCCGAGGAAAAGTTTGATAGAATTAAACGCAAAGATAGCCGAAAACGCTTCATCCTCTCATCAGATTACCACTCGGGTTGATCTCCTTTTTCAAGGAAGAGATGTCCGTCCAATACATGAAGCAGTTGCCAATTCGGTCTTCTGCTTCCTTCCAGGATTGACAGGAAACAAAGATGCCTGCCTAGCCACGTTGAGAAGTGCCGGTTTGGATCTTAAGATTAACGCCAGGTGGAAGACCATCGGGGACCTCGGCGAAGAGGAGAAACAGCAGGTTTTAAGCGCGATCTTGCCCCATCTCTCAGGAACCACGATCGCAGTGGACGAGCTTGTTGGCACAGTCTACTGCTCTAATTCTGTAGATGAGTATTCGCTTGCTCACGATGCTAGAGATTTTGCTTCGCTGCTGAGCGCGTGTGGGAGAACGGGCAAGTCAGGTATCGCGATTTCTCTGTGTCTTGGAACTAGCCCCGATTTGACAAACGAGATCGAAGCAGAGTTTTCTCATTATAGGACAGAGCTTGTGAGAACAGTTCAAGGACTAATTTCAAGCCCGGACAGATTTGTCGACCGTCAGCACTATTCTCTAATTTTAGGTGACGGGATCCTTAACGAGAAAATGACAGGAGCGGTCTGCCAAGTGCTTTCAACTCTGAATCGGTCGAAAAACAAGATCGTTTTCCTCCGGACAACAACCCAGGATGGAGACGTAAAGGTCTCAGCAAGGCTTGGCAAGGGTGTGGAAATAGATCTAGGAGCTATGATGCATTCGATCGCACAGGCGACTTTCGGAGTGGGAGGGGGTCTTTCCACGAGAGCTGGCTCAAAGTTCTCAATTGCTCGCCAACAAGAGTTCCAAGCGGCGGTTGACGTACAATTTCAAACTCTCCAGATGAAATAATCGCTGAGCTTAAGCTCACTCTTCGCGATGCAAGGGCAGCTCGGAGTATAGGGGAAGCTCTTTCACCTGACAATGTGAATCTTCCTCGAGGCATGCAAATAGACCAAAAAAAACATGGCCGAGATCTGATAATTAAGATATCAGTATCGAAGAGATCCGGGAAAGCATTTGAAACATTAATATCGACTATTGACGAGTTCTTGAGCCACATACAAACTGCAACACAAACGCTTGAGAAGCTTGAGCTGATGGCGCAACTTGATAGACCTGAAAATACTAAGAGAAGATCCAGAAAGAATTAGAGACAATCTTCGAAAGCGAAATATGCCTGACTTTCCGATTGAAGAGCTTCTTTCGTTGGATACGCAGAGAAGAGAGCTAATCACTTCCAATCAACGACTTAAAACTGAACGAAATCAAATCTCTATCGAAATCGCTCAAAAGAAGCGTGAAAAATCAGATGCTTCCGAACTTATTGCCCAAATGAAGACAGTCTCTGATCAGATCTCGGAGAATGACAACGAGACAAGTACTATCGAGCAGAAATTTCAAGAGATCGCCATACGCCTGCCGAATTTCATGGAGCCAGATGTTCCGATCGGACCTGATAATTCCTTTAACAAGCAGATAGAAAAGTGGGGCAACCCAATTGAAACTAAGACCCTAGATCATGTTGATTTGTCCGGTATCTTCGATTTGATTGATGTAGAGCGGGCGGCGAAAACCTCCGGTGCTCGATTTTATTTTCTAAAAAGAGATCTGGTCAGGCTAAATTATGCGTTGCTAAGCTGCGGCCTCGACTTTCTTCGTAGCAAAGGCTTCATACTTATACAGCCGCCCTATATGTTGAAGCGCGAAGCGATCGGGGGCGCGATAATCTTCTCAGATTTTGAGGATGTCATTTACAAGATTCAAGATGAAGATCTCTATTTGATTGGCACATCCGAGCATGCCATGGCTGCTATGCATATGGATGAAATATTTGGCCCTGAAGACCTTCCTCTGAAGTGTGCTGGCGTAAGCCCGTGTTTTAGAAAAGAAGCCGGCGCGCACGGTAAGGACACTAAAGGTATATTCAGGGTGCATCAGTTTGATAAAGTCGAGCAGTTCGTATTCTGCGAGCCTAGTGATTCCAGAAAGGAGCACGAAATGTTGCTGGCTAATGCGCTAGATTTTATGAAAATGCTGGGAATTCCCCACCGAGCGGTTATTCTTAGTTCCGGCGATATGGGAAAAGTCGCTGCAAAGACTGTGGATATAGAGTGTTGGGTTCCAAGCCAAGGAACTTACAGAGAAATGATCTCCTGCAGCAATTGCACGGACTTTCAAGCTAGATCTCTTGGCATAAAGTTTAGGGAGAAAGCCCACGAAGAATCAAAATTCGTCCACACCCTAAACAGCACTCTCGTCGCGACTACTAGAACTTTGGTTCCTCTCCTTGAGACCTACTACAGGCAGGATACCAATACTATCGAAATTCCAAAAGTGATTCGACCCTACATGATGGGTCAGGAAGAGATTAAAGCTGTACCAAAGCGTGCAGCTTGACTTATATTTGAGGTTAAACAAAAGAGACGTTTACTGAACATGCCAAGAGCAAAACGCGCAGGCAAAGTCAAGGATAAGTGGCGAGAGAAACGCTGGGTGACTGTTCTAGCCTCTCCAGGATTCCAAAGAGCGCCAATTGCCTACATACCAATCACAAGCGATGAAATCGCAATGGGGAAGGTTATCGAGACTACCCTGTTCGACTTGACTCGAGACGATCCTCAACAGAATATGCTGATCAAACTGCATTTTCAGATAACCGGAGTTGATGGAAATACCGCTTCCACTGTCCTAAAAGGCGAAGAATATTCTAGGGAGTACCTGCGTTCTCTAGTGCGCCGAGGCGCATCCATGGTCAATTTCATCCGAGATTTCAGAACAAAAGACAACGCAACGGTGAGAGTTTATGTCGTGGCCTTCACTATAGGAAGAATCAATTCATCAAGAAAGCATGAGATTCGTCTCGCGTCAAATAAAGTAATCATGGAAAGGGCTTCGAACCTTTTCTACGAGCAATTTGCTCAAGAAGTCGTGAAACAAACAATTGCGCGAGAATTGTACGAAAACACCAAAAGTATTGCAAAGATTCGCCATGTTGGAATTCGCAAGATTAAGTTGATAAAAGCGGGAGAAGGTATGCCACAGATTCCACTGGCCGCAGGCCAGACGGCCGAGCAGGAGGAAGCTGATCTAGATGGAGAAGAGGATAGTGAAATCCCCATTGAGGCTCCGATTGCGCCCGCCGCAGGAGTCTAGCCCTTTCTAGCAGTCGCGACTATCTTCAAAACATCGTTATTCTTTAGTTTGTAGTCAGCTCCTACTCTCAATCCAGTTCTCGAGTCTATGGCGTAGAGAAAGCTGTCACCGAGATCGGTGTGTACAGAATAAGCGAGATCCTTAGCGGTATCGCCTAGGTGCATGATACGAGCGTCAGGCAGGACGTTTCCTTTTTTGTCAGTAAATTTGGTTTCGTCCTCCACAGGATATACTACAATTCCTTTCAATAGTGAAAGATATGCGTCATTAATCGCCTTTTGAACTCCTGTCCCCTTCCATGGATCTAGTACCTCGGATTTGACTAACTCCAGCGCTCTTTTCTGGGCTGCCGTGATTTTCGAAAGATCGCTTATCTGGAATGAGGAATCACCGGGAACATATGAGATGAAGCCTGCATGCGAAGCTCTCCTGAGAAGGAGCTCTGCCTCTGCCGCGCAGGGGACTACTGGGTACGCGGGTGCAAGTTCTTTGACCAGTTTTGAAATGAGTTCTTTCGAAGGTGCCTGATCACACTTGTTTGCAGCTATTAGCATTGGTTTCGAGATATCCAAGAGCTCTTTCGAAAAGGAATACAGATCTTCTGCATCCCAGCTCGTCGGTTTGTCTGCTTTGAGACCGGCTTTATGAACCGCTGTTTCAATTGAGTTTTCTCTAATTGACAGCCCCGACAATTTCTGCGTTAACTCAGATACAAGACTGGGAGAACCAGCGGCTCCAGACTCGACAGTTCTGCATAGGCGCGCCCAATCTTTTTCGATTAGTCCTTTGACCCAGAGCACCATTTCCTTTTTGACAAATTCAACATCTACAAGCGGATCATGAGTTCCTGAAGGTACAGCTCTTCCTTCCTCATCTGTGGAGCCGCTGGAATCGACGACATGAATTAGGGCATCCGCCTGTCGAACATCATCCAGGAACTTGTTCCCTAGGCCCCTACCTTTTGATGCGTCAGGAACCAGGCCTGCGACGTCAACCATTTTTACAGGAATTAGGCGTGTCCCATCAATGCAAGCAGAATTAACCGGGTTGTCCTTTACTCCAAGCTCCATATGAACACACTTTACACGTATGTATCCAGTTCCGACGTTTGCGTTGATCGTTGTAAAAGGATAATTTGCGACAGCCACGTTCATTAAAGTCGCTGAGTTGAAAAAAGTGGATTTGCCAACATTTGGCTTGCCAACGATTCCAGATATCAAAACTTTGTAAGTACTCTTTTTGATTGAAGCATATTAAAACGAGTTCTAAATTCAAAGATCGACATTAACTATCAAAAAGCCATTAAAGCCTAACACGAATTTTCATTTCTGTGCTTGGAAGTGCCAAAGATTCTCGTAAGTGATTCAGTTTCGGAATCTGCTCTCAACATATTAAAGGAATCAGGTGTTGATTATGAGTACAAACCGGACATCGATGCAAGCTCGTTGTTACAAACTATATCTAATTACGATGCTTTGGTGGTGAGAAGCAGGACCAAGGTCACGAAAGAAGTCTTAGAGAAGGGAAGTAACCTTCGAGTGATCGGGCGGGCGGGGGTGGGGCTGGACAATATTGATGTTCTGGTCGCGAAGGAAAGAAACATCAAGGTCGTAAATACGCCCGAAGCGCTAACGAATGCTGTTGCAGAGTTCACGATCGCTCTAATGCTCGATTTGGCGCGAAAAATAGCATTTGCAGACCATTCGATACGTCAAGGAAGGTGGATCAAGAATGTGCTGACCGGTAGCGAGCTGAAAGGGAAGATCTATGGAACAATCGGAATAGGCAGAATTGGTGCGAGGGTCGCAGAACTCGCTCATGCTTTCGGAATGAAGATAATGGCAAACGATGTAATACCCGTTCCGGCAACTTTAATCGAAAAGTTGCAACTGAAAGTATCCTCACAAGATGAAATCTTCGCCAAGGCTGATTACGTTGATTTGCATATCCCTCTCACGCCCGAGACAACCTATCTGGTTAACTATGAAAAACTGTGTAGGATGAAGAGCACCGCTTTCATCATCAACACCAGTCGGGGCAAAGTCGTGAGCGAGAGAGATTTGATAAGAGCTCTCAACGAAGACAGAATAGCAGGGGCGGCTCTCGATGTTTTTGAAAGTGAACCATTGACTCAATCAGAACTGCAAAAGAAGGACAAAGTCGTTCTTACACCGCATATAGCTGGACAAACGGAGGAAGCACAAAGCGAAGCGGGGCGACTGATTGTGGAGCTGGTGCTTGACAATTTGAAATAATCTTCAAGCCTAAAATCTTATTTGGCATGTTTCAGTTGCTTGGGCTATAGTTAGTGACACTAGTTGTACAAACAAATTAACCGGGAATGGCGCTCGCTGATCAAAGCCGGATCCCCGGTCTTCAAGCAAAGAGGAATTTCTTGGCGACGCGGCCCCACGATAGTCAGGGCTGCGAGACCAAGCCGATTAGATCGCGCAAAGGCATTAGGATACAAAGCCAAACAGGGAATTATCGTCGTCCGAATCAAAGTTACGAGAGGGGGCATGCGCCAGAAGAGGCCGACGTCTGGGCGCAGACCCAAACACATGGGAACGCTGAAAATAAAGGGGCATTTCAGCTCGCAGGACACCGCTGAGAGAAGGGTCGCCGAAAGATACCCGAACGCGAAAGTGCTTGGATCCTATCCTGTCTATCAAGACGGGAGGTTTATCTGGCATGAAGTTATCTTAGCAGATCTTCACCATCCTTCGATGAAGGCATCCTACGAAATCCGAAAGAGATTTCCTCTTGCTATGTGACAAAAATCTACGCGGATTTTTCGCTGCTGTGACCCGGGAATAATTGCGCCTTTGGATCTACATATTTTTTCGCAACGTTAACGGCAAGAGCTGCCTGTGCAAAGCCCGTCGCAATTAGATTTAGCTTAACTGAATCACTCTGCGAAGCAATGTCTCCAGCTGCGAATATGCCAGGAAGGTTTGTCTCCATTCTGCCGTTCACCTTTATAGCTCGATTTTCCATCTGAAGCCCCCAGTTGGCGATCGGACCAAGATTTGCCTTAAATCCGATATTGATCAGAATGCAGTCTACCGGAATAGCCTCCTCCTTGTTTGTTCGATTGTCAAAGATGACAGCTTGCTTCAAGTTGCTATCATCTCCGCTAACAGCCTTTAGCTCAGTAAAAGTCCGGACTGTGATCTGCGGGCTGGAATAGATTTCCTTTACGCTTTGTTCATGCGCTCTAAATTGGTCTCTTCGATGTATCAAGATTATGGATTTTGTAACGTCTTTGAGATTGAGGGCCCAGTCGACAGCAGAATCGCCACCTCCAACAATTAACAGGTTCTTGTCTTTGAAGAAGGATTTGTGCTTGACAAAATAGTAAATTCCGTTGCCTTCGAACTTTTCTTGGTTCTGAATGTTGAGCCTGTTGGGTGAAAACGAACCTACACCTGCAGTTACGAGTACGGCCTTCGTCGAGTAGCCTTTTTTCTCCGTAAAAACTGTGTAGGTGCCGTCAGAGTTCCGTACGAGATCGGTAGCTCTTTCTCCAAGAAGCATTTGAGGAGAATATCGGCTAGCTTGAGCGACTAGTTGTGCAACAAGGTCTCTGGCGAGAATCTCGGGATAGCCGGGCACATCAAAGATGTACTTCTCAGGATACAGGACGGCGAGCTGTCCGCCTGCTTCTGGCAGAGCGTCAAGGATTCGTGTTTTCATTTCCCTGAAACCGGAGTAATAGGCTGCGAAAAGGCCGCAGGGGCCCGCGCCTATTATCAGAAGATCTGAAAGCTCAGGGTCAACAGGAAGTGACAAGTGTGTCTGAGATTGCGTCGGTGGTTGAACAATGACAGTGGGGTTTGCCTGTGTGGTCTGTTGCGCCATGAATCCAGCCTACCTTTGGAAAATTCTTTGGTTTCGTACTAATTTCAAAATTTGCTCTTATAAGATAACCCGTCTCGAAACTAAAGCAACTTTAGTTCGCCTGTAAACCGATCTGCTATCTCAGTTGGAAGAGGCCCGATTCCTAGACACGTCACGGTTCCGGGTTCGAGCTGTGTTAATCCGGCATCCTCGATCAGCGCATTTGGGATCTGCGCATCGTCAATCTGTCCTTTCAGAATTCGCAGTTCCTTTTCCGAATTTATCTTCACACAGATTTTTCGCTGATTCTCGGAAAACCAAGTTTCGACCCATTTTGGCTTGTATTTTCGGGCTTGTTCAAGAGAGGAAACAGAAGCGTGTGCGACCTGAACTGCGAGTTTTCCCTTACCCATTTTGAGATCGTTTCTGACGACTATGACTTGTTTTAGTTCAGCCAAATCCAGTGTTCACACTTTTCATTTGTGAAACATGCGCCAAAGACAACGAGAGTGATTTAATTAACAAGGTTGAAGACCTGCTTATTAGCTTCTCCAGAGAAGTATATTGTGACGGACAAGCGAAGCGTGGCTCTAGCTCAATGGAAACAAACCAGCTTGACGACATGGCTAGTCTTGATGTTGCGATTTTGGGAGGCAGTATTGCCGGGCTTCTTGCTGGGAGAGAGCTTGCAGAAGAAGGCCTGGACGTCTCAGTTTTTGAGGAGCATCGGGAGATCGGAATCCCTGAGAAATGTGATGGTCTAGTAAGTGCCGCAGGAATTTCGAGGTTGGGTGTAGTTCCTCCGTCAAATGTCATTCAAAACACGCTGAAGAAAGCGGTCTTTTTTTCTCCTTCTTTGAGGGAAATTTCGATTGATGCGAATAAACAAAACGTCATTGTGATGGACCGAAGCAAGTTTGACAAATTCTTGGCTGAGCGCGCAGCTAAGGCCGGCGCTAAGATCCATGTCGGGTGTAGAATCTCTCAATACTCTGAATCAGGTTCGCGTGTCTTCTTGAAAATCGAATCAGAGTCTCGGCCTTGCAAGATTCTTTTGGACTGTGGAGGTTATGAATCCTATATCTCAGGGGGCGGCAGGGCTCTTCAGGGTGGCCAATATCTTGTTTGTGGAAATTGGTTCGAAAAGAGTTCCGTTGAAGTGTACATAGATCCTGACAAATATCCCGGATTCTTCAAGTGGGTAATACCGATCTCAAGCGATGTCGCAAAAATCGGAGTGGCTGGGGACGGCATAAACACCTTCCAACTACTCGACAAATTTGCTAAAGAAAAGGATGCACAGGTTCTAAGGAAGATGGCTGCCCCTGTTCTCTGCTTTGGGACGCTCAAGTCTTTTCTTAAGGGCAGGGTGGTGAGAGCAGGCGACGCTGCGGGTCAAGCAAAGCCTACAACGGGTGGCGGAATCTTTACAGGTGGTTTGGGTGGAATTCTCGCCGGCAAGGCCGCTGCTAGAGCAATCAAAGAAAATAATCCAGACACACTTTCATCATACGAGGACGAGTGGAGAAGTCAGTTCGGAAGAGAATTTAGCCTTCAAGGTCGCGCGCGATCATTTTTTTCAAAATTAAAGGCAGATCAAGTGGACAGACTATTCGAAATGGTCGCTTCCTCAGAGATCCCGAAGAGAATTTCAGAAGAGGCAGATTTTGATTCCCATTCGATAGCGATAGCAAAGGCCTTCGGGCTCGCGAACATAGTCTCTACATTCGGAATGTTTTTCGCAGATGAATTAAAGGAGCTAATCGGGCGTTAGTTTAGGCGGGCAGGAACACACCTTAAGATCCTGACTGTTGGGCTACTTCCCTGGAACTCCACTGCTGGCGGATCTAACCTAATAGTCCGGGCAACGCTCTGCTTGGTTAGTGATTTCAGGCTAATAATCAATCGCGTATTTTTAGTGTATTGCATTAGATGCGGTCGTATGCATGCGATTGATGCTAAAAGAATCCTATTCGCTTATGCAAAAAGATTCCGAGATGACATCTTTTGCGATCGGCTCAGAACTTACTGTTGGCAATTCTGGCCCTTGGCGCAAAGCATATTATCGCAATTTGCCAAATAACTCTGTTTAGACTGTTGTCGACCACCGAAAAACAGATCCAGCTTCCTGTCTGCACCTCATGTAACAGGCCCATAATGCCCGGAGAAAGGGCGGTCAAATTCTATTGTCCAAACTGCGGTGAAGTTTTAATCTGGCGAAATGAGAAATGCCGAAGGTTTTCAAGACCTTATCGCTGCGTTAATTGCAGCTACGAGGGTCCATAGTGAGCGGTCTTCTGGGAAACGAACTTTGCTAGTTTGATTTGTTTGGAGCGGATGGGTTTGCCAAATTTGTTGGTTAGAGTGAAAATTATGCCGAAGGAGGCGGAGATAAAGCCTCCTCAGATTTTAGGAAGCATTCAGGGAAAAAACAGACAGATTGTGGTGCGATCCTCGAAAGAAGAACCAATAGCTTTTGGCTTGGTGGCACTTATAGCTGATTTTGTGACCGATGACAAGGCTGGAGCGATGGAGGAAATAGAAAACGCAATAAGGAGCTCGGACTTGGTTGGTGAGTTCGAAGTCCTCGGCGCAAGTAGAATTTCTGCAGACGTGAAGAAAAAATAAAAAGAAGGATCAGATCAGAAACTGACAGGCTACCGGACGTGAAGACTCTCAATATCTGTGAGAAAATAGCTCGAAGGCTATTTGGCTGTTTTGTATGAATATTGAAAGTATTCGATCTGCTTTCTAATTTTCTTTGCTCCATCCTTACCCGCATATTTTTCGCATAAGTACATTCCAAGATCCAACGCAGCCGTCACCCCACCTGCTGTTATCACGTCTCCTTCATCAACTATCCTCTGATTTCTAATAACGCGGGAACAATATTTCGCTAGCAAGTCGAATGCGTTATGATGCGTCGTAGCTTTCTTTCCTTCTAGGAATCCAGCGGCACCTAGCACTAAGGCACCCGTGCAAACCGATACTTTTAGACTTGAATTCTCAGCCGTTTTAATCCAATTTATGAATGGCGTGTTCTTGACCAAAATGCGACTACCTGGGCCTCCAGGAATGATGACAATGTTGTAACTTCTAAGCGACTTACCAAACTTATCTGCTATGATCCGCAATCCTATCTGATCCTTTACAACCTTCTGCTTGAATGCGCAGACATCCCACTTTAAATTTGGTACCAGTTCCAATGTCTTCAGTTTAGTGATCGGTTCGAACGCTCCAATAAAATCAAATGTTGTCATTCCATCATAGATAATGAAAGCTACTTTCAATTCTCGCTCAAGCTCATGTTTGATCTGTTCCAGTTTCATTTTTGCTGCAATTCCTGGTTCATTTGCTTTCTCAAGCGAAGAACGAAAGAATGAGAGTGCCGATAAAACAATTTCCGGAGCCTGGACCTTGTTAATGGCTTGGTAACAGGTCAACGGTAGGCAAGTTGCGGTTAATCTCTGGATAGTCTAAAGGTATATCAATCATGCAAGCAATGGAACAAAGCAGCTTACAAGTCCGGGAGTCTCTAGTGATGAAATATCCTCTTAGGAACATAGTGTACGAGAAAATGAAACAGGATAACGCCATGACTGATAAGGATCTTCTCGCAGAGCTTCAGCGAGATGGCGAGGACATTGCAATGAGGGATTTGAATAAAGTTCTGATGCAGCTTGAGATCTTGGGCTTGGTCACTTTAAGATGGCAGACGAAAGACAAGAGACGGATTGAACTCGTCAGAGCAGGCGGTCAGGTACAACGGGTCCCTGGCGAATAGGCAAGTCTGGCTTTCGCCAAGGTCAACTGCGCCCGTTGTTGTTCGGTCGAAATTACTTTTTTAGGGCCTCGCAATTCTAATGTTTGCGCTATGAATTATATTTTGTTAGCTTATGATTTCGTGCTTTAAACAGCTAACTGGGGATGCAATTCAGTGGGGGTAAACCTAAGAGACATCGCCGAGCCCAAAAAGATCTCGCTTGAAGACCTGAAAGGAAGGAGCCTTGCTATCGATGCTTTCAACACACTCTATCAATTTCTCTCAATCATACGAGGCGAGAGCGGAGATCTTCTAAAGGACAGCAAAGGGAATGTCACCAGTCATCTGAGTGGTCTCTTTTACCGAAGCATGAATCTCTTGGACATTGGGATCAAACTAGTCTACATTTTTGATGGAGAGCCCCCTAAGCTAAAACACGCGGAAATCCTGCGCAGAGCCGAAATCAAGAAGGAGGCTGCCTCTCTATACACGGAAGCTGTTGCCAGAAATGATCTGGTGGCTGCCAAGAGATATGCCTCTGCGACGGCTTATTTAGATAAGGCGATGATCCAGGATTCAAAGAAGCTTTTGGATCTGATGGGAATCCCCTGGATTCAAGCGCCTTCCGAAGGTGAGGCAACAGCTGCGCATCTCGCAAAAAACGGGATGGTTGATTATGCGGCCAGCCAAGATTATGATAGCCTCCTCTTTGGGGCACCGAGACTCGCGCGGAATGTTACAATCTCCGGAAAAAGAAAGCTTCCCAATCGCAATATTCGCGTTGACGTTATTCCAGAAACTGTCGTCCTTCAGGATGTGCTGACAGAAAATGGCATATCGCAAGAACAATTGATCGAAATTGCACTGATCTTGGGAACAGATTTCAATCACCCTGATTTCAAAGGAATAGGCCCTGCGACCGCTCTAAAACTGGTCAAGAAATATGGAAAGATCGACGACATCCCGGAGCTGAAAGACAAAATTAAATTCGACCCATTAGAAATTCGCGAGATCTTTCTTCATCCCCTGGTGGTTACTCCTTCGAGATCAGAACTCGAAGAAAGACCGCCCCAGAAGGAAGAGATATTCGATTATCTGTGCAAGGAGCACGACTTTTCTGAGGACCGAATAAAATCTTCCTTTGCAAAATTAGAAGAAAAGAAAAAAGTCGAGAGCCAATCCCTGGAACAGTGGTTTCGGTAGAGACAACCTTGGACCCGAAGGCTAACCTCATAGAAAGCCTGAAACGAGAAGGCTTATTGAAATCCAAAACCGTTGAACAAGCTCTTCTGAGCATAAGAAGAGAGGATTTTGTCTGGCCAGGTTATGGTGGCTCGGCATATTTTGACGAACCCCTTCCCCTGGGAGATACTGGACAGACTATTTCCGCCCCTCACATGGTCACAATTATGCTCGAGGAAGCCGAGCTCTGTCAAGGGCTAAAAGTGCTCGAGATCGGAACAGGCAGTGGATATAATGCCGCATTGATTGCTGAGATTGTGTCGAAGAGAGCTAAAGAAATAGATCAACCACTTGTAGTCACGATTGAACGAAATGCCAAACTTGTGCAATTTGCTAAAGAAAACGTGAAGCGGGCAGGGTTCGAAAAGACTGTTCAAGTAGTCGAGGGGGATGGATCTCTTGGTTATCCACAGGAATCGAATGAAATGATCTATGATAGGATCTTTGTGACAGCTGGCGCTCCTTTTATTCCTCCCTTTCTAGAAAAACAGCTTAAACCAGAGGGCATAATTCTTGTTCCAGTCGGTGAGATGCCGTACCAAACTTTAATCAAAGCCAAGAAGGTCGAAATAGCGAGAAAAAAGTACGAACTAAAAAAACAGAAGCTCATGGGGGTTATGTTTGTGCCATTACTAGGTGAGAGCGCGTATCAGTCTTAGGGCAACTTAGTCTGGAGTGTACACTTTGCAGTAGACGAGCTCACGAAGTGCTTGCTTTCAAAGCTCGCCATGCTAATCCCGCAATGATTCCTCCAATGATCGGCCCTATCCAGAAGATATACCAGTCAGTAAAAGCGCCGCTCAGATTAAGCGCGCCGGCCACAACGATTGGCCCTGTTGCTCGAGCCGGATTCGCAGCAGCACCTGTCAACGGGCCAGCGATGAAAACATCGCACAGAAGAATCAAACCGACGAATAAACCTGCCAGCCTTGGTGCTCTTTGGTCGACAATCGTGAAATAGACGACGAAGACTAGGAAGAATGTGATTATGGCTTCGGCAAGTATTCCAGTGCCGATCTGCGATGCTGACGTGAGAGTATGTGAAGGTGAACCCCAGTAAACCGCATTGCCCGCGGACCTTGGAGCCACAGCCACTAGCGAAAACGCCCCTAGAATCGCACCCAAGACCTCTGCTACAATATATGGAATGACGTCCCTAGCGGGAATCTTGCCACCAACAAGAAGACCTATTGTAACCGCAGGGTTTAGAGCTCCGCCGGAAATTGCCAGTGTCGCACTGATGGAGATACCTAGACCGATTCCATTCCCCAGTGCCGCTATCAGGAGGGCTGCGCCTGGGTCAGTGGCTCCAAATGCAACATACGCTCCGACAGACGAGCCGGCGCCTACAAATACAAACATGTACGTCCCTATAAATTCTGCAAGTAATTTCTTCTCTAATTTTGAAACTTCAGACATCCCTCATATCTCCGATTTGGAGCATTGAGATAAATGCGAGAAAGTTAATGCAGAGGGTGAAATTTGCTAGACCAACTGCATATCAAGACGGTTGTCAGATAAGGCATGGGAGCACTATCGAGTGCTTAGTCCTTCGAGCAAATCACCCTTCCAGGTAAATTTGAGATGCTTTCGACCGTTAAGGAGTTTATTCGATCCAAGGACATAACCAGCCACCAGAGGCAGTCCGATCGTTGCTTCTACATAAGCAGTTGCCCGAGTAGCCTTCTTCGAAACCTTTCCCCAGGATTTGGCTTCATCAAGTGTGCTCCCTGTGAGACCGCCCCAATGAGGAGCATCCGTTGTGATCTGAAAAGCATACGAATGACCGGGAGTGTAATCGAGCATTACGGCCGCATCATTGATGTAATTTTTCGGAACGCCTCCTCCAATGTAAATTGAGCCAGTTTTCTTCGATTTGAGCACAATCTGCGCGATTTCGTAGTTATCTTGGATTGTGTCCAATTGCATCAAACCCCTCTTCGCTTTACGTGCAGCGCGATACAATCCGGCCAACCCTATTCCTATAGAGGAGTCAGCAATGGCGGGACAGAATATTGGAACTCCGTTTTTGGCCGCGGTGCATACTATTGAATTGGGGTCTTTGGACGCTCTCTCGCCCAGAATTTGTATAAACTGCCGCGTCGAATATTTCCGGGGCTCCATCTCAGAAGCAATCTCACCAATCAAGTCATCAGTTTTCACGAAGCCCACCTCATCCACATAGGCGTCGTAGATTCTGTCTATGTACAGATCGTGAAGGAGCGCGTCGTCAGAATGGGGCGTGCCCATAAAATGATTGAACCCAGTTGCTTGGTAAATGTCTTGATACAGGATCGCACCGGTTGAGACGATGACATCCACGAACCCGGCAGCGACGAGATCTCTTATCACTTTACGCATGCCTCCAGCTATAAGCGCGCCTGACAATCCAAGCATGATCGTGGGTCTTGAAGGATCTAGTATCATGTTCTCGTAGACTTTGGCGCACTCGGATATCGACCTGCTCTGTATGCTCGTCTTGGACCAAGCGGATACCAGTTCCCTGATTGTTCTCACCCGACTAAGATCGAGTTGGGTTACAGGAATAGAGAGGAATCTATCCCTTTGTTTTTGCACGTCTTTAGAAAGTTTGATCTCGTCTGCCTTGCTTTCAAAATATTTGAAAGCCACGTCAGCCTCTTTTCTCTTTGAGTTCATTAGAAGGGTTCGAAACCTAGCAACGAACGAGTTTTACAATTAAAAACTGTTCCGATCTGGGAAGAAAACAAATTCTCACATTCCAGTGTTCAACCCATGATCTCACTGATGTCCCAATTGTTGTTGGGAACTTAATCTGCTGTCAATAAACCATCAACCGTGGCAAGAAATTTTAGAGAAACAGCAAAAACCGTTGGAAGCTAGACTTCCGGTTTCGGAGTGAATAAGTGCCCGTTTTAGCTTCAAATCAGGCCAAGGCTCGATTCATTACGGAAACTCAAGCAATGGCAATTTGTTCTTAGCTAGTGTAGAAAGGAGGAGGCGGGGGTACCTTGATGATAGTACTCAAAGGAAGTTTTGGATCATGCGATAGCTTCGGGCACAATGGCTATTAGGGCATGGGAGTATTGCAATGGCTATTTGGAACCGGCGTATGTAGAGCTTGATGAAGAGGGGGATAATATACCTCTCAAAATCAAGAATTTCGCCCAATTCTTAAGGATAATAAAGCTATTCGAAAGTGGTTTCGCTCCAAATAGGGCCGCAGATATGTTTCATGTCAAATCACAATAGGAGACTTAGCTACGTACGCCTAAATCAAACCGGGTAGGAAGGTTTTAGCAGTCTTGATGTTATTGTCCATGAGGTTTGTCAGATTACGAATCATCAAGACCGTTTCCAACTTAAAACATGATATCCAGTTTTGCGTTAATCTACTTGAACTACTTTCCTGAGTAGCATGCCATAGAATAGAAAAATCACAATCTGTGTTTTCAGTTTTCGTAAACTCCATAATCACGAACAAGTAAGAGGTGAGCGCCGCCGGACCGACTTGAACGGTCGACCAACGGATTAACAGTCCGCTGCTTTTGGCATCAGTGAGTATTCTACCAATCTGAGCTACGGCGGCTCGAATTCAAATAGGAAGAGCCCTTCATTTATTGCTTTAACTCCTCCCAAGCATTTCATTGAAATTATGCTGAAAACTATGAGACTGATTGAATGAGAAATTGAATTATGAAATGAAGAAAAAGAATTTTGACATCGTTAACATTAAACACGAGAAAATCTAACTCTGTCGATTGTTTCACGTGTTCAGACTTTGAGGAATGATTTTAGTGTCCGCATAGGAGGGGCAGCAGGTGATGGCGTCTCTTCAACGGGAGAGATTTTTGCGAGAACCCTCTCGAGAATGGGTTTGCACTGTTATGGTCTCAATAGTTACCAATCTGCGATAAGAGGGGGCCATGTTTGGTTTCAGGTCAGAGGAAGTATGGAAAAGGTTACCTGTCAAGGGGACAATGTTGATGTTGTCATCGCCCTGAACTCTGAAACCGCTGAGATCCATGCACCTTTCGTTTCATCTGGCGGGATTATTATTTACGACAAAGACAAGGTGAAATTTTCGCAGAGCCTTGTGCCACAGAATGTGAAGAGCCTACCAATGCCCCTGGCCGACATCTCGCGTAAGTTCGATAAGAATCCGATCATGCAAAATACTGTCGCCCTCGGAGCCACGCTTTATCTTCTGGGGTTGGATTTTGATACGTTTACTACTGTTCTAACTGACACATTTGGGAAGAAAAAACAGGCAGTGGTCGACGCGAACACTCAAGCTGCAAGATCAGGCTATGAATATGCAAAGAGTAACCTGCAGCAACTAGATGTAAAATGCACCGCACCGGGCAACCACCGCCCAAAGATGTTGATGACCGGCAATCAAGCCATCGGTTTGGGAGCGGTTATGGCTGGATGCAAATTCTATGCAGCTTATCCGATGACACCAGCGTCCGGAATCTTGCATTTTATGGCCGCTCATGCAGTAAGCAATGGTGTTATCGTAAAGCAAGCTGAAGACGAATTAGCAGTCATCAACATGGGAATTGGTGCGTCCCATGCTGGTGCGAGAGCTATGGTCGGGACTTCAGGGGGAGGTTTCTCTCTAATGAGTGAAGCGCTTGGAATGGCGGGAATGACAGAAACTCCGATCGTGATAGTTGAGGCTCAAAGAGCAGGTCCCTCAACGGGCCTACCCACAAAGACCGAACAAGGCGATCTCAATATGATGCTCGGTGCATCCCAGGGAGACTTTCCGAGAATAGTGATTGCCCCGACCTCAATAGAAGACGCGTATTATGCCACTATTGAAGCTTTCAATTTGGCAGAGCGTTTTCAGTGTCCTGTTATAATTGCGAGCGATCTGTTACTCTCTGAGCACTTGGAAACAATCGACGAATTGAGTCCGAATGTTCTTATTGATCGGGGTGAGATGGTAGGGTCTGTTCCTTCAGGAGAACAATATCTCAGATTCAAATTGACGGAATCTGGCATTTCTCCGAGAGCGATACCAGGAACCCCAGGGACCGTATACGTGGCCGCGTCGGATGAACATCAGGAGAATGGCGTCGTGATCAGCGATGTATTGTCAGGTATTCCAATATACGTTAAGGAAAGGGAGCGTCAGATGGATAAACGAATGAAAAAAGTCGAGCTTGCAAGGAATGAGATTTCGTCGCCTAAACTCGTGGGCGATCCGAGTGCAGATCTGACAATTATCTGTTGGGGCTCAACTGCTGGTGTCGCATTAGAAGCTTCGGAGATGCTTAGCAGTCAAGGAATCAAAACTAATGTCCTTGCTCTTAGAAATATGTGGCCCTTCAAGTCAGACGCAATTGTTCCTATACTAAACAATGCGAAGAGGTTACTGAGTATCGAATGCAACTATACAGGTCAGATGGCTCGGTTGATCCGCGCAGAGACTGGTATTGACATAAAAGACAAGTTCTTGAAATACGATGGAGAACCGATCTACCCGCGGGAAATTGTGGATTACGTCATGAGATTGAGGGAAAAATAACGTGCTAGAATTATCAAAATACAAGAGCGAAATAAGACCCGACTGGTGTCCCGGATGCGGAGACTTTGGAGTGCTTAACTCACTTGTTCAAGCAGTCGCCAATCTCGAAATAGATCCTAAGGATCTTCTGATAGTCTCAGGCATAGGATGTTCGAGCAACCTTCCCGGGTTTATTCACGCCTATGGTTTGCACACGCTCCATGGCAGAGCGATGGCCGTCGCGAGCGGCGCTAGACTTGCCAACCCCGATCTTACTGTCGTGGTGACCGGTGGCGATGGAGATGGCTACGGAATTGGATTGGGTCATTTTGTCCATGCGATGAGGCGGAACTTGGATATCACTTACATTGTAATGAATAACCAGATCTACGGACTCACTACTGGTCAAGCTTCACCTACAAGCACTAGAGGATTTGTCACAAAGTCTACTCCACAAGGAGTCACTGAAGATCCGATTAACCCTATCGCGTTAGCTCTGGTCTCAGGAGCTACGTATGTTGCAAGAGGGTTCTCGGGGGATCCCAAACATCTGACTGAATTGATTCAAGGCGGTATCAAACACAAAGGTTTTGCACTGGTTGATGTGTTTAGCCCTTGCGTCACTTGGAACAAGATAGACACTTACGATTATTTCAGACAGAATTGCTACAAGTTTAATGACTCTAGCTATGATACAGTGAGCATGGATCGTGCGCTTTTGAAGGCAAGAGAAACAGAGCCGAAAATCCCAATCGGCTTATTCTATGAAACATCAAAACCCACCTATGAAGAGTCCGATCCTGTTGTAAAGTTGGGCCCGGTAGTTAAGGCAAAGCTCGGCATCAGCGATCCGACGGTTTTGTTCAAGGAGTTCTATTAGCATTGGATCGGTATCCGACAACTCATTTCATCTACATTTCATCTACATGTGTGACGCTGTTGATCGCGTAAGTTAAGTCTCGGAGAAGTTACAGAATCGTTCCAGCGGTCCCCGCAACGGTTATAACGTATGTCATAATTATTATTCTTCTAGCTTATTCAAAATATCGCTGATTTTTGATGTGAGAGACTTATGGCAGACACAATTGAGATCATTGACCTTCATGCAGGGATTGAAGGCAAAGAAATTCTGAAGGGTGTGTCCCTTAAAGTAAATACCGGCGAAATTCACGCAATCATGGGGCCTAACGGTTCTGGGAAGAGCACTCTGGCTTATACTATGATGGGGCATCCGAAATACAAGTTGATTTCTGGAGATATCAGGATCAATGGAGAAAGCATCATCCATCTTCCTCCTAACCAAAGAGCTCTCAAAGGACTGTTTCTAGGCTTTCAATATCCACTCGAGATTCCGGGGGTCAGCCTGTCCAATTTTCTCCGAATTTCCTACAATGCAACTAGAAAGAACGAACCCATGCTAGTTCGGGATTTCAGAAAGATGTTAGAGGACAAGTTCGAAGTAGTAGGGATGGATCGATCCTTTGCCACCAGATACTTGAATGAAGGCTTCTCTGGCGGAGAAAAGAAAAAGGCAGAAGTCGTTCAACTGGCTGTGCTTAGACCGAAGTTCGCGGTGCTGGATGAAACTGATTCTGGATTGGACATTGATGCCCTAAAACTAGTATCGGACGGAATAAACAGCATCAAGAGTTCTGAAGTTGGAATTATGCTTATCACTCATTATCAGCGAATACTCCGCTACGTCAAGCCTCAATTTGTGCATGTTCTGGTTAAGGGAAAAGTTGAGGTGTCAGGAGGCCCCGAACTGGCGGAAAAACTTGAACAGGAAGGCTACACCTGGATCCAGGGCGCAGAGGAAGAACCTGATTCTGCAGCTCCTCAAATTGCAACTTGAGTTTATGTTCATGCGGGTAAAGGCTTATTAGATAAATTATAACATATGTCATAAGAAACGGAGAACTTTTCTTGTCTCGAACGATTATTAATGAAGATTACAGCAAATATGACTTCAAAGACCCAGAAGAATTCGTCTTTAGGTCTCAAAGAGGGCTAACCCGCTCGACTGTCGAAGAAATATCGAAGATGAAGAACGAACCCGAGTGGATGCGCAATTTCAGGCTGAAAGCATACGACTATTTCATGGACCGACCAATGCCGAATTGGGGAGGGGACCTCTCCAATATCGATTTTGACAATATTTACTACTATGCAAAGCCTACGGACAAAATGGGGAGAGATTGGAACGATGTTCCCGAGAATATCAAAAAGACCTTTGAGAAACTGGGAATCCCTGAAGCTGAAAGGAAATTTCTCGGAGGCGTGGGTGCCCAGTATGAGTCCGAGGTAGTCTATCATTCCCTGAGAGAGGATCTCGCAAAGAAAGGAGTGGTTTTCCTTGATACTGACTCTGCCGTTAAGCAATACCCGAATATCGTAAAGGAGTATTTTGGAACTATAGTTCCTCCCAATGACAACAAGTTTGCTTCGCTCAATAGCGCAGTTTGGAGTGGCGGCAGTTTTGTCTACATTCCATCTGGCGTGGAGGTTGAAGTGCCCTTGCAAGCCTACTTTAGGATCAATTCTCGGAACGTAGGGCAGTTTGAGAGAACTCTCATTATTGTCGAACCAGGTGCTAAAGTGCATTACATTGAAGGATGTACTGCCCCTGTCTATTCTTCAGAATCTCTTCACTCTGCAGTTGTTGAGATAATCGCAAAGAAAGGTGCCAAAGTAAGGTACACCACGATTCAGAACTGGTCCAAGGACGTCTACAATCTAGTAACGAAGAGAGCTTACGCTTACGAGGACGCAACCGTGGAATGGGTCGACGGAAATCTTGGAAGTAAGCTCACCATGAAATATCCTTCCATCTACTTGATGGGCCCGAGAGCGAAGGGAGAGGTCCTTTCGATCGCGTTTGCTGGAAAAGACCAACATCAAGACGCGGGCGCCAAGATAGTTCACGTGGCACCATACACCACTTCAAGAATCACAAGTAAGTCAGTCAGCAAGGATGGTGGAAGAACAACCTACAGAGGTCTATTGCATGTCAGCCGAGGCGCCAAGGGTGTGAAGTCAAGTGTGCGTTGCGATGCCTTGTTGCTTGACGAAGCGTCTCGAACAGACACATATCCGTACAACGAGATAAACGAAGAAACTGCGAACATTACTCACGAGGCAACCGTCGGAAAGATCAGCGAAGAAGCTCTATTCTACCTGATGAGCCGCGGAATGAGCGAACAGGATGCCCTAAGTATGATCGTCATGGGCTTTCTAGAGCCCTTTACGAAGGAACTTCCCATGGAGTACGCCGTGGAGCTTAACAGACTGATCTCGCTGGAAATGGTCGGGTCAGTAGGCTAGAAGCTGTTTAGTTTACAGAATGAATATAGTTCAAAGCGATTGAGCGAAAGGCGCGCGGGAATAATACCCGAGCGTCACTATAGTTTTGAAAATAGCGAAGCTTTAGGGCTGTCATGGCTGAAATGACCCAACAATTAGTGAAGATAGACGAAGAGTACGTCGAGACCTATTCGGAGTCTAAGAATGAGCCTAGTTGGCTGAAGAAGTTTCGAATTGATTCTCTGAAATCCTATCTTACTCTGCCGGAGGAACAGTCCAATCTTTATACAAAATATGCCCTAAATCTCAATGTCAATTTACCGGTGCTAGAACAGAAACTATATGCAAAAACGGACCCAAAGTCGGCTTCTCTTGGGGAGATCGCCCAAGGCATCGAAAAAGGCTACTATTATGTGAGCACCCAAAGCGAGACCTTTGCTTCAAGGAACATTAAGGAGCTTGACTCTAAAGGGGTGGTTTTTTGTGATCTTCATGAGGCTATTGAGAAGCATTCTGACCTCCTTGGAAGAATTTTTGAGCAGAAAGCGATTCCCCCCAATAGCGACAAATATGCGGCATTAAATTCTGCTCTATTTTCCTCGGGATGGCTCGTTTACTTCCCGAAAGGACTCGTTCTGGATACCCCTCTTCGAGTTCGGTTCTATCTCAACTCCACCAAGCCTTATTTTTCTCAAACCTGGATCTACGCGGAACGAGGTTCTCAAGGAGCTCTGCTGACGGAAGGATATGGCGCAGAAATTGCAGGGACTGCAAGCGAGCTCGTCGAAGCATACGTCAAGGATGATGCCTCGGTCAAATATTCGAACATTCAGAACTACTCGGAGGACACCGTTGTTCTAGCAAACAAAAAGGCGCTGTGCGGTAAGGACGGCCGGATTACTTGGATTCTAGGTTATTTCGGAGGCCGGGCGGAAAGATCTCGCCTTGAGAGCTCTTTTGATGGAGACGGAGCGAGCGCTGAAGATATCGAGGTTGTTTTTGGAAGTGGATATCAAAGATACGATCTGGTTTCCGATCTTTCTCACGTCGCGCAACATACCAAGGGGAGAATACTCTGCAATAGCGTGTTAAAGGATAGTTCGAGATCCGTGTTTAAGGGCATGATTAGAATCGGCAAAGATGCGAAAGCTTCCAATGCTTATCTCGCAGGTCATGCAATACTTCTTAGTCCTGATGCCAAATCAGACGCCATACCAGGGCTGGAAATTCTCACAAACGAAGTCAAAGCAACCCATTCTGCCTCGGTCTCGCAGATCGATCCAGATCAAATATTCTACATGATGACTAGGGGCCTTCCGGAGGACGAGTCAAAGAAGTTCATTGTACTTGGTTTCATTGAGCCAGGAATTTCCAGAATTGATTCAGAAGAACTGAGGGACACCATTCATGCTCTGATTGAGGCAAAATGGCATGGAATGAAGGGCCTCGTAAAGAAAGTCCAAAAGGAAGTGCTTTTCGAAGAAGAAACTCAGGCTAAAACTCAATCGAAAGATATCTTCGAAGGTCATTACAAGTATCGCTAAAAGGATGATTTCGCCATATCAACTTGAAAAAAGATAGAAATATGGCAAGGCATATTCTATGAATCAGCGGCTGAACCTTCTTTGAATCAGATTATCAAGTCGCAACGAGCAGAGGTGTCGTACTAACTCTTGCTGGAGCCCGAAATCGCTGCGCATCCTTTGGATCTCGAGAAAATAAGATTAGACTTTCCCATTCTCAAACGAACTGTTCACGGGAAAAGACTCGTGTACTTGGATAATGCGGCGACCACGCAGAAACCACAGCAAGTAATTGACGCAATTAGTGATTACTATTCGAACTATAACTCAAACATCCACAGATCAGTCCACCTTCTAGCAGAAGAAGCCACTGAAGCTTTTGAGAATACCCGGCTGAAGGTGCAGAACTTCATTAACGCGCAATCAACAGACGAAATAGTATTCACAAAAAACGCTACTGAAGCTCTGAACGTAGCGGCGAGGTGTACTACAAGTTCCCTAAAGCCAGGGGACAAGATAGTAGTAACGGAAATGGATCATCACAGCAATTTTGTGCCCTGGCAGCAGATCGCTAAAGAAAAGAGAGCCCAACTCGAGATTGTGTTCACCACTGAAGATTATGAAATCGACGAAAGTGACTTGGAGTCAAAGCTTGATGGTGCCAAAATATTTGCATTCACACATATGTCAAATGTTTTGGGCACGATTAATAATGCAAGAAAATTTACTAGAATTGCGCATGAAAAAGGCGCATTGGTTGTTTTAGATGGAGCCCAGTCCGCACCGCACATTCCGGTCAATGTTCAGGACATAGGTTGTGACTATTTTGCCCTCTCCGCTCACAAGATGCTTGGTCCCACTGGCGTGGGTTGTCTCTATGGAAAAAGGGATCTTCTGCTCAAAGCTCCTCCATTTCTGCTTGGCGGTGATATGATAAGGGAAGTGCATCGCGATCGGACCACGTGGAATGACTTACCTTGGAAGTTTGAGGCTGGAACATCTAACATTGCAGATGTTATTGCTTTTGCCGCAGCCTTAGACTACTTAACAAGACTGGGCATGAAAAACTTGCAGATTCATGAGCAGGAAATCTGTAAAGCTGTTCTTGCTGAACTGTCAAAAATTGAGGACTTAGAGATCTACGGACCGAAAGATCCCGAAAGGCGAGGAGCTGTTTTCGCTTTCAATTTGGGCGGGATACACGCTCATGATATCGCATCCATTCTTGACGCGGAAGGAATAGCAATCAGATCTGGCCATCATTGTGCTCAAATTCTAATGGAGAAGCTAGGGGTTCCTGCCACATCGAGAGCAAGCTTTTATCTTTACAACGGTTATGATGACGTGGATGCTCTATCAAAAGGGCTGCATAAAGTCAGAGAGGTCTTGAATTAAGACAATATGAGCTCGGACATGTACAAGGAAATTATCCTTGACTATTACAAGAACCCGAGGAATAAGGGCACGCTCGAGTCTCCTCAATCCGTTGCTCGGGACTCAAATCCACTTTGCGGAGACGTGGTAGAGATGCAGCTAAACTTCTCGGATGGTAAAGTATCAGAGATCAAGTTCAATGGCGATGGCTGTGCGATAAGTCAGGCATCGGCCTCAATGCTCACCGAGGTCGTCATGGGCAAAACCATTGAAGAAGTTCGTAAAATTGACAAAAATGTCCTATTAGAAAATCTTGGCTCTCCAAATCTTGGGGCTGTTAGAATAAAGTGCGCTTTACTGCCTCTGAAAGTGATGAAAACGGCTCTTTACCAATATCTGGGCGAGAGCATCACGCGAGAGGAATCGAATTCTCTTTCTTAGGGCAATGCTACGCATTTGCAGCGGGAGGCGTGTTTACCCTGCGGTTAATCTCCTCAGCCATAAAATGGCCGCTCATTGTAATCTTCACATCCTTTACGCCATCTAGGGCTGAAACTCTTCTTTTGATATCTTGTGCGATCTCCAGGGCAAACATCGGCGGGCAGAAGGGCGCTGTCAGGTGGAAGCCGATTGAAACAATGCCGTCGGCCCCAATTGTAATTTCATCCACGAGGTCCATTTCAGTAATCGGAACTCCGACCTCGGGATCGACAACCTGCGCAAGTTCCTTTACGATCTGGGGTTTTTCGACCATATCAGAATCTCTTCAATTAGTACAGTTCTTGCGGATAAGTCTTTAGCTACGCGAGTTCTAGCGCGTAATCCACCTCGCGTTCACGCTTTCTCATTTCGATGAATGTCTCCGTGTGAAGCACTCCATTTATTCTGCCCATCTTTGCCGAAACCGTTTCGTGGAGTTCATCTAACGAACGAGCTTTAACTTTCGCAATAAGATCGAAGCGTCCCGTGACCTCGTAAATTTCCCGAATAGAGTCCAGTTTTAGCATGTCCTCAAGTATCTCCTCTCTATACTTGGAGTCGATGTTTAGACCCACAAGAGCTGACACATTATACCCCAGAACGTCATCATTAACTTCTATCGTGAATCTCTTAATCAACTTACGCTTTGCTAACCGCTTTATTCTACTGTAGACGACCGAGGAATTTACGTTGATTTTTTTCGACAGACTCGGCACACTGATGCTAGCGTCCTTAGTCAATTCCGACAAAATTTTCATATCAACATCGTCGATCTTTCCCATAAAGTGATCAAATCCAATGAGATGATTGCCAAAATATCAAATTATATAAAGAATTTATCACGCAAAGAAGTAAAAGACAAAAGATCTTCATAGGACAGGGAACACTGGTTTCGAAATCTGTGGTCACTAGATAACACACATACCATAGTTCGGGGGTCTTCAGTGAATTGGTCGCAACTTGATCATGCTGACTATTGGCGTCATAATCGGAAGTGGTCTCGACTAGCCGATGGAAAGTTGACATATTTCCTGAAATTCAGCGCCGAAATTATGGAATCGAGGACGTTGCGGGGAGAAAGGGCAGGGAGGCTTGAGTCAGCAGGATCCCTCCGGTAAAGATTTTTAACCGCCCTAGCGAGAAAATGGTTCCTTCATATGTCGCAAGAATTCAGGCACATTGTCAGAATTGCTGGCCGAGACTTGGACGGCACCAAAAAGGTCCAAGCATCCCTCTCTGAAATCAAAGGAGTCGGAGGAAGCCTCGCCAATGCGATGACAGCCTCGCTTAAGATTGATTCTAGATCAAGGCTAGGGCAGCTTACAGATAAGCAATTGCAACAGATCGACAGTGCTCTAAAGGATAGTTCATCTCTGAACCTTCCTCCTTGGATGCTAAACCGAAGAAAAGACGTTGATTCGGGATCAAATTTGCACAAGTTTGGAAGTGATCTGGATTTTATGATAAAGAACGATATTGACAGAGAAAAGAATTTGCTTTCTTGGCGTGGGGTTCGACACAGTTTGGGTCTCAAGGTGAGGGGCCAGAGGACAAGAACTACGGGTAGAAAAGGACGGACTGTGGGTGTAAAGAAGTCGGCAATTCAAGCTGCGCAAGCTGCTGCCGCTGCTGGCGGAAAGGAGGAAAAGAAGTGAGATGGGGGACCCAAAAAAGCCACGTGCAAAGTTCGATCCTCCAAGAAATCCTTGGCGTAGCGATCAGCTTTCGCAGGAACTCTACCTATTGGGAACCTACGGCCTTCGCAACAAACGCGAGCTATGGAGAGCTCAAACATACTTGTCAAACATTCGAAAGCAAGCTAGACAGCTCCTTGCAGCGTCAACGGATGTAAGGGGAAGAGAAGAGCCAAAGCTGCTCACGCATCTTGGAATGCAGGGATTGATCCAAACCCCCATGCCTACGCTCGATGATGTTTTGTCGCTTACTATTGAAAATGTTCTAGAGAGGCGCTTGCAGACGATGGTCTGGCGGCACGGACTCGCCCGCAGTCCCTATCAAGCTAGGCAATTTGTCTCGCATGGCCATGTTTCTTTGAATGACCGAAGGGTCACGATCCCGTCATATTTAGTGTCTCCAACAGAAGAAGGGACTTTAAAATTTGTAGAGGGATCGAAGTTATCAAAACTCCGCGGTATGCTACCGAGTGCAACCGAGGTAGCACAAGCAGAGTCAACTCCGGAAGCTGTGCCGGAATCTGGGAATCCCTCTACACAATAATCAGAAACGCAGGGTGGAATTTTTTGGAAGCTGCGCAACAACAGGAAAAGTGGGCTATCGTCCACATTTACAGTAGTTACAACAATACTATTGTCCACATGACAGATGTTACCGGTTCAGAGACCATTTCTTTTAGCTCTGGGGGCAGGCACGTGAAGGCCGATCGATTTGAATCTTCACCTTATGCTGCAATGAAAAGCGCGACGGCCGCGGCTGAGGTCGCGAAATCGAAGGGCATAACCGCCGTGCATATCAAAGTCAGAGCCGTCGGAGGAACAGGACCGCGAACTCCCGGGCCCGGTGCGCAAGCAGCGATCCGTGCAATCGCGCGCAGTGGGTTCAAAGTTGGGAGAATAGAAGATGTGACGCCGATTCCACACGATACTACTCGTCGCGCGGGTGGAAGAAGAGGCAGACGGGCCTAGGCCTGGAAAATTCTTCTCTATCATTTATTTTCACGTTCAACTCTGTCTTGCCCAAGGTCAAGATTTTAGTAAAGGATTTGCTTTAGAATTTTCAGTCTATCAAAATTTAAAAGGTGCGAGCAGAAGAAAATTTTTAAGCGATGCAAGGATGGCACATGCTTTTCTGCTAATTCTCTTTACAGCCGGGTTCGGACTTGTTTTCGCTACTCCCGTTATCCTAATTCCATGGCTGTTCGCCCCCCGTAACAAGACCCCCATGAAGGTAGCAACTTTTGAGGCTGGTCAAGTACCTCAAGGTGATGCTAGAGTCCACCTGCTAATGCAGTACTACGCCTACCTATTGATTTTCGTGATAGTGGATGTCGTATCAATGTTTCTTTTTGCTTGGGCCTCTGTCACGATTGCTATACCACTCTCAGGTGTAATCGCAATCGGAATCTTTCTGCTTTTGATTTTTGTGCCTTTAGGATATGGAATCCATCTAGCTAGGAGAAGAGAACTTTGGTAGCCCAACAAGTCGAAGTGAAAAAAGAGCCTTATTCGAAAGCGAGGGATGGACCAGGGCTTTCGATTCTAGTGGGCATAGCAAGAGACGTTATACAGCAAGCGATTGCGGATCCGATTACGTATCTGGCCAATTGGGGCAGATTGTATTCTCTTTGGCCAGTACATTTGGAGACTGCGTGTTGCAGCATTGAGTGGGGGGCTGTTTCAGGACCGCGTTTTGATGCAGAGAGATACGGAATCCTTGAGGCTTTCGGCTCTCTGAGGCAGTGCGATCTCATTGTAGTACATGGTACGGTGACGAGAAAAATGGCTCCCAGACTAAGATGGATTTACGATCAGATGCCGGAGCCCAAATGGGTCATCGCAATGGGAGCGTGTTCCATAACCGGCGGAGTCTATTTCGACTCGTATAACGTGCTTCCCGGAGTTGACCAATTAGTTCCGGTCGATGTCTATGTACCCGGGTGTCCGCCAAGACCGGAGGAACTGATTGATGCGTTTATGCTTCTGCAAGATAAGATTCGAAAATCCGACATCCGCTAGTGAGCCTTGGCGCTGACGACCGAGAGGGACAGTCGCATGTCAAGCGTACAAGCAACCAAGCAAGACTTACCATGGGAGGAAAAGAACATCCTTGCTGGTTTAGCTTCTTCCTTTGGCGATAAGGCGAAAGTTAGTTACGCGAGACCGAATCGAATTAAATTCCTCATCGAACCATCGAATCTGATCGAATTGGCGAGATTTGCTAGGGATAATCTTCACTTCGACCATTGCACAAACATAACTGGAACTGATTTTCCAAAAGACAGTCAAATTCAAGTCGATTACCACTTTGGGTCCATAGACAGAGAGGGGCTTCGCAGAATTATCCTTACGCTGTCCTGCAGAATTCCGTCATCCGATCCTAAGATTCCGTCCTTGATCAACGAGTTCGCTAGCGTTGAATTGCATGAAAGAGAGACTGCCGAAATGTTAGGAGTGGTTTTTGTCGGCCATCCTAATCTTTCGAGATTACTCCTTCCTGAGGACTGGGATGACATCCCACCCATGCTCAAGAAGTACAGACTACCAGGACGATTGGAAGGAGAATAGATTTGTCTTTACCAGTCGGGGCCAGCGGGCTCTCGACACAACAAGTCGAAGATAAGCTAGTCGTCAGCATAGGCCCGCAGCACCCCGGAGCAGGACATTTTCGATTTACGATAACTGTGGATGGGGATACGATAGTTGATGTCCTTCCCGATCCCGGTTATGTGCACAGAGGCGCAGAAAAGCAAACAGAATATCGAAATTACATACAAAGCATACCACTGCTTGAACGTTCATCCCTCACTGACGTGACGAACATCATTGGCCCCTTCTCACTGGCCGCCGAGGAACTCATGGGAATTCAAGCTCCGCCCCGAGCTCAATACCTGCGAATGATAATGTCTGAAAACCAGCGGATTATCAGTCATCTTTACTGGCTGGGGATACAAGGCATTTTCTTAGGGCATTCTACCATGTTTATGTGGCCTCTCGGTGACAGAGATATTTTCATCGATTTGGGTCAGATGATCGGAGGAGCCAGGATCACCTACTCGTACTGGATCCCTGGAGGCGTTCGAAACGACATGCCGGAGGTGTTCAAGGAACGCGCCCTAAAGGTCTTTGACTATTTCGAGAAGAGACTCCAGGACTATGAGCGTATCTTTTTCGCAAATCCACTTTTCTTGAAGCGCGCCCAAGGAGTTGGAATCTTGAAGAGGCAGGAGGCTATAGCTCTAGGTGCGGTGGGCCCGGTTCTGAGGGCCTCCGACGTAAAATCCGACACCCGGATCGATGAGCCGTATTGTTTTTACAAAGACATAGATTTCGAAGTTCCATCCTTCAAGGACTGCGATACTTATGCGAGATGTATGGTGCATCTCGTGGAAATGCGCCAGAGCATGAGAATCATCCGGCAGTGCTTGGATAAAATACCAGAGGGACCAGTCAAAGTCAAGCTCTCGCCACAACAAAGGACGTTGCCCGGCGAAAGCTACGCAAGAGTCGAGGCTGCTCGGGGGGCCATGGCATTTCATATCATCTCTGACGGCTCGACCAAGCCCTACAGAGTCAAAATTAGTGTGCCCTCTTTTCGCAACTTGATCGTCCTGAAGAAATTGCTTATTGGCTCCCATGTGGCGGACATGCCGGCAATCTATTGGAGCCTCGACTACTGGCCGGTTGAGGCTGACAGGTGAAGAAGTCGAATGGGCGAGATCACTACTTTCGAGCAATTTCTTGTCCGAGTTTTAAAAATCGTATTTTGGTTGCTCATTATTCTCCCGATGATAATACTCCCGATTTTTTACCTCGTTTACGTACTTCCAGTCGAATTTCAATGCGGATTCAACTTGCTGACTTGCGCGGTGAAACCCAATTGGACTCTTGCCATAGACATGTTTAATCCCGCAGAGATGAACCCCTTTGTCTCTAGCTCTTTCATCAGCCAACTGGGACTAGGAGCAAATTCCATGCTGTTTAAGAGCGCAGCTTTCCCCGGACTCACTTTTGCCTCTGTTCTCGCCTCTTTTGTCATATGGGGAGAGAGAAAAATCCTTGCCAAGATGCAGTACCGGGTGGGCCCGAAGTATGCCGGGCGTTTGGAGGGGTGGTTGCAATCATTTGCGGATCTGTTCAAACTTCTCTTCAAGGAAATCGTCATTCCGGCAAAAGCGGATCTGCTCATGTTCATCGCGCCTCCTTTCGCGATGATGGCGCTTTCAGGAGCTTTGCTTGCCACCATTCCGATCGGATCTTCTACTTATATCTCAAACTCTTCTTACTCTCTGCTAATTGCCATCGCGTTATTGAGTTTCTTTCCGATTGTTACCTTGATTGCGGGTTGGGCTAGTAACAACAAATTCTCCTTCATCGGGGCAATCAGGGCTCTTTATCAGATGATCTCCTATGAGATCCCGCTGATATTATCCGTGCTGGGTGTGGTTATCCTAACTCACTCACTGAGTTTGTCAGTGATTGCTAGCTACCAAACGAAAATATGGTATATTGCTCCTATGTTTATCGGCGCAGTAGTCTTCTTTATTACTGCCACGGCGGAGGTCGAACGGATTCCGTTTGATATTCCCGAAGCGGACAGTGAGCTCGTAGCGGGTTGGCTGACGGAGTACACGAGTATGCTGTTCGGTGTGATCAATCTTGCGGTTTACATAAAGCTCTATGCGCTGTCCGCGATCTTTACGCTACTGTTTCTGGGAGGTTGGCTGGGGCCAGCCGGCGTCCCGGACTTCGTTTGGTTTCTGATCAAGACTATAATTGTTCTTGTGATCTTCATTATTCCAAGAGGATTTTTTCCTCGAATCCGTATAGATCAGCTAATTGACACAGGCTGGTTATGGCTCATTGGCCTGGCTTTTGTCAATGTCTTTATTGCATTCATACTAAATTCGACTGGAATTCTCTAGCTTTTCAAATAAACAAGATTAAGAGAGTACGAAAAATCGAAGGAAGGATAGAGACATGAGTCTAGTCAAAGGAACTTTCAAGGCTCTCTACGCGGCCATACGTCAACTCCCCAAGAAAAGGATGACTATGCGATACCCCTTCGTGCAAACCCAATTGCCCGGTTACTACGTATACGATCCCAAACTGGGTGTCGCTAGACCGGGATACAAGGGGAGACACATCTTGTGGCTGGACAAATGCACCGGATGCCAACTTTGTTCGATTGCATGCGAGAATATTTCGCAGGCGATAGAAATGGTAAAAGTCAATCGCGCTCAGCCAAATAACAAGAAATCGATCTTCCCGCAGGTTGATTATGCGAAATGTGTTTTTTGCGGTTTTTGTGTGGACGCATGTCCTTTCTACGCGCTTGGCATGACCGAGGATTTCAATTTGGTTGCAACCTCAAAGAAGGATCTAGTGTACTCACCTGAGAAATTAGCTATTCCTCCCAAAGTTGTTCGACCAAAGGTTGAACTTAAGATCGAAAAGGATGTCGCTTTTCATGATTGATGAGGATACAATCGCATTTGTGGTATTATCTGTACTTACAATAGGCGCAGCCCTCTTGTCCCTTGAGACAAGGCAAGTGGTTTACGGAGCGATCGCCCTAGCGTTCTCCTTTCTCGGAATCGCCGGGCTTTTCATACTCTTGGATGCCACTTTCGTGGCCCTATTCCAGATAATCGTGTACGTCGGAGCCATTGCTGTATTGATCATATTCACAGTGATGGTTGTTACAAAGGAAGTCGAAACGGAGGCAAAGCGAGAACCATTCAAGCCTCTTGCAATAGGAATCGCTACGATAGTCGCTCTTGCGGTAGGAATTGTAGCCTCGCTCTCAAATCTGAATTCGAAGTATCCGGTTGGACCCACTTATGCTGCCAAGGACATTGGAATACAACTTACGGAAGTGTATTACATACCGCTCATAATTCTAGGACTGATACTCGGAGCATCTGTCGTGGGAGCTCTTACTTTGGTCAGGACTGACAGGAATTAGGGGAATAACTTGGTCCCGCTCTTTTACTATATCATTGTCTCAACCATTCTCTTCGCGATAGGAGTTTACGGCCTTGTATCCAAAGGAAATGCCTTACGTCTATTATTTGCAGTGGAAATAGTGATCAATGCCGCGAATCTAAATTTAGTTGCCTTTACTCGATACGCGATGCAAACAGCGACCGGTCCGAGCGGCCAGACTTTCGCTTTGTTCTCGATAGCGATCGCAGCTGCCGAAGCTGCTGTTGGTCTAGCGATCATTGTCGTTACTTTTCGCTTAAACAAGAACGTGGACGTTTTCAAGTTAAGGAAACTCAAAAACTAAGTCAAAGAGACTGCGCGTGACATGGCTTATGACATACTTCTCCAAGCGGTCTTAGTACCAATCGCACTTTCGCCGGTTGGCTATCTTGCCGGGCGACGGTTCGGCTCCCGCGGAACTCTATTCGCGTTTGCTGTTTTGCTCTATTCGACTATTCTGCTATTGATTGCTGCATTGACGGCTAACTCTTCAGCAACCGGCGCATATGCAGAGACCTACACTTGGTTTCCGTTTACCATCTCTGCTTCTAACCTTCTAGGCTCTATTGGGCACTTTGGTCTCTACGTCGACGGAATAAGTATGCCTTTTGCCCTAACAATCTACATCCTCTGTACAGCAGTGTCGCTTTACTCCGTACCCTACATGAAGCACCGGATATTCGAGCAAGAGGGAGTAAGTGTTGAAACCCATAATGCTTCATCCTCTGGACAGGTTCAACTTCTCGAGCAACAAACCGCGAGCACCGAGCGTTCGGACAAGTCTTCGAATGAGACAGACAAAACAAAGGAGCCCAATTTGGAGAATGCCCGCACTAATACGAGATTTGGTCTGTACATTGCGCTTCTCATGCTTTACAGCGCCGGGATGGTGGGTACGGTGCTTTCAACGAACTTGATTGAGCTTTACTTTTTCTTTGAATTCATGCTCATTCCCTCGTATTTCCTCATCGCAGAATTCGGGTACGGAGCACGGGGAAGGATCTCGCTGATGTACCTTCTGTGGACTCATGTCGGAGCTCTCTTAATGCTACTTGGATTCCTTGCGATAGGCACAGCATCGTTACAACAAAGTTTCATTTTCTTGCACACTCCTGGAGTTCCCCCGACGGATGTAATAACTGCGATAAGCGGATCCTACCTGCCCTGGATCGTCTTTGCGATCGTAGTAGGATTATTTGTAAAGCTCGCAGCCTTTGGATTGCATATTTGGCTGCCGTACGCTCATGGTGAAGCTCCGACGCCGATCAGTGCTCTGCTTTCGCCGGCGATGATCGGTATAGGCGGATACATTATCATTCGAATGTTCACGATTATCTTGCCAAGCGCATACCATGAAGTCAATTTAGGCATCGCAGTTTGGGGCGTGGTGACGATGTTCTACGGAGGAATTATGGCACTCGCTCAAGATGACATCAAGAGACTTCTTGCGTATTCGTCCGTGAGTCAAATGGGATACATAATTTTCGGAATCGCAACGGCTACCGAGCTAGGTGTCGGAGGATCAGTGTTTCAATTTGTGAGTCATGGGACAGGCAAGGCGATCCTTTTCATGGTCGCCGGTCTCATAATTGTGCAGGCCGGCGGACTACGCAGCATAAAGAAAATGGGCGGCTTGTCGCAGAAACTTCCCATTACAGCCGTTTGCGCAGCTGTCGGTTTCCTCGCAATTTTGGGTTTTCCCGAAACCAACGGATTTCAAAGCGAGTGGCTGATTTTCGGCGGAGGCTTTCAGCTTGCAACTGCGCCCGGCCCATATCAAAACTATTGGATTATTCTTGCGATCCTAGCTGTCATTTCCACGATAGTAACCGCATCGTACTGTTTGTGGACGATGGCGCGGGTGTTCTTTGGAAAACTGCCCAGCGAATTGAACAATGTTCACGAGGGGTCAGCTTACATGCTCGGTCCTATGATCTTTCTTGCCATTTTGACCGTAGTTCTCGGAGTCTTTCCGGGATTCATCGACGGACCATTATTCCATACCCTCAGCTCGATGTACAGTTCCGTGCTAAAGGCGTTACCCGTACCGATATCCTAGATCATACAAAAACAAGAGTGAGAAATCGGAAATGTCAATACTGGGAAGTTGCACTGACTTAATTCCAAATCTCGTCTGGATCGTTCCTATCGCGGGAGGAGCACTCAGCGTTCTAGGAGCAAGGTTCGGAGGTGCAGTCCGAAATGCAATCGCTGTAGGTTCGGGCCTGGTTGCCGCGTTGTTAGCTACTTCACTTTTCTTTATCTCTGATTTCAGCAATTATACTCTGACTGGAAAGATTTTGGATGATTATACGATCTGCGGGACTCAAGCAACTTGGATTCAAGCGTTAAACTTGAAAGCCGGGGTGCTGGTTGATCCGTTAACTGCAGTTCTTGCAGTCACAGTCTCTTGGGTCAGCTTCCTTATTCTCTTCTACAGTTTGGGTTACATGAAGGGGGAAAGAAACCTCACCAGGTACTACTTCCTCATGACCTTCTTTATCGGAAACATGCTATTGCTTGTGATGTCTGATAACTTTCTCCAACTGTTCTTGGGCTGGGAGGGCGTCGGGTATTGCAGCTATGCTCTAATTGGTTTCTGGCATTCAGATGAATCAAGGTACTGGGTCGGCACTCTTGGCGAGAAGACGGCCGGAGTTCCTGAATCGTACTCTCCAAGTCAAGCTGGTCTCAAAGCCTTCATTATGACGAGGGCAGGCGATGTTGCTTTTCTCGCAGGGATTCTCATAATTTTTGCATATTCGGGTACGTTCAACTTCATGCAACTGTCCGTCGATCTAGGTGCAAAGAGTAATTGGGCTACAAATCTCATGAGCGTGGGACTTTTCGTACCTGCGGCGTTTCTGATTTTCGGCGGCGCCATTGGCAAATCTGCCCAATTCCCCTTGCATGAATGGCTTCCTGATGCCATGGCAGGTCCCACGTCGGTTTCTGCGCTGATTCATGCGGCAACGATGGTCAACGCCGGAGTTTTTCTGGTTGGAACAGTGGGTCCTCTTTTTGTGCAAGCTGCGAACAGTCTAAACATCGTCTATCCTTTCTTCGCGACCGTTGCGGCAATTGGGGCATTCACCGCACTTCTAGCCGCCAGTCAAGCCATGGTGTTAGACGAGCTCAAGAAAGTACTCGCATACTCAACCGTGTCGCAAATTGGTTACATGATGCTTGGCCTGGGAGTCGCCGGCCTGTCAACGAAGGGAAACTTTTCCTTTGGCTTCACGGCCGGGTTCTTTCATTTGATGAGCCAGGCTCTCTTCAAAGCTGCTCTTTTCATGTGTGCTGGCTGGCTGATTCATGTTACGGGATCGAAATACATGAGTGAAATGGGGGGATTGGGGCGCAGTATGAAAATTACATTTTATACAATGCTCGTCGTCGCCTTATCACTCTCAGGAATATTCCCCCTGAGTGGCTTCTGGAGCAAAGAGTCGATTCTGAGTGCTGCATTACAAGCAGGTGGAATATCTGACATTTTTTACATAATAGGAATAGTTGCAGCATTAATGACGGCTTTTTACAGTATGCGAATGATCGGCCTGATTTTCACGGGAGACAAGAGCAGTAACGTGAAAGCCCTCGAAGAAAAGGGTGGTCACATCCATGAGGCTCCTCCGACCATGTGGGTCCCATACGCATTGCTGGCGATTGCAACAGTAGCTTTGGGCATAATTGCACCGATTTTCTTCCAGCAGCGCCTCGGATCTTTATTTTCGGCATATCTTCGTAATTTTGGAATCCCATCACCCTATTCCTTCAGCATATTGAGTGACATAGTCCCGCTATCGATCGGGCTTGCGGTCGCGATTGTAGGCGTCCTCATTGGATACCTTGCCTATGTCAGACGTTCAATCAATCCCAAAACAGTAGTTGCGAGTGGACCTCTCACTTTAGGCGCTTACAGATTTTTCCATCATCGTTGGTACATTAATGCGTTCTATTACAAGGTCTTTGTCTATCCCGTTGTAAGCGGAGCGAACTGGCTATACAGGAACTTCGAAGAGAAAGTCATTGATCCGATCAACATCGGGGCTCCCGAATTCGGCGGGGACGCCTCCGACCTTTTGCGAAAGATTCAGACTGGAATCGAAGAGGAGTATGTGTTTGCTTTCGCTGCCGGAATAGTGATGCTGATTATTTTGTTGGCTATTTTCGCGCACCTTTGAGACAAGGAACAAGAGGGAGTTAAAAATTGTACATCTCGCCGGACCAATTTCCACTTTATCTCGCTGGAGTCCTGGCTGGGGTAGCGCTGACAATAGTTCTTCTTTCAGTTACCGGAAAAAGGTCGAAATATATTGCCATGGGCTTGTCGACAGCTGGCTTCGCCTTCGCAATCACATTCATAGTCCTCCAAGCTCTCGGATACTTTGGTACCGTCCAAAATAATCCGACAAGTTCCTCTCTTTTCGCAACCGACTGGGTCTCCTACATCTTCGGGGTCGCGGTACTTCTTGTTGCGTTGTTGGTTGGGCTGACTGCAGTCGATTACTTTTCTGATGTAATAGGAACAGACGTAACTACATTCTATGCGTTGCTTGTTTTCACAACAATCGGAACTCTTCTGTTGATTTTCTCCGCGAATCTTTTGATGATGTTTGTTGCTTGGGAAATGATGAGCATTCCCAGTTACGTTCTGACGGGCTTCAAAAAGAAGGACCCGGCTTCGAATGAAGCTGCAGTGAAGTACTTCGTTATCAGTGCGTTTTCTTCGGCCGTTCTCTTGTATGGAATCTCTCTGATATACCTCCTAACAGGTAATCTCAGCATCTATCAAATTGTCCGTCTTATGCCCAATGGAATGACTGTGAGCGGAATGACCAATTTCCAGCCCATAGGCTTACTCGCTTTGACATTTTTTGTGGCCGGGTTTGGAATTAAACTAGCCGCGGTTCCTTTTCACATGTGGATTCCGGACGCATATCAGGGAGCTCCGACGATTGTGAGCGCACTACTTTCCACGGCTACGAAAGGAGCGACTTTCGCTCCTGCCATTCGCGTTCTTTTTGTGATGTTTAGTAGTTCGACGTTTCAGCCTGATTGGACTCTTACTTTTGCAGTTCTTTCGGTATTGTCCATGACACTTGGAAATTTTGCAGCGCTCACGCAAAAAAGTGTCACAAGGATACTCGCATACTCGAGCATAGGTCAAGCCGGATATATTTTGATCGGGGTTGCGGCCGGCGGCCAACTTGGTTTGACGGGCTCGTTCTTTCACATATTGAATTACGCCACAATGCAAAGCTGTGCCTTCCTCGCGGCGGCGCTGATCATAAAAAATGTGGGTTCGGATAACTTGGACTCTTTCAACGGAATCGGAAAGAGAGTAGCTGTAGCCCCAATGGCTCTAACTCTTTCTCTTCTCGCATTGGGCGGTTTTCCACCGCTGAGTGGATTCTGGAGCAAATTTGTCTTGTTTCTTTCTGCGTTTCAGTCCACAAGCAACCTATCTTGGCTGGCAATAGTAGCAATAATCAATAGCTTCGTTTCAATCGCCTTCTATGTTAGAATCGTTAAGCACATGTATCTTGACGAAGGAAACAGCACAACAAAATTAGTGGAAACGAACGGTTTCAAGGCGTCATTGATCCTTGCGTCAGCAATTATAGTAGGAACGGGAATCTATCCCGGACCTCTGATTGAATTTGCCACTGAGGCCGCTCGATCCTTTATGAGCGAGATTAGTTCTACGCAGCTTATCGAGCGCTTAGCGTTTATTTTGCACTCGCTCTAGGTGCTAAAATCTCCTTCGAACAGCAAACTCTGCAAGTTCTGACAATCTCTCTTTAGCTTCAGAATTTGATAGATGGCCTAGAGAATTCTTTGCGGATAAAGCGTATTCGAATGACAGTTTTTGCAGAGAAGTGAATTCTGCACCCACTCGTCTTCCCAGTCCTCCCTCCTCACCCCAGTCAAGAAGATCGTCTTGGATTTGGTAGGCAATACCAAGATTTAACCCAAAGTCAGACATTGACTCGATTGTTTGCTGTTTCGCTCCAGACAGGATCGCTCCTATTCGCGCTGAGGCTTGAAAAAGAGCCGCGGTCTTGTGAGACACTATATCAAGATAAGAATCTAGGCTGACTCTCTTTTGTGCCTGAACGAAAACTTCCTCCACTTCACCCTCACTCATTCTGAGAGCGGCTTTTGATAACTCTCTTCCAATTCGCGAATCGGCGTACTGAGATGCTATCTCTAGAATAATGCCCAACACGAAATCCGCGGAAAGAATTGTTGAGGGAAGCCCGTATTTCATGTGAAAAACTGGCTTGCCACGCCTTTCAGTTTCTTTGTCGATGATATCGTCATGAATAATGGATTCGAGATGAAGAAGCTCTACAGCGACTGCTGCAGGGAGAGGGTCGTCAGTAACCTGCTCATGAATCGCAACTGCATCATGGCTCAAGAGAACAATCAACGGCCGAATTCTCTTGCCGTCCTGGATCGCATAGTTCAAAGGCTCGTAGAATCTTGATTCGGAGAACCGCGCCAAAACGTCAGAGATTGCGTGTTCTATGCGAGTGTGATAATGGAGTGTTTCCGAGCGAAATCTGACGGCAAATTCTGTATCGCTAAGTTCCAATGCAGATCATTCTCCGAAAACAATCTTTTGCAAGATGTTAGTTCGCGGCGGTTACTTAAGTGGCCATACGATTCTCAATTATGAGAATTTGAGTCACTGAAGGATTCGTTAGTTGCAGTTTCTATTTATCGCTTTGCCATGAGCTTTGGCCGATAGCTACTTGACAGCAGAGCGGGCCCCACAAGCTTCACAAACGAGTGAAAGTACCTGTTTGTTCTTCTCCAACCGCGTATCTGGGCTACCGCAAACAGGACAAATCACCCTTTCCTTCAAATATCTCTGAACTAGCGCGGCAAATGATTGTTTATCCGGGCGGCCCATGAAGATGGCACGTCCATTTTCAATTGAAGCGTTTATCGCAAGTTGGCTTCTAAAATAGTTTAGGAAATCATTTGGATCGCGTCTTAGTAGACTAGGAAATTCCATATAATTGAGCCAGAATGTCTTCTTTCCCGATACCATGGTTTGAGGGGCTGGGAGCTTGAGACGGTCCTCAGATGGGCCTGCGCTTTCTGGTCGAGCTTTTCGTATTCTGGCAAGCAATGCTCCGTAGTCCTCTTTGGACTGCTTTTGTTGACTCATTTTCAAGTGTCCCTCCGTTAATGAAAAACATTAGACATGTTGGCTCTTCCCCTTATTGAAGTTTCATGTCAGAGATTGCTTGCATGCAGTGTCAAAGAGTGGAGATGCTCCGGGCGGGATTTTCACTCTTAGGAAGATTTGAACCCGCGATCACTGCCTTGCTCCGCTCTTTGCCACGAATGAGCTCGAAAGGGCAGTATGCTTGACCGGACTACACCACCGGAGCACTCGTCTGAAAATCAAGGATGAGTTCTACTTTTAGAGTTTTGTTTTGCATACAAAGAAAGGAAATACAAATATCACCACGAGGAATACTTTCAAGCTCGAAGAGGGCCCGTAGCTCAGCTTGGTAGAGTTGCTTTAAGTCGAGTCTCAGACCAACACTCACCGCTTGCCAAAAGCGACCGGCTCATAATCAAGATAAACAGACAATAAGATACCGGTCGGTCGAGGGTTCAAATCCCTCCGGGCCCATTCGTACTCTTCGTAGCTATGGAGCAGACTTTTGTGCTACTACAGCCCTTTCTGGAGGCTTTGCTTTTTTCATTAATCTCGGTCCTCCTATCAGGATAGCGACGCCTAAAATCAGTACAATGATTCCCGCAGTTGCAGCCAAGGAGAAAGGAAGTTTTAGTCTTGTAGCTCCGTAGTATACGAAAGGAGAAACAGCCATTAAGAGAAGCCCAATAAATTCTGGTGCAACCGCTATCTTAGCGTTTCCAAGTATTTGTTTAGGGGAGAGAAGTATCGAGAACCCAATGAGGAAAAAGGCAAATATCAGGGAGTATCTTCCGCTGAGAAAATTTGAAACCCCGTTTGCGACAGAATAGCTACCCGCGCTAATTCCGGCTGCGAAAGAAATGATTAGAACGGCAATAGCAAGAAATTGCATACGTGATGCATTCGCAGATACAATGTTCGCCCTGCCGGCAATAGGAGCCCCGCGAAGTTCAAGTATGAAACCGAGACAAACTGCAGCAAGGGATCCGAGAAACAAATAGGGATCCTTAGATACGACCACGTAGGCCAAACCGGGCATCGAGTACGACTTGGGGCCAAAATGATACCATTCGTAAACACCATAAATCACTGAGGCTATGACTGGCACAAGATAAAGGAAAAATGCGGCATCTTCGCCTCGATCGTTAGTACTAATTTTAGTCAAGTCAAATTCAAATCCGTTGCTTATGGCGATTTAATGTTTTCAATCTCAGAAGGCGATTCTGCATATTTCCGCTCGGGCGATATGATTTTTCTCCCAGAAGCTAAGTAACAAGTATGGCCGATCATCCTCATCGAAGGCCTTGTTTTCCCAGCTCTAGCTTCGATGTGCCTTAGGAGAATCTCAACACTTTCAACGTCACAAAAAAGCCCACCCTTCATTGTTTCTACAACAGTCTCGAGCTGATTCGTTGTAGGACAGATGCAAAATACGAATCCGGATCCCTTAAGTGCCCGGTGTGCTATTTTGAGCAATAACCAAGGGTCTCCAGTATCCAGCAACGCCAAATCAAATGAGTCTTCCGGAACGGAGTCTGCTACTTTCAATAAACTCGCGTTCTCAAACCTCACATTAGATGCCAATCCCACTTTGTCCACATTCTTCTTCGCAATGGCGTAAAAATCCTCCCTTTCCTCAAATGTGTAAACCACTCCTTGTGGAGAAACAATACTAGCGAAATATGTAGTTAAGGCTCCCGAACCGGTACCGCATTCGATAATTCGACACCCATTTCTAATTCCTGATCTTGCGGCGATGTATGAGAAATCCTTTGGATACACGATTTGTGTTCTTCGTTCAGATTTCATAATGAAATCGAGAGTCACGGGTCTTAAGATTCGTATCTCTTGATCCAAAGTTGTGACGACTGACTCGCCATATTTCTTTCCTATGATAGAGGCGACTGCGATTATTCCTGCATGAGTGTGGAATGGAACAGAGTCTTTAGATACTCTGACTAGCCAAGTGCGCCGCGGATCAAGGTATAACAAAACCCGATCGCCATCTTGGACTTCGCAATCGGTCAAACAGGGATTTCCTAACGACAAGGTAAAACCTGAAAATTTTGTCTGAGGTTAAAAGAATTCAATTTTAAATAGAGAAGCTGTGAGTTTGCTTATTCGAATTGATCTAGCTTCTACAATAAGGAGGAGTCATCTACCAACTAGAATTTAGGAAAGCGAACCTAGGACCTAGGCTTTCTTTCCAACGACTATTTCTATCGTAGAGACATTGCGTATATCGTCGCCTTCTCCAAGCCTTTCAGTGTCAATTTTGATATTCTTGACTTCGAAAGTATTGTTTCCCAGTCTCTTGGTCACTATCTCTGCAACATCTACTGCTCTCGAAATAACCATTCCGCGTGCCTTCAATACGATCTCTCCGCTTTGGGCAAGCTGAACCATTGCAGACATCGCGTAGCTCATGACGGGCTTCTTTCCGACAAAGACGTGGTTCGGAGGGGAATTTCTAGACGGTCTCTCAGAAGGACGATTGTTCTCTCGAGGTTGCGTTTCTGATGGTGCATCATTTGGTTTTGAAGAGTTGGTTGTCATTTTGGACACTGTCGCCAATTGATATGCGGGACAATACTTTGTCACACGTTATTTAAGCCTAGCGAGTTTCTGTGCCGAGGAGAGATAATTTGAATCTCTGGAAGTCAGGAAATAATTGTTTTATTGGAAATTAGGCTCATTCAAGTAACGGTCCCGAAATCAAAACCCGTGCCAGTACTTGATATCAGTCAAGTCGAAATCGGGTTTCGATCCTTAGGAAAACGCCTGGAAGAGTTTTTACAACCGTCGCAAAGACGGGAGCTAGCCAAGCTCTCTTCGCTTAATCTGCGCGCAATTGCCGCAAAGCGGAGTCATCACTCGCGTGTTAGGATCGTAATACATATTGAAGTGAATCCTACAGACCGGTTTCTTGCACATTTCACACGTTGCCTTTGCTGTTTTCGCGCAAACGTAGCATTTCATTCAGAATCAAACTCTTTTGAATTGTGGACAAACTTCTCGATCCTTCGTTTCATTCCCCGACCTACTATGTTGTAGTTAGAACATCAAGTGGTATATCTTCGTACTGTCCATCTGGAAGAGTTCTTCGGATGTTGATTGGCAATATCTTCTGATCGAGTTCTTCGACCGCTATGTCAATCGGGCTGTGAATGTTTGCCGAGACTTTGATAAAAGGAGGAGCACCCAAAGCAAGTTGCAGTGACCTTGCCCCAATTATTCTGGCGCGTTCAAACCTAGTGAGTTTAGGCGGTCCGATCGCTACTACAAAAGTTTCGCGGGTTTCTTGCTCTAACGTTTTTTGTTTTTTCCGTTTGACTTTTTGTTGCGTAGGTACTCTAGCGCGTGGAACTGAAGGCAAAAGTGAAAAAAAGCACCAGGAATATAAAGGCCAAGCCTAGTATAGCTCTTAAACCTTACTCGGATGAGACCGACTAAAAGATAAAGGGGACTATAAGCTAGTTCTTTGTTCGCGGCTTTCCTTAGTTGGCAGCTGAATCTCTTTCCGAATCTGTACTCGTTGCAACAATTTATGGCAAAGGCCAAATCAAAGCCAGAGTATACAAGCATCTTGCGCCAACAACACTCGGCGAGATTCAGCGATCTGTTCCCTTTGGGGGAAACGTGAATTTCTACGAGCGTAGCTTCGCCTACATCCTGACGCCTGTTGTGGCCGGAGAAGAAAAATCGAGAAAGAATTTCAAACGTGGCTCAATAGCATTCATGCCGGCAGGATGTTTACTGTGTTTTTTCTTAGACGATACAAGTAGTTATAAGCCGATGAATCCTCTCGGCGAGATCAGTGAAGGTTTTGAGCTTCTTTATAATCTAAGACGTGGAGACTCCATTAGAGTCGAGAGTATTACTTCTTCCCAAGGCTAACTTTTTAGGACGCAGGTTGCGACTGCTGGATCTGAGTCGACCCGGGAGCTCCGACTGGTGCATAAATATAGTGCCCGCTGTACCCGCCCACTTTTTTTATGACGTTCTTTGATTCCAAATTCTTGAGCAACTGAACCGCAATGGCGGCGTTCAAACTCAGAGCTCTTGCTGTATTGTAGACCGTAATGGCTTTCAACGTTACCAAAGTCTTGAGAAGCTGTTTATCATCCATTTTCGGAGCTATCAGTGCTTGTTGCTTTGCTTGCTGTTGCGCTAGTTTAGCCTCCTTTGCTGTTTTCTTTTCCGGCTTTTTAGTGTCTCCCTGAGCACTGTCTTGGGCTGATTGAGCCTTATCGGCCTGACTGATTGATTTCTTTTTGGTTCCGCCCATAATCAATTACCACGCTATTAAACTACCTCGAATAACGACCATAGTATTAATACGTTCTTGCCATGAAAGCGAATGTAATCAGAAAGAATGATCGGTGGATTGTCTGGACTTTAACATCATTGCAGACGGCTATGAAAAAATGACCAAGACGAGCTCAAGGCTAGAGCTCACCAATATTCTTGCGGACATACTAAAAGCGACCGATCCTTCTATGATACCAAAAGTTGCTTATTTGACTCAGGGAAAACTTTGCCCGGATTTCGAGGGCGTCGTTTTGGGAATGGCAGATAAAACTGTGGCGAAGGCACTCGAAAGAGCTTATGGTGCTACGCCTGCTGAGATCCAAACGCTGCTTAGAAAAACCGGAGACCTTGGAGACGTTGCGGCAATCGTTTCGAGAGACCAATTCCAACAGGCTCTAGTGCCAGAGAAACTTACGGTGGAAAAAGTCTACGCGTCCCTTGATGCCATTGCAAAGTCTGTGGGCGGCGGATCTATCAACAGTAGAATTACGGGGTTTGCCGCTCTGCTGAATTGTGCAAGCATTTCTGAAGCAAAATTTCTGACGCGTTTTGTCACTGGCAAGTTGCGCGTTGGAGTTGCCGACTATACGGTTTTGGACGCGTTGGCGCTTGCTTTCACCGGAGAGAAAAAGAATAGGGGGCTACTCGAAAAAGCGTACAATCTGACAAGTGATCTGGGATTTGTCGCAGAATTGCTTCTCACAAAAGGAATAGGTGCAATAGCCGCCGTCAAAGCAATAGTCGGAAAACCTATTCGCCCGATGCTTGCAGAGAGAATGGATTCTTCGGAGTCGATCATCGCTCAACTGAGTTCGGGCGCTGTCGCTGAGTACAAACTGGACGGAGAACGAGTACAAGCTCACAGGAGTGGTAACGAGGTTAATCTGTTTTCTCGGCGCCTCGATAGAATCACATCGCACTACCAAGATGTTGTCGAGTCACTGACACAGGTTGAATCCAAGAATTTCATAGTCGAAGGGGAAGTTGTAGCGCTAGATGGTCAGGGGAAATATCTTCCGTTTCAGGAATTGATGCATAGGAGGAGAAAATATGGCGTGGCAGAGGCAATGAAAAAGTACCCAACTTCTTTCAATCTCTTCGATATCTTGTATCTGAATGGAAAGGAATTGATTGACGAGCCCTACACGGTTAGAAGACAAGCGCTCGAGGATCTTGTGAAAAGATCCAAGACAGTTGATTCCTCTAGACTCCTAGTCGTCCCAGCTAGGAAAGTTACAAACTCTGAACAGATAGATTCAATGTTGCAGGAAGCTCTGGCAGCTGGTTGCGAAGGACTAGTTGTGAAGGATGTTGTAAGCCCCTATCGTGCCGGTGCGAGAGAATTCGCATGGATCAAATTCAAACCCGAATATCGAGAAAATGTTAGAGATACATTGGATCTAGTTATCGTTGGAGCAAGCCATGGAATGGGAAGGAGAGCCGGGCGATACGGAACTTTTCTTCTCGCAGCTTACGACAAAGACGCGGATATCTTTCGCACAACAACCAAGATCGGAACAGGCTTCACAGATCTCAATCTCGAGAATATTTCAAAAACTCTCCAAAAAGATAAGATTTCAGAGAAAAGTCCCAGGGTTGATGCGAGAGTGAGCCCCGACGACTGGTTCGAGCCACGCCTTGTTATCGAAGTGATTGCTTCAGAGATCACTCTCAGTCCTATTTACACTGCGGGACTCGGATTGATTAGACCAGAAAGTGGGTTCGCTTTGCGCTTTCCGAAGTTCACCGGTAAGATTAGAACAGATAAGGCCCCGGAAGATTCCACGACTGTTCAAGAACTTCTTGAGATGTATCAGAGTCAAGTTCGCCAGTTTAAAGCTGAACCAAAAGCACCAGTTAAAACTTCCCCTCTGAAGCAAAGAAGGCAAAAAGTGTAGAAGCCGCCTAGAGTTTCCTCATCTTGGTTCGATTGCTTAGAGCAGCAATTCGTAGAGAGAAACGTCTTGCCATTGCCCGAATTTGAAACCCAGATCTTTCAGACGTCCTCTGAACTCGAATCCTAGTCTTCTATGAAGCGCTACGCTCTCCTGATTCGAACTCGAGATGGAAGAAACTATGGCATGATACCCTAGTCCCTTTGCTCTCCCAATAATTTCTTGCACCAGAGCTGTAGCGATCCCTTGCCGTCTATATTTCGTATCAACGTAAACGGATAATTCGACCGTCTTGGAATAACCAGCTTTGGTCGCATAAGGCGAAACGCAACAGTATCCTGCAATATTTCCGTGGATCTCGGCTGTTATCAAGGGATAATGCATATCGTGTCCTTTAAACCACTCTCTTCTGGCTTCAAGTGTATGAGGCTCGAGATCGAAGGTCGCAGCAGTATTGAGAACAGCGTCATTATAGATCTCCAAGATCTCCGCGAGATCTTCCGGCCTAGCTTCCCGCAGCTTTATTGAATCAAGCAAAGCGATTCCATCCCTCGGAAGAGTTTGAGACACGATTTCGATGTGAGCGTCCTAAATGTCGAAGTAGAGATAAAACTCATACGGATGAGGTCTCCTCGTCACTTCGCCATGATCTCTCAATCCATGTTCTATGATAACCTCAATCATCTCTCGCGAGAATATTGGCTGGAGAAAATCATTGTCTGATTGAAGACATTCAATCGACTCTTTGAGAGATCCTGGTAATTCTTCTATTCCAAGAGCCTTGCGCCGAGTCCGATCTAGTTTGTAAATATCCTCATCGACTGGGTCCCCGATATCAATAGATTTCTTGATTCCGTCTAGGCCGGCAGACAACATTGCAGCAAAGCAAAGATACGGATTCGTCGAGGTGTCAGGAGTTCTATATTCTATCCTCTTTTTTGCCTGATGCTTGGGCCCCTTCATATTTACGGGAATTCTGATGTTCGCCGACCTGTTTCTCCGACTCCAAGCAATGTACACTGGAGCCTCGAAGCCAGGAACTAATCGTCGATACGAATTTGTCGTAGGGTTTGTTATGGCAGCCATCGCTCTTGCGTGTTTCATCAGCCCTCCGCCGAAATATCTGCCAAGCTGGCTGAACTCTGCATATTCATCACTCGCATCGTAGAACTGGTTTGATCCTCCCTTCCAGAGAGATACGTGAACATGCATTCCTGACGCATTGTCAAGAAAAACGGGTTTGGGCATTAAGGTTGCAACTAGCCCGTGTTTTGCTGCCACGTTTTTTATGATGTATTTTTCGGTGACTGCTGCATCTGCCATGCTCGTCAGAGTATCGTATCTCAAATCAATTTCACATTGCCCGGCTGTTGCAACCTCGTGATGATGGGCATCGCAAACTATGCCAAAGTGTTCGGCCATCACGTTCACACATTCTCCTCGGAAATCTTGCAATGAATCTTGGGGAGATGCTGGATAGTATCCCTCTTTGAAACGGATGGGTGCGGAGCTCGTGATGGGGCTAGTGCCCGGATTCCAAGCAGCTTCTCGAGATTCGATTCGGTAAGATTGTTCGGCAAATGGGTTCGAAACGTTCCAACTGACCCTGTCAAAAACGAAGAACTCTATCTCGGGCCCCCAGTAGGTGATATCGTACCCAAGATTTTTTGCTTCAGATTCGGCTTTTTGCGCAATATGCCTTGGGTCTTTTGGAAACCGTCCCATTCCGTATCCCCACGAGACATCACAGATTAGCCTCGATGTCGACACATCTTGAGCAGTCCAAGGCAAAAACCCGTAAGTGTTTGGATCGGGAAAAAGAAGCATGTCGGACTCGTGAATATCTGTAAATCCTCGAATCGAACTCCCGTCGAGTTTGGGTACCCCTTCCTTGAAGGAGTCTTCTGCTAGCTCGCTCGAAGGTACTGTAACATGTTGCATTCTTCCTTGAATGTCAGTGAATTGTAGGTCTACAAATTTGATTCCATTCTGCGAGATCTTTTCAAGGACATCAGAGATGTTCAGCACTCTAGGTTTTATTTTTCCGTTGGCGTCTTTGAAATAAGGCATTTTACAATCGTTCACCGAATACCAAATAGCCTGGGCAATTGACTATTTAATAGTGATGGAGCAAGACAATTGCGCACAGCAATACAAATAAATTGTACATTTGCCCAAACCAACCTACCATCCGCAATGACAGTGAATCAAGAAGAGTTGTCACCGGCCGAAGAGCGACCAACCCTCGAAAACTTCGATCTTAAAATCATCCGGGCACTTCAGCAGGATCCTCGTTCTAGCTTTCGTGATATTGCTAGGAAAATTGGGGTCGCAGTAGGAACCGTCCAATCCAGGTTTAAGAAGTTAGAAGAGAACGGTATCATTCGGGGATTTTCTGTCGATCTTGATTACTCTAAAATTGGATTAGGCCTCACATCAGTGATTTTCCTGCGCGTCAAAGGAAAGCATCTGAGAGATGTAGAGGCAAAGTTATCCCGCGTTAGTAATGTGTGCATAGTGTACGATATTACGGGTGATTTTGATGTGGCAGTAGTTGCCAAGTTTGCTGGTCCTTCAGCGATGGATCGATTCATCAAACAGGTGCTTTCAATGAATTACGTAGAAAGATCTGTTACTAGCATAGTGTTGAATAGCGTCAAGGAAAATTATAATGTACCGATTTGAGAGCCACTAGCCTAATCCTACGCTCTCCACCAGTCAAACCCAATGAAAGTTACTTCATTGGAATTTAAATCTGGTATAGCTATGATGAACTGCTTACGCACGGTGGTAGCCAATCTGCCAGCAAGAACGATGTCAATAGCAGTTATCTTGGTCGAAGGGGTAGCAACTCTCACCAGATATGGAGCGTGATCGATTCCTGGGCCCCTCTCGTACGCCGCAAAATCAGCTCCAAATTTTATTCCCGGTGTGACAACGAACCCGGCATCTCTAAGTCTCGAATAAACAAGCAATTTTTCTTCAAATTGAACGTATTCTCTCTTACAGATCGCTAGAAATGAAACTTGACCAATTCTTTTTCCATCCTTTGTTACCTGGATTTCCCGTTTCTTGGAGAATAGATAGTATCCTTCGAGCAAGTCAAGGACTATTGGCGCATCGAATTCATTTTGTTTGGGCTTGGATACTCCAACCGGTTTGCCGAAGAAACCCGATGAAAATAGTGTTCTTGAATCTTCTACGTCCCACACTATGAGTTTGTTTTCAACCAATTCCGCGGCAATCAATTATCGAATGTCACAAACCAAGTGCTAGGATTGTTATGGAATCCGTGGCTCCGAGACAATTGTCAACAAGGTCTTCGACGCTTTGAATAATATCCTTAAGCAATAGGATCTCCTTAACAGATTCGACTTCGTTTAGGACTTTGACCGTCAGCATCCTGTATTTGTCGTCAACCTGTCTCTCAAGCTTTTGAACGGAATTTGATAGGTCGATTGCATGAATTGGATTTATCGCAAGGGCTCTCACAACTTCGTTCAACCGCTGGACGGATTCAACAGACATCTCTATCAAATCCTTGAGTTGATCGACAATTCCAGCCTTTTTAATCGACGCAAATTTTACATGAGAGAGTTTGAAAGCTGCACCTGCAATATAGCCTGACATCTCTTCCACATTGTATGCAGTTCTGAGAAAATCCTCACGATTGATCATCATTGTGCCGATTTCAGCGAGCTCCCTAGTGAGCATGCGCCTGAGCTGCTCTGCGTCTTCTTCTGCCTTACGAATCCGATCGAGAGAACCTTGAATACCAGCAGAATCGCTTTTTCCTAGCGCAGCGTACAGCTGAACAAGTTCTCGAGAGGCATCTAGAACCCTCCGGACTTCATCCTGAAGAACTGCTAAAGTCTTGCGTCTAGCTTGAATCTCAGCTTCTCCACTAAACATTCGAAATCTTCACATAGAAACACAGCAATGGTTCAATAAGTGCTTTGTCGTGGCACTTTGCAACTCTTGATCCCGGTTGCAAATGCCTCTCCAAACCAAAGCTATTTGATCAATGTTCGTATTGTGGAAATCCTTTAAGAGCCTACCGGAAGCCAGTTTATGAAATGATGTCACTTAGAGACGTTTTTTCAGTCACAAACATTGTTTTCATAATTGGCGGAGTCTACTTTGCTGCTGTAACGGCTCTCGGGGAAGCGACGATCTATTCACTTGTTCCAGCAGCTCTTTGTTTCATTGCGTTCGCCTTGTCCCTGCGGGAAAACCTTTACTTTGCGGGCCCTTGGAGAGTTGCGACCGCAGTATCGGTTCTCGTACTGTTGGCTGGCCAGGAATATTCCTCGTTCAGTTCAACGAGCATTTCAGATCCTTACACGGTTGCAACTATTGTGTTGAATGGCACCTTTTTCGTTGTTTTCTTTGGTGTGCTTTTGTCGTCTGCTCGCGAGATCACAAAACGGGAGAAGGAGGGAGAGGAAGAGGAAATTCAGGAAACTGAATCTTGAGTTAGAAATGTCGAAAGTGAACGAATTCATTCGCCGTCAAACTGAATGAGCCACAAATTGAACAATTGAGATTACCAGGTCTCCGTATACCAACAGTGCAAAAAAACCAGCAGTAAAGAATACGAGTAGGGGGATTCCTGGAGTTACCCAGGTTCCAGGCATGGTCTCGAAATCATCTTGCATAAAGCCAAAGTCAAACTTCTTTCCTGAATTATCTTCAGTTGGGGAGGCTTTCTTCTCCATCGGAAATTGAAAGTCGCGGGGCTTACTTGTCGATTTGTAACCAAGAAACACGGCCAATATTTTTCTGTAAAGCGGTTCAGAAAATCCTTCAAAGATTTTTTGACCTCTCATGATTCTGGAAATATTTAGGATCGCGAGGGCGATTGGAAGCAACATTGAGAGCAGGATCCCGTTTGTAAGAACTATTAGAGGAGCTATGCGATATATTCCAATACGTGGTGCGAAGTATGGCACCAGTATTGCTAGCACGATCAAAGCTTTTCCATCGGCCCCCCCATAGAGACCTGCAAAAAAAATACCCAGTCCTATTGCCGTAGCAAGGATAACAGATACAATTAGCCAAGTGAGTGGCGTCGCGCTGGTTCGGACTTCGTACACTTGAAGAGCCCCCCCGATCGCTCCAAATATTATCCAGACTTTGTCTGGCACTTCTCTTTTCTTCAGGTCGAGATAGGATGTCAAGAGAAGCATGATCGATGCAATCAAAATGTTCGTGCTAAGAATTGTTAGATTCAAAGTACTTCTCGACTCAAATCTGTTAATCCGAAGGTCAAAACTGGATTAGAGATAAAGGCTTTGAGACATTACGCAACTTCAGATCCGGTATTGCCTCACCCGATGAACGCATTTATAGCTAAAATTAGGTCACGTTGATATTGGCATTTGTGGAATTAGCTTCGGCGAACGGATTTCCTCCTAAGACCGGGCGGGGAATTTGAGCAGCGCAACAGTAGAAACAGAGGCCGCAAAGTCTACACTTGAAGTAACGTCCACGTATTTGCTTGATTTCTTCGCAGCGGGCGGTAGGTCTGTCCTTATTCGAGGCGACCCGGGGACGGGCAAGACTTCGCTCGTACTCCAACTTCTCGATTATCATTCAAAAAACAACTTCAAATCCGTGTACATGTCGACCAGGCTTTCGGCAAAGACTCTGAAGAGTCATCAACCCTGGGTGGAAGTCGTACAGGGAAAGTACGGTACCGTGCCTAGATTGGAGGAGGATCAGATAGGATTTCAGGATTCAAGACGTATGGATGGCGTGCGTGCAATTTCTGGGCTTCGGGCGTATCTGGAACAAGTCGGCAATCCTTTTGTTGTTCTTGACAGCTGGGAAGGTTTGTTTTTTGAATCGCACACAATGGGCGTCGAGGAGATCTCAAAGCTTGTCGAGGATTATGAGGCTAGATTTGTTGTAGTAACCGAGAGAAGAGAGCAAACCGACCTAGACTACCTCCTCGATGGGGTTGTTGTACTTCGAAGAAAATTCCATGAGGGAAGGATAGTGCGCGAAATCGAACTCAAGAAACTCAGAGGCGTCAGCATCAAGCAATCTCGCTTCATATTCACGTTGGATCAGGGGAGATTCAGGTATTTGCCCCCACTTACCGCTCAAAATCTAGAAGATTCAGGCTCGGTTGGTGAGCCTCTTCAGGATACAAGGCCCGGCTTCTTTTCTTCGGGCAGCCTTGCGCTAGATTCAATAATTGGTGGGGGTTTCAAAGCTGGGAGCCTTGATCTCGTAGAACTCTCCAACGATGCTCCTTTCCAAGTCACCTCTCTTTTTGTAAGAACAGTCCTTTCTAATTTTGTCAACAACGGTCACAAAGTGCTGTATGTACCCTTCGTGGGAGCGGCTAGATCGATGCTTGAATCGATGCTGCCTAATCTGTCGAAGCAGACAATCCAAGACGGTGTCGTTTGTTTAAGTTTCAGAAACTCACCAAAAAGATCCGGCGAAAAGGATCTCTTGACCGGAGAAGTCTCTGAGGATTTCGACCTGATTAATTCCAAACTAGAGGACTTGCGTAAACAGGCGAGCAAACCTTTGCTCGTAGTGATCTCGCAAGATGGCCTGGAAGGATTTTATGGCGCAGAAAATGTCTCAAAGTATCTAGTTCGGTCTATTGCCATGTCCAAGACTTCCGGTGACATTTGGCTTCAAATCGCGAGTCCTGGATCAGTTCTCTTGCCGGAACTTAAGGCTCTTTGCGACGCGAACCTTCGCATTGAAATGTTGCATGCAACACCTATCGCCTATTCTATTAAGCCACTCTCAGTTCTCCACGGAATAGTTACGGAGGAAAAATTAAATGGGAGATTGAGTTTAGTTCCGATTGTTTAGGACCGGCGCGCTGACATTATTGAGATGATGCATGGCGTTTTTCCTGATTTGAGATCGTTCGACCAGGACTCTTTCCCCAGTTTCAAAAAGTTCGATCATGTATCGCCGTGTTACTCTTCCAAGAACCTTTGCCAACATCCCGTTCCTAGCAGGTAAGTCTATGACGGTCACGACCACTCCCTCGTCGAGTTTTACTTTGGGATGCATTTTGCATACAAAACTTATATAATTTAACTCTATAACCGTATGTGCATATCTAACATGCCCGAAACTGTGCAATTCCGCTACACAACTATACGAGTAGACCTAGAGGTATACAATTCTCTTCTCAGCACCAAACGAATCCTTGAGCAAGCATACAACCGAAAATTCTCCCTCTCGGAAACCATTCAGGTCGTAAATCGTCTCTCCTCCGATACGATTCAAAAAATCTCAGGTGCAAGGAGAGAACTGGACGAAATGCTCGTGGGAAGAGGGAAGATTACCCCAAAAGACTTGGAACGGATCCTCAAGCCAGTAGATCGAAACCAGCGTCAAAATCAATAACCTCGCTGGCCCAAGCTTGAACAGTACAAGCAGGTTAATATTTTTCATAACAGCTCTGGCGCTTGAGATACTCCGGGCTCAGCACTCAGAATATCGAGGCTAGAAAATGAAAAACTAGCCTGCGTCGGGAACGGTAACTTCGAGATATGCCAGACTCTAAAGTCAACCTAGAAACAAAAGAAACAGATCACGAGTCACTTCTGAGAGACTTCTATGAAGTCAATCCTCCATTTGGCAATGTCGCAATTAGGTCTTTGGCTAATGTGACGACTTACGAAGTCGTAGAGCCTAGCATCTCAGAGGGTGAAAAGAAAACCATTGACAAGCTCAAGCACTTGCTTCTGGAAGAAGTGAAGGCGCCTCTTGCCATCCTATATGGAAAGGATAAGATCGAAAATTATCTTGACATTAACACGAATAGACTGATCAAGGATTACAAGCTGGATGTCTCGCACGAAAGCCAGGATAAAATTGTGTACTTTTTGAAACGGGACTTTCTCGGCTATTCTAAAATCGACGTCATGATGCGAGATACGAAAATCGAGGACATATCATGTGATGGTGTTGGCATCCCGGTTTACGTATGGCATAGGGATTATGAAAGCATCCCCAGCAATGTGCAGTTTTCAACTCGCGAGGAATTAGGATCGTTCATTGTACGTCTTGCCTACAAGTCGGGAGGCCAAGTTACCCTCGCGAATCCAATACTCGAGGGAAACCTTCCAGAAGGTTTCAGAACGCATCTAACTTTGGACGAGGTGTCTAAACGGGGCTCAACATTTACAATAAGGAAGTTCAGAGAGGAGCCCCCTACCATTGTCGACCTTATGTTATGGGGGACTATCTCTCCCCAGATAGGCGCATATCTCTGGATTTGTATTGAGAATCTCAAGTCATTCCTCATCGTCGGGGCAACTGCTTCCGGAAAGACCACAACGCTTGGAGCTCTTGCGATGTTTATCAAACCTGAATTGAAAATAATCACAATTGAAGAGCTACGCGAGCTCAGATTACCACATGAAAATTGGATCCCTATGGTCACGCGTTCTTCGACCCAGGCTGGAGTCGAGGAAGTGGGATTATTTGACTTGTTGAAGTCAGCCCTCAGACAGAGGCCAGATTTTATCATCGTGGGAGAAATTCGAGGAGAGGAAGCCTATACGCTGCTCCAAGCAATTTCCACCGGTCACGGTGGGATGTCAACTATTCACGCGGACAGCGTGCAAACAGCCGTAAAGCGGTTACTCACCAAACCTATGGATGTCCCTGGAATGCTTCTTCCTCTTTTGAGCACGCTTGTTCTGATGAGCAGGGTTAAGGTAGGAGACAGGTTCGTCAGGAGAGTTACAAGCATAAGTGAGATCATGAGATATAATGAGCAAACCAAGAATGTAGATTTCAATCCAATGTTTGAATGGACAGGAGAGTTAAAGGATTCTTTCACAGATATCGGTGACACCAATCGTAGCCATGTATTTACGGAACTGGCACAAGCGAAGCATATCTCAGAAGACGATGTATATTCGGATATAGAGAATAGAGAACGGATATTACAATGGATGCTAAATAAGAAGATAACCGCGTATAAAGATGTCAGCTCCATTATCAGGCGTTACTACTACAATCCGACGGAGGTCCAGGAAATTGCCCGACTCGGAGAAGACTGGCAAAGTCAAGAAAATTCTTGAACGCTTGGCCTCGCCGTTCAGGCGAGGAGAGAGCGATGATGGAGCCCAGAAAGCCGACCGCGCCGAACCAACAAACGACCATGGAAGGTTACTTTGGAGGCTCGGGCCAAAGTCTTCGCAGTCAAAAGAGAAAAGACAACGCTCAATGTTCACATTACGGGGGAAGAAAAAAGGTCCTGGGGAACTAGACAAGCTGAACGCGTTGCAAAAGTTTGCATACAGTCACCTGTCTCCGTCCCTGCCCACCCTGCCCGGATATAGGGATGCATACGAACAGGCTGGCTTGCCTTTAATTTTCGAATCATATTTGTCAACAGCTTTTCTACTAAGCTTCATCGTCACACTTCCGACCGTGGCTCTTTCTCTCGTCTTTGAGAATAGAACTCTGAGGCTCCCGCTCCTATTATCGACCGTAGGAAGCGTTGTCCTAGGATTTGTCGCATTTGCCGTCTCGCTACTGATCTGGTTGCTCTATCCGTTAGGAAGGCGCAGATCATTCAAGTCTAAATTGGAACGTCAATTGGCATATTCGTTTGGAATTCTCGGGGCTCTGGCTGCCTCTGGAATTGGAGTGGAACGGTTATTCGAGAGATTAGCCGCCACAGAGACTAATCCTGTCCTCGCCGAGCTAGCTCGCAGATTCCTTCGAGATGTCAAGGTCTTCGGCCTCGACACCGAATCTGCTCTGCATGAAGTTGCCGTGCACTCCCCTTCGCTCGCCTTCTCTAAGATGCTTGATAGCATGGCCGTGGCCTATCGCACTACTGGATCAATGCACGACCTTGTGATGTTCGAATCGACGAGGTTGTTTTCTGAAAAAAAGGACAAGCTCAAGAAAAATGTGAGTGATTTAGCGCTAATGTCAGAGCTCTACATCACCCTCGTCGTCGTGGGCCCTATAATCTTCATTGTAATGCTCACCATCTTTATCTTTCTTCCAACATCCTCTACTCTACCTTCGCCAACGATTTTGATCAATATCCTAGTTTTCCTTGGAATACCTTCGATTTCCTCTGCTTTCATCCTGCTGCTAGATTCAATGGTAGGGAGGATGTAGACGGAGATGGGCGATATGATATACATAGAAAACGACTGGCGTTATTTCGCATACATAGCCGCAGGCATAATTTTCATCCTTTTTCTCGCTTCCGCTCTAGTTCTAGGCCGCTATACAGCCACTTCCTCGGTAGTCCCCATCAGTGTTGGGAAAACAACAGGCCGGGCATTGATAATAGACAACCTCATTGCTATTGGGATGCTTTTGGCACTTGCCCCCGTTGCAGTCGTCTCATATCTGAATTATAGATATTTCAAGTCGGTCGAGGTGAACTTGCCCCGCTTTTTGAGAGATGTATTGCAAAGCACCGACTCGGGCTTGATTCTTCCAGCAGCGTTGCTGGAAGCGTCGAAACAAGACTATGGGCCCGTGAGCTTTCAGATGGGAATCGCAATGACCAAGTTCAGCATGGGGCACGAATTTTCACAATCAGTTATGGAAGCGACGGAAAAACTGCGCCACCCATACGCTCCTCAAGTAGGCCAAATCATTTCCGAAGCGTATTCCTCAGGCGGAAAGACCCACGAGGTACTTAGCTCAAGCGTGAACCTCTTCAATGACCTGGAGCAGTACAACGAACAAAGACAGTCTGAACTGAAACCATACACGCAGCTTGTTTACATTTCGATTGGCATCTACCTCATAATAGCGATTATCATTGTAAACAATTTTATTGGCCCATTCATATCTGCGTCAGCAATTCAGGGAACGAAGACGTTTGGAAACCTGAAAATACCGCTTGGTGGGGAGTCCTATTTTCTGTCGATTTTCTACATTTCAGCTCTTATAGAGTGCGTGTTTGCAGGTCTAGTCGCGGGAAAAATCGTTGATAGATCAGCGCCGTCAGGTCTGAGACACTCCCTAGTTCTTATTGCAATTACAGTCGTTGCCTTCAGTGCTCTTGGAGCAGTTATCGGCTATCGAGCGCTTCCTTGACAAGCACGTTAATGTAAGGCCTTGGCACTAGAACTGGCATCTAGAGGAGACTATACTTGGCCAACAGTCTGGAGCTCAATGAGTCGGCCCCAAACGAACAAGAGGCAATCTTGGTCGATCCTGAGGTGCAAACGCTCATGCAGCAGATGGTAGATCAGAGCTCCTATTCTATTCACCCAAAGGTGGACTCCAAGGGGATTTCTTATCCGGAGATTGCAGCGATATTTCCCAATAAGACAGAGTTAGAGACTAAAGATTTCCTTGATAATCTCGTGCAGGCACATGTCCTCAATTTCAAACTGCTAGACAAGGTTATTCTTTGTCCCACGTGTTCGAGCGCGTCGGTCTATTCCAAGTACAACTGCCCTCGATGCTCCTCTTTCGATATTGGAAAAGCCTCCATCATTGAACACATTCGCTGTGGATACATAGGTTCTCTGGAAAAATTTCGTAACAACTCTCAGTTGGTCTGCCCAAAATGCAACGGAATCGTCACAGAAATCGAATACAGGAAAATCGGGACCAGTTTTGAGTGCAACTCATGTGGCTCAAGGTTCGAGGCTCCAAAGATAAGTCACAAGTGTAATTCTTGCGATGATGTTTTCACCTCACGAGAGGCTAGGTATGAACCCATTTTCGAGTACTCGTTATCTGAGCAAACAAAGAAAGCCCTTGCCGGTGGAAGAATACCGCTCACATCAATAGCAACGACTCTGAGAGAAAAAGGCTACAATGTGGGAATAAAAGCTGATCTGGTTGGCAAATCGGGCGCAACCCACACATTCGATATTATCGCGAGGAAGGATGGGAAACTCGTCGTCGCCAAGTTTACCTTTGAGCCCAAGGAAGAAGACATCATCGGACTGTTTGCAAAGAAATATGATATCGATCCGACATATACTCTATTGATCGCTCTCAGTCCACCTTCTAAAGAAGAAGAAGCGGTGAGTAGAGCCTACGGGGTGAAGATTCTTCATTCTTCTGCTAATGCCCCAATCGGCGAACAAATAGTAAAGCTGATCGAACCAACAGATATATAGCGACTTCGATATCGCATGCGATATTCTTGCTGTTCAAAGTAGCGCATTTCGCTTCTTTTAGCTCATAGTTGGACGAATTTCTCTTCGAGCGTCGCAAAATTTTACTATTGTCAAACATCCTGAAGCAACAAGGTGCGAATGCCAAACTGCCAAAGAAATACGAGTCAAAGCAGTCAAAGCTGGATAAGCACCATGAATTTCTTCTGAAGCTTCTGCCAGCTTTAGTTTATTGCCCGGTTTGCGGGGAGCGCATCCGATTTAATAGTACGTAAATTTACAAGATTTAATGCCCAAGGATTCAATGGATGATGCAACCTTGGTTGCAGTCCTCTAATGAAAAGCAGTATCCCGTTTAGGATACTTGCGAGTGATTCAATTTTCCTTGCAGGGAGAAAAATTCTAAAGATTTCTCTCTGCTGATTACGCTGCGAATTTCCTCATTTGTCGCTGCTATCTACACCGGTTATGACTGGCTATTTTGCAGTATAAGGGCCTAGGCACCGGCTCAAAAAGAGGCTAATCAAGGCGTACATCCATAAGAGCTCGTCCGACGGGTCAAGGCTGGTGAATAGAATTAATTCTTGAGACCATAATCCTTTGAGCCACACGGGTTTATGCTGCAGCTAAAGACTATGAAAAGAACTAATGCGTTGTTAACACGGGCGAAAACCATCCGGGAGCTCTTTCCTAGTCCAAAGGCGTATCGGGCCTTTGAGCAGTTCGCAACGGTGTTGAAGGAAGGAGGCAACAGAATGAGCGTTCACCATGTAAGTCAATTTGCTTCATCACAAGCTAAAGAGAGAGTGTACAACAAAGCCAATTTCTATTGGTACATAATAACTCCTTTACTCGAACTTGGTTTCCTGGACAAGATTCCTACATGGAACAACGAATTGAAGCGAACTCAATACTGCTACGTGCCAGTGTTTAACGATCTTCCCCGTCATCCAGTCGGACGAGGCTACTACAGAGATGCTTGGTATTTGTGCATGGAGTGGAATGATCTATTTTTTGGCGAGGAGGCTCATATGAGTATGACTAACGAAGATTCCCGAACAAGCAAAACAGTCATAAGTGGTGTCACCGAGTTAGGCAGCTTGAATCACAAACACTAACACAGTCAGTAGCTTTGCAAGTACGCAATCTAGATGTGAGCATGGCCTAAATAGTTGTCATAATAGTCTCATTCTCCTTCTTTGCCAAAACTACAAGTTACGTTCTCGAAGCTCAAGAAATATATCGAGCAACAAGGTGGTTACGACTTGGATCAAGAACACGATAACGTGACTCTTTCATTCGTGCCAGCGTTTCCCGAGGCATTGGAAAAAGGATGGGAAGGTGCTCCACCTCCGAGAATAATCATGCATGGAATGCTTGTGAACGGCCTACTGATGTTCGATTCTGTTGAGATTGAAGAGGATCACAAGCTTCGAACCAAGGATCGTGAAACTGCGGAGTTTACTTACAAAGGTTGGCTTCAGTTCATAGAGGACAATTACTAAAACTGATTCTTTAGAAATCTCTAATTTTTTTCTGGCTTGTGAAATGATATTCAAATCAATCACAATGGTTATAGGCTCGCAGTGAAAGCATGAGATTGCTGCAACGATGCTTACAATCGAGGACCTGCCCCTCAGGGATAAGACGGTCTTCCTGCGCGTCGACATGAACACGCCTGTTGAACCTTCGACAGGTAAATTGATGGAGCTCAATCGGATTCAAGAGGCTACTGTTACAATAAAGGATCTAGCCAAATCCAAAGTTGTCGTGGGATCACATCAAGGCAGAGTTGGCCGAGACGACTATATAACTATGGAACAGCATGCCGACGCTCTTTCGAAACTACTCGGCAAGAAAGTTCGGTTCGCAAACGACATATTCGGCCCTGCCGCGATCGAACAGATCGATTCACTTCAAACGGGAGAGGTCCTGCTTCTTGACAATCTCAGGTTTACTGCCGAAGAAAATATGGAATTCTCACCGGAAGCTGCTTCGAAGACGATTTTGGTTCAGAAGCTGTACAAGCATTTTGATGCCTGCGTGCTCGATGCCTTCCCCACTGCGCACAGGGCACATCCGTCAATCGTTGGTTTTTCGTATCTTCTACCGACTTGCGCGGGAAGGCTCGTTAGCAAGGAATTGAAAGCTCTCAAGAATATTGCCCAAGTGTCAAAAGCGCCTTTCACCACAGTACTTGGCGGCGCCAAAGTTTCGGATCGTCTGGAAGCGATAGATACATTGATCGCAAATAAGAGAGCGGACCGAGTCCTTCTGTGTGGTCTAATTGCTAACATATTCTTGAAGGCAGCCAGGAAAATCGACTACGATATCGGACTAGATAAGGAACAGGACCTGGTGACAAGAGCCGCGGGCCTGATGGTAGATTATCCCGACACTTTCGAGCTTCCAGTGGATGTGGCAATAGAGTCCGGTGGACAACGGTTGGAGATACCTGTAAGCGAGCTGAGCCATAAGACCAGGGCGTACGATATTGGTTCCAAAACAATTGATCATTACTCAAGAATAATTAGGAGCAGTGGAACCGTTTTCATGAGCGGCCCTCCGGGATTTTTTGAAGATCCCAACTTTGGCCTAGGAACTGAGTCTCTCCTAAGAGCAATGGCCTCATCTTTCGGAACCACGATTGTTAGCGG
>JASHNZ010000010.1 GCA_030041355.1 Nitrososphaerales archaeon
TTTCGCCGGCAGGTGCGATCAGCTCAAAGTCAGTCGCCGCAAAATATCTTCTCTCAAAGGGAGTGAAGGAAGAGGATTTCAACACGTACGGATCTAGGCGTGGGAATCACTATGTCATGATGCGAGGCACTTTTGCAAACCCCAGGATCAAAAATGAAATGGTGCCCGGAGTGGAAGGCTCCTTTACAAAGCACTATCCTGACGGCGAGGTTCTCCCGATTTTTGAAGCCTCGCAAAAGTACATCCAAGAAAAGACGCCCCTGATCGTAATTGCTGGTAAGGGCTTTGGAACAGGAAGCTCCAGGGACTGGGCCGCAAAGGGGCAGAAGCTCCTCGGGGTGAAGGCTGTAATTGCACAGAGCTTCGAGCGGATCCATAGAAGCAATCTTGTTGAAATGGGAGTGCTTCCTCTTCAGTTTCCCGAAGGAGTCGACGCAACCACTCTTGGACTGGATGGTTCGGAAACCTTTGATCTGATTGGTCTAAACAATGGAATCAAGCCAGGGGGTCATGTGAAATTAGTCGTAACAAAAGAAAAAGGAGAGAAAATTGAAACTTCGCTTCAGGTCAGGCTGGATTCGGCAATTGAAGTGGAATACTATCTCAGCGGAAGCATATTGGATTATGTGGTCCAAAAGACAGAGCTGAAACAAGCCTTTGCTCATCCTAAGGTTTAGAAGGCTTTAAGCAGCGGATTTTTTTACGGACTTCCAATAGAAGTCTTTCCTGTTCTTCTAGGTCCCAAGAGTGTGATCCATTTCTTTCATATTAGCGACGAACCGAGTCGTTCAATTGCTCACCTGTGACGTACAAGTTCTTCGCCGGCCCGTTGTGGAGAATGAACGAAATGAGTCAAGTAAGCCTCTTACTAAGTAAAGGGGTTTACTAAGTAAAGGCCTCTGGAAAAGTGGATGATATCGGTCATTATGCGAAATATCTCGCAGATGATTACTGGTTCCTCCAAAGTCATAAGAGGGCTGAAAGACTGAGTCCCGCAAATGTATGTACATGCTTGCTCCAGGAATAGCTAGAACAAATGTGACAACGGCATTAAGACAATATTGGTTCGAGCTTATCTTAGGACTGGGTATTGCTGGCATTTCGTTATACTCGCTTTTTTCGCACTCCTCCTATGTTGCTGTAGGTCTACTATACGCGTCTCTCATTTCCTACTCACTTTGCTTTACATTGACTTCATTCTTCCTTAATCAGCAGAATGTAAAATTCCTCGATAGAATGTTCCTTTCTATACTTAGTATGCTAGCTGGCATAATTTTATTTGAGATTGTATATCATTACGGCTTCGGAATCTCGCAAGCGCAGTTAATCAAAGATTTTACCTTTCTGGGCAATGGAACGGCACAGGGCTCCTTTCCCCTCGATTGGTATCTTCTGATATTTGTTTCCATCTTTATCGGCAGAAAATACATGACTTTCAACAAGTCCCTCATCGTCCTAACTTTGTTTGGAGCAGTTGCTATGTTCGTTTGGATAGGGAGCGGTTATCCTCAGTCTTTCGACCCGCCTTGGACAGCGAATTATCTTCCGATCTATCAGACATTTCACGTGGTGTACACAACTTCTAACATGATAGTTCAATATGCGAGTTTCTTTACCGACATCTCAAAGACAATTGCAATAATCCCCGCATTCTTCTTCAATAAGAAGCTCAGCGTACCTTCCAAGAAAATGATTCCCTGAAGTGAAAAAGTCGACAGAAAAAAGGAATGCGTGCGTTCTAAAGAAGTTGAAGAAGCTCAAATTTGAGTGAGAGCGAAAAGGATCTATTTCTTAGCGAGGGGTCTATTTCTAGCTCTTGCACTGTTCCACACCGGAATCCCAACCACAATTCCAACTAGGGTTGCTAAAGACAAAATTGCTGTGTTTCGCGCTTCTGGAGCTCCTGAATAATACAACATGATGCGATTTAATCCTGAAGCTACATTGAGGACAGGAATGCCCGGACTAATGAAAGACATTGGAATCTTGGTCCCATTGTCTTCAGCAAACCACCCAGAGGAATAAGAAGTTGCGACGGTGACAAAGGCAGACTGGTTTACTTTCACATCAAACGAAATTTGATTATCACCCCAGTTCAAGTTTGAAACTGAGCCGTTAATCGGGGCCGATGGCGGACTAGGGATCGGTGCTCCACAGCTGCCAATTTGAGTTAGATCAGAGATACTTCCCGCCATATGCTCAGGCGGACTTGTGCTTACGTATACAAGCTGCGGGTCTGGAACTTGATAGATCGCGATCGCCTTGTTTAGGTAAACCGGGGGACCAAAGACCGAACTCGAAGAGTTGTATGATTTTATGGCACTTGACGCGTCTCCTCCATATCCATAGTCGATCATGACATATTTCACTCCCAGCAAACGCAAACCTTGCAACACGGAGTTGTTCGCGCCGCAATAATACACGTCGAAGAAGTAAGCCGAATATAACTGATGAACCGCTTGAGGATACCACCCACCAAGAGCGCCTTTCAGAGTAAATTCTGGAAAGCTTTCATAGAATTGATCAATGACCATCACCCTGAAAAAACCGGGCTGATTCGATAGAAAATTGTCCGCAGATATTTGGGTTTGATCATTGGCTTGCCAAGAGTTAAGTCCAAGTTTAGGCGTGGACGGTTCCGCTATAGGAATTACGACAAGAAGCACTAGCACGGAGAGCGCTCCGGCCCTGAGTAATACTGGATGCCAAGAGATCGCTGAAAAACGTTGGAAGAGTCGGTGAAAGAACAAAGCTGCAAGTGGCGATAGGAAGAGCACATCCGCAATGAGAAACCTGGCTGGAAACTCGAGCGCGAGTACTATGGGAATTTTGTAGTAAAGGGAAGTTACCGTCCCTCCAATTGTGAGAAATATTGAAACAAGTCCAGCCACATACAGCCCCAATTCTTCTCGCTTTTTCAAGAACACAACCGAGGCAATGGCAGGCAACAGTAAAATCCAACTTAGAAATGCCGCGGGGAAGCTTCCAAAATTTGGCGTCAGAAGAGAGTACCAATAGATCAGTACGGATTTTGGAAAAGCGGTCCCGCTTGTATTAATCAGATCCAGTCCTCCTAACAACTCGTAATACATGTATGGAATTAGCCAAAAGGAACTGAGAAGGAAAGCCACGACCAATGCTTCAAGTAAGACCACCGTGTTTTTGAGCGCGAGGTATCTTGGTGTGGAAATGATGATGTAAGCCAAGAGAGGATACAAAATCGCATACATGCTAACATCATTTGATATGAGAAATAACGCGCCTATCATGCCGAGATAGATCGCGGAGACGGCGGTTCTCTTTCTCAAAGCGTGTCGAAGCGAAAGTACGAGGAAGGGAGCTACTGCAAAACCGAGAGAATAACTCGAACTTCCGTAGTCAAAGAGCGCGAGTATATGAGGAGGCGCAAGCGAGTAAAGTACGCCTGCCATCAGGCACCAGTTTGGCGAAATTCCAAAGTCTCGCGAAAGTGCATATCCACCTATTCCCGATATTACAAAAGAGACTGCGATGACTATCTTCATTCCGAGGAGTGCACTTTGGAACGGCCAACCAAAAAGCGCAGCCAACACATACGTCAAAGGAGAGTAGGTATAGAATAGCTGGAAACCGCTGTACCAGAATTGACTCCAGCCTGAAAAATTTCCATGGGCAAAAGAATACATGAGAAACGCTGTCTTGGCCACATGACTCTGCGAATCCCTTCCAGGAATTGATTGCGTAAAATATTCCGGGAGCGATCCTAGGGCTGAAAATCCCCCTGCTAGGACATAGTACGCAATTTTCGATGAAACAAGCTTCAAGTTTTGTCGCTTGAAGTGATTATGGTTTCCTTTTTCGGATTTCAATCTGGATGCTAAAACCGCAGATTCCAAGAAAAGCTCCGAGTAACAGAAGTGCAGAGTTCCGAGAATCGGGCGCTCCAGAACAATACAGCTCTATGTCACTTATTCCCTTTGAAAGATGCAGTACTGGCAAACCAGGCTGCGAAATCTGAATAGGAATCGAAGATCCATTATCTGTTGCAACCCAGCCTGACGAGTACGAGTTGGACACAAGAACATATGCTGATGGATTTAGATTAATCTCAAAAGACATCCTTGTCTCTCCCCAGGTCATATTTGAAATGGAGCAGTTGATTTGGTCAATTGGAGGACTTGGAATCTACTGGTTACAGTTCTGAGTTTGAGAAAAACTGCATTGACTGTTGGGTATCGAGTTTGAGACGTAAACAAGTTGCGAATTGGAACTTGAAAGATCGTAACCTCACTGTTGTTGAGTGAGCCAAGAACAGATAGGCTTCCGGCACGAATCAAATATCTGAAATCGTAAAATCTCTTTTCCAATTCAAGTGCCATACTAGACCTCATTATTTGATCAATCTTAGACTCTAATCTGTCACCTAATGCAAGCTATTTGCCTACTTCTTGTTGAATAATAGTGCGGGGATTATAGCAATTATTTTCGCGGGACCGTTGAACAATTCTCCGTAGAATACTATTTGGTTGGTATTTCCCTTTTGAATAATATCAATGTACGGGCTGTAGGCCGGGAACCACTGGGGATACAGGAACTGCGGGTATCCTGTTGCAACCCAAAAGAACATCACAACTGCAGAGAAAATAATTACAGCGATTAAAGTCCTGTTAAACTTCATGTACTTCCAACCTATGAAAGGCACTACAAGGATAATGAGATACCAGTCCAGCGAAAAGTAGCCATTGGCGGACTGGTTGCCAAAGAAAAATAGTTGATAGTGCAAAAAGCTGTGAAAACTTGAAACGCCGTACGCATAATGATAGACTAATTCAAAGAGTACAATCCCACTTGCCATGGCCGCAAAACAATAGAAAATTCTCTCAAGGAATTTGAGGCCCTGCCGATTCA
>JASHNZ010000059.1 GCA_030041355.1 Nitrososphaerales archaeon
CGTACTTGCCACCCTTGAGATAGAAGAAGAAGAGATCCGTGTCCGCGACTAGGACAGATACCCGTTCAGTCTTTGGTTCTTCTTCCGTTTGAGACAAAGTCCTCGCCTTTCTCCTCGAGAGAATCCCAATCCGATTTTATTTTTTTAGCAAAACTACGGTACAATTCTTCGACATCCCCAAGAGGTTCGAGTTCGAGGTGATCTTTCTTTTGAGTAAGCTTGTACCTCTTGCCTTTGAACTTGCTCCTCATTTCAGCAGGGATCAAAATCCGACCTCGGTCATCTGCTTCAACGACGACGCTCATGACCCATCCATGGGTATGTGGGATATATCAGGGTTATGTTTCTTATCGCCTTTTTGGATTTTTAAAAGGAGCGGCATGCTGACTCTCCGCGTAATGTGTAGAAGGAGAGGAGCAGAACTTTCGACAGCCGAAGGCGGGTACTATCAGAGAGAACAAGGCCGATTCGTTTACGCAAGTTGTCGGTAGGCAACTTTTAGGGCCTTGTCCTTCGCCAAAAAAACGAGTAAAGAGATGTCCCTAATAGAAGCGCTAGATCCCCATAAAGAATGTTCGCATTAGTGAAGATCTCAGCGAGTATCGGATTGACGGATGCCACGCTAATGAAGAAAACGTGAAATTCCGAATAGTCAAAAAAGAAAATCTCGATGGGCAGCGGTAGTATTAGTAAACCAAGAATTTGTAAACTTCTTAGCTTGGAATAAGTTGAAAAAACAAAAAGAGCCACAATTCCGAAAAGCAAAATCACAGTAAGATCGATAGGATAACTGCTAACGGGCAGCCCAAAGAAGCTGTACACATTGCCCAGTTCAATTACAAATGTCATGAACCTGTCGTAAATAGAGATTGAATAATCCATCATCCAATGGGATGTCCAAAAGTATGCAACATTCAGGAAAACCGAGGCCGAAATGACAAGACCCATTGTTGCTATCTTTTTTTGTCTTCGGCTAAGGAGTAACGAAGCTGCTAAAATAGCCGCAATGAAACAAGCCAAAAAGAAGTCGTGCGCATAGGATGTCCAATGCATAATCGCAAGCTCTGACGTGTCCACAACGGATTGACTTTGCAAATAATCAGGTCTAGGAAGGGAAAAGGCATAGTCATAAGATAAAATTCCAGCCAAAAGAAAAAGGCCCCCAGTTAGGGAAAAGCCCTTTGAGATGATTTTCTTAGAAATCAAGAGCTTATTCAATCCTTTTGATCTTTCATCCGAGGCAAGATAGCTCAAAGAATTCCAGCGCGGTAAGTTCAAGGAACTCTCTAATTGTGAAAATGCTGACTTTGCAGAGTCTATTCGGACTCCTGAAGTCGTTTGTCTGACTATGAAGCTGTTATTTCGTTCAACTGTGTTTGACTCAGTTGATACACACTGGTGGGGAGAGCCACGAAGCCGACCAAATTCAAAAAGTAAGGCGAACTTCCCCATTTGGGATCCATCACCCAAGACAGATACGTCTGAATTACTTTCACTGTATCCGCGCTAGTCTGATTCTTCGACACGATTGCATACTCAAAATTCACGATCGGGTAGGCGTCTGCCCCAGGCCCGAATACCATCGAGATCCTCTCATCGCTTGGAACCTTGTTGACAAAAGCATTGACATCAGCTTCAATGTTGGATTGAGTGATGTTTACGAAGTTCCCCGCTTGATTTTCCAAATAGGCGTAACCTTCTTTCTGACCAAGTGCCACTTTGAGGAAACTCACTCCTACGTACCCAATAGAATACGCAGTTTCGTTTATCACTTCGACCATTCCAGAGTTACCGCTCGCGTCAGTCGCGGAGGGGTTCGAGGGCCACGAGACCGTTGTGCCATAGCCCACGTGGGAATTCCACCAAGGATCGCTGAAGGAGAGATACTGCGTGAAAATGAAAGTGTCCCCGCTGCTATCCGCTCTGTGAACAGGGACTATCGTGTTTGAAGGAAGCATGCTCCGTACCGATGGAGATTGAAGATTCGCGATTTGGGGGTTGTTCCAAGTGGCTATCGACCCATTGAAAATTCCAGCGAGAACAGGCCCCGAGAAATTCAAATGAAGTGATTGCGAGATACCTGGAACATCATAATTCACCTGCTGGGCCGACACCGCGAGCGGAATATTCAACAACCAAGGGTATTGGGCCTGCGATTGATTGAGAAGATAAGCGTCAGAATCTCCCACGTTGATCAAGCCTTGCTCGACTTCCGATTGCCCTACACCGCTTCCACTAGCGCCCACGTTAATCTTTACGTTTGTGTAATGATCGGTGAAATTTTCGATCCACGCCAGCATCGGAATGTACAACAACGAAGAACCATCAATATTGATCGTCGTTGTCGGCAGCGTTGAGGGGTACCCGGAATAACCCTGCAACGAATTCGTCGTCGTGTGATGGCTTGTGGTAACCAGCGCGAAGCCAGTTGCCCCTATTGCTCCTACGATAACAACCGCGATTACGATAACGACCGTTGAACTGAGAGCCATAGTTGGCCTAGAATTTACATTAGCAACCTTCAAAGATCTATACACAATTAAGGGGCCCCGAATTTACGATTTAATTGTTCCCACAATAAATCAGGAATTCTATTTAGGGCTGGCCGAATCAGAAATAATTTTTTCGGATGACTCGCTAATATGCAAGTCCATCCGGGAGTCGATGGAACGAGAGACGCGCGCTGACATTTTGATATGGAAAACCCACGACCCTCCATTAGAAAAAATTGGATTTGTGACAAAATTTCTTTCTAGGCTTTCAAGTAATTTCCTTAAGACGTTTCCTCTTGAGGCAGTCCCCCAGCACGAAGTTTCTTTCATGCTGACCTCGCATCTTCTCGGGATTGCACAACTCCCTTGTCGAGAGAGACCGCTAAAACTGGTCGTCGGATGTGTAAGTAGAGGATTGTGTTCTGAAAAAAAGTCATTAAGCTAGGCCCGCTCTTGGTGTCGAAGATTATTTGCAGGCAAAAATAGTCGGAATTTCCAAAACAATCGTGCTTATCGCAATTGTAATTTTCGTTGTTGTGCTGGCCGCTCTAGTCTCGGTTTCGCTTGCCATGCACTCCACAACCGCTACCAAAACAAGTACTGAAACAAGCTCCACAACCGCGCGCCAAAAGCCCGTGATACTGTACATCAACCAGGGAAATGGCGCGGTCAATGA
>JASHNZ010000011.1 GCA_030041355.1 Nitrososphaerales archaeon
TTCAGCTGGTGTTGACAATTTCCTTTTCTTTGGCAAAATGATTATAACACAAACTCGAGACTTGATCTTTTGAAATGACTCTGGAAGCTGGAACACTGATACTTGCCGATTACACTGCGAAAATCAAGGATACTGGGCAGATTATTGACACCACGAGGAAAAGCGACGCGGAAAAAGCGGGTAACGTTGATCCGACCAGAACCTATGAGCCAAGACTGATTGCGGTCGGCGAGGGATGGGTGTTGAAGGGTCTGGATGAGTCTCTTGCAAAATCAGAGCCGGGTCAGACTCTTGATGTCGAGCTTACACCAGAGAAAGCTTTCGGGGTCAGAGATCCTGAAAGGGTTTCAAGGATGCCGATCAGAAAATTTGGAGAAAAGGCAAACGAGCTATCCGTTGGAGCTGAGATCGAAGTCGACAATCGGGTCGGAATCGTGAGGGCAATAGAGTCAGGCCGGGTTTTCGTTGATTTTAATCACAAGTATGCGGGAAAGACGCTCGAATACAACGTCGAAATAAAGGAGAAATTGGATTCTAGAGACGCGAAGGTCGAAGCTCTTATTCGCAGACGCCTCCCGATAGAAAAAGAAAAAGTCAAGTTCGAATTCGAAGGAGACGACCTTGTCAAAATTACCATTCCCAGCGACTATTTCCTCGCCGAAGGTCTGCAAATTATCAAGAGAGGAATAAGCCAGGATCTTTTCAAGTTCATCAAGCCGCTCGCGAAGGTTGATTTCGTAGAGGAATATGAAAATCCTGCTGTAAAGAAGGAAGAAGCAAAAACCGCAGAACTGAAAACAGAGGCGCCGGAACCGGAGAAAGCCACAGAGCCTGCTCCAGCGGAAGAAAGCAAGCAGGCAGAAGCTGAAACTTCAGCGCCTACGCCGACTGCAACAAAAAGAAAATCCGCAAGCTCGAGTTCAGAGTAAAGAACTTTTAGATTACTCCAACTTCTTTTGCTAAGTTTTTTGCTGTCTCAGAGGTCAATTGCTTTTCGTTCAGAATGGTGTATCGCTCCTTGCGGATATTCTTCGCAAGAACGAGTGCCTTAATTATCTCCTCCTCAGTTGCTCCGATATCAGATGACTTTGTGGGCGCGCCCATTAAGCTGAGCGCATCTTTGATTTGCATGTAATCGAGGCCGTGTAATTTTGCCATTATAATACTACCCATTCCGCATTTTTCTCCGTGCATTCCTTTTCCTGGTGCCGTTATGTCCATAGCGTGGGAGAAAAGATGCTCTGACCCGCTGCAGGGCCTACTGCTCCCCGCGATTCCAGCCGCGACCCCTGCGCTGATCAAAGCTTCGACCACAACTCGCACCGCATCCTGACTCTTATCCGAAATTGCGGAGGCATTGTTGACAACGAGATCTGCTGAAAGCAGCGCAAGGTTTGCAGAATATCCGCCAAAGTACTCTCCGGTTCTTTCATGAGATAGCTCCCAATCTCTCACGGCGGTAAGTTTCGACACTAAATCGCCGCAACCGCTAACAAGTAAGGGAAGAGGGGCCTTTGAAATTATACTGACATCTGCAACGATTGCAATAGGTGGCTTTGCTACAACAGAGTAAGGCCGGTCTAAGCCTTTCACAGAGGCAAAGGGACTGGAGATTCCATCATGCGAAGCACTTGTGGGAACGCTAACAAAAGGAAGCTTCGAATTAAACGACGCAAGTTTCGCAATGTCGATCGATCTTCCACCACCGATTCCCACCAAAAAAGATGCGCCGACTTTCAATGTCACCTGGGAGATCCTTTCGACTTCCTGAAAGGTCGATGGACCCGCTATCTCCCAGTTTACTTCGTAGCCTTTTTCTTCTAAGGAGCCAAGAAGTGTGTCGCCGACTATCTTCTTTACGTTAGGTCCCCAGATCAAGAGAGCATTCTTCCCGAGCTCCAAATCCCCGAGAATGCTACCCATGTCGCCAAGGATTTCTTCCCCAACAACGACTTTGCGTGGCAGCTCCATCACATGCAACGGCAGCACATCTTCTCTTTTGCGATTGGAAATCATGTTCTTTCGGAAACTTATTTAAAGGACTTTACCCGAAGCAGAATTCAAGCCGGCGTTCTCGTAGACTGAAACTTACGCGTTGCTTTTTCTTAGTTCAGAAAAAGACGGCGGGAAACTGAAAGCGCAGTACTTTTCTTTCGCAAGGATTCCGGTCATTCTTCAAGTGATAACTGTTGCCACATATCAACAATGGACTAAACGATCTAGCAGATAGCAACTTCGAGCGTGCAGAGCAAGTCAGAAAAAAGGTGGACGCTCTAAAATATCATGGCACCACAACATGCGCCCTTACTGCTATGGATGGCGTCGTTTTATGTACAGACACGAGAGTTACGGCAGGCTATCTGTACATCGCACACAGACGCGGCAAGAAAATGCACATGATCGACAAACACGTCGGAGTAACAATTGCAGGGACCGTAGCAGATGCGCAAAACCTAATTGACACCTTGAGGTATTATGCCAATCTGTATAGACTCGAGAACGGGGTGCCCATCCCGATCAAGTCACTTGCTAGGATTGCGGCGAATATCTTCTTTGGAAATAGAGCGTATCCTATGATCGCAGACTTTTTGATCTGCGGTTTTGATTCAGAAGAAGGTCCAACCATTTACAGCGTCGACTTCTTTGGCGCGAACACCAAGGAATCGTTTGTCTCGACTGGGAGTGGCTCTCCAGTAGCTTACGGGATTTTGGAAGACGAATACCGCAAAGACATGAACGTCAAAGACCTCATTCCGATCGCAATCAAGGCCGTCAGTGCCGCGATTAAGAGAAATGCGGGAACGGGCGACGGCTTCGATGTCGCAGTTGTCACAAAAGACGCTGGTTATCGGGAATTAACCAGGGAAGAAAAGAGCCAATATTTGACGACGATTCCTAGTAGTAGAAGTTAAGTTTGACAGAGCGTCAAAGTGCACAAACTGTAACGGGTGTTATCCTCAATCATATTCCAGCGGAAGCTGAGATCACACGGGTTGAGTATGAAGGACCTAGAATAGCTCTTTACTCAAAGAATCCCAAATTTCTTCAACAAAACAGCTATATTGTCTCTGACCTTGTCAATATGGTGAAGAGACGTGTAGTCGTTCGAACGGACAAGTCGATTAGAAAGGAGGAACAAGAGGCACAGGATCAAATAATGGCGAACTTGCCTCCTGAAGCAGGAGTCCAAAGCATTTTCTTTGACGCGGCCTTGGGCGAAGCTATTGTTGAAGCTTTGAAGCCGCTTCAATTGACTCCTGAAAAAGGATTCAATCCGATAGAACTTACTGACAAAACTGGATGGAAGATTCGAATTAGAAAACATCCACATATTCCCTGTGCAACTATCCAATACATTAATCTCACATTAACGCAATCTGCAACCGAAAGATCGAGATTTTTGAAAGAGGTAGGAGAGAACATCTTCCGACCGAGACTATCAGAGGATTCCGAGATCAGTTTGATGACTCTTGGAGCTTTTGAAGAGGTGGGCAGATCTTCTATCATAGTTGCAACATCAGAGAGCAAACTCCTCCTAGATTGCGGCATTCATCCTGGCGCGAGATCGAGCTGGGATGCCTATCCGAGACTTGATTGGGCCGACATCGAACTAGACGAATTAGACGCGGTCATAATCAGTCACGCACATCTCGACCACACTGGTTTTCTTCCCGCGCTTTACAAATACGGGTACGACGGCCCGGTTTACTGCACGGAACCCACTCTTCCTCTCATGACTCTTCTACAACAGGATATGGTCAAGCTAGGGCAGTCTGAAGGAGGGAGACTGGTCTTCGACCTGCGTGACATAAAAGAAGTAATCAAACACGCAATTCTGGTACCCTTCGGTCTTGTTACTGATGTCGCACCAGACGTAAAACTCGTTTTTAATAATGCCGGGCACATTCTGGGCTCTGCCACTGTCCATCTTCATATTGGAGAAGGAGCTCATAACATAGTTTACACTGGCGATTACAAATATGGAAAAACCAGGCTTTTGGAACCTGCCTTTTGGAATTATCCACGGGTTGAAACCCTAATCACAGAATCGACCTACGGAACAAGGGACGACATAACACCTCCGCGAGATGAGGTAGAAAACAGATTTGTCAACATGATTAATGATACTTTGCGACAGGGGGCCAAGGTCCTGATACCAATTCCCGCCGTAGGACGGGCTCAAGAGATCATACTGGTGATCAACGAGTACATGAAACAAAAGAAACTCGTAGAAGCCCCTGTCTTCATTGAGGGGATGATCTCGGAGGCAACAGCGATTCACATCGCATATCCTGAATATCTTTCACGCGATCTAAAGTACAAGATACTTGAGGAAGATGAAAATCCATTTTCCTCTGAATATTTCACGGTTGTAGATCATCCAAGCAACAGGGAGGAGGCCTTGCGCGAAGGTCCCGCGATCATAATGGCGACATCGGGCATGTTGGAAGGAGGCCCGGTTTTGGAGTACTTTTCCCATCTTGCGCCCAGTGAAAAAACTCAGGTTCTCTTTGTTTCCTATCAAGTTCAGGGCACTATGGGACGCAGAGTGTTGGACGGATCGAAGCAGGTCAGCCTCCTAGGCGAAGGCGGCAAAATCAGGATTGTTGACGTCAGATGTCGAGTGGACAGAATCGAAGGTTTCTCAGGGCATAGCGATTACAACCAGATCGTGAGATATGTTCAGAAGCTTCGACCAAAACTGCAGCAGATTTTCGTGAATCACGGAGAGAAGAGAAAGACAGAACTTCTTTCGCAAGATCTTTCCCGAAGATTCAGATTGCCGGTTTCGCATCCCAGCGTTGAAGAAGCTATAAGGATACGATAGTATAATCTTTTGCCCTAACTCTCTCTATCAGAAGCTGAATTTCGCTCTCCACGCCAGATTCTGACGCCCGGTGGGGTAATTACAATTCTCTCTTCCCCCAAGCGTGCAATATCTCCGCCGAAGGATGTGCTAAATTCGGTGAGCTTCTCTATAGTGGTTTTCAGCTCCTCTATATTCTTCTGAGCCAGCGGAGTAATCTTTAGGATTACTATTGTGTTGTCCTTCACATCAGCTTTTATTTGCTCTAATTCGCTCAGAGACTTTAGCGCAAGCGCTTTCAACATCACGCCCGATGGTGGGCTCGACATTGTCTCCGCCTCTAGGTTTCCTCCGCCGGAGGACCCTCCACTGGTCAACAGATCTTGTTCCTCTCTAGTCCTGAGAGACTATGCGCCTAACTTAAAACTATTCATCAGATTTCGAGAAACTTCAAAGCCTCCCACAATTTGTCGCCTACGTAGTGAAGGTTTTCGATAGCGGGCCCGGTTTTCATCGTTTCCGCCTCTTCTTTACTTACTAATGCCCGGCCAATCGCTATTGCTTTCGAATGAGAGACCTCTTTTATCACTAAGAGATCCCCCTTTTTGAAACTTCCAGAAAATGAAACAATTCCCGGTCTCATTACGTTTGCACCATTGCACACGAACTTGACCGCCCCCATGTCAACCGTAGCACTCGATAGTTTTGGTAGAATTTCTTCGTCTCTTAGCAATGGGAAATAAGTCTCGGTCTTGTTTTTCCCAATGTAGAGCTTGGCGTCTTTTTCAAAAGTAATCGACAGAGCAGGATCATCGAGCTCGGCTATCTTGAGATCTTTGACTTTCGGAATGTTCCTTATTTCTCCGGAAGTGGGAAGAGATCGGATAGAATTCTGAAAATCCTCAGTCGCTTTCTTTGATAGGTTATAGATCCTCAAGATAGTGTGATCCGCTTGAGAGAATAAGAATAAATTTTCGTCGAGAATGCTTATAAGAGTTCAAAGAAGGTTCAAAACCTAGAGCGAAGTAAATTCGGTTTTTTTCGGAGAGTTATTTTTTGTCCCAAGATATGGCCGTTAAGGTACTAGACGAGAGCGTGGGTAAGATCGTGTTGATCAAGTTGAAAGGTGGTAAGACAATTCGAGGAAATCTGCAGGGTTTTGATCAGCACATGAATCTCTTGGTCGAGCAATCCGAGGAAATTTTGGAAGAGGGCAAAACTAATTCTCTTGGAACGATTGTGGTAAGAGGAGATAACGTCGTAATTATATCTCCGCCGCGATCGGGCAGCTAGAAAGATTTACGAGAGAAAATTGGGTTGAGATTGGCAAATGGTTAGAGGAACTACATCAATGGGAAAAATGGGTCGAAAGAAGACCCATATCAGATGCAGGCGTTGCGGCCACCACTCATTTCATCTCAGAAAGAAGGTCTGTTCAAGCTGCGGATTTGGAGCTAGTCCGAAAATGCGGAAATACTCTTGGATGACCTACTACCGCGGCTGAAATATGCCGAGGGAATTTCTGTTTGTTTTCTAGCCAGATCCTCCTTCCTATTGAGATTGCAATTTTTGTCATTGGCACGTCTTTAATCGGGTTGTTTTTCTTTGGGAGAGGCAAAAATCCCAAGCCCACTCAAAGTATGGCATCGACTGACGGCAATGACTCTCAGGCTGAGGAAACAAAAACTTCGAAAGCAAGCCAGGCAAGTAGAACTCCAAATTCTCAGAGACTAGTTTCCAAAGGTCAGCTTGAAAAAAGCAAAAGGGAGCTTCGTACACTCCTACTGGAGAAAGAATTAGTTTCCGCTGCGCTGACCCGCCTCTACGAGGCAGAAGCTGCAGGGCAAATAACGAAAGAAGAAAGAGAAACTCTTAGCGTAAAGTACCGCGACGAACTGAGATCCCTCGACTCCAAAATAGTAGGAATCGACGCTTTTGTGGAAGTCGGCGATCTCGAAACTTTGCGAGATCAACTCTTGCAACTCGTCAACGAAAAAATTGATGCGATTGATCGAAGAATAGAACGTACCAAGGTCGCGGCTTCGCCATTGATCAATGAGCTTCTGGAAAAGAAATCCCAGAAACCGCCGTCCATAGTCCCCGAATTGCAAGCTGAGAAGAAATCAGGAGTGGTTCCGGATATAACGGACATGCTTGCATCTAAGGCCTCTGTTAACTCTCAGACATCCATTTCATCAGAAACAAGAGAAGGGCAATCGCAAATGATTGCAGAGCCTGTGGTGGCACCCCAAGCTGAGAGGCCCGTTTCTAAGCGAAGGGACATTAAATCTGATGGACAGGTCGAGGAGTTGCAAAAGGAACTTTTAGAAGCGCTCGACCGATTGGAGAAGATGGACTTGGAAGCTTGAGCACTTCAGTCAAGACAGAAGATTCAATGATTCTTGCAGCCAAGACTGTGGCAGAGAATCATATCGAAAGCGGAATGATCGTCGGCCTTGGAAGCGGATCAGCCTCGAGCAAGTTTGCGGCCTCCCTTGGTGAATTAGTCAAAAGAGGTCAGCTGAAGGACATTGCAATAGTTCCTTCCTCAATGCAGGCGTGGCTCTTGGCCGAACATAACTCGTTAACTCTCTATTCCGACTCGGCTCATTGCCCCGACAGTCTGGACGCTGCCGTTGATGGAGCCGATCAGATTTCCCTTCGCACCCGTTCGATGATCAAAGGCGGAGGAGGGGCACTGCTGCGAGAAAAAATAATCCTTTCTGCTTCAAAGCACTCGTATATTCTAGTGGACTCATCCAAGGTTACAGAGAATTTGGACAGATCAATTCCTGTTGAAGTCGTGCAGTTTGCAGTGAACTCCGTCCACGAAAGAATCAAGAGCGAATTCAACGCAGAGCCGGTTTTGCGCGTGCTGGAAAAAGGGTATCCGTTCTTTACAGAATCGGGGAATGTTATTTTGGATTGCCGGAATTTCGATTCAATTGAAGAACCTTCGCAATTAGAACTTTCTCTAAAGTCTGTTCCCGGTGTTGTGGAAGTCGGAATTTTCAATTGCAAAGTGGACAAGTTTTACGTCGGTGGTCAAAACGGGTCCTACGAATCGCACTGAAAATATGTAATCCTGTGGCGGTTGCTATAGGAGTGTAGCAAAGCGTTCGTTATCTCGCCTGCTATTCGCAACATTATCGGTTTGCTTTTTGCAAGAGTAAGAGTCGTTTTTCGAGATCTATCAAACTCCGAACCAACTAGACCGAGATCGCTTGCCTTTATAGAATCTATGACTTTCCTCCAGGCATAGGTTTCTTTGGCACTCGCGAGATGAGACATCTCATATTTCCAAGAGAAGAGTTCTCTTTTTACGGCAATGTCTTCGTCAGAGCGCAGAAACTCAACAAGAGTTTCTATTGACTCCCAAGCCTCACTCTCAATTTTACTTGAGATCAGTCGTGCGGACTCACTATCACATCTTATCCCAAACAGGGGATTGCTAACGGGCGGCATATTCCTGGCCCTATCGCCGTTGGCTATCACTCAAGAAGATCTATCGGGCTCTTAAGAACTCAGTATCGCCTGTCGCGATCCTGATCTTGGTCGGGGTTCCTATCTCTTCTAGTTCTCAAAAATGAAATCGCGATTGGAATTAGGAAAATAAGTAGAATAAAATTGTAATAAGAAAAAAAGACGCTTGCAATTATGACAGCCACTATTGCGACAATTATAATTGCGAGTACTATGGCTCGTGTATTTGTTCTTACTCTTCTGGCATTCGCTTCTATCTCGGCGTCGCTCTTGAAGGGACGTCTGCTGGTGTCATAGGAATATTTGGACTCTGGCGGTTGTCTTCGCGGTTTGTATTGGCTATAGTCCCGGGTTCCGTAAGCGGAAGAGGATTCAGTGGCATTCCTATTCCTGTGTTGAAGTAGGAAGAACCCCACGATAAGAAGCAAAATAAATCCTCCAAAAGATGCTCCGATTACTAGACTTATTTCGTCCATGGTGGTAGTTCTCCCCTCTTCTCGACGAAAAATCGATTCGCTCTACTGTCAGTAACAATCTATCCATAAGTTTTCCCTTCACGAAGGCTATCGAGCGACTCCGTGGCATCACAGAGCCTTGATCTTTAGCACTTGCTACAAGAGTACAAGTGAGAATTTGCGACCGACAAGAATTGCATCGCTGCTTTCACCATACAATTGAAGTTACGAAAGCAAAGACTGCGAACACTTTCACTCTGGAAATCCTTTCGATTCCTGTCAAAAGCTTGAAATTTAGAACTCTAGGTATTCGTGGCAGGCCTTGTGATGCAACGTAAATCGCCTGACGCTTCCAAGAATGCATTATTTTCTCGAAGCTCTACTGGGCTCGTAAAAAGCGTCTCCTTCTTCGATAGCATTTCCATTAACATGATTTACATGTCCATTGGAGCTGGGCTAGCTGGAATCGGATTCACCACAATTCTCCTACCAAGCATGTCTGGGGTAAATCTTGTTTATGCCTCTTTGATAGCTGCTCTAATCACAATCCCGCAGGCGGTCGTCTACTCTATGATGACGCAGCGGATGCCGAGAACGGGTGCGGATTATGTGTGGGTATCGAGATCCTTGGGAGGATGGTTCGGAAGCGCGATCACCTTCACAGGAATAACTATGGAAACCATGCCCTATGTCGCGCTCATTGCGATTTCCTTTGTTTTTGCCATTGGCTCTGTCGGCCTTTTTTTTGAACCGAGCAGCAAGATTTTCTCGGGTCTCTCGATTCCAAACGTCTCAGGAACCGTTGGGGCCGCCCCGACCACACAGTTCGAAATCGCAGCTCTGGCAGTCCTGGTGCTTGTTCTGCTTAACATATTCTTACCGAGAATTGGAATTAAACTAGTTACTGCCTGCTTTGTCATAGGAATAATTGCTCTGGTGCTTTCGATTGGCTTCTTGCTTAGGGCAGGTTCAAACGGGATTGCCTCTTACATCACTTCATTGAAAATTTCTGGTACCACCTATGGCTCGATTGCAGCCTCGTATTCCGGCCCTTCGTTTAGCTTTGTGCCCACGCTGCTAATGATTCCCTTCTTCTACATCTTCACCTATCCTTGGTTCAACGGCCTGGTCGCGGTGGGCTCGGAACTGCGGGGAAAAGACACGCGAAAGTGGAACGCGCCAATTTCTTTGATTCTAGCCACGATAATTACGACGGTTCCTTTTGCCGTGATGTACTACGTCGCCGGGCTACCCTTCATTAATGGTGCTCTTGCAAATAGAAACCTAGTTGAAAACTACGCCTTCAACTTCTGGACTCTTGGCATGGGGGTCGCCCCAAACAAGGCTTTCGCATTCGTGGTGGGTCTCGGCTGGATCATTTGGGAAGTCGGAATCATGGCCTATGGCATAATCTTGATTTCAAGGTACTTGTTTGCACAATCATTCGATAGATTCCTTCCTGACAAGCTCGCAACCGTAAGTGAGAGATTTGGCTCGCCAATTTACGCTCACATTGTTGATCTCATTATCACCGTGATCGTGATTGGATTAGGGATTGGGTTCTACGGTACCGCCGCAAACCTCTACGGGAATGTAGCGGCTTCCATGATCTTTTTTGCGTTTGTCGGAGTCGCTGTGTCCGTTTATGCGATCAGACGAGAGAGGGGAAAATCAAGGACTGGTCTTGCGCTAGCTGGAATCTCGCAGGCGATAGTGTTCGCCTTCGTTACATACTTGTTCTTCGCATACGCGGGGATTTGGGGAGGTAACTATCTCTCATACGGTTACATAGTAACCTCTTTCGTTGGAGGTCTGATCATATATTTGGTCGCTAGGAACTATCACATGCGAAAAGGTCTCAATATAGATCTGGTCTTCAAAGAAATCCCTCCGGAATAAGAGAATCTTGGCCAGAGAGATTTCGATAGTCCGGGTAACCTTACAGATGTTGTTAGTGGACTAGTCGATTTTTCTTGGCTCTTGAAGGCCGGGCGAGAGCTATTGAATTTTACATACTGCGAGGCAAGCGGTCGGTTTTCGCCGCCATGATGAAGTCGTTTCTGTGCAATCCCTTGATTTTGTGAGTCCACCAGGTAACAGTGACCCTGCCCCACTCCGTCAGTATCGCTGGATGGTGCCCTTCCTCTTCAGCGATCTTCCCGATCTTGTTTGTAAACGAAAGAGCTTCCTCGAAATTCTTGAACTTGAAGCTGCGTTCGAGGTGCCTGATACCATCTCTTTCGACGATCGCCCAATCGGGGATCTGAGGATGCAGTTCGAGGATTTCATTATCTGTTACAGTCGGCTCACCCACATGGCAGGCAGTGCACCTCGCATTATCTAGCTGGGTTTGCTTTTGCTCTTCACTCACTTCCCTAAACCTCCTTCCTTAGCATACAGGCCGCGATTTCACTTTCTCGCAATCTGGTTGATGACTTCGTCTGATGACTTTATCTCTGCGGCGTACCAAAAGTTTTCGTAGGTCAAAGCCCTTTCATGCGGCATGCCCATCTTTGTTCCATCGGGATCGTCGTACGCGGCCACGCAATCGGATACCATGACAGGAACGTACCCTCTGAAAAAGGCATCCGCTGCGGTGTGCTTATCGCAGCAGTTTGTGTGAAGACCCGTGATGTAGAGCTTATTTCCGGGCTTCAGTTGCAATTTCTTCAATAGGGCATCCATCGCGGTCGGCTTCCCGCCGTTGTCTGAGAACCCGCTATAGGTTCCCTTCTCAACTTCGAACAGCAGCTCTCCTTTCTTACTCCTGTTGATCCTTGAAACATCAGCAGCCTTCCAGTTCCTTTCGAGCACGAGAATTTTCTTCTTTTCTGGAACAAGCCCGTCGATTATCTCGGAACCCTTGGTTCCCTTCATAGAATGCGGCCCCCACTTTTTGAGTTCGAAATCCGTTCTCAAATGTCTATCAGTGGCAAATATCACTGGAAGACCATTGGAAAGGAAAGCGTCTTCGAGCGTCCTAATTCTCGGGACTAGATCTAGTCCCCTCTCTAGAGCCAAACTTTCATTGTAACTCTTCAAGAGAAAATCCTTTGTCATGTCAACGATAAGCAGTGCAGATTTAGGAGGAGAATTTCTAATGTCTCTAGGTGGCATAGCTCTCATATGGCACCGTCTTTAGTTTTCCTTCGTCCCAATGAATCCTTCATTTTTGGTAACTTTAGGCCTCCACTACTGCCGTAGTTGAGTTGTACTAAGCTTGCACATCGATTTTCACAAGGATCGGACAACTTCCCCAATTTATGATTGTAAATCTAGAATCGGACTAGTAATAGAGGCTAACGCTGGTAGAGTTGATCACGCTAACTTTTTCCCCACAACCGTCGTTCTGTAGAATTTTGGGTTTCCACGATGGCGTCGTGTGCCCTAAATTCAAGCGAAGATTAAAGAATCCGGTCGGACTGCTTGCAGGATAATCTGAACAGCTGCCCACAGAGTACACTTCAAGCGTCACGTAAACGTGGTGCTGTGGTGGGTCGAGTCCGAGCAAGTGCTTGAGGTTCAAGGTCGTTGATTTTCCTGTCGTCTGATCCAACGAAACTATGACCCAGTCACATCCCTTCGATGAACAATTACTCGAAGTCATATTACCAAGGATCTTGTCTCCCACATTAACGCGCAGAAGCGGACTCGCGAAAGCTTCACCCGTATTCGGATTCACGTACCATGAAGCGACAGCCCAGTAGTTGCCTCCGCCGTCCGCGCTTTCGCCCCATTGCAATACAGGCTGAATTACGTTAAAGCCATAGTGATTTTGCCACGTTCCTTGCTGGGAGCCGATCCAGAGAAAGATAGTTTGGCCGTCGTCCGAAGTTGGAGCTTTCGGAACGATCCAGTTTCCGCTCAACTCCTTGGTTAGAACAGAAGAGGTAGCATATTCTACCCAGCTGTTCGTGGAAAATAACGGAGAGTCAGAGGAACCGCCGGAGCATTCGGAAGCCGAAATACCAACTGAATTCACTCCCGTTGCGAAACACGTTGAAGGCGCGCACCCTTCCGGAGTCAATCCATATCCAGTGCCGCAGGCATAACTAACGTTAGTAGTTTGATTCGAAGCTGTTGCATATGCCTGTGCCGGTGCACTAATTGACAATGCCACAAAAGACAAGACGAGGAATAACATTAATCCTACAACTGAAATAGGCAAAGGCCTTAGGGCCAGTTTTTTTCGCGGATCCTTTTGTGGAAATAATTTCAAGGTCAGGAATTCCTTGTTCGAAGCGAGACATTCGTTCATATTTATGGAATGCTCTATTTTGTAGCCTTAAGGAGTGTAGGAAGAGGAATAAGCAACCTTTAGAATATCGTAAGTTCCTTGTGCAATAAAGCGAAGTGTAACTATTAGCTGGATTAAAGATCACAGCAATTGGCTCCACTCCCACATGGATTGTCGCCACGACCTTGTTCTTTGTCGTGTTGATCACGGAAACCGTGGAAGCCTGCACGCACTCTGAGCAGTAGTTCGCCACGTAGATCTCGTCGTTGTGAGAATCAAACTCAGCAGCAATTGGCTGTCTTCCTACCCTGATGGCCTCCACGACTTTGTCCGTCGTCGTGTTTATGACGCGATTTTCTCGAATCGTGAATATGGGAAAACAGATTCGCTTATCGGTATATCGACTAGTCTTGTTCGTCCTTTGAGACGATCAAAATTCCTCTCAACAAACTGGAGCAAGGGTTTTGTGAAGGCAAGCTCTAAACGCCATAAAACATGTATGCATGACCTGCTTCCCCGTCTCCCTGGACTGTCTCAGTTGGAGCTCCGACCGTGACGACTTTGCCGGTCATGGAGACGGACAAACCAAAGTCTCCTAAAGCTTGAGCATTCGGACTGGTAAGAATACTCACCAGTCTGCCTGTTGCTAAATTGTACACGTAGGCGTGGCCTGCATAGGAATATCCATTAGCCGTCTCACCTGCAGCACCGACTGCGACGAGCTTGCCGGTCATGGAGACGGACAAACCAAACTCTCCGTAAGCTTGAGCATTTGGACTTGCAAGAGTCCTAACAAGCTTACCTGTTGCTGAATTGAACACATAAGCGTGCCCTGCCCATGCATATCCATCGGCCGTTTCCAGTGGAGCTCCGACTGCGACAAGCTTCCCCGTCAAGGAGACGGACCAACCAAAGTATCCCTCCGATTGAGCTTTCGGGCTCGTGAGACTTGCGATAACCTTGCCTGATGCCGAATTGAATATGTACGCATGTCCTGCTTCTGAGTATCCTTTAGCTGTCTCAAGTACAGCACCGACTGCGACGAGCTTGCTAGTCATGGAGAGAGACCAACCAAAGTTTCCTCCTGTTTGAGCATTAGGACTGGTAAGTGTTTGAATCAGAGCTCCAGATATTGCGTTGAACACGTAGGCGTGACCTGCTTGCGAGTATCCGCTAGCATTCTCATCCGGAGCACCGACTGTCAGGAGCTTGTTGCTTATGGAGACTGACCAACCAAATTCCCCATACTCTTGAGCGTTCGGACTCGTGAAACTAGTGATAAGCTTGCCCGTTGCAGAATTGAATACATAAGCGTGACCTGCGCCTGCGTATCCATCTGCTGTCTCATAATAAGCACCGACTGCGACAAGCTTGCCGCTCATCGAGACCGAATAACCAAAACCTCCGGTGTCTTGAACATTCGGACTGGTCAGCGTTTCAATCAATCTTCCAGACGTTGCGTTGAACACGTAGGCCTGACCTGCTTCGAAGTATCCTTCGACGGTCTCATCAGGGGAACCGACCGCCACAAGCCCGCCGCTCATGGAGACAGACCAACCAAACCAGGCCTCGTCTTGGACATTCGGACTGGTTAGTGTACGATTCCTAATCACTAACGGATTAGGAGCGAGCGTAGCCGGCAAAGATGTGTGACCAGGTGAAGAGAGCGCATAAGAAGAAGAGACAATTGGAGTTACGGAAAATAAGAGCATTGCAAGAACGAAGGCAATTACGAATAGTTTCATGAGACGAGGGAAATGTTAGAACTTATTTCAAGGTTGTGTAATTCTTACTAAATCTCCGCTTGGTTTCTTCCATGAAGGGCAAATCTCTTTACTCTATCTTTCGACATCTCTCTCTTATCTGAAAATGCGGGGAGTATTATGAGGGCATGATCGCTCAACGTTGCTGACGTAATCTTATTCCTCCGCCCTAACCTAGTGCTTGCGAGATCTGGTTATTTCCTTTCCGGAGAGATGGAAAGGAAATACTAGATTTCTTCGATGGAACGAATGCAGAGGTAGTCATAGAGTCAGGACTGAATCACCAACAAGCACGCCGCAATTCGGCCATTTGGCGGCATCAATAGTTTTTCATGCTTTACTTATTGAGAGCAAATGAGAGAGCAATAGCGCGAATGGGAACCGGAACAACTTTCTCATCGATCTGCCGACAACCGGGTCCATGGAATCGAAACCGCATGGACCAAGACCTTCGAGACCACACTTTTTGGAGAGACTTATATCCGTGTAGCACCTTCGGAAAACGTTATGCAAGCTGACGAGCCAAAAGGCTCGAGCATTCCTCTCGGGGGAAATTATACGATGTGTCTTGAAACGTACAGAAAAACAAGTCAACCTGTTCGGACGCCCGTGTGGTACATTATTGAAAACGAGCTTGTGTACTTCAAAACGGGTCCCAAAGCCGGGAAAGTTAAGAGACTCAAAAGAAACCCAGCCGTTCGTATTGCGCCATGCACTTTTGGCGGAAAAATTCTGGGGGAATGGGTGTCTGGCACGGCAAGCTTCCTACCGCCAAGTGCTGAGAGTAAGAGAATCGACAAAACCATCAATACAAAACATGGCATCGCGGGCTGGTTGGCAGGCTTGTTTGAAAAGGAAAGAGTTGTCTATTCGGTAAAGCTGGATTCCAAGTAGTCGCTGCGGTTCGATTTGGAGAAGGTAATCTGCCAGAGAATCTGAAAACTGTTAGCGAACTACGCGCCTATCTTAAGAAGACAAACGCAAGATGATGGGTCGATCCGAGACTAAAAGATTCTACCCCTATACCGAGATATCCGACGGGCGGTCACAGGTGCCGAGAGCTATAAGGAGTTTGTAACATGGCCAACTGATCCCGAGGGATTTAGCGCTCCAAGTTTCCGCCTAACCGCGGAGGCTCGATCAGAAGAACTTGGGAGCAATGCAACACAACTTAAGATCGAAGAGGAAATATCGAGGACATGTTGTGGCTGCTCTTTCTAGATGCCTATGCAGACACAGCTACAACGGCAGGGAACCATTGCGGTGCTCTTGGGCCTTCGGCGCCGGGCAAGAAAAATGCTTCCTTTTGGGGGGCGATTTGGTACCACGCCTTTGCAGAAAAAAGCCATCTTTTGAAGCCTGATGTTTGAAAGTGACCAAAAGAAAAAGCTTCAATACGGTCTTACTCGTTCGCTTGTGTCGGCACGCTTGCCCGACACTGTCTATGTTCCTTTTCTTGAGGAACTAGCCCCTAATGGTTTTTTCTACGGAGGGCAATACATTGTAGAATTCGATCCCAATTCGCTCTGGTACGAGACTTCACTGACCATGGTGGCGCTTGCTTTGAGACAAGGAATCAAGACCGAATATCACGTGTTCCAGCATTTTCCTGATGAAGCCCGCGAAGCTCTATCTAAGCTTCGAATTGATGTCGTTACTTGCGAGAAACAAGGGCTCTTGAAAATAGTGGATAGTTTCACAGCTACATTAGATTATGAGAAAAAGAAAAAGAAGGGTGAAAAGTCCGATCCTTTCGCGACTCCCGGCAGGCCCCTTGATGTGGTTCGGGGAGTGAAAAATTGGGTTAACGCTGCAAAAGCGGGTTATTCCGACTTGGATAAACGTTGGCTCCACATCGATGACAACACATCGATCTTTCTACAGTACAACGACGAAGAGACCCTGGTGGATTCTTGGCGAATCGGGCTTTTGCCTTTTGGAGTCCGTGCAAGGGAAACCCCCCATTTTCTTTCTTGGGTCAAGGGGACCGCTTCGGCGGCCTTCTATACAAAGTTCGAAGCGATGTGCGATGGCGTCATTGATTTGGAAACAAGAGAAGAGGGCGGAAAGATCAACAACTATCTTCGGCTCCGGATGCTTCGTGGCAGAAACTTTGATTCGCGTTGGCACCGGATTGAACTTTCAAGTACTGGTGAAGTGAAGCTCCTTGGCGCTTCTTCCGAAACTGAACAAAGGAAGCTCGCAGCCATTATGTTTACTGACATCGTTGGTTATACTGCTATTTCTCAAAGAGACGAATCTCTTGCCTTACGTTTACTTGATAGGCATCGGGAAATTGTCCGCCCAATCTTTTCGAAGTTCAATGGCTCCGAAGTCAAAACAATCGGAGATGCCTTTCTTGTCGAGTTCGCCAGTGCCTTGGAGGCTGCAAAATGTGCCATAGAAATTCAGAAAGAGTTGAGCGAAGCAAATCGAATCGCGAAACACGTTGAGAAGATAGAGCTTCGAATTGGAGTACATCTCGGAGATGTGATCCACAGGGGAAACGACGTCTATGGAGACGCAGTGAATATCGCGTCTAGAATAGAGCCTTTAGCCGAACCAGGCGGTATTTGCGTTTCGCAGCAAGTCTACGATCATATCCTCAATAAATTCGAGTTTCCTTTGAAAACTATGGGTCCACGTGATCTGAAGAATGTGGAGTTTCCCATCGAGGTTTACAGGGTAATTTTACCTTGGAGGCAAGAAGCTCGAGAGGCAAGTGATGCGAAAGTCGAAATGGACAAGCTTAGAGTTGCGGTTCTTCCTCTTTCAAGCCTGAGTCCCGATCCTAACGATGAGTATTTCGCAGATGGAATGACCGAGGAACTGATTTCCACAATTTCGAACATCCACGGTTTAGGCGTAGTCTCCAGAACCTCTGTGATGCAATACAAGAATGTCTCTCGAAAAATGCTCACAATAGGTCAAGAGCTAAACGCCGGGAGCGTTCTCGAAGGTAGTGTGCGAAAGGCAGGCAACCGCGTTCGCATCGCCGTTCAGCTAATCGATGTGGAAAACGACCGACATCTTTGGGCGGAAAACTACGATCGAGAACTCGAGGATGTATTCGCGATCCAGAGTGACATTTCTCGAAAAGTTGCAGATTCTCTTGAAATCAGATTGCTCGGGAACGACAAGGAAAGAATCGAGAAGCCAAAGACCGCAAGCGCTGAAGCCCACACCTTGTACTTGAAAGGCCGCTATTATTGGAACGAACGGAACGAAGAGTCCCTGAGAAAGGCGCTGGATTATTTTCGTCTCGCCACCGAAAAAGACCCCAACTACGCTCTTGCATATTCTGGAATGGCAGATTGCTACACCGTTCTGGCGGACTTTGGACTCCTCTCGGCGAACGAAGCTTTTTCCAAAGCTTCAGAGGCTTCCTTGAAGGCTCTTCGTACCGATCCCGATCTTGCCGAAGCGCACGCCTCGTATGGAAATTCGTTAGAAGGTCTGTGGGAGTTCAAGGCAGCAGAGCGAGAATTCAAGTCCGCGATTGCGCTTAACCCAAATTACGCGACCGCTCACCAGTGGTATGCCTTGCATCTAGAGCGCATGTGTAGATTTGACGAAGCGATCTCGGAGATAGAGAAAGCTAGAGAGCTTGATCCGCTCTCACCGCAGATAAGATCTAACACAGCACTCGCCTATATTTCGAAAGGAGACTATGACGAAGCGATCTCTCGACTAAAGGCCTTGCTTGCAATTGAACCAAACTTTGGCCCTGCACAAGTCTGGTTGATTACAGCTTATTCAGCAAAAGGCATGAACAGAGAAGCTCTAGAAGAAATAAGAAGCGGAGCGATTTCTAATCAATCGGCGGTGCGATGGTCGATGTTCGCGACAGCCTACGCAAAAGCTGGGATGCAGAAAGAAGCTGAAGAGATTATTTTACGACTACAGGAGCGCTCTAAGAAAGAGTATGTGGACCCGGTGCTCTTCGCAAGTATCTACTCGTCCTTGGGTATGAAAGATGAAGCTTTTGACTGGCTGGAAAGGGCCTACGAAAAGCGCTCGCAATTTCTCATGTATTTGCAGATTTATCCATGGTTTGAAGGCGTGAGATCCGATAAGAGATATCTTGATTTGATAAAGAGAATCGGATTCCCATGATTTGTACCTAGGAGTCAATGAATTCGATATCAAAGCTTCTGGGAAAGTGATATGACCCTGACCCATAGCGAAGAGTTCTCAAAAGCTCAATTCAAGTGCCCGTACTTCAAATGACACCTTCTTTGCGGCGAATCTTTGCGAAGTGTAAAGAAATCCTCTTGCTTCAAGGCATAAGAGTTTCTCATGTTACCATACTGAATTGGATTTGGAAGTACATCTCAAGTCTATGTTGAGAGTGCACAATGATCAAGTGACCAGAGAGTGCACATCACTGATCGTGTTTTCTGGGCCCGAGACTCGATAAGTCTCCAAAGCATCATCTCAAAACAAGCCTTTTTACAGGTTTTTTGAAGCTGCAAAAAAGCTAGCAGCTAGCTGAAATTTTTGAAAGACCTGCCAATCCGCCAAAAATCCCTATTCGCTGGAGCGAGGAATCAGAGAGATGGAAGGGTGCAAAATTCATCTCTTGGACCACCAAGCCTGGCCGAGCATCGCGGTGGGAAGGGTCGAAGGGTTAAGGATCAGTTTCTCTTTTTCATTCGGGGTTGGCAATCTGAAGCACGCTCCGACCCTCATCACGTTCATATCTGCCTTCAGACCCTTGAAATGGTCTGCCTGTCTATCTGATCTGTGAATCAGAGTCTGATTTCAGATGAATTTTCATCTGTGCTGCAACTTTGATCTTAGATCAAGAGTCTGTCTGAAAAATCAGACCCCAAAAGTATCTGATTTCAGATGCAAGGATAGACAGACAGATAGACAGACAGATAGACAGACAGATATATCAAAAAAGGGGACATAGAGAAAACAAGCACAAGTCAGAGAGACGAATTCTTCTCCCTTTTTTGCGCGATCTGCGTCTCTCTGTTGGTCTGAGCACGTTTCGGGGTCCTCGCGGCATCTGAATCAGACCCTTTTCGCATCTGATCTTCGGACCAGATTACCCTTTGCTCTGTGCTCCGGGGCTTACAGACCCCTTAAGCATAAGCTTGATTTGCGCTCGAAGCCTCGAAATCGAATTAGGGGCAAAATAACCCTCGCCCACTTCTTCGAAGACACTAAAAGAGGGAGGTATCTAGTTCATATGTTGGTCACTCGGCAATTTCCTCTTCCCGAACAAATCCGTGCTTGTACCACAAAGGATATGCGGTGGTCAAGTCATGGAAGGATCCCGGGCGAGCTGTAAGGAAGGACAGCGAAGAAGCCGCTGAAGCCCATACAGTCTTGAGCTATCTGGGATCCTTTGCCTCAGCCCACTGTTCCTGTATGTGGTCAATCAGTCGCTTAAGGTTACCCTCACCAATGCCAATGTGCTTCAGAAACATGTCAAAACGGTGCCCGTATCTATCCTTAGTCAAAGGGCTTCGAATCGCGTCGAAGAACTCAGTCAAAGGATCGAGCTCGATGATTTCCATCAGGCTTGTCGTATAAAAGAAATCCAATTTTAATTGTCGTTTCTCGATGTTCTTTGCGCTAAGAAAACTAGATTTCGTGCTCAGATTCTCAAATTAGTTTTCACTGAAATATCAAATTATACTCTTTTTTTCTGAAAGTTGCTTGCACTGGATTTCGTTCCAATTCCCAAAGTATCTTGCACTAGCTTGGGCCAGCTTCATTATGAAGAATCTTCATGATTTTTACCCGAAGATCATGGAACCGTTTTTTCAGCCAAAAAATGAGTGGGAATGTAGCCCAGATTATCTCAATGCTCAAGAGCAAGCGTGTTTCCCTATCAACCTAACTCTTTCAAATTTGGAACCTCATCCAGAACATCAGCTCCAACGACTGACATATTCCTCGAACAGCGCTTGATTGCTCCCAATCATTTTTAATCAAGAATGCTAGCTTAAACCAAAACAAGGAAAAGAAGAAGCTAGAAGATTTTGCGTGACGATAATATAATCGGAATAGTGTTTACAGTTTTTGGAGTCATCCTCATGATAGCTGTTTTCCTAGATGGATTGATGTGTCATTGTGCTATGGAAACCGCCGGTCAACCAAACAATTTTGGTATTTATTGTTGCCAAGCTGAACCTTCACTCATTTACTTTTTGCCTTTCCTTATTGGAATCGTACCAACCGTACTAGGTCTTACAATGTTGGTGCGTGTGGCTCTAATACATCCATCAACCGAAAATATTCAAAGGAAAAATTAGAATGCTCTCCGGAGCATTAACCAAAGAGTGTCAAACCAGCTGCGGAACGTAAAGCACGCGTGCTAGGTCTATAAAATGAGGTACAAACTCATTTATGCAATTATTGCTATCGTTTACTTTTTGTTGGCTTTAGATTTAACAGCAGTGCGCGTTTGTCACTACGCTCAATGCTCACCCGACCCGACAACGAACATCCTGACGGTCTTGGTCGGTGGAGAAGTTTTGATATTCTTGGCATACGCTTATCTTTCGAGGAAAATTCAGACTGGATCGCTGGCGAGCAGAGTTGCAATTCTGGCAGATTTTTTCTCACGGAGATCAGCTCTAAGGGCAACGAATTTTGAGAACTGGTGCAAGTTTATTTGAGGCAAATGCAGACAACTTTGAGAAGCGACAGTAAGAGATAGAAAACCGAGATGGGCCGGACCGGATTTGAACCGGCGACCTCGTGATTTCCGCTTCAGGCATATCAGTCACGCGCTCTAAGTACACCCTCGCTACTCACGGAGAAACTCCAAGCAAGGAGGTCCATGCTGAGCTACCGGCCCATAAGTTTAGAGAATTGAATCAGCACACGAAATCATTTTAGCTTTTTTTAACCTTGTGTTTTTTTGGATTATTTTCTTTTCCACAATCCGATCTGGTAATGACCTGTACGAATCTAAAAAGCAACACTCATTAGTTTAATCAGAGCATTACGTTTTTGGTCGCATAACGGGCTGGTAGTTCAGTGGTAGTAACGCTCGCCTCGCACGCGAGAGGTCAGGGGTTCAAATCCCCTCCAGTCCATGCTTTCACTGCACTAAGCGGTCGACTCCCGGTAATATCGTAAAACGAAAAAGAAGATAGAGAAGGCTCAACTCAAATGAACGACAAGCCTGTCAGAGATGTCTACGCGCACCTATCCAATTCTTATGGCAGAAATCACTACGAGATTGACCGGCCTCTTCATCAGCTTCTTACTTATTTTTCAGGAGCCGTACCTAAATTGTCTGAGCTTGGAGATTTCGTTGGGAAGGAGCTTTATGAAATTTCTGACTACGTAGACAAAATAGGAAATCCAAAGATCATTACTTGGGGAATAAACGGCGAACGAGTAGACGAGGCATGGCTCGATCCTGCTGAAAGATGGGCCCTTGAGAGACTCGTCAAAGAGTTCGGAATCAACAAGTGGGCCTATCGCGGGGGAAACTGGTTTGACCATTATACCTTCATCTATCTCATAGCCGACCCCGGCTTGGCTTGTATACTCACTCTAACCAATCAAACAGCCTACGCCCTGTTCAAGTACGGTAGCAGTTCTCAGAAGAAAGTCATACCCTCTCTGATTGGCGAAGAAGAGGACCTGAAATTTGGGGCAACTTGGTTCACTGAGATTCAAGGTGGAAGTGACTTAGGATCGAATGTGGTCCGGGCGAATAAAGATAAAGGCGACAAGTGGACCATAAATGGAGACACCAAGTATTTCGCAAGCGACGCGGGTCTTGCGGATTATGCACTTGTGACCGCTCGACCATCGAAAGGAGCGCGGGGAGCAAAAGGATTGGCATTGTTCTTGGTTCCTCGACTCACTTCGCTCTCCGACAAAAATTTCCGAATCACTCGACTGAAAGACAAGAGTGCCACCAGAAACGTCCCGACCGGAGAAGTGGAGTTTAGAGATTCAGAAGCAGAAGTGATAGGAGAGCCCGGTAAGGGAATCTATTACGTGATGGAGAACCTGACCGTTTCGCGGATTGCGAATTCGATGGGTGCACTTGGTCTTGCGAGAAAGGCGTATCTCGAAGCGTATTATTATGCTCAGAAGAGATCGTCGTTTGGGAAACCACTTATCGAGCATCCTCTGATCCAAAGAGACCTTCTCGATATGGAAGTTTGGATCGAAGGGGCCTTGGCTCTTGCGCTCAAAACAATATACCAATTTCAGAAATCCTGGAAAGAGTCAATAGCGAAGTCTTCTTTGTATGATTACACAAGAATTCTAACTCATATCTCGAAGAACCTTTCAAGCGAGATGAGTTCCGAGGTTACAAAGATGGCGATGGAGCTCCATGGCGGGATCGGTTTTCTCTTGGAATTTCCGATTGAAAGACTGCATAGGGAAGCTCTCGTTACTCCAATTTGGGAGGGAGGTAGCAATATTCAAGCTCTGGACATGCTTGAAGCAATTGGCAAAGGGGCAGCTGTAACTCTTTTGGAAGACCTAAGATCAATTTCAGCGACGGTAGATACAGACCGAGACTTGGCTCAATCCTGTCTTGATAACATTGGTTCGACGCTTTCCTTACTTGATTCAGAAGAAGCTCAGAAGCCCCGGCAAGACGAGTTCACTGAATTCATCGCCAAGGATATACTCAATAGCTTAGGCCACAACATTGCAACTATTCTTCTACTGGCTGCGGGAAGCTCGCTTAAGGAACCCAGGTTTACATTTGCTGGGAAATACTATTTCTCGCGCTTCATAAAGCATGAGATTCCCACAAAAATGAATATTTCACGGGTAAGAAATTTCATTGCGATAGACCGTTGATCGGATTAGGATCGAGCAGCCCTCAATGCTCTTACGAGCCGGCTCACTTCCTCCTCGTCATTGTAAAAATGCGGAGAGATCCGCAGGATTTTCTTTGATCCCACCTCCCTTTCCGCGACTGTGATACGTTCTTTTGATAATTTTTGAACAATGTCTATTGGCTTAATATCAAGTGTTTCAAAGGGCGTTATACTCGTGCGCTGCCCTTTTCTGCTTGAACCAATCATTCGATAAGATTTGTCAAGTGAAAGTTCTTCAATGATGGCGTCCGCAAGTCGCAGATTTTTTTCTCGCACGCTGGGAACGCCAAGTGAAGTTACAAGATCAATTGCGGCGGAAAACCCGTAACAGTAGGCCCAGTTTCGGAAGCCTTCCTGAAGTTTCGCCGCAGTCTCGAGAACACTGAACTCGCCGTCAGGAGTATAGGTACAAGCGTTTGGTCCAAAATTCAAGGGCTCAAGAGAATCGAGCGCTTCTTTCTTGCAATAAAAGAACCCTAAGCCTAGAGGACCGCAGAGCCACTTCGCTGCCGTGCCTGCGCAGAAATCACAATCAATAGCCTCAAGATCAGTAGGTATGCTTCCAACAGACTGCGAAGCGTCTAGAAAAAATCGTGCTCCATGTTCATGGGAGATCTTTGAGGCTTCAGCTACCGGCATAATCGTGCCCAAGTTGTAAATTACATGACTCATGACAACAAGTTTCGCTTTTGTTTCCCCTAGGGCGCTATCTAACATGGCAAGATCAGGCACACCATAGCTATCGGTCTTGAGATCTAAAATTCTCGCTTTCTTAGTGTCTGCGTAATATTTCCATGGCAGGAAATTGGAAGGATGCTCCGTGGCGCCACCGCGGGATATCATGTAGTCCCCAGGTGAGAGTTTAAACCCGTTTGCAACCATATTAATGCTCTGAGTTGCACTTTCCGTAAATACGATCCCCTCTTTTGGAACATTCAGTAGCTTCGATAGCTTCTCTCGGGCAAGATTTCCACCCTCTTTTAGCTTGAGATAGAACTCATCACTGGGCCCGAATTTCGAATAAGAGGTTACGGCTTGTGAAATTGCATTTGTGGCAGATTTGCTCATAGGTGTATACGAAGCATTGTTGAAGTAGACTGTAGTACTCTTAATCGGAAACTCTTCGTTAAGATTATCGGGAAGTTGTAACATGTCACTAAGCTGGAATCAAGAAAGCATTTAAACGAAGTTGGAACGATGGGTTTCGCTGAAATTTCCTTTCCTCCATTTTGGGCTCGTCGTCTAGCTTGGTTAGGACACCGCTCTGACTGTGAGTTCGAGCTTGCAAGAAAACGGCGGGGGTCGTGGGTTCAAGTCCCTCCGAGCCCACTTGTAATTATCCTTGAATTCGGGACTCGAACCCAGAACACACTAGAAGCGATTGCAGGTCAACCGCTGGTACTACGTGAGAGAGCCGATCTACCCTGAAACGGATAGCGCGGGCAATCACTTCAAGCGGAGAAAAATCTACGACGAAATTTTGAAAGTTGTAAAGGAGAACCCCGGTCTCACCGCGTCGGAGATCGCCCTAAGAATCGACCGTCCCTACAAAAACTTGAGCTCGTTCATTTACAATTTGCAAAAGTACTGCGAAACGATCGAGGGAAGGAAGGACCCTTTCTTTAGGACGCCTGGACTAGTCTCCCAAAGCGATGAAAGAGTTCACTAGCTGATCCGCTACTACATGAGTTTTCATCCAGAAGGCCTTATTCTCGGGATTGCCGGGATCGAACAGGTTATCGTATTTGATTCTGTCATCGCTCGGCTGCATTCGCTCCACGCACCGCACTGCAAACTCGCTTAGCTGACGGGCACTAGAAAGCTTGGGGTTGAGAGTGATATAGAGCAGGGCCATCTTCTCTACCTCGGTAACATCTCGACCTATTCCCTTTGAGGTCTGAATGAATTGGCTCAAGGTCACAAGAATGCGATCCCCAAAACTCATCGGCGGGACCGAGTACTCATTCCCCCACGGAATACGACTGAGAAGGTCTGCGCCCTTGGGGCGAGAAGCGATTCCCTTCTTCATCTCCGACAGGCTGGAGCCAGAGCTTCCGGCGGTGATAAAGACGCAGCGCCCCCCACGCGAAGCGGCAGCGTCCATGTAAGGAAGCATCACTTCGTATGGCCACGACTCGCCTAGTTTTGCATCTATTTCATCAATCAGACAAAGAAATGGCTGCTCTGATTTCCGAATTTCTTCCAGCGTCAGCCGCAAGCCTGCTTCTTCTGTCTGCGCTAGGTTGAGCTCTCGGTATCCAATGTTATCTTTTTTGAGAGAAGAAGCGACTTGCTGAACGAAGAATGTCTTGCCACTGCCCGGAGGTGCCCATAGGAGATAGTTTTCGCGCTTCAAAGCCGAACTTTCGAACGCTGCCAATATTTTCTGTCTGACGTCTTTTAGACCGTTGCGTACATCTTCTTCGAACCGAAAGTAGTTACCGACAATTCTGTATCGTGAAAGGGATACAACGCTCATAGCCTCCAGTAAAGAGACTGCTTCTTGCAACTCGGAGGTATTAACAACCTTGCCGAGCTTTGCAATTTCAGGCGCCGTCGCTGTGCTCTTTCCGGAAACGGATGAGCTTATTGTCTCGGGAATCCCGCAGAAGTTTCGGATCTCATAAAAAGATCTGGACCACGATGCCTCTCTCTCTAGAATAATGTGATTTCTGCTTTCCAACGTGACTAGGCGTGCCTTCGGAATAGTAGCGGCTAGGACGCGACCTTCCTCATAAGGAATGAGTGAATCCCCTCTAGCATGCAATACGAGCGTAGGAACCGAAATCTCAGGCAACCTCTTAGTAATGTCTATGTTTCCCGCCTCGATCATGTATCGGACAGCACTCTCTCCTGACATTGACTTCCTTTGCAACTCGTTGAACCAGCGCAATTGTTCTTTGTTTGCGTCAGGGATGAACAGGTTAGTGAGTATCGATCGATACGCAGGGCTGTTTCTCCCCCAGCCTTCTCTTGTAAGTGTTAGCAGAGCATTTCTTTCTTCCTCAGAGACTTGTCCCCGTTTGATCCAGCCCACCGAAAACGCATCCCAAAGAATGAGCTGTTTCACTTTGTCTGGGTGATACAGCGAGTATTCAATTCCAATAGGGCCTCCTTGCGATAACCCAAGCAACACAAATCTATCCAAGCGGACAGCATTCACCACTTCTTCCAGATCTCGGACCCAAGCACTGAATGAAATCTCTTTTGTGTTCCAATCAGAGAGACCGCAGCCTCGCGGATCATATCTCACTAGGAAGAAGTTCCTTCCGAGTTCGTTGAGCCATGGACGCCATATCGGACTTTCGAAGTCGAATTCCAAGTGCGTTAACCAAGTCGCTACCCGAACGAGCGGGAAGTTGGAGCGGTCACCCAAGGTAGCGTACGCTATCCGAGTCCCGTCAAAAGATGTACAGTAGCGTATCTCCTGCTCCAAATGAGTCCTACATGTCTACGCACAAACTGATTTAAGTGAATCACTGAAATCCTAGATGTTTCTGAGCCAAGAAGGGCCTTAGAATACAGATTAGAGAAAGTTTTGTGATCACAGCAACATTATGGCTACTATTTTCCCGGAAACGGATTCATGCCTCAAATTTCGCGAACGAGAACAACCATTCACGGTGCAAAACAAGTCGAAGCGTAGAGAGGTTCACCGTCTTAGTACTTTTTCCGATACTCTCGAAAAGGTGAAAGAAATGATGAAAAAGCACTCGCTAATCGATTCGTTGTTGAGAAGAAAATATGGCCGTGGTTTCAGAGCGAGATGACACAGAGAGATCTGCAGTAACCGGAGACATGCTGAAGATCTTCCTCGAAGCATTCAACAGACATGACCTTGACGCCATCATGACTTTTTTCACTGCTGACTGCTCTTTTGATTTTCCAAGAGGGCCTCATCCGTATGGACAGAGATTTGTCGGAAAAGAAGCTGTGAGACGTGGACTTGCTAGTCGTTTCCAGGGAATACCCGATGTACATTACGGAGATGATAGACACTTTGTATCAGCTTCTAGCGAACGCGGAGTTTCCGAGTGGTTACTTACTGGTAATTCCACAAACGGTGAAAAGATTGAGGTAAGGGGGTGCGACCTCTTCGAGTTCAGCACGAAGGATGGTAAAATAAAACGAAAAGATTCATACTGGAAGATTATACAACAGGTTAAGTGACGAAATGTACGAACGAAGAAAGGTGCGCAGTTTTTTGCTGTGAAAATGAAGCTAGGCCTGGGCGCCCATCCCCACGAAACTAGGGCCTTCTTTCACCGTCATGAGTTTCGACACCTCTAGACAGGTGTTTGGGCAGGAGTATTTCGGGACACGAACCCACGACCCACGAAGAAAGTGTGCTCAAGGCAAGTCTAAAATCATCCGAAAAATTGAGCTACGTCCCTCCGAACCCATTTTATTGGCTCACTAAAACTGAGCCTGTTTGAATAAAACCTCTGCGAGCCTCCTCCCCGGAACCCGATGAGCACGATCAAAGATCAGCTACAATCAGACGAAAATATTAGGCGTTGGCTTTGCACTCTCACCGGCAATGACAGATCTCACGACTCCCGAGATTCTTTTGAAAACCAAATCCTTGGGCGCATCCTCGATCTCGATAAGTCCTGACAGCGCTTCAAGTCGGCCGGATGATTCAATCAGGGGAAAGGCCGGTACCTTTCAAAAGGCTATCGAAATAATTCAGACAGCAGTAAGAACGAATCTGAATCCTCCGGTGAACACGGCCATAATGAAAAGAAACTTTCGCGAGCTTCCAGATATTTCACCTGATCAGAAGCCTCGGGATCAACACATGGGAGCTTTTCTTTCTGATCAGGATCGGAAGTGGAACAGATGTTGAAGACCTTCACCAAAGGAATACGAAAGTGTGTGCAACTTTTTTTACGACGGCGTTTTACGCTGTCAGGATCCGCTGCGTTGAGGCTCCTTTTGTCAGGAGGATTGCATCGGAGCGGAGAGAAAAAAGGGCCTTACTGGGATCATTCAGAGTACAAAGAATTACGAGAGCCGCTCATGGAACTTGAAGGACATCAAACGACGACCCAGTCCACCATTCGACCGAGGGGTACTTTGGACGGGAACGGCGTTGTCTTCGTTGCTTATGATGGCACAATCCAACCCGGAGGCCTCCTTCCTCTCAAGCTGGACAATATAAAAAATGGTGACCTGGCTGAAATATACAGAGACAGTGAACTTCCCAAGAGAATAAGACAAAGGGATTTCAAAGGCTACTGCGGTGCATGCGAATTCAAAGAAATGTGCGGCGGAAGCAGAGCGAGGGCATTTTCTTACGGCGACGCTCCTTTGTCCTCGGATCCAGCCTGTCTACGGGCTCGTAGCACCTCCGCACAATCCATTACTATCCACGTTTCGAAATCCAAGAAGAACTAGATGTTACTGTTCAACATAGCAATACTCTGGGTACATCTGTTTTGTGCTGTGCTGTTCGTTGGCGGATCTTTCTTCATGTGGCTCGTCGTCATGCCCGCGTCGCACCGCCTGGCGAAGGATGAATCCGAGAGGACTCTGATAGTCGGTAAGATCGCGAAGGATTTTGGCAGAATAACCAATCCAATATTGATCATACTGGTGCTGACCGGAATCTACAATGCCACATGGTATCTTCCATCATTTGATTATCTCTTCACATTCCAAAGTTATGGCGCTATAGTCCTGTTCGTCAAGGTTGTCCTGGTCAGCGTTCTGATCGTGTTAATCTATGTTCACGGCGCATACTACGGGCGAAAAATAGTAAGGCTTGCGCGAGAAAAAGATGTCGAAGGATTAAAGGCAGTAAGAAGAAAGAGCCGAATCATATCCTTTGCAAATCTTGCTCTGATGATGGCAATACTCATCCTTGCCGTAATGCTTCAATTGCCGCCGTGAGTGCCTATTCAATTTTCGAGAAATGCGATAGTTAGGTTACTTTTTTCTCTCGCACTACGCGCTCCCCAGCTGGACGGCGACTACTAAGAAAGAGGCCGCAACTAGACAGCCTACAAGTAGCCAGTTGCTGCTTTCTGCAGTTATGCTCGGTTTATAGTATATGTAAACAATCATCGCGAAAATTACTAACTCCGAGCCAAGCATTGCCCCAAAGACTCGCTGAAGAGAAACAATATTCAAGATCCACAAATATGCGGCAATTGAAGCGGCCGCCGTGGCCAAGAGCGTGATTACGGAATACCTCACAATATCTTCGTCCGGTTTCACGCTTGTCTATCACGCCCTAGAGTAAGGCTTCTCATCATCCGGGCCATCGCAAAAAACGATCCGAACAGCACTGCGAAATTGATTATCGCAAGAATTAGATTTACTGGAACTGTCGTGAGAGATCCTACAAGGTTAGCAAAGGAAACTGATCCCGCAATCAGTGGAATCATAAATAGCATTGTTATCGTTCGGTTTCGGTTTCTGAACGGGAGCATCATCGCACTTAGAGAGGACTTTATTGGTATCTTGAGAATTTTTGTTCGGACTAGGTTACTTCTGAAAACGAACAAAGAAACCACGGCAACGCCGATTGCAACTCCTCCGATGACTATTACTGCTTGAGCATTGGAGATGACCTGTCCCGGGGTAAGATGCCCCCAGATTGTTAGCGTCAAGAGTTCCGCGATCATGATCAGACCGATGGTTGTGTATATTGGTCTCGACTTTGGATTCCTCTGAGTCCCGCGATCTATGAAGGGCAAAAGCGCTAGTCCGATTACCAAGAGCGTCACCGCGCCCAGAGCAAAGTAGATCCCCGGACCCTCAAAAGCCTGTACCTTCAGAACCTGGTACATCCAAAGGAAATACCAATCAGGTTGAGCTACAAAATTTGCGGCGGCTTGAGGAGTGTATTCTGCAGGGAGAGTAAGTGGGAACATTGCAGCCGCTACGAAGACTATAGCTACAAAGATGGCCCCAATCATTGCGAAATAGAGATATACTCTTGGGAACCAGGGGATTTCCTTTGAATTTTTTTTTGCGCCACCAACAGGTTCAGCCGCCCCATGGGCTTCAAACATATACATCTTCAGGGCAAGGAGCGAAAGGAGACCCGCGGGCAGGACAATTATATGAAGGTCGAAGAATCTTGTAAGCTCGGCAGCTCCGCTTCCTGACCCGGCAATCAAGTAGGTCAAGATCGGGCCTATTTGCGCAGGCAAGAAACTTAGCATTCCTATTGAGACATCCGTTGCGGACTTAGACACGACAGTCCATGGAAGCAGGTATCCAGTCAAACCCAATCCCATCACAGTCAATCCCATCAGCATTCCTGTGACCCACATCATTTCACGCGGTTTCTTTTGTACGCTGGCGAAATATCCACGGAATAAGTGAAGAAAAGTAAGCAAAATCATCGCATAGGCTCCATAAAGATGCACCGTCTCTAGTAGCCAACCGAGCGGCACCTGCTGAATGATAAAGACGGTAGAAGTGTAAGCCTGATCAGTTGTCGGCACGTAGTAGATCAGCATGAGCAGACCGGTCAACACCTGCAGACCAAATGCAATCACGGTGAGTGCGCCGAGCCAGTATAACGGGTTCATGCTGTACTCGGGAACCGGCCGAAGAACGGTCGTCTTCAGTCCAAACCTGTTCTTGAACCACTCAACAAATTTTCTTCCGGGGTTTTCGGTCATCTTCTTGCCCTCCTTTATGTGGAACTTGAAACTGTCGTGCTCGTCGTTGTAGTCGTAGTCGTCGTAGTTATGCCAGCCACAACAGTTCCGCCCGTGAGGTCATCTTGTAGAACGCTGGCAGGATTGCTCGTGCCGGGAGGACCATGCCCGAAGATCGTTGGCGCTGTCATTCCTGTCGCATAGATATTGCCCGTCGAAGCATCAAAGCTCAGAATAACCTGGGGCACCGGCCTCGGCGCCGGTCCTCCGACCACCTTAGCCCCGTTGGCAAGATCGTAGATGCTTCCATGGCAACAGCAGTATCCAACTGGCCCTGATGCTCTGTAAGAACTGTTACAATCGGGTGATGAACCGGATCCCACAAATGCATAGACGCAACCCAAGTGCTGGCATATTTCGCTGAACGCAACGATATCGTTGTCGGGACCAACTCCTCCTTTCGCCGGTTGTCCTAGTTTTACAAGAATATTCGGCGTCTCTTCGAGGGGATAGTTGAACGGGACCGGCTTACCCGCTTGGAGGTCACTCAAGTTTGCTATCAATACTACTGGCCATACCAAAGGAGTTGTTGAGCCTGCATTCGGTGAGGGAACGAAACTTAAAATTCTGAACATGCTTGCCACGGAACCGAGGGTTGCCAATCCTCCCAGCGTTAGAACGAGCTTTAGGAAGTTCCTTTTACTCCCGTCGATTTCAGGATTCTCTATTTCTTTATCAGTTGATCCCATCTTTCTTCATCACATTGCTGAATGATCAGAGTGGCTCAACCTCATCATCAACAGCAGTCCCGCGGCTAGACCGAGCAGAACTAATACAAAAGTCGCTACAGCTGCTGTTGGGAGATCAAAGGCGATGCTTATAGTAGCTGTAGTAACGGTGGAAGAAGTTTGCGTAGCATTACCGCTTGTTGAAGCGCCATAAGATACGTGGCCGGCTGCCATTCCAAAAAGAATAGTTAGAGCAAGTGCAAGCATCAGAGCTGAAATCGACTTATGCAATGGCATAGAATTGCGAAAATTAGGCGTTGTTCGCAACGATCGCGGAGGATATTCTCTCGCTGACTTTTTGATCAAGTTCAGCCCGTTCATTCCTGTTGTTTAGGAGTACTCTTGGGTGCTGCACGCCTAAAAAATGCAAGATTCAGATGTAATGGTGCTTCAATTGATAGAAGCAAGAATGAATATACCAAGACTGTCAACTCCGCCATGACCACAACATAAGATACTCCGCCAATCGTGACTGTGATTACCCCATCACCACCTGCAATGGATATTGCTGCGAGTCCTAGAAGCGAATAAACAACCCTTTGAGGAACCCACGATCGCACTCCTGATTTATTCATGGTCGATCCTTCAAGAATTGAAAGCAGAACGATTCCGAGAACCAATGATACAGTGAGAGCTGCGAGTCCAACGTGCAAGACGACCGCGAAGGCATACAGAGAAATCGACTCGACAGCTGCGCCTGCTATTACGGTGAGAGACAGCGCTACGAGCGCGAAATACGTCATAAGTGAAGATGGCGACCTGTGTTCATCCGATCTCAAACCGCGCGCTGAACTTGATATCTTCGCCAGTGAGTACCCAGTGATGGGCATCGCGATTCCGACTGTGGACATCATCGCTAGATTCGTGATCAGGATTTGATTTGCGCTTGAATTGTTGCTCAAGAATGCAAACCCCGAGGCACCTGCAACTAACGTAACAAAGAAAAGCGCAAGATTGGATATGGCCACTCGCTTCTGATTCTCAAGGGCGGCAAGGAACCCAACGACTGCTGACAATAATCCAAATCCAGACGCAAGAATGCCATGGACAATAAACTCAGGCGTAGTAAGGGAGGCCCCATGAATCTCTGTTACGAGCCACACTCCAACAATGAACGTGAGGACCAAAAAGAGGGCTTGAATATATATGAAGTAAAGAATCTGTGTTGCTCGTTGCTTATCGTTCTTTCGGCTCAAATTCTCGAGGGGAGATAGAACCGTCATGTCATTCTTTGCTCTGCCGCATGTTCAGTTCAGTGATCCGGATAGCTCTCATGATCTTGAGAGCGGCATAATATGAAAGAAACAAGGCGAGCATGAAGAGAAACGACATTATCCATCCCCCTATCAATGTGGTACTTCCTGAATATCTCCCACCGCCGGTAGCAACGAAAAGCATTCCTGCTGCACTCGCAATCACTAAGGAAATAACAGCTCCCAGACTAAATAGGGCAACCTTCCTCATTCCGTAAAGAAAACCAACCATCATGATGACGAAAGTAAATGCAAAATTTACAATTGCCAAAATCATATGCACAATGTTAGAAATATTGCCAATGCCAATCGTAATGACGCCTGACGTGATGAATATGTTGATGTACATGCCCGTCACGTAAAGCAAGAGATATACCACAAAATTCGCGTAACATAGCCTCAGAGTTAGGCGCAGACCACTAAGACCAAGATCTCCAATCTCCTCACCCTTCATTGACCTATCTATTTGTTGAACTTGCAACGTCTATCTTCCCACCAGTGGCGTCTGGATTGGCGTGGCGAACTTTATTCGGACGTCTTCCCTAACAATGAATATTCTGCTCAAGAATGTCAAGATGACTGCGATAAGAAAAACTGAAGCCATGACAAAAGTGGAAATGCTTGCAGAAAATGCGTTGCTTATCGACGAGGTTGAGTAATATATGAAAAGAGGGCCCGCCACGAAACCTACCAGCCTCGAGCTTATTGCTCCAGAGTGCAATAAAACAACCTGACGTAGTCCAACTCTTCTCGCCAACACAATCAAAGGGATGCTCATACTCGTACTGAGGACGGCGAAGGTGACGTGGGCGAAAAGCGATGGTGCCGCGAAAATCTGCAAGAAGATACTCGAGAAATTCGCCTGTACTGTGCTCGGGACTGCATAGTAATAATTCACAAACATACCTGCTGCAATCGTCGCCCAGTAAAACGCAAACTGCAAATACAAGAAGAGAAAAATTCGGCGCAGAGTCTTCGCAACATTTTCGTTCTCGGAGAAACTCTTTGTCAAGAATTCATCAATCTGCGAAAAGTCCCAAATTTCTGTTTGTTGGTTTAGAACAACGTGTAAGGACTCTAATATATAAATTGAAGGAAAGAAAGGCTTTGTAGAAACCCTATGATAAAAGAATAAGCGAGATTCGCAACGAACTGTCAACTTATAGTTGTGGACAATCATCCCCAACTGCCATGCACGAATACCAGATTGTATTACAGCCGAAATGCGAAGAAACCACCCTACGGATTCATCGACAATGAGACTTCTTAACTATCTCCTATAAAGGCGCAATAGCTTTCTTTTACCTACCTTTCCAGTTCGATTTCCTTCCTGAGCTCTGAAACGTATCTAGTATCTTGGACCAAATTTTGTCACCTATCTCCAACGTCTTCCAGAGAATATTTCACTGATTCCGAGAACACTCTCATCGATAATCAAAATATCATCTAAAAGAAAGAGATGTGCAAAACACAAAGGAATGACCGTTTCCTTCGCTACGACCGAGTAAAAGAACGAAGTAAGTGTCCTGTCTGCCTCAAGGATGAAAAGATCTCGGAACTCGAGCTCTCTGAAAAATTTCTCACCCTTTACTTTTATTTCGAAGTGGATTGGGTGATAGTGACTTTATCACGGATTAGATTGCGCAGAGAGGCAAAGAACTATCGAAAGAGCTTTTTCAGACATCTCGAGTCCGGGGATCGACCTGAAACGAACCGTTGAAATACTTGCAGAGTACTACAAGACTAGGAAGAACTATTCCTGGTCAGATTAGGGCCTTTTCCTTCCAACAGTCCGATTTGTTCGCTTTCCTCTGGGTTGAAAGCGAGTGCACCGGGACACAAAGCCACGACCCATGAAGAAAGTGTGCTCAAGGCAAGTCCAAAATCATCCGAAAAATTAGGCTACGTCCCTCCGAGCCCATCTTTAATCCCCGTTTCTTAGTTCACCTGCACTTTCCTATCTCCACACTATATGGAGTCCTGCGGTAGGATGGGCTTTTCTTGTCGGACTGAATGGATTTGTTCGGGCAATTGTCAATTTACCTTTTGGAAAAACTTTCAAAAAGAATATTAGAAAGTAATGTTGCTGTCCGTCTCAATTGAGGCGATCGAACCATAGGGCAGATACCAAACAATCTTCTCCAATTGTCCCTGACAACCTCTACTACATCTTCTTCCCAGACAGGATTTTTACTGGATCTTGCTATCCTTGCGGTTTTTGCTCTTGTTTTTAGCCTGATTTTTGCTAGGCTCAGACTTTCGATTGTAGCAGGGCAAATTCTCGCCGGTGTATTGGTCGGGCCTTACGTTCTAGGATGGGTGAAGGATCCACTTGTTCTAAACCAACTTTCGCAAATTGGAGTCGTCCTTCTACTCTTCATAATTGGACTAGAACTCGACCCAGGTGACTTGAGGAGAATGTCGTGGGGAATAATCTCTCTTACTGCTTTAGAAGTTGGGATCGCTTTCTCCTTCGGGTTTCTGGCATCTTTCGTGCTTGGTTTCAACTTTCTGGATTCAGTTATTTTTTCGTTCAGTGCAAGTTTTACGAGCACCGCAATTGTTGCAAAGATTTTACTTTCTCGAGGGATGCTTAAGAGTCCAGAGTCTGGCTTTTTGATCGGGGTGCTCGTCGTCGAAGATATGTCTGCCGTTGTTTTCCTCATTGCACTCTCCGCCCTTACATCTTCCAACATTGGAACCTTTCCTTATTATGCCATAGGAAGCACCGCTTCTTCAAGAGGACTTTTAGCGGGAGTCGAAGCGATTGCGGGTGGTCTAGCACTTGTTGCCACGGGTTATTTCGTCGCTCATTATATTGCTCCGAGAATAATCAATTTTCTGAGTTATTTCGATGCAGAGTTTGAGGAGATTCCATTTCTTTTTGGTCTAGGTCTTGCATTAGTTTTCGCAGTATTTGCCGCAGAACTTGGCTATTCCGCAGGGACGGGTGCGTTCATAGTTGGTCTTGCTATTCGTGGAAAGCATTCGAAATTTCTTTCTCGAAGAATCGTTCCGATAAAGGATCTGTTCTTGGTTCTGTTTTTTGTCTCTATGGGCGGACTGATTGACCCAACGCCTGCTTTTGGAATCGGATTCGGACTAGTACTCGCTCTTGTATTGATTATTCTAGGTAAATTCGCAGGCGGATATTCGGTTGGAAGGATTTTGAATTTCGCAAGCAAAAGATTCAGAGTGCGTGTTGAAGAAGACGCAATACAAGGGACAGTAACACTCGACGGAAAACTTGCTTCGCCTGCTAAGCTTGGAGCATGGTTCATTCCAAGAGGGGAATTCTCGCTAATTATCGGCCAATTTGCTTTGAGCCTAGGTTTGATAGATCAGTCTTTCTTCTCTGTAATCGGAATCTCAGTTCTCGTGACTACACTTGTCGCATCTATTTTTTGGAGACTGACAGAACCGAAGCGAGCAGAAGCAGTTTACGCATTCAAAGGGCATCAGGACCCTGATACCATATAGTGAAGTCATACTTAGTCGACCCGGCAAGCGGGACGCATTGAGGTGTCTGAGGTGGAAAGAGCGTGCCCTCTGTGGCTATGACATCGCAGAGACAAAGTACGATCGATAAGTCCTAAATGATTTTGCTCTCGTCGGCTCGGCTGACGACGAGGATGTCTATGTCGACTTTTGCTGGGACATGGCAGGCAAGTTAGAACATGTGAGTTCAGTGTTCATAAATCATTTCCCAGAGGTTTCCTTCGGGGTCTTCGAAGTGTGCCGACGGAAGCTCAACAGGTGAATTGTGGCCGCGACTTTCAAATACGTAAGAGTTCCATAGTTCCTTATTCTTAGGCGACCAAGCACTATTTTGACGGAAATTGCGACATTTGCTGGAGGGTGCTTTTGGTGCACAGAAGCCATATTCTCGGAATTGAAGGGCGTTCAAAGTGTGCAACCCGGATATTCTGGAGGAAATCTCCCGAATCCTAGCTACGAACAGGTATGCACGGATACAACGGGTCATGCCGAGGCGGTCCAGGTAACTTTTGAGCCGAACCTCATTTCCTACGAAGACTTGCTCAATCTTTTCTTCTCAACCCACGATCCTACCACACTCAACCGGCAGGGGAATGATATTGGAACGCAGTATAGATCAGCGATCTTCTATCATGATCAAAATCAGAAAGAAATCGCGGAGAAAGTTATGAGGGAAGTCACGAATAAGAAAATCTGGGGGAAACCTCTCGTGACCGAGCTGGTTCCTTTCAAAGAGTTTTATCCGGCGGAGGATTATCACAAGGATTATTTCAGAAGGAATCCAAATCAGGGATATTGTCAGGTCGTGATAGCTCCGAAAGTTGCAAAGTTCAGAAAACACTATTTGGATATGCTCAAGAAGTAAGCCAGCCTCTTGACTGGAGACTTAGGGCATCAGGGGAGCCCATAGAATGTCACGCTCAAATTCCGTCGTATATCCTAGCTTCTTATACATAGGTGCCACCTGATCCGAAGTGAGAGTTTGCAGTGTAAGCAAGCTCAACCCTCTTTTCTTTGCAATTTCCTCGGTGAACAATAACATCGCTCGAGCTATGCCTCGCCCTCTCTGTTCTGGTACGGTGCCAACGCAGTATATTCCAAGACAATCTCGCGGCTCGTTAAAGGTAAAAAGACAGCCGGCATAGCCCTCGGAATCTTCGGCTAAGACAAATTTTGCGTTCTCCACATGAAGGATCTCTTTCTCGCGTCGCAAGAGCTCCTCCTTCCAAGATTGTGGAATTTGATATGAAGCCATGAAAACATTTGTCCAAACCTCTACGTCTTCAGTCGTTGATACCTGAAACTTTGTGTCTTCGTTTCGCGCAGAAACGATATCTAGGCGTTTCGTTAAAATCTCCATTTTATCTGTGACTCTGTAGCCCTGATCAATAGCAAGCTTTTCAATTTGAGAAGCTCTCGGCCAAAAATTCTCGATGAAAATGCTTGTGCTCAGATGCAGCTCTTCCGCAGCAGATCTCAGCTGCCTAATGAACGGGTTTGCCTGCTCTGAATTAATTGGGGCAGATTGTTGAAGTAGCACATCATTTATTATGAAATGATTGAAGATAGGATCATCGGCAAATACCTTGTTGTAATATAAGGAGAAATATTCAGAACGCTTTTCCTCGCAGAACAGTAGATGAAAGCTTCTCTCGTTTTTCAGCAGCTTGCCAAAGAAAACTTCGTTTCTATGGATCATCTATTGCATCAGAAGAACCTGAAACCAAGGCTCTCAGCCATTTCCCAAAAAACCGGGCCAAGATCACCCAATTCACTTCGATTCGTAGAGCTTGTTACTTCCTCGGATAATTTCGCAAGGATCTGAAGAGCCTTCGGGGTGTTCAGGTCATCGTTCATGGCTTGAGCAAAGCGAAGGAAAGTATCGTTTTCGTCATCCCCCGTTTTGGAGTGAGATTCGGAACGAGATTTTCTCGAAATTGCAGATGCAGATGATGCTTTTCGAATGGGCTCAAATTCATCTTTTGCTCTTGAGAGCGAATCGGCGTCGTAATCATAACTGTCCCGGTAGTGCTTCTTTAGGAAGTAGAACCTGATTTGGTCAGCGCTGGAAGTCTTCAAGACATCTTGTATTTTGACATCATTTCCCAAGCTTTTGCTCATCTTCTCTCCATGATTCAACAAAAGTCCGGTATGCATCCAATGTGAGACGAACGGGATTTGACCTGAGAGAGCCTCATCTTGGGCAAGCTCTGCCTCGTGATGTGGGAAGATCAGCTCTGTAGCTCCACCGTGGAGATCATAAGGTCCTCCAAATTGCGAGAAGGCGATCGCACTGTCCTCGATATGCCAACCAGGCCTTCCTGTCCCAAGCGACTGCGAATCCCAGATCCCGTCAGTTTGATCTGGTACATTTCTCCAAAGTAAAAAATCAACAGAATTTCTTTTTCCCGGAGCAGCATCTATCTGTTTCATCAGAAGCTGGTACTCGGACTGGTGAGAAAGTTTTCCAAAATGGTCAGCTTTCGAAATATCAAAGTAAGTATTGCCGTCCAATTTGTACGCTTTTTGTTTGTCCAACAAATCTTCGACAAGGCTGATTGCTTCGCGTACAAAATTCGAGACCCGCTCGATTTTACTGACTGTGACTATATTGAGAGATTCAATGTCTGTCAGGAATTCTCCGAAGAATCTATCAGCGATTTTCATGTAAGGAACATTTTCTCTTTTTGCTCTATCGAAGATTTTGTCATCGATATCGGTTATATTGATCAAGAACTGGACCTTGAAGCCTCTTTTCAATAGCCACCTCGCAAGGACATCGAATGCGAGGTAAGTCTTGGCATGGCCCATGTGAACGTTGTCTTGAACCGTAGGTCCACAAGCAAACATCCGAAATGTGGTTCCATCGCGCGGGCGAAGCTCTTCCTTTTTCTCACTTAGGGTGTTGAAGAGTTGCAAGACTTGAAGCTTCCAGTTTTGTGGGTCAATTTAAGTCCGGACTTATTCTTGGTGACCGAGAAGCTTTCAGCACAACTTCAGAGATTTAGCATGCTATTCGAAGATTGCGAAGAAAGCATCTCGAAATGAGCATGGAAATACGCAAAGCAATTATTAGCGTTTCTTTGACAACAGAGGTAGAAAAGAACCGGTCTCAGTCATGAATCAAAGCGAGTCCAATCAACCCAGACGCACCAAGCATGGTTACTTCGAGAGAAAAATTACTTCCCTTGATGAGCTCAAGACTTTATTGTGGGGTCTTGATCTTGACGAGGGAATAAGATTTACCGCAGAGGTTCCCGGACGCACAGGAAAAAGCTTTGTCTTCGTTACTAAATGTGACGAGAAAATCTGCATCTCCACTAAAGATAGAATTTTCGATAAAGGTCTGAACAAGTATGTTCCCGGAGGTAAAGAGGAATGGAAATATTTTGATGAGATCGACGAGGCCTGGCGTTTCGTAACTGGACTATTAAAAGCTCCCATCGAGGCCTATTATTACTGAGTAAATTCTCAAATCACTTTCGAGTTAATTTCCTTATTGTGTTCCTCTCACGGATTTATTTTTATGGCGAGAATTCCGTCTTTGTTTCTGGGAACAGACTCTTGAGCGACTTAAGCCCATTAAAATCAGACCAGCATCAACAACAGCGCCAAAGGGAGACGCAGGATCTCGCTCCTAAGGTCAAGGAAACAATAGACAAGGTGGGAGTGTCAGGCCTCAAGGCCGCCCTAAAGCTACGAACGAGCAGTAAAGGTCGAGAGGAGCATTTCTTAGCTGACATTGACCTCTTTATCGATCTAGACACAGAGAAAAAAGGAATACACATGTCTCGCCTCGTTGAGTCAATCAATGAGGTGATTTCAAAACGCTCGGAAGAAACGAAAGAGAGTTTTGAGGGAATTGGGAAGGATATTCTAAGCGAGCTTCAAGAGAGGCATCATTACCAGAAAGGCGAGATAACCATGCGCACGACGATTCTGCTGCGTCGGCATACCCCTGTGACAGGAAAGCCGACGGATGAGCCGTACGACATCGGGGTAAGGGTCATGCTTGATGGCAAGAAATTTACAAAGAATCTGCAGGTTAAAGCCATAGGAAATACGCTGTGCCCTCACAGTCTTGAGACGACTCATGGCAAGGCTCATGTCCAGAGAGCAGAAATCGAGCTATCCATTGAGACCGCAGCCGAGGAAAAGATCATGTTGGAAGAACTAATCGGTATATGCGAGAATAGCTTTAGCTCCCCCACTTACACAGTCTTGAAGACAGTGGACGAGGCTGCTTTGGTCGAGGAGATGTTCAGGAATCCAAAGTTTGTCGAAGATGTCGCGAGAGACTGCTTTAAGCAAACTAGGAATTTGAATTTCAAGGGAAAGGTGAAGATTCGAGTTGTGTCTCTCGAGTCTATTCACAAGCACAATGCAGTATCTGAGATAGAGAGGGTCTTGAATTGAAGACCGGACTAGGAATGGAATTCTACGTCGATTACAGTCATCTTCTCCCCGGCCATCCGAAATGTGGCGTGAGACACGGCCATACAGCTAAGGTGATCGTAGAGCTTTTCGGCGATGTCGGCCCGGACGGCATGATTATGGATTTTAAGGAAATGGAACAGGCCTGCTGGAACGTTCTTCAAAACATCGATCACAAAGATCTCAATGAAAGATTCCCCCGGCCCACCTCTGAGAACATTGCAAATTGGGTGTTTCAAGAGTTAAGAAAGAGCATCCCTGTGACCAGAATTCAATTTTTTGAAGGCCAGGGCAAATGGTGTGCGGTGGAAGCCTAAACCATCTCAACATCCAATAACTAATCTTGCACTACTTGTCAACGAAGCTTTACCCGTCTATTCTATAGGAAAATGTGGGGCCTCGCCGGCCATGACAGCACAAATGGGTCGCGGATCCGTCATATTCGGATTCTGGCTTGTTGGCTACGCCTTGGGATTCGTCGCATATTTCGTTGCAATCCCTCTCATTGAGGGTCTGGGAATTCTTAGTCGCTCAATGAGCGGTGAGATCGTCGGCGGATTGGTGTCCGGGCTAGCTGGTTCCTTCATTTCGCTCGGGATCCTCTACATTTGGAGCCACTCCGGTTCCCGAAGTTAAAGTCAGATCCGAATCCCTAAGCTAGTATGGTGTGCAGAGAGAATCTGCCCCATCTAGGTTTTTAATCATATTTTGAATTCTGTAGATCAGCCCTATTTAGGGCGTGCTCGAAATTAATCTTTAACCTTTGACTCGCTTCCATCCCTGTCTTCCAATCGCTCAGACGTCAAGAACGACGCATACAAGTAGGACAGTGACTCCCATTCCTACGTATTCGTACAAAGTGATCGGTGGATTCTGTGAGTTTTGTGGGCTCGAAGAATATGTTGAAGCAATCAAACTAACACTCACAAACGAAGCTACAGCGTCGAATCAAGTTTCAGAACATTATGAAAGATACCTTGTCGATGCTAAATAGTCCGGATGTATCTACTGCGCACTTTCACTATATTGACAAGACGTAGAGGAGTCCTCAACTTCATTTCGAAGTAAATATCTCTGAATGAGCACTTAATGATCCATAAAGAATTGGATAGGGCTTTTGCAGCGTCCCATAACGAACATGGCGGGGCCTTCCAAAAGTGCTGCGCTATCCGGTCCATGTACTTTGATAACAGAGCCGAAAGATACCTTTGGCATTTCATTGCCGGTGGAGTGACACGCAGCCTCGCCCACTGGAAAGTTATTGTACTAGATCCCCAGTATGTGTTATACAACTCAATGTAGCTATTTGTAATTGGTATTTCTCGATCTGTCGCTTTAGCGCTAGTTGCATAATTTACTAGCATTTTCTCTGAACCTGTGTGAAGCCATAATGCAGAGTAGATGCCGCCAGTTTCATATTTCCCATTGTATAAGACTGTAAACTGGCCTTTGACATCGACCACGATCCTTGTTGACTCTCCATTTTAAGGAGCTGCTGGAATCCAGAACTGATACCGATATATTCTTGGTTAGTAATTGTAATAGGAATATAGGCGGTAACATTGCTCGGAACAGAATTTCCTACATTAGCGCCTCCGACATTAGAATAGGAGGAAGCTCTCATTGATCCCGAATGACCAAAAAGAGGCGAGCATTAGCAGACTCAAAACAAATAGTGCAGAAGTGCGGAAGGCTCGCAGTTTCACAGCAATTGGCTCTCTCTCCAAAACTAAACATCACGGAAGCGGGTTGGCGCGTTTCTCATAAAGATAATCTTTGTAAGAAAGATAAGGGAGTTAAGAATTCCAACCGAGTATCAATCGTGTCTCTAAAGCGGCCAAGGCAGTTTCCATTGCTGCGATTTATACGGACGAAGATGTAGTTAGCTTCATCAAATTTTTCATTTTTCTGAGTCTGACAAATGCAGAGGGCGCCTTTTTCATTATGAATTTGCGTAAGGGATACATCGAATCGTAGGCGACTGTTGGGATGATAGATGATGGACTTTCTCCTAAACTTCGTCTGAAGAAATAACTGCCTCGACTTCTCAAAATAATGGATCTTGAGTTTTGGTTCATATTTTTAAGATGTACAGCCGTAGCATCTGATATAACGCACCTAAATCCATTCTTCCAAGCTTTCATACAGTATTCGGCGTCCTCAGATCCGTACCGATACATCTCATTCATTAGACCAATTTTCGAAATGACTTCTCTTTTGATTAGGACGAGAGCAAATGCAATACTTTCTATGTCTCCATTAGGCGCAGCTTTTTCGATACCATATTGCAAGACGCCATCAGGGCCGGAAAGTCTTGCCCCTACTAGACCGATCTTAGGATCTTCTTCTGCTTTCTTCACCATTCTTTCCAGCCATTGAGGTTGAACAAAACAATCATCATTCATAAGAACAATGTACTCCCCTTCGGAAATTTTCATCAACCTGTTGTTGTCTTTGCTGAAACCAAAGGATCCTTTGTCATCTCGCAGGACAAATAGTTCGTACGGCAGCGTAGTGTTTGCTTCAATTGCCGCAAGACACTTTTTCGTGTATTGATTTGAGAAACTAGTAGTCAGGACAATTATTGAGGCGGTTTTCATTTTGCTTTCACTGTCTTAGGCTATTCTGATCGTTTATTTTAGTTAAACAACTGTGTGAGCAATTCGAAAGGGGTAAATAAAAAAGTTCATCGTGGATAGTGGCAGACTACTGCGCTCTGCGTTATTTTGAAAGGACGGGTCGGGTGTGCCTGGCGTTCTCTGGACTAACTGTTAAGAGATAAAGAAATCCACTGCGAACCATCAATTGGTTCAGCTAGGGATACAGCCAGAAAAGACAGCCCGAAAAGGGCCTCTCGTAACATTGATTACAATTAACTACAATTCGATGTCAAAGCTAGAGATTATTCTCACATGTTTGAAATCTGTGCTCGAGCTTCAGTGGCGGCCCCTCCAACTGGTTTACATTGACAATGGCTCGACTGATCAGAGTTTTTCGAAAATTCAAGAATTTGCAAAGCAAAACGCTCCAGAGGATATTGATCTCATATTCCTTCCGCTGCGAGCTAACCTAGGATTCGCCAAAGGAAACAATGAAGGCCTCAGAGCTTCTGATCCGTCTTCCAAATATATCGTCATTCTCAATAACGATTTAGCTCCAAAACCATATTCCCTTAATAGATTGGTAGAATTTTTGGAATCACACTCAGACTTTGCTGGCGTTCAGCCGGTAGTTATGTGCTGGGATGATGCGGAGATTGATTCAGCTGGTGGCGTTTTCACCTTTTGGGGCGCATCTGGGATTGCCAAGGGCCTTCCAAAATGGTACGCCAAGGAGCCCTTCCTAGTGAGCCATGTGTATGGAGCTTACTCAGTATATCGAAAGTCAGCAATAGAAAGAGCAGGAGGTTTGTTTCTTCCAGACTTTTTCATGTATGGTGATGATTACGAGCTTGGAGTGAGACTTTGGTCTAATGGATACAAGTTGGCGGCATTACCTGTAGATGGTGGGCGGCATTATGTGTCAGCGACTACGGGTTTGTCCGGAACAAGCGCCTACTTCAGCATGAGAAACGAGACTTCTGTTCTAGTCATGTATTCGGGAACCTTTTCGTTCCTAGTTATTTCGCGGTCTATTGGCGTAGTGGGTTATAGCTTTGCAAAAAGACGTCGCGGTGCGGCAAGAGCTTTTATTGACGGGTTGGTTTTTGGAAGAGAAATGCGCAAGAATATGCCCAGAAAAATGAAGAATGCAATGAAGTACGTCCCTAGGCCGAATTTCTCTTTCACTGATTTTGTGTTTATGCACTCGCGCCTGCGTTCGAGCACTCAATTTCAGAAAAATCTATCTGATAGAATCACCAATAGCTATAATCTTTGAGCTAGGATTCTATCTGTAATATCGGGAACAACTTGGCTATCAACTACGAGCTTTGGAGATATTAAGAGAATAATGAGCATTTACTGCCTCCACGAATTTTAATATAGGTTAACAAGAGGTCAGACAGGAAGAGAATTGCGAATTTTTGTTACGGGCGGAGGAGGCTATATTGGCACAACTCTGGTTCCGTACCTTCTCGATCGGGGTCATCAAGTAACAGTTCTTGACAGATTCTACTTTGGAAAGGATATTCTAGAATCTCAAGTCAAGTCTCAAGAAAATCTTCAATTGATCCAAGATGATACACGTTACTTTGATGGGAGAACACTAATCGGTAATGATGCCGTCGTCGATATGGCGGCTCTCTCGAACGACCCTGCAGGAGAGCTAGATCCTTGGAAGACTTTTGACATAAACTATCTTGGCAGGTCGAGAGTAGCTAGGCTTGCGAAGGAGGCTAATGTCAAGAGATACCTCCTGATTTCATCTTGCTCGATTTACGGTTTCCAAGAGGGAATACTTACGGAAGACTCGAAAACAAACCCTCTCACAACATATGCCAAGGCAAACATGCTAGCGGAAAATGACAATTTGCCTTTAGGAGATTCGGAGTTCACAAGCACCACTGTGCGATTTGCCACAATCTACGGTTTGTCTGGTAGAATGAGATTTGATATTGCCATAAACGGGATGGTGCTTGGAGCTTTTAAGAATGGGAAGATTCCAATAATGCGAGACGGGACGCAGTGGCGCCCATTCTTACATGTAAAGGACGCGGCGCGTGCTGTTCTTGCTATTCTAGAATGTGAAGCAGGTAAAGTAAATCATCAACTATTCAATGTCGGCTCAAATTTGCAAAATTACCAGATCAAGGATTTGGCTGAGATTGTAGCCCGTTCCATGACTAAAAGACCTTCCATCGAATGGTACGGAGACCCTGACAAGCGTTCGTATCGTGTGAGTTTTGATAAGGCTCGCAGGATCTTGGGCTATGAAACGAAGTTTACTCCTGCAGATGCCGTTCGGGAAATAGAGTCTGCGCTTGCCAATGGAAAGGTATCTGACACAGTCAAGACAAGGACAGTCGAGTGGTACAAACATCTTTTAGCCGATAAGCAAGCTTCAAAAGAAGTCGAGCTGAGAGGTAGCGTACTTTAGTAAATGTGAAAGTAGACATGCTTCCAGGAAACAATGTTTACGACATTAAGAAACTTCCTGACGAAAGAGGTTTCTTTGCCGAAATTCTAAGAGAGGACTGGAGTGATTTTACTCAAGGAGATAAGATTGTTCAGGCAAATCTATCATACAGTTATCCAGGAATGATAAGGGCTTGGCACAGACATCTCAGAGGCCAGGTTGACTACTTTATCGTCCTAAAAGGAGCGATGAAAATATGTGCGTATGATGATGACCCCTCTTCGGCAACAAACGGTAAACTAGATGAGATTGTTGCCAGTTCGGAAAGACTTCAGGTCGTAAGAATCGTGGGCAAGAATTGGCATGGCACTAAGACTATCTCAAGCGAGCCTTCTCTGACAGTGTACGCAACAACAAGGCTATATGATTACAAAAATCCTGATGAAGAGAGAAGAAACTGGAACGATCCAAAGATCGTCGATCCAAAAACAAAACAATCATTTGACTGGAACAAGCCTCCGCACAAGTAGGCAAAATTCGGGCAAGAGACTGTCACATTTCCTCATTAATTCATATCCAATCCGAGAGAAATGTAATTGCATTCCTTACAATTACTCATTATTGGTGCTGGGGGTCAAGTCGGAGAGAAATTAGGGCGGGCTGCCCAGCGAAGAGGACATGAAGTGATCGCGGCCTATAAGTCTAAGGCACCAGACGCTAACTTCTCTGAAGCCATAGTCCTTGATAAGACCCGTGAATCCGATGTCGACAGAATAGTTTCAAATTTTCAACCGAATGTCATTGTGGACACCGCCGCACTTCATAATGTAGACTACTGCGAAACTCATCAGGATGAAGCTATGACCGTAAATCGCGATGGGACAGCGAATGTTGCCCGCGCCGCCTCGCGCATAAAAGCAAAATTCATTTTTATTTCAACTGATTTTGTCTTTGATGGAGCAGGTGCTCCCTACAAAGAGGAATCAACGCCAAATCCTCTGAGCGTTTACGCCAAGAGCAAACTTGGAGGGGAGACAGCAGCTCTGACGATAAGTGAGAACTCCGCAGTATGCAGGCCTGCCGTAATATACAGCTGGAAACAGTCTGCAAAGTTGTATACCGCGAACTCCTCATCTGGAAAGCCTCTCAATTTTGGTGCTTGGCTAGTCTCCCAACTAAAAGGTGAGAAAGAGGTAAAGATCGTAACGGATCAGATTACTTCTCCGACGCTTGCCGACGATCTTGCAGGCGCGATCCTAGCAATTGCCGAAAATCCTTTAGCAAGAGGTATTTTCCACACGGCGGGAACGACTGCTCTTAGCCGGTATGATTTCTCCACCCAACTGGCAAGGAAATTAGGCTTGGATGAGAATTTGATTCGCCCGATAGAATCTTCCGTGCTTAAGCAAGTGGCGAAGAGACCGATCAACAGCAGCCTTTTGTCCGATCGAATAAGGCGGGAGCTCGGTTATACCATGATGAGCATCGATCAGGCTTTAGAGAACTTCGCAGCAGCGGTTCATGGAGAAGTTCTTGCCCCTGAAGCTTAGGAAATCTGAGAGTTGCGATAGTATCAATGAAGGGATTGCTCCTTGCAGGTGGTCATGGAACTAGACTAAGGCCGCTTACGTACACAGGAAACAAGCACATGCTGCCAATTGCGAACAAACCTATGCTGCTCTACGGCCTTGAACATTTGAAAAATGCAGGGATCAACGAAGTCGGAATCATTCTTGGTCCCATCAAAGAGGGGGTTGTTGAAACTATTGGCGACGGTTCAAAATTCGATTTGAAGGTCACATACATAGATCAGCCTGATCCCTTGGGATTAGCGCACGCCGTCAAGGTTTCCAGAGACTTCATTCTTGACGAGCCCTTTGTCATGTATCTAGGAGACAATCTTCTAAAACAAGGTGTGGCCGATTTTGTCGAGATCTTCACAAAGAACAAACTTGACTGCGTCATAGGAGTATCGCCAGTAAAAGATCCATCCAGATTTGGTATAGCTGAGCTTGATGAAAAGACAGGAGGAATTATTCGACTTGTTGAGAAACCGAGAGAACCTAAGAGTAATCTTGCATTAATAGGCGTGTACACATTTAATTCTTCGATCTTCGACGCGGTGAACCGGATTAAGCCCAGTTGGAGAAACGAGCTCGAAATAACGGACGCCATTCAAATCCTCGTGAACGATGGACGAAAGGTCGAGGTGGAGAGAGTCTCCGGTTGGTGGAAGGACACTGGCAAGCCGGAAGACCTTCTAGAAGCCAATCAGCTTGTTCTTTCTGACCTTAAGGGTTCAATCAACGGAGAAATATCCGAAAAAGCGACTGTCACAGGCAATCTAGGTCTGGGACTTGGTTCCAGAATCAAAGAAGGAGTCAACATTCGGGGGCCTGCCATAATTGGAGATAATTGTCAGATAGGTCCAAACGTCTACATTGGCCCGTATACTTCGATCGGAGAAGACTGTATTGTCAAAGACGTGGAAATTGAAAATAGCATTGTCATGAAAGGTTCTAGAATCGAGAACAACAAGAGAATTGTGGACAGTTTGATAGGTGCTTATAGTACGATTTTAAGTGCTGAATCAATCAGACCCCGAGGATACAAGCTTGTGATCGGGGAAAGATCATTCGCTCAGATTTAGGCGCAAACTGAGTGTCGCCCTAATTTCCTTCTCTAAGGGGGATCAGAGAAGCACAGAGACGGCCATTCTAGCGTCTATTCGGTAGCGCCCAGAGGTTTTGAATAATTGCCTTAACCAGGCTTCTAACAGTTTTACTGAGGGCATACACGATCGCGACATATACCGCCAAACCTAAAAGACCCACACCGATTATGTTGAGGGCCTGAAGGACCTCGCCGTTTTGAAGCGGAAAGGGGTAATACCTGCCAAAAGCGTACATTAAGATTCCAAAAACTGCAGAGCCAACCAGAAGAGCCCTGATCATCTCGAAATCCAGAGTAATCGGAGCAATCTTGTGAGAGAAATAAACCTTCAACACTAGTGCTATGAAGGAAATTCCCGCGTAAATGCTGGCCCAGATGATACCGACATGCAACAGAAGACTGGTGGAACTTGGATTTGCAAGGATCTCTGGACCGAAAAAGACTCCCACCACAGCGAGCGATCCCAGATACGCACCAGCAAGTGAAAGATTTATCCTAGAAAGAATGAAGAGCTTACTGTGGCGATAGTTGCTGAGGTTCACAGCCTCATCTCTGTCAGTGGTATCTGAGGCACTGATGGTATACTCAAATAGACTCTGAGCAGCATCAAAGCCACTTCCGATTACAAGGACTAGGAGAACACCCGAAGCCACGGCATAAACGTGGTTCAAAAGATTCAGCAACTGCATACGGAGAAAAATTCCTCCTAAAATCATAGGGAAGAGAAACAGCAGCTGAAGCTCCAGGACCTCTTTTGTGGCCCTCTTGGGATCGGCCCCAGCTAGGACACTCGGGTATAGACCCTGACCAAGATAAGCAGAATAGCCAGTTATAGTGGAAATCACAACCGCGGCCGCAAAATAAGCTAGTAAATTTGCGGAGCCGGTAAGCGCTGCTATGACGAGAAAGTCAAAACTCCTTATCAAATTATGAAGATTGTTGAGGATGGCAAGCCAACCAGTTTTCACCATCCTTGAAATTGTCTGCAAAGAGACCTTGTCTTTGTATTCAGTTCGAGTGAGGAATATTGTCAATACAAATTGGAATGCCTGAGCAAACACGACCGTCAAGATGGCGCCTGTTAGCGTTAGCTTGAGAACGTCTAGCATGTAAAATCCAATAACCACTTTCGCGATTTCAAAAGAGGCAAAGCCTACGCTGTTTCTTTCAGGACTAGTAGCCCAAAGAAGCGCTTCGAATGAAGCTGCGAATGTATAGAGGGCTATTTGAGGGGAGGAAAGAATGAAGAAAAATAGATTTGATGAACTCGTTACTTGACCATGGATTGTACTAGCAATAGGGATAGATATTGCAAGAAAGACTAGAGAAAGAACCACGGAGAAAATCGCTGAGCCTACAACGATAGTTTTTCCAAGAAACACTCCTCTAGCTCTATATCGCGTCGTCCAGAACGCAAGTATCGAAGTGGGGAGCAACGTGTATCCGAGTGTCTTCCCTATGAGCGACCAAAGGCCGAATTCGGATGTAGAAAGATGGGTGGTGACAAGCACGGTGAAGACTAAACCAGTCAGCAGGCTCCCAAGTTTCACAGCGAATGAAACTAAACCAGATCTTCTGACACGTACCCTACTCAAAGTTGATCAATTTCCAATAAGCCAAAGTCTCTTTTGCTAGCCAAGGGAGTTTTGCATGCAATAATAAAATTATGACAACATCTTCACTTTACATAGCGAGAGAAGTCATGATGTAGTTTAACGCACCCCTTGCAAAACGGGTCTTCAGATCAATACGCATAATATGGATTGAAGAGGCGAGCTTATCTGAAAATGTCGGATGAAGGAAAGAAAACTCGCAGAGTGCTCTGCATAGTCTGGGCTCCTTTCAGCGCCAGGATGAACGAGCTTGCTGCAGAAATTGGTGGGAAGAAGGCAATCTTCACTTTCCTTTACGGCCGTATGTACTTTGCCCCGCTCAGATACACTATCTTGTTCTTGAGGACAATGCTTCTAATTGCTAGGGAGAGACCAGACGTGATTTACTCCCAAAACCCCTCTGTGTTTTGTCCCATGTCGTGTCTCCCCTATTGCATGATCTGGCGAAAAAAGCTAGTTATTGATCATCACGCCGTATGGAGCATGAAAACTTTTTCCACGGGTTTTCTCAGCAGGACAATCAGAAGCCTCGAAAAATTTGTAGTCTCTAGATCATACGCGAATACAGCTCCTCATCCATTGTGGGCAAGAGAGCTTGAGAAAATGGGCGGTAGAAATGTCCTGACTATATTTGATTACGTGGGAAATAATGAAGAAAAAAGAGATGAGCGAGTCCGCGAAAAATATTCGCAAGGGAGGAAATTCATTGCTCTCGCACCTCATGGAGGCCATCCTTTAGAAAGAATAGAGAGCGAAATCGAAGGCGCGCGTTCCATCGACTCTCTTACTCTGCTCCTTTCGGGGCCACCAAGCAAGCTAAAAGTGCGATTGAGTCAAATTGAACTAGGTTCTAATGCTCGCTACATCGGATTCCTAGAAAGAGAGGACTATGAGAAGCTTAAGGCATCGGTGGATCTCGGTCTGAGCATCACAGATGAGCCTTATACCATCTCCCATTCTTTACTAGAATTTGCGGCGAGCTCGATCCCTGCGATATCATCAGAGCAGGAAGCCGTTCGATTGTTGTTTGGGGATTCTCTCCTGTACGTAAATTCATCTAAGAAGGAAGACGTTCGAACTGCCATAGAATCAATGATCGATGATCCTAAACTCCTAAGCGACTTCAAAGAGAGAATTAGGCAATGTCAATACAAATTACAGACTAGGAGGGAACAAGAAATTGAAGTTCTGAGAAAACTTCTGAACCTGCCAGAAAGCTAATTTGTTGCTATACCCGCATAATACTTATTTCTCATTATCAGATGCGGCCTTTCAACGCTGGAATAAATGCACATCTTCATAAGCCACGATGTCGACTGGCCACGATCTGGTCCAGGCATTGAACATATCCTCGCGAGAAGCGATAGATTTGATGAAGCGACCCTTCAGCGAGTCAGAAATGAGCACTTTAATCCCTACCACGGGATACCCTTTGTTCTAGATATCGAGAAGGAATTCCAACTCAGATCAACCTTCTTTTTCCGACCGACTTATGATGATTCTCAAAGAGTCGACGTCTACGAAGATGAAATCAAAGATTTAAGGAAGAATGGTTGGGAGGTGGGTCTCCATATTAATGATGCGGAATCCCTAGACTCAATAACTCGCGAGAAAGAAACACTTGAAGCGGTCGCCGGTTCAAAAGTCCTTGGAACGCGGGTGCACTATCTGAGAATTGCACAGGAGAGACTGCCCCTATTGCATAAAGCTGGATTTCTCTACGACTCTTCATTGACGTACTCGAGAGATAGATTTGATTTGCGAAATACTGGTTATCTCATTGAGAAGGACGGCCTCGTCATCTTTCCGATCACTTTCATGGATGCATATCTGTTCAGCTACTCTCACCTGAACGAGGAGAACGTGATTCGATTTATGGTCTCAAACCTCGTGGATGCACAAAAATCAGGAGCCAAATTTGCCACGATACTCTGGCATGACAATGCCATACTCATGCGTGGCGGAAGGGTCTACAGAGAATTGCTCGAAAAGCTGGTTGACATGGATCAGGTTGCTTTGGTGAGAGGAATTGATGCATTTCACTTGGCAACCTCAAATCCCCCGGGCGCGAATTGATGGGAGATCGAACGCTTTGCAATTTCGAGTCCTCATAACAGGATGCGGTGGCATAGGGGGAGTCAATTTTGTCCGGGCGCTCAATTTCGGTGCGGAAAAAAGCAAGTCAAAACTCTTTTTGGTAGGCACTGAATTCGACGATTATTACATTCGATTCCCCAAGCTCAACGCAGCCATCAAGAGTCCGAGACACTCTGACCCCTCTTTCTTACCTCTGTTAAAAGATCTAATAGCAAAGTACAGACTTGAATTTCTTCACCCGAATCCCAGTTCTGAGGCAAGAGTTATCGCGGAACATCTTGCGGAGTTTGGGACAAAGACATTCCTACCTAAATGTGAAAGCATCTCGCCGGACAAGGAAACGATCTGGAAAAAAATGAAGGCAAATAACGTTGCTGTTCCAGACACATTCCCTATCGATTCATTCGAAGCAATTCAGGACGCATTTCGGAAAATTGGTTCGCCGCTTTGGCTCCGAGCAAAACAAGGCGCTGGAGCCAGGCTTGCCCTAAAGGTGAATTCCCCTGAGGAGGCTATGACATGGATCCAGCTCAACCTCAGTCAAGGAAGATCGAACTCGATTCGAGAGTATTTGCTGCAGGAATTCATGGCCGGGCGTGACATCGCCTTCGACTCGTTATGGTACAAGGGAAAACTTATTGCGTCAAGTGCAAGAGAGCGACTAGAGTATCCTCTAAAACACATCAGCCTGACAGGATTGACGGGGACTCCAAGCGTCGCAAGGATAATTCACGATACGAAGATTACTGGTCTCGGCCTCGCTTCAGTCAAGGCACTGGACTCGAGACCGCATGGCTTTTTCTCTACTGATATCAAAGAGGATGATAAAGGTGCCCCTGTTGTCACGGAAGTGGACGGCAAGTGGCATACCACCGCGCCTCTTTGGGGTTATGCGGTAGCTAAAGCGAAACGAGATAATACCTTCAATATCGCTTTCACTTATCTTCTACTCGGATCTGGCAAAAAATCTGTTTCAGAAGTTGGCGTTTCCAAAGACCTCTATCCCGAAGGTCTTACGTTGATCCGCCAGATGGATAGCGGTGTGATCCTTCACGACGAAAAAAACGACAAGACTCGGCGGATACTTTGAGCCAGGCAAAACCTGTCCTCGTTCTGGATTTCGACGGCGTTATTTTGTCCCTAGACATAGACTGGCCCGGTTTAAGACAGGAAATCTCAGCGGCCCTGGAGATCAAGATAGACACTTTTGCAAGTTTCTTTGAAGAAAATTTCGGAAAAAGTGATTTTGAAAGGGTAAGCGAACTGGCAAAAAAGGTGGAATTTTCAGCAGCAGAGAAGGCAGCCCCTTACCCAGATGTGCAGCCCGCTTTAGAATTGCTCCGCACCCGCGAGATTAAAACTTACATCGCGTCAATGCAGTCGATAGACGTTCTCAATTTTTTTCTTCAAAAACAGGGAATTAGTTCTTATTTTGTCCAAGTTTGGGGAAGGGAGTCAGGCGGGAGCAAGCGATTCCAATTAGAGCAAATTAAAAAAATTGAGCAGCAAGATAGTCATGGTCTAGAGCCCAAATTTGTCTTAATAGATGACGCCAAGAGAAACACTGTTTTAGCGAGTGAGCTGGGCTATGCGCCGATTCTATTCAAGAGAGACTCTAACGGCATCAGTCTCGTCAATGTCGTAAAGTCAGTGATAGAGAAAAGCGATAGTTACGCTCAGGGCCAATAAAACAACATAAAGGGCACTCTGGATTCCTTGCTGCGTGGGCGCAACCAATGAAGAAGGCCGGTTTTATTTCACTCGCAGTCCTTTGGGCTACTCTTTTTGTCGGAGAATATCTCCTCATGTCGCCAGGTACTGTTCCAATTGGTATCGCGTCTCCTACACCGGATTTCTGGCTCGAGGTAGATGTAGGGGTGGCTCTGTTTTCAATTTATGTTGTATTTATGGGACCGATTAGGAATCTCTTCAACAAGAAACTACCAAAAATCACTAATTTCTTCCAACGAAAGGTGAGGATTCCAACAGCTCTTCGCATCGCAAGCCTTGTTGTCGGTATAGTCGGGATCTTCGTTTTTGGTTTTTGGATGATCGCTGATGTTTTGGGCGGCCTGAATGGCTACGGATACAGCCTCAGCACCCATCCGTATCTGACGACGATCTACAATACATTCGGCTTAAATTACATTAGCAGCTTCATGAAGAATGATATTCACCAATCCTCTGTGGGAGCTGAATCGACATTATTCTTTTCTCTTGCTCTCATTTTTTTAATTGTCTTCCAACTGAATAGAGGAATCGGTACAGCCCTAAAAGATACAATCACACTTTTCGCGGCTCCCTGTCTTATCGCATTTGAACTTGCCCTTTGGTATTTTGCCACGCCGGATATGACTTGGCACGTGGCTACTTTCTTATCCGTAGGAGGAGTTTACGACTACGGATATAGAGCACTTTCAGGTGGTCAGTATCTCGTCAGTAACTGGTTTGTTCTGCTCGTCGCAATTATCCTTGCAGCTACGAGACTTCCCGGTCTTGGATGGCCGTCAAAGATCCTTTGGAATCGCCAAGGTAAACATGTTAGTTCCCCATTCTGAGCGTTCTTGTGCCGCTAGTCTTTGACTTCTAGGTGGTGTGATCACAGAGGTCTAGAATATCTGTAGAGGTGGAACATTACCGCAAAGAGCATCGCGACGGCTCCAAGATCAAACATTACGAGGTTCGGAAAGTGCTCATTTGCTGCAAGTATGGCATTCGCGTTCAAGAATACTTGGAAGCCGAGCATTATTGCGAGAAGGGCAAAAATCCACTTTGAACTTAGGAAGTTCACATTTTGAGGTCGCCTTCCTCTTGCGGCCTTGCCCGCTACTCCTTTGGTAGCCAGTCTTCTGAGGTAGGCATAGGTTCCTACGTAGCATAAGGCGGCGACCAAAATCATAGCTCCAAAAATTTCAACCGGGTTGATGAAAAGGGCCTCTGTGGCGCTCGGAGCCGTTTCATTGATGTAGAAGCCCCAGTAACTCGTGAGCAAAATCTGGCCGATGCTAGCTATTCCTAGCGCAGTGAAGAAAGGTCGATCCTTCCAGGAGAACTTTTTGCTCTTATCTACGAACGGGATGACCAAAAACATGAGTATGAAAAGAGTCGGGATTAATATTCCCGCGATAAACTTCGGCATGAAGGTCCTCAGAAACGCATAGAGGCTCGTGAGATACCATTCGGGTAGAGTGAAACCAACATTGACTGAAGGAGTATATTGCACGCCCAGCGAGATCGGGTAGAGACCCCCGACAAGCAAGATCGCCCCAAAAACTGCCGTGATTATTGGAATGTCAAAAGTTAGAATTCGGGGAAAGTGAAGGAGAGCCAAAACGATCATGATGACTGGAATAATGAAAATGTGGAGATCATAAAATCTCAAAATAAAATCCGGAAAGCCCGACCCGAAGATAGTGTGAACGAGCTGAGGCCCGATTAATGGAGATGAATAAGTTAGAGAGACACCAATGCTTACCGCCAAGACTGATCTTGTATTGAGGATAATGTCATAACCAGTAAAGGCCTCCAGAACCGTGACGGTTCCAAATATTATCCCCGTGACCCAGATAATTTCATTTCTTATCTTGAATCTTCCTGAGAAATAATTGTAGTACATGTGGGCGAGGGCAAGAAAGACCATGGCGTTGGAAGCGTGGTAATGGATGTTTCTGATTATTTCGCCGTAAGGAATGGTGTTGTTAATCGTTTGAACACTGGTCCATGCACCAGTGAGAGAAGGAGTATAGAACAGCATCAGCAGCGCTCCCGTCACTCCCAGGATTAGGAAACATATGAAAGTCAGAAAGCCAAGAAAAGGAAGCGGACTGACAAATCTCTTGGGAACGGTGAACTTGTAAGCCAGCCAACCAGTCCGATCCAACCTGTCGATGATCCAGTCGTATAACTTCCTTAGTAGATAACGGAGAGTGATTCGTTCTTTCTCAGGAGGAGCTGTGGAGGCTTGTGCTTGAGTTGCCATTCTGTCTGACTCTTCTATGCTCTAACATCTAGCATTGCTGACAGTAACCCACGTCACCCACGCGCCCGTAGGCATGGAACGAGCCGTCGCTCGCGATCCTTATTTTAATGATTGGTAGCTGGTTGTTCGGAAACGGTTGCAACGAAGCCGGGCCTGCGACGGCCTGCCCTGGAACCTGATTTTGTGCAGCAGGGTATTTTGGATAAACACTGCTTCCTCCAGTCCCCGGCACATAAGTGCTGCCATGGCAGGGGCAGGGTCCTAAAACCGGCCCGCCGACCTGTGTGTCGCTCATGTCTATGCCAGTTCCCCAAAGGCACCACAGATGCACACAGACTCTGCTAAACGCAATGTAGACGTTTCCGCTCGAGTCCGTTGCCGTATACTGATCATAACTAGAGGGTAATGTGAGATCCGACGGCAATTTAATCAGGACACACTGAACAAATGTATCGGAATCGATGTTTGCATTGCCAGTGTATGGATAAGCGAAGGTAATCCCCGCGCCAACCGCGCTAGGTGTAATTGGGGTTAAGGGACTGACATCTGGATCAATCACCAACTGTTGATCTGTCAATTTCTGGACTCCCACGGACCCCTGCAAGTACGGGAAAAGGGGGATATAGGAAGCCACGAATGCCAACCCGCCCAAAATTGCGAGGCCTCTTATGAAATTGCGGCGCGAAACTTCAACTTTCGATTCCTCCGGCTTTGCAGCTGGCAGTTTGGGGGGCAAAGGTCCAGAAGGCGCAACTGGTGCAGCTACGCCCGGCTTGACAGGTGCAGTTCCAACTGTCGGTCGTGGCGCTCCGACCGGAGTGCCGACCGCAGTACCGATGGGTTTTGCAATTGGCGTCGACGTAGGTCTAGGAGCAACGGGAGTTCCGACTGGCGTGGATGTGGGCCGTGGCGTTCCAACCATTGGAGCTGCCTTTGGTTTCGACTTCGGTTCTTGAGAAGTTGAATCAGTACTTGTTGTGGAAGCTTTCGCCTGCTCTTCTTGGGAGAGCTGATCTTTTTTCTGCTCGCTCTCAGAATTTTCCGACAAGGTGGCAGGAGCCTACTAGGAAAAATCAACATCGAATATTTGTATTTAAGGCTTGAGAAAGAATCTCTAGCTCGACAGATCAGAAAATACTTAAATCGAGAATTCAGTTTGGCTTCTGTCGGAGTGTGTTTTTTGAGCTCTCCGACTGCGCCACCACCCAAACCGGTTCGAGCGCTTGGACCTGCCATTGTCGTTGTTCTAATTATCATTGCTGCAGGTCTTGGATACTATCAGATTATTGTCTATCCTCCTAATCATACGAGCACTACGACAGCGTACATTCCATATGATCCTAAGAATGTAACTGTGACAATTGTGCCAGGGGCCCTCAATCCTTGCGGAACTGCGCTTAGCCCGCCTCAAGCACAATCAGAGTGCAATGGCAAGACTTTTGTCCCTGATACGATCACAGTTGTTGTCGGCTACAATGCAACGGTATTTTGGAGGAATAACGACACTACTGTGCATACCGTAACTGCGAATCTCAACGACAGTACTCTTGATCCTCGTTTTACGATCTTTGGTCCAACTGCCCAGCCATGGAACAACATCCCACAAGGACAGTCAGTGAACTTTACTTTCATCAAACCTGGGACTTATACCTACTATTGTTCGTATCATGCTTGGATGCAAGGCTCAGTCATCGTCGAGGCCGGTTCTAACAGCACCAGTTCTTCTACCGTTTCTTCATCAGCCACTTCGAGCTCAAGCGCCATCCTGAGCCCCTACGCTTTGTCTTGGTTCACGATTGCAGAAAATCAGACGGCATTCCTCTGGATGGCTTTGGCTTTCCTTGCGTCCACACTCGTGATTTCGAACAAGAACCTAAGGAAGACGCTGTCTTCCGTTATTCCGGGATGTACTGCCTTCGGTGCAAGAATAGTTTAACTGCCTCGATATTAAGTCATAGAATGTCTATCACAAACCCGATTGAAATTATTCAGCGGGCGCAGTTGCATAATGAAGCGATCCACATTCCTCGTAGTTATCGTGATCGCGGTAATCATTTTCGCCTCTCTGTCTGTGTATTTGTACGTTCACCATTCTGAAGGAGATCCTTGCTCTACATCTGCTCCAAGTCCTTACATCACCGAGTATTGTGCCATCAACAGTCTGTCTTCTCCAAATGCAATTGCGGTGGATTCACAAGGCAACGCTTGGTTCATTATTCAGAAAGAGGGCGACCTAGGCGTCGTTTATTCATCCAGCTCAATAGTTCACACTTTTCATGTTCCGGCGGGAAAACTGGGTGTCGAAAGCTGGGGCGTAGCGATTGACAACTCAAGAAATCTAGTCTGGTTCACGGATTATGCAGATAATGGAATCTGGAGCTTTAACATAACGACGCAGCAATTCACTTACTACAATGTCACTTATTCTGCGTCTGCCTATCCCTATCAACTGGTCGTCGATTCAAAGGGGAATGTTTGGTTCACTGAATCATTCGCGAACGCGATAGGAGAACTAAAAACCAATGGAGAACAAATAAGCTATCCGCTCCCATCCCAGCTGACAAGTGTTTCATTGTCGGGACCTTTTGGACTGACCGAAGATAACGGCATTCTATGGTTCACAGATCCAATTGCGAGTTCGATCGGGTCATTATCAGTTAGTGCGACTAACAACAGCTACACATTTCACATATACAATATGACCGATATGGTAAGCAGTCCAGTAGGAATAGCTGTAGATGCCCAAGGCAACATCTGGATGACGGAACACGGCCCCAGTCTAGTCGCAGAGTATAATCCCCTAACAGGTTACTTCAGGGCGATTACGTCTCAAGTTCCAGTTTATTTCGGTACTTCGCTCCCCTACTTCGTGTACGTTGATTCAAGTGGGAACGTATGGTTCAACGAACACACTGGCAACGCAATCGGCAGGTTTTCCCCTTCAAACAATTCACTAGTAGAGTATTTGATACCGACAAAGGTAGTCGCGGATGGGAATATATCTGGAGCCTTGACAATGGCCCTGTCACCCGCCGGGACACCATGGTTCACTGAATTATTCGCAGGAAAAATAGGAAGGGTGAATTTGCAACAGCCCATAAACTTGGGGGTTTCAATTCAGAATTCGACGAATGAATCCGGCTTTTCCCTAACGCCCGGAGAGAATCTTTCGCTGGAGCTAAGAATATCTTCCCCAGCCAATTTAACAGTTCAGCTCGCGCCGTATTTATCTACGTATAACTCTTCGGCTCCATTTCTTTTCCCAAGCCCCCAAGATCTAAACAAGACAGAACCTTCTTTCCTCTACAGTTTTACTAACTCGCAGGCGAGTGGAGATTTCACTTCTCGACTTACAATTCGAGATCGGAATCTTGCCAATGGAACATACTACCTCACTCTCAGCGAAATCTCCAGCGACATCAGAGTATCGAGAGTTATTCAGATTGATGTGAGTTAGGGCAGATACTCAGTATGGTTCTCGACGGTTTTCGAGAATAATGAAACTGCTTTTGCAAGCATCCTTGCAACTCTAATGGGCTCCGGGATCGCGCCTTGAAGAGTGAATTTGTCAACGATCTTGTTTGCCTCGGCGTTGGTAATCCCAGCAGCCCTTACAAAAACCGGATAACCAGTCTTTAGTTTCAATTGTTTGGGAGTTCCTAGTTTCTCAAGCAGACGAATCTTCGCTCTCCCCTTTACCGGATCAAACTTCGTGCTAATATTTCTAGCAAGATCCGACTTGGCTTTCTTGAACGTCAAAGCAACCACGGGCTTACGGGTCTTTTCTGATAGCAAATCAACATCCACTATATTGTACAGACTCAGCACGCTTCCTGAAAGGAGAATTAGGTTAATGTCGTTTCTCTTCAGCTTGCCAAACAAAGTAAGAATCGATTCTGTTGCATCTGATCCTGAAACTTCAAGCTGCCCTATTCCAAAGCCGTCCACTACAAGATCACTTCGCATCACGACCCCCACGAGAGTTGAGAATCTGTCATTGATAGCAAAACTCTCGGCGATCCCAAGGGCTCTAATAGCCTTCTTTTCGAAGTGAACGGGCAAAGCGATTCTCTATCCCACCTTAGAGCAATTTGAGAAATGAACTTTGTTGGCCCAAATATTTTTCCGCAAACAGCTATAACTTTCTCGAGTCTCGGTGAGAGAAGAACTCTTGCTCAAAGCGGCTTTTCGACAAGTATATCCAATTCAAGCTCGTGTCACTTTCGCAACTGTGGTCCTCCTTTTGCAAATGAAATATTCAATCTAACTACTGAACCAGCAATTGTTACAAATAGCCGGTGGAGAAGTTCCTCAGTTTAGCTTTCCTTCGAAGTGTTGCAAATTTGACAATCAGACTCAATCTTGGCGAAGTCGTAAATCCATACATGACAGGCCGGATGTATGTCCGGTTCCTAAAATCGAGCAAAGCCATTCTGATTCCAAAGGATTTCAAAGGAGAGACTGTTCTCATCCTTGATTCTCCGGATTCCATAAGCCTCTCAAAGCAGGTCAAAAAAATAAAAATCGACCTAAAGTACGAAGTGCTTGCTCAATCCTTTGAGGAAATTCTCAGGCAAACAGACAAGGCAATCAAAGACAAGAAGGCCTTCGTGATAGAGTAATGATACTCAAAATTTGATCTGGTCTCCCTGTATGGTTTGGAGGAGCCACTTTGCGAAAGTAACAGCCCAGCTTGCCTGCTGCAAATCAATAGCTTGATTCTGGGCTGCTTTGAGCCTCAGATTGCTTAGTTGATAGGCAGGATCAGCGATCTGAGGAGCAGATTTTGCTCTCGTTTGTACAAGGTATGCTAGGTCGCTTAGGCCCAATCCTGGGGCGACTGGTCCAGATTGCTTATCAATTAATCCGGTCAAGCACAGGCTGACAGCTTCTGCGCTACTTTCAACTGCTTCGTTGAGATTGTTATTTTTCAGAGCCACTTCCGCTCTTACTAGCAACGGATTAGGATCAAGCGCGTGCTGAGTAGCTTCGGGCGAAGCTTCTAACTTCGAAACCGTCAAACCTTCGGGTGGCGGCGATTTGTTGAGGACGTATACATACAGAAGCGTGATCACAACTACGAGAATAGCTGACGCCACGAACCATTCTACGAGCGCAATAGGATCGTTTGGAAATTGAAAGAAGCTTATAGGAAGAAACAATGCAGTTAATTCTATCCTTGCAATGCCGATGTCTCTTGCTTGTTATCGTCTGGCTGCTGACTTGACCTTTCCGTATCTTCGTTGGGCAGTTCATGAAAAGCAACGTAAGCAGTTACGAAAGAGATGATGAGAATTCCTAAAAGGATGGCTAGCTCACCGGCGAGTGACAGTGCCATTTTGAAACTTCGCTAGAAATACGCCAATTAGTCTTAAAAAAGAATCGATTTATCACCTTCAAAAGATCGATATTCAGGAGGAGTGGGATCGTCCCTTTAATTGAGAGGTTCGGGCTGACCCAAGCCACAATTTTGACGGTACTTTTGAAAGGCTCTATTTTCCTAGTTGGCATAGCAATTATTGGAGTCCTTGAGCCTAGAACGATTATTCCCGCTTGTGGATCGAATCTCCCAGCGAACCTTCAAATCTATCAGTTTCCATTATGGCCGCACATCGAGGCTTACACAGATTATCGAGACCTCTATCTGCCCTGCTTGATTTCTCCATTTCTAGGCGGGCATGGGGCTTATACTCTCGGCACCATCGTGTACAATTATCCCCCTCTCTTCCTTTACCTAGTCTCTGGTTTTGCAGCCATCGCAAATGTCGTGTGGTTGCCAGCCTTTCCACTGGTACTTTTTGACATTCTTACAGCTATTCCACTGTACTTGATTGCAAAGGAATTTGTGTTTCGGGGTAGCTCAAAGCTCGCTTTTGTGGTTGCAATGTTTTGGGCTGCAAACCCGATAAATCTGTTCTACAACGACTTGATGTGGCTCAATACTGCCCCAACTACTTTCTTTTTGGTACTTGCACTATATCTCTTCTTGAAGCAACGCTGGGTTTATTCATCGCTGGCACTTGCTATCTCCACGGGCTTCAAACAGATTTCAGTGATAATATTTCCGATCTTACTGATATTTCTGTGGAAGGCCACGGGTTTCTCTAGGAAACTGATAATTTATGCTGGCGCGTACGTTGCTTCCCTGCTTGTGATTTCCTCTCCATACGTCTTTACTGAAACGCAGAATTACTTCTGGTCTCTGAACTTTCCCATATTTGGGATTCCAAAGAATGCCCCAAATACTCAACCTGTTTTCAGTGCTTCTCTCTCGCAACCCGTGAGGATCACAACATTTTTTGGATATCTTTCTGGCGGTATGGCTAATTTTGTAACTAAAAGTTATCAGTACTTGGATTACGTATTGGCCTTCGCTTTCGGGATCCTGTTAATTTACTTGGTGATTGAATCAGTGTCTTGGCCCAGCGTGCGCAGAGACAAGGCTAGTGTAATTCCGTCACAAGGGGATTCGAAAAGAAGCGGGTCAATGATTTCCAGAATCCGAACCTTTCTACTCAATTCAAAAGTAAAAAGATCTTTTCAACCCAACGAAATTTTAGTGTTTTGCTTAACGGCTTTGCTTATTTTTCTCGCTCTGTTTGGAAGAGGTGTGTACAAGTATTACTTCGCGTCAATTACTCCTCTCGGACTTCCGCTGTTTCGGTACAAGTTTGGGGCTGCGATTTTCGAAGTTTTCTCGATAGTTCTTCTTTTGGTACCAAGAGAAGCCAGTCCTTGGATGGCTATTCTTTTAGTAACATTTCTTCCAAGAATGTTGGAGCCTTGAATTTCAAAAATCAAATGAAACGCTAGAGAACTCTCTTTTGGAGCGCCATATTCTTTTGATTAGATATAATTGGTAACAAAGGTTTTGTATCACAAGAAGAATGCTTTTACCCCTATTTCGTGGTGAAATAAGCAGATTTTCTCATTGCCAGTTTTGTCATGTTACTCCTGAAAAGATCGAGTTTCAAGATTCGCAAGGTTTAAAGCATAATCGTTAGTGTGTACAAAACGAATGTCCGAGCAAGTCTTCGATTTTGTAGTTGCCAGCGACACGAGATTGAAGATACTTTCTTGGCTGTCTCAAGATGTTAGTACTCCCACCGAGCTCGCAAAGAGAATAGAAAAACATCTTTCGCATGTCAGCCGGGCGTTGCGCGAGTTACAAGACCGGGAACTGGTTTCCTGCGTTAATCCCGCAAACACCAAGCCGAGAGTTTACGCCCTGACTCCTCAGGGTGTCAACATAATGGCTGAAGTTAACCGCGCCAATCTGAGAGCCCATCTAATGTAGATCGGCCGCCTTTTTTCAAGGAACGTATTCACGCCAAATCCTCGTTTGATGAAATACGCATAAAGGTGAATTCTTACTGCCCCTTAACAAACGTGCCTTTCATTGGGATCTGTCGTTGATGTTGAGGCCTTCAGTGGTTCACTCGACTGGAAACAGTTCGAGGGATTAGCAGAACTTGCGTTTGAATCCTTCGGCTACCAGACAGTCAGAAATTTTCGAATGCCCAAGCCCCGGATGGAAATAGACCTCCTCGCTACTTCGAAAAGAGTAGCATTTGCGGTGGACTGCAAACACTGGAAAAGGACTGTAGGCCATGCGACCATGCTTGCCCTAGCGGAAAAACAGGTCAAAAGATGCAAAAGTCTAGTCCGAACGGGCCGTGCAAATAATGTGATTCCAGTGATCTTAACGTTGCACGATGAGTTTCTTGCTGTTCTTGAAAATGGCGTGGCAATTGTCCCAGTTCACAAGATTTCCGATTTCATTTTGAATTGGGATTCTTCGGATAAGGTCAGAGTCATAAAAAACCGAAGATCGAGAGATACATCACAAAAGGCAAACGGGAATTCAGCAACTCTTTAGTAGATAATCCGTGCATCTGTTTCTTGACGGCAATGAGGATTCAGAGTTAGTCTGAAACAATCCTAAGAAATGTGGAGAAGGCATTTGACCGAGTCGTCACAATTTGATCTTTAGCGACGCCGTACGACAACGAAGAATATCAATCACGTTTTTGGCTTAAGCGAATTATTGGCCGGTATCGCATGTTCTTCTCATTCAGTATAAATAGGCCTTTATAAGCAAAGGTCTCAAAGGGTCTTTTTACTTCTTGCCTCAGACCAAAGCGATAATCAGCATCGAAAATGTCGTTGCTTCCGCTAGTATTAACCAGACAGTAGACCTAAACGAGATAACACGCTCTTTTTCTGATGTAGAATACCACCCCGACCAATTTCCGGGTTTGGTGTTTCGACTCAAAGTCCCAAAGACGGCGACTTTGATTTTCTCATCTGGAAAAATGGTCTGCACCGGAGCAAAGTCAGAAGAACAAGCAGTAAAGGCTGTCAAGACCGTTGTTCAGAAGCTACGAAAGGGGAGCATTGACATTCGAAATGATCCGATAATTGAAATTCAGAATATAGTAGCTTCTGCCTCGTTGGGAGGCAAGGTTCACCTGGAGGAAGCAGCAAGGCAACTTCCAAAGTCTATGTACGAACCGGAGCAATTTCCGGGTTTGATTCACAGAATGGCTGATCCAAAAACAGTGATTTTACTTTTCGCCTCAGGGAAACTGGTCTGCACCGGAGCAAAGAAAGAAACTGAGGTTTACAGAGCTGTGAATAATCTCCATGTTACATTGGAACAGAAAGGGCTTATGATTTATGCCTAGAAGACCCTCATGGAATTTCTCAAACACTTGTTCCGAAGTCTTGGTGCCTAATTCCCGGGCTTGAATAGTTCCCTTTTATACACAGAATAGTTTGCCCGCTACTAGCTACGGTTTCAAGTAAAGCCATTGTTAGCTACTAGCTTGCCCCGAAAATGCGTCTCTCCATATCGTATAAAAAAACCGTGCCTGACATACTGTAATTACGAATAAAGCCATTGTTAGTTTATGCGGTGCCCTAGCTGATTTACGCCAGCCATACTCCTTCTTATGCTAAGGACCATCTGGATGCTAGTTTTTTCATGGTTTGCTGTTGAGCAAATGTTTCTCCATACCTTGTAGACCTTGAAACTGCGAAAACATCGGGATCTACGTTCGCGAATTTGCTGCGCTGAATTGAAGAGTTGGGGTACGTCTATTTCCAATCAATGCTTCGTTCAGCTTGCGAGATGCGTTTCACGAGTTTTTTCGTTCTCGTTTTGAGGTCATCTACAGGCAAGAACTTTCTGACAATCTTTCCATTTCGGATCAGCGGTGTCAAAAGAGGAAGATAATCCTTTGACGGCCCTCTGGAACTCAGAGTTACAAGATCATTCAGAGTCTTTGTATTCCTGTACACATACTTTCTTCCAGAGAGATCGCCTCTTTTGGACCTAAACTGCGCGCTTCCCTTCTCATCAGTTACTTCTACTATTTTCCCGCCAAAATCGATTACCGCTGCCGTTGAAACGCTGGTTCCAATCCCAAAGCCATCGACGTAATCTCTCAAGTCAAGGATGGACTGTTCGTCCAATCCACCAGATACAATTATTTTCACATTTTTGCCGTTGCGAATATCGAGCTCCCAACGGACCTCTTGTACTATTCGTTTCATGTCCCCTCTTCTTGAGCCCGGCGTATCGAGGCGAACTCCTTCCAGATGATTGCCTAGAGTCTCAAGCGCGCTTATAGCTGCGAATTTTTCGTCTGTCAAAGTGTCGACCAGAGCGATTCTCCGGACATCGCTAGGTATGGCTTTGTCGAAGATTTTCCAAGCTTCTACCTCATCTCCGACGCAGAGGATGAAGGCATGGGGCATCGTCCCCGAAGCTTTTTTCCTCAGTAGTCGCGCGCCCAAAACGTTTGAAACGCTATCCAAGCCTCCAATTAGGCAGCTCCTTTCGATCGTTGCAGCTAGGGCAGGGTGTGCTCGTCTGGTTCCGAAACTGATGTTCATTTTCCCTTCTGCCAGCAAAGAGACTCTTGCGGCTTTGGTGCAGATTCCACTCGTTTGACACAGGAATCCAAGGATCGGATTTTCGTACTTTGCGAAATCGAGATACCTGCCCCTAATACTCATTACAGGTTCGTAAAACGCACTACGAGGATCAACGAGGAACACTTCGCCCTCCTCCATGGCATCAACATCTATCGGCAACCCCTCGAGCAATTTTGCAACTTCATAGATCCCACAAACCACGGCCCAGTTTGAAGCAAAGGGGTTAGTTCGCGTATACACTTCCATGGTAACGACTGGATTTATTCCGGCATAAGATAGAGCAGTCTCGCCGTATTGAAAGTAAACATCAGTTGTTATGGCATCTTTGATCTCTTGCTGTGTTGGTATCCAAAAGAGACGATCTTCGAGGTCTCTGTTCCTTTTCTTTTCCAGGTTTTTCTTTCGGAGAGATGTCAAGCTAAATGACCTATGTCCAGATGAAACAATTTCGGCCGTGAAAGCAAATTTAAACCGTTACTTTTGGAGCAGTCACCCTCATATAGGAAGAAAACACAAGGCTAATTCAGAGAGCGAAGAAGAGGAAATGAGCGCAAATAATGAGACTTCGCCTGCGAATGCTGGAACAAGTAGCAAGGTGTTCGGTGGAGTAATCTACGAATGCGTGCGCTGTGGGACGAGAGTTACGGCCGACGAATTAGCTCAACTGCCTGAAATAAAGTGCATCTGCGGATATCGAGTCTTGAGAAAAGGAAGACCGCCCGTGGTAAAGCAGGTAAAGGCCATCTGATTAAGGCATTCTCAGTCGATTCTCGCGAACATTTTCGTTGATCAACGTAGCTCTGTGTTGCAAACTGTATAACCGTTAAATTCGCTTAGTTTTGCACTTGGTAGAATTTTCAGATGCGAACATCTACTCCAATTGCCATAGAAGGCTATGGCGCATACATTCCCTTTTACAGGCTCCCGACCACTGAAGTCGCAAGAATTTGGCATGGCGGAGGTGCAGGGGCAAACAAAGAAAAGGCAGTGGCCTCGAGTGATGAAGACACAACCACGATGGCTGTTGAGGCTGCAAGAATTGCGGTCGCAATGGCTGGAGTTGAAAAAAATCTCGGCGCAATTTTTGTTGGTACCGAGTCCAAGGTCTATGCCGTAAAACCAACCAGCACAATTGTCGCTCAAGCCTTGGGCTGTCATGAAATCCTCGCGGCGGATTTCGAGTTCGCATGCAAAGCTGGAACTGAAGCCATGCAGGTGATCAGTGGCCTAGTGGGATCGGGAATGATTGACCACGGCCTGGCTTGTGCAATTGACACTGCTCAAGGAAGACCTGGAGATGATTTGGAATTCACGGCCGCAAGTGGGGGAGCGGCGTACGTTATTGGAAGATCTAGCAGAAATAGCATCACAAAGATTCTGGGAAGCGTCACGTATGTTTCAGACACTGGTGACTTTTGGAGACGACAAGGTGAGAGATATCCAAGACATCTCTCGCGGTTTACTGGGGAGCCGGCGTATTTTCACCATGTCGAGACCGCAGTCAAGAATCTCTTTACAGAGTTCAAGACTAAACCCTCAGACTTCCAATATGCGGTTTTTCACCAGCCAAACCCTCGGTTTCCTGTTGAGGCTGCCACTAGGCTGGGTTTCACAATGAAACAAATTGAGACTGGCCTTCTCAATCCAGTGATCGGCAATACGTATTCTGGTAGTTCTCCGCTAGGACTGGCCGCAGTGCTGGACATTGCAAAGCCCCAAGATAAGATTCTGCTTTGCTCTTTTGGATCTGGGGCAGGAAGCGACGCCTTCATTCTTGAAGCGCAGGAACCTCTTATCGAGAAGAGAAAAATGGGCGTCCCGGTTCGAGATTTGATCGAAAACAATGTGAGAATTGATTATGGCATGTATACAAAGTTCCGCGAGAAACTTCAACGATAAACCTCGAGAGTGACAGCTGCACTGTCGGTATTCATTTCAAGAATCGGATATACAAAAGTGGGCGACCACTGGGACAAGTCTCTGTCGGAAATCGCCTTCCAAGCATCTAAGGTGTTGCTGAAGGAGGAGGCCTCCCCACCAGATGCAATTATAATTGCAAATGCCCTTTCAGAACTCTCTTCTTCCCAAGGTAATCTCGCAGCAATAGTCGCCGACGCACTCGATTTGAAGGGGGTTCCGGCCTACCGGGTAGAAGCTGCTGGAGGATCAGGTGGTTCGGCGATCAATCTCGGTGTAAATCTGATCAAAGGAGGGCAAATGGAGAGTGTCCTCGTGATGGGCGTTGAAAAAATGCGTGACCTCGATCCCGCGAAGGTGATGCAGGCCCAGGGTCTCTCTGAAAATGCGGATTATTCACAGTTCTTTGGAATTTCTATCGCGGCAATGAATGCTCTTTTGGCTAGAATGTACATGCACGAATACGATGTAACCCGGGAAAAGCTTTCGGCCTTTCCTGTAGTGGCGCACAAGAATTCCTCCACAGCGGAGCACGCACAATTTCGAAAGAAATTCACGAATGAAGAAGTGTCAAGGTCTGAAGCTGTTGCGGATCCTCTTCGAGTTCTTGACTGCGCTCCCGTCGGCGATGGAGCTGCCTGTGCGCTTTTGGTTTCGGAAGACAAGCTCTCCTCTGAGCAAAGAAAATCAGCCGTAGAAGTCTTGGCAACCGAATCCTCCTCTAACCTGGTCAATTTTTTCGAAAGGCCCAAAATGCTTCATTTTGGCGCAACGGAAGTTGCAGCTCAGAAGGCATTGAAAAAAGCGCATCTATCGATGGAGGAAATAGACTTTCTGGAACTTCATGACTCTTATTCAGAACTTACAGCGATATCCTTGGAATCGATGGGTTTGTCAAAGCAGGGCGAAGCTTGCAATGATGCCGCGGCTGGGCGGTTCGACTTGAACGGGCAATTTCCCATTTCAACATTTGGCGGAATGAAAGGTCGTGGGTATCCAGTAGGAGCCGCTGGAGTTTATCAGATCTGTGAGGCCTTCATGCAACTGACTGAAAGGTCAGGATTTAATCAAGTACCCAACGCCAGGTTCGGTCTAGTTCAATCAATGTCTGGAATCGACAGTTCTGCCTATGTGCATGTCCTCGGTTTTGCCGGAAGGACCGGCCGCAACTAGAGTGTGAGGATAACAGTTGTCTGTCCCCTATTACCGCACGCGCGATAGATATTATCGGATGCTCGGAAACAAGTGCGAGAAATGCCAAGCCGAATTCTTTCCCCCTGTGAACATCTGTCGGGCCTGCAAATCAATAGATCTAAAACCACTTGAAATGCCCGGCGCAGGAAAAATCTTGAGTTATACCTTGCAGAAGGAAAGCGTTGCAGGATTTGAAGAGCAGGAACCCATGGTCTTCGGCCTAGTGGAGCTCTCCAACGGCGTGCGACTCGTTGCGCAGATCGTAGACTTTCCATACGAATCGCTAAAAATAGGAAGCAAGGTTAAGGCGGTTTTTAGGAGAGTGAAGGCTGACGGTCCCTCTGGTCAGATCTATTACGGCTACAAGTTCGGTCCGCCGCGGAGCCCAAGAGAAACCAGTGCGACCGAAGAGTAGCCCTTGGTGTTTTTAACCAATCCGAATTAAGGCGTTTCTGGCGTAAGTGATTCAAAGAATTGAGCTCAAGCACTAATCAAGCTCCGACTTTCAGTGAGAAGAAGGCAACCTACGATGAAGTCTTGCGCTTGGCTCTCGAACGAGGGTTCTTTTTTCCCTCTGCAGAGATCTACAATGACGCTCCGGCCGGCTTTTGGGATTACGGGCCCTTGGGCTTCTTGATGAAATCCAACTTTCTTCGAGAATGGAGAAGGCGTCTCGTCAATTACGATGATATGCTCGAAATCGACGGATCCTTGATACTTCCGAAGATCGTTTTTGAGGCCTCTGGACATCTCTCAAGCCTAGTAGATCCGCTTGTTCAATGCACAAAGTGCGGAAACAGAATTAGAGCGGACAAGTACATTTCCGAGAAGACCGGATTGCAAATCGACGAACGACTCTCCCCGGAGGAGTTCCAGGAGCTGATTCAAAAGTACAATCTGAAGTGTCCGAATTGCGGGGGAGAGCTGGGAAAACCTGTAAAATTCAACATGATGTTTCGTGTGGGGGTTGGAGCCGAGAATGATGACGCGTATCTGAGACCAGAAACAGCTCAGAGTATCTTTGTTGACTTTTCACGTCTGTCAAAAACAATGCGCGTCAAACTTCCCAAGGGGGTGGCACAAGTAGGAAAGAGTTTCAGAAACGAAATATCACCTCGACAGAGCGTCATTAGACTTAGAGAGCTGATTCAAGCAGAGATCGAGGTTTTCTTCAATCCCAAATCTCCCTTTGATTCAGCCAAATTAGAGAAAGCCAAGAATGTCAAGCTCAATGTCCTCTCCTTCCCGTATTCCGGAGAAGCGAGAGAGGTTAGCTTTGAGGCTGCTCTGAAAATCTTCGGGGGAATGGACATAATAGCTTACTATTTTGTTTTGTTGCAGAAATTTTATGAAAGCGTAGGTTTTGAGAAAGCGAATACAAGATTTAGGGAGCTGTCTCCGTCAGACAGAGCCTTCTATACTACTTCAGCTTTTGATTTTGAGGTAAAGACGAGTCTCGGATGGATTGAACTTGTAGCTTGTAACTACAGAACTGATTATGATTTATCTAACCATGCACGTATGAGTAAGAAGGATCTTTCGGTGATGGACGGAGAAGAAAAAATCGTTCCTCATGTGGTAGAACTGAGCTTGGGTGTAGATCGTAGTCTCCTGTGCTTGCTAGTGAGTTATTTCATCCACGAACAGGACCGAGATGTTCTGAAATTGCGGCCCAACATTTCTCCCTATCTTGCGGCCGTTTTTCCGCTTATTTCAAAGCCGGAATTCCAAGTGAAGGCACGGACGATTTATGAGTCTCTGAAAAAAGAAGATATTCCGGTTTTTTACGATGACTCAGGAAACATAGGTAGAAGGTATCGGAGGATGGACGAAGCAGGCACCCCCTTCTGCTTGACTATAGACCCCCAGTCACTGGAGGACAACACTATTACTATCCGAGAGCGCGATTCTATGAAGCAGGAAAGGATTCCAATTTCGGAGGTCGCGACAAAACTTCGAGTTCTGAGGGAAAAAGAAAATTAATTCACAGGGCAACTAATAACAAGTATACTCCAATGGAGATAAGAGCTCCCACCAGAATTCCGATGAAATTGACCACGTTGTTGTCAACGAAGCGTAGCCCCCTCACGGTAATGGTATTCTGTTCGTGATGCGTCAGATTTTCGGTAAACCTGCCACAAACTGCACACTTGTTTACCCCCTGAACCGTCGCGCCTAACAAGCTATCAAAGAATACCCCGATTACAGCACCCAGGATTACGGCCAAGCTTGCTGCGGCCGAGTTCCAGGGACCCATTCCCTTAATCGCGAGAGCTGCAAGACCAACAAGAGACATGCCAATGGCGGACAGAACTGCCGCAGCGTCTCCTAGAAGAGAGATGCCTCCAGAAGTGCCCGGTTCTACAGTCTTTGACAGGTGAGTAATCAGCCTAGGTCTTGAGGGGCTAAGCAATCCTACTTCTGTTGCTAAAGTATCTGATAAAGCTGCAGCTACTGATGTCAAGAACATCACGGCGAAAATCTCTGAATGAGTATAAAGCTCTGCCACCGAAGCGATCGCAGCGACGCCGGCGTTCGCAATTGAATTCGGCCACGACCGGGTTCCAGATTTTTCTTGCGCAAATCCTATTTTTCTTTTGTAATCATATCTGTATTTCGTTAGGGCCGAAGAGACACCGACGAAAATTACTATCATGAAGAGCCAAGAAAAGCTGCCGGCTAGGAACGCTAGAAACGAAATAACCGCCCCACTTATCGCTCCTAGGAGGTCAATGGCGTGCCATCTAATGGCAACAAGCCCCAATCCTATTATTAGCAGTATACCGATTAGGAGCTCTACTTCAGATGTCAATCGTCGCAGATACCTTGTTTCAGTTTAGGAATCCTATCGGGATTTTCCGTATTTCGTCTGCTGAAGTTCGGCTAGAGCTGCCACAATGCCTTGTTCGCTTACATTCCCAGCTAGTGAAAGTATTATTTTTTCTTTCTCAGCAAGTGCCTTTGCCACTTCATCTGTTGCCTTCGGTCCATGAATAACTACCATCCGGGGCTTCAAATGGACCACTCTTATCGCAACCATGGGAGAGCGCCCTAAACCGACTTTTGTGAAGATCAATACGCGTTCAGTTGTTGCCCCGTATATTTTGTAAAAATCAAAGCCCGAAAGTGCGTAGATTGTCTTAATACTGTCAACAACCGTGTAACCGTAAATGTCGGTGCCGAGCTTATCAGCTCCTGTTACGACATTTCCGTCAACAGCTTTCAGAATCTCTCTTGCCTTTACTGGCTCTTTAAATTCCCCAATAGCTAGTATCGCAGACTTATCTTTGGGGGCGATTTCCCTAGGTAGAAGCTTGTGATGGTTTTGGTCAAGTTTCACAAGTGCCGAAACGTACTTCTTTATGAAGCCCACACCAGGTGATGCGCGTCTTCCGCTTTCGTAGTCGCTAAGAACTGATGGGGAAAGACCCATCTCTCTTGCCAAAACTGCCTGCCTGACCGCAATCCGCTCGCGCCACTTGCGCATTGCGTCGCCCGCATTGTCGCTTATTACTACGTCTCCGGCAATACGGGCAGCAAATTCTGCGTCGTCTACGCTCATATAGCCAAAAAGTTACGACAGTTGTCGATTTAAGTGTAACTTGACTCGCGTTTTTGAAAAATTAGGCGTGTGATTTATCTTCATAAAGGAAGGAATTTCGCTAAACGGAAAGCTGACCCTAACGATGTCATGCAACCGCCTCCTGTGCGAGAACAAGCTTTGGACTTGACTCGAGTTTGACATTGTTGGATTTTCTTCCAAAGAACTTCTTTGTCTGACCAAGAGTTAAGAATTGGGCTTCGCCGACTTTCACGAGCATTGGGAGATCCGAAACCACTTTTCCTAGAATTAGGCAGTGTCTCTTTGGAAGAGTTCGAACTATGGATCGAATCGTTTCGGAATCAGCTGTTGACGCCCGCGCAATCAAATCCAGGTCCGTCTGGTTTGTGAAATTAAAGAGGAAAATATTGTCCGCCTGACGATAAATACTATCATTTATCGCATCAGGTTGATTTGTGATTAAAGTCGTGAAGATCCCGAAGTGCCTCATCCTTGTGACAATATCATCCCAGTAAGTTTCCCTCAAATAGAGATGAGCTTCTTCAGCAAACAAGAAGATAGGTGGGATGGCTTCACGCTCTAACAATTGAACAAGCTTGCTCAATATTATTTCTACGACAATTCTCTTTGTGAGAGAAGATGAACTCTTCAGGGACACGACTATGGCGCCTCCCTCGCTCAAGAGCGATCTTACAACCCAATCGACTTTGACCCCGCGATCCTCATCAGAAGTAAAAATCCCAGCACTTTTCAAAGTCTGAAATCTGGCATAGAGCGCATCTTTCACGAGCTCGTTGCATCTCCAATTCTGGATCGCATCACCGAGGTAATCTATCGAGAGCTTATCCGAGGAATTTAGCGACCCTATTATTCTAATGAATTCGCGCAACGAAGCTCCCGGCGCATCAAGCACATGTTGCATGAGGGAGATCAGGCTATATTCTCCTAGATAACTAAGGGAAAAGCGCAGGTTTTTTCCCGGCTCTAGTAGCACAACCCTGTTTGAGACCTCATTCTTTGTTCCGTCTCTTGAAAAACCGAGGCCTTCGTATTCGTCATTTAGGTCAAAGATTATGACTATAGCCCCGTTGGCTACGAGAGAGCTCACCAAGAGCTTTGAAAGATGCGATTTTCCAGATTCTTTTTTACCCGTGATTATGGATAGGTGCCCGTCAATAGCTTCCCCGAATATTTTGAAGGATTCGCCATCCTTCGTCGTTCCGAGTCTTATCTCTGCCGACCCAGTTTGTCCTGCAAGATCTAAGAGTTTCGACTGCGAGATTTTCTTAATCTTAGATTTTGATCTTGAAGGTAGCCACGCCACGTTCGCGACCATGATTCCATTCTTAATGCTCCCTCGCACTTTGCATTTCAAGAGTCTCATGTCCTTTATCATTTGAGAGACCGAGCTTATCTCAAACGGATCAAGCTCTACACCATTCGCACTTGCTTCAATAATCTGCTCTCGGATTATATCCTCAGTCAAAGATTGGCTAGGAATATAGGACTCTTCATAGACCTGCACAACAACCGAACCGATTTTCTGCTCATCAACTATCTCAAGATAGTCTCCTTGGTAAACACTCTCTGTGGGAAGGGCTACTAATAGAATGTCATCCCCGGTCTTCTCGAGTATTCGCATTCTGCGAGCTCTCCAAGATTAGACTAGTTTTCCGAGTATTGTCGCCCGAAGATCATCGGAGGGCACCTGGATCAGATCATATTTCCTAGCAAGATAGGTTCTAACTGAGGATATTGTTGAGGAATCCAAGACGGAAAGGTGGTGTGCAAGTCTCAGAGTCTCGGGGTATCCTCTGAAAAAAGAATCGTTATACTTCATATCTGATAGGATTTGGCCTTCTTCTTCCCCGTTTGAAGGTGAAAAGTCCACTCTAAAGACAGACGAATTGGGTGAGAATTTAGCGACCACAATCCTGTTAGAACCGCAGTTAGGTAACAGCGCCTTAATCGAATTGGTCAGGTCGACGAAAACCTGGCTCTTTTGAATTGATTGCAATTCCGCGACTGCATTTGACACTAGCCTAAGTGAGGTGGTTTTAGAAAGACCGACAAGCTGATTGAAGTTTTCTTCGCAAACATCTTGAACACTCTTGAGAGATGATTCTCTTTGTTCCAGGACTGATGTTCTTAACGCGCCGTCGGCCACAATGATCGAGTCAGATAGCGAGCGGGCCGCTTGAATTTGAGCGCGTCTCTCAAGATAGATTCTGACATAGCGCTCAGCTATCGCTCTGTCGAAGAGTATTAGATTTGAGATTTTCTTGGTGATGCCAGTGCTAAAGCTCGAGCTGAGAGTGTTCGGATCGAGATAGATAATTACGGGTCCGGCTCGGCAGTATCCTTGAATGGATCCCCCCTCGGCAAAAACAGTTGCTACACGACCAGCATAAATTGAACCTTCATCAGTCTCGCCGACCAGAGCGCATGATGAATCGATGGATGCAATGGTTCTATCCCGTGGATTATTGCCAAAATCCCTCAGACAATTAGAAGTGTAATTGGTGACTGGTCGGGAAAGGGATTGAAGAGGAATCGATTCTTTTGAATAATCTGTCCTAAAAATGACCCTCTTGCCCTCAAGGTTCTCAAGCTTATTTCCTAAAGAAGAAAACCGGAACTCCTGCTCGAAGCTGGTATATGCTTCCGCATTATTCGGGATAAGCTTTAATTGGTTGTTCATCATGCGCATTATGCATTGTATGGGCGCATGTAATAAATATTGCGCAACATGCACACTATATAATTGCGCAACTGAACAATAAATGACCGAAGCGTTGGCAAAGGAGATCACGGTCAAATTACGTAGGGCCGGCTGGGAAGTTGAGATAACTTGCTCAGAGTCTCAGCTAAAGCAAGCAATTGAGAGCGTACTATCTTCTCTTAACGTCTCTAGTTCATTGCCTTCGTTCACTTCCGAAGACACTGGGACCACGCAAGGAAATAAGACTTGCAGGGGTCTAATCGTCGATCTCTGGAGAGACTCTTGGTTCTCTGAAGGGAGATCTTTAGGCCAAGTCCACGAAGAAATAGCCAGAAGAGGCTATCACTATGACCGAACGGCCGTCTCGCATGCCTTGCGAGATTTAGTTTTGGAAAATATACTGACTAGGGAAGGAAACAGCAGGAACTACCAATACATTCAGAAGCGACCATCAGGCGTAACCTATTCAGAAAGAGACAAAGCTTCGCCGTCTGCACTTCGAGAAGGCGCGGAAATTTCCGAATCAGAAGAAACGACCGATGAAGAAAACTAGCTCTTGCCGGACTGCTTTTCCCAAAGATTGTCTTTCAAGCCTGTGCCCCCTACTGTATTCAATCTCAGTTTCCGCCTAAATTCTACTCACGCTCTCTAAATTGAGTGATCAATCGGCGCCTTTCATATGAGTCACTATGCCAAGTTCTCTTGAAACGGCTTCGTTAACTATTTTGCCATCAACCTTGCCGCGAACTTTTTGCATTACCTTTCCCATAATCGTGCTCTGCGAAGCCATGCCTTTTGATTTTACGATTTCGATGTTAGCTCCAATGACATCTCTCACGATCTTAGCGAGATTTGCTTCGTCCAGTGACTCGAAGCCGGAGCGCGCTAGCGCTTCATCCAACTTCGTCTCGGGGTTCGAAGCCAAGATCCTGAGTATCTCGGGCAATGCCTCTTTCGCAAACTTGCCCTTGTCAATGGCGATTAGAAGCTCCCTGAGACGATCGTTACTGACATTATCGACTTCCACTTCTTCTCTTGATAAATTCTGAATTGTATCGATGAGACTGTATGCCACAAATCCTGGCGAGAGATTTGTTGACACAACAATTTGCTCAAACACTTCTCTTCGGTCAGAGTCAAATAGTTGCTCGGCGAGCTGAGCAGACAGCTTGAACTTTGCCGCGAACTTCTTGACTTGCTTGTCCCACGGCTCTGGAATCAGGTCTTCCAGCTTTCGAAGATAGGCCTCGGACACTTCGATCAACGGTATGTCCGTCTCGGGATACATCCTTGCTGCTCCAGGTCGCGGCCTCAGGAAAACAGTCTCGCCGTCCGGGGTCGTTGCCCGCGTCTCAGGCGGAACGCCATTTAATGAGTCGCGAAGTCGTTGGATCAATGCCTCCGAACAGACGGAGACTTTCTCCACATTTCCTGCCAAGAGCACAAAAGCATCTTTTTCTGAAGGCATGAATCTATCCCTTAGTGTCTTGACTTCTTCGGCAGTGACGCCGTAGTTTGGAAGTTCATCGGAGTGAAATACGCCGCCTAAGCCGTAAGCTCTAGCTATCGCGCCTAACTCTTTACCCAATCTGGACCCAAATGAGTTTTCCTTTCCAATAAGCCCTGCAAAATCTTTGACCAGAATACAGGCGACTCTCGCATTGGAACCATGTGCTGAGAGCGCACTTTTGATAATGTTTGATTTTGTATTTGTGAAAATGTCTGTGGCATCTTCCAATGAAATTTCGAGGTTCCCGCCTGCCGCTTGTTCGATTTCCTTTGAAAGATCGTAGAAAAATTTCTGACGCGCCGCTTCGAATCGAACGACTTTGCCTATTTGCTCAAGCTTCTGAACGCCCTTCACTTCTATGATATGAGAATTCATAACAGAGACATTAAGGTCCTGTCTTATTGTTCCAAGGCCGCGTGCTATCCTCCCGGAAGCACGCATAAACCTTCCAAGTGAGCCTGCGGCATTTTCTATCTCTTCTGGTGTCCCTTCGATTGGCGCAAGCGCGACCTCGACGAGTGGGATTCCCAATCTATCCAGAACGTACACCTTTTCCCCGGTACGCGATTCCTCGAGCTTCACAGAGCGAGCCGCGTCCTCCTCGACGCTGATGCTCTGCACACCAACTTTTGAGAGACCAGAATTGTACTCGAGAATTCCTCCGAGCGCTACTACTGCTGTTCTCTGGAAGCCTGAAGTGTTGGAACCGTCGACAACGATTTTTCTCATTACGTGAATTTCGTCGATGACACGGGATTTCAGTGCAAGCGCGAATACAAGGGAAGTTTCGAGAGCGTCATTGTTTACAGAATGAGGAGGTTCTTCATCGGCTTCGACGAGACAAGATGTTTCCTTATTCGAGAGATAGTTTACGCGAATCACTCGTCGTGCTTCAAATTTGGCAGCGAGATCCATCTCACCCAGCTCGGAGGTCGCTGCTCTTAGGATGCGAGTAAATTGAATTGGGAACCTTTCTAGAAGATCAGAATCAGGCGAAAATTCTGCTTCGATAAAACAGGGACATCCGCAAAATAGTTTCGTTTTAGTGGCAAGCTGTTGGTGAACTTCTAAGCCAACCTTCAGCTGCATAGCCTTGTAATCAGTCTCCTCTTTCTTGATTGTTTCGTTAACGCTCATAGCAAGAGATCATGGCTCGTGTTTCAGAAGAATTCTCTCGGTCATCTCACCGAGGAGATTTTTTGTCATTAGGTTTCCCACATCTTCTTTAGAAAAATTGCCCAAGACCCACGACAACTTGGCGAGGGCGGTTTCGCTAATCATATTTCCGAGAGGCACGGCCCCAGCATTTAGCAGGTCTATGCCTGTCTCGTAGACATGAAGGTCCACGTGTCCTCTGACGCATTGTGAAGTTATTCCAATGAAGATTCCATTGGTAACCAGTTCCTCTATCTTCCTCACTGTCGCTTTCGAAACGTGGCCGAGGCCTGTTCCTTCAAAGATAATGCCTTTCAAACCTCTTTCAGCTGTTAGATAATCCAGCAAAGAAGGATCGAATCCCGGATAGAATTTTATCAATGACACTTTTGGATCAAAATTCGTCTTGAAATTGAAGTCTTTCGAAATCTCTGAACCTGAGCTATTCGTCGGAAAATCGGAATTGAAAGAGATCTTATCTTGGACGACTTCAGCAAATAGAGGAACGTCGATCGATTCAAATGCGTCTCTTCTACTCGTGTGATTTTTCCTTACGCGCACCCCTGAATGTATCGCAATTACTTCATCACTTTCGCTCCTGTGCATTGCAACGAAAACGCCACGCGCATTCGAGTGCGCAGCAAAATAGGTTGCTCCTTGTATGTTCAAAGCTGAATCGGTCGAAGGCCTATCAGATGATCTTTGCGATCCAACGCAAACTACGGGAAACTTGACGCCGATCAATGAGAAGCTTAGAGCAGCTGAAACGTAACCCATAGTGTCTGTGCCGAGCATTATGACAATACCATTGAATTTTGACGGGTCATTCGATTTTGCAACGATCAGCTCAGAAAGCTTTTGCCAGTGTTCTTGGTCCAGATTTTCACTCAACGCGGAAAAGAGCACTTCTGTTTTGATTTGCGCAATATCTCCTAGTTCAGGAACGGCAGCATAAAGGTCTGAAGCAGTGTATGCTGGCTTTACTGCGCCCGTTCGATAATCGACCTTGCTTGCTATAGTGCCACCAGTACTTAGAAGAAGAACAGTCTTCTCGTTCGCATGCTCTTTTTCTTGCTTAATCGTGCTGAATATAGGAGTCTCAGCCAACTGATCCTCGATCACAGTTATCGAAGAAATATTCGAAGAGTCTAGGCCTACGTTGTATCCTGATTTTAGTTTCAGAACCAGATGCTCACCGGAGCCGGCTTCGTACCGCGGAATCAGAAGACCTGCAATTTCAAAACCATCTTTCGTCTTGACCTTGATACGACTGCCTTTCTTAGCCCCCGAATCTCTTAGAAGCTTGACAAGCTTTGCAGCATATCCTTCTGAAGTGTCATCTTTTGAATCGTCGGACAAAAAGGCAAACTGACCTAATAGCTAGCCTAGAGCTCATGAGAAACGCATGTAAAGCTTCCACTGAGAGAAAATTCCAATGTGAGTTGATTGGATTTGAAGCTAGTCTTCATCTACGGTCCGCCCGGCGTCGGAAAGCTGACTGTAGCGATGCAGCTTGCCAAGATCACAGGTTTCAAAGTCTATCATAATCACGTTTCGATCGAATTTGTGAAATCACTTTTTGATTTCGGAACACCGACATTCTGGCGACTGGTCGACAAATACCGCAAAGAGATGTTGGAAGAGGTTGCAAAAGAAAATGTGAACACAATTTTCACTCTCGTCTATGGCAAGGGAACCGATGACGAATTCACTAGGGACATAATCAGACGCGTGGAGTCGCATGGCGGAAGTGCGTGTTTTGTTAGACTTTACTGCGAACCTGAAATTCTTCTGAATAGGGTTGGCCGTAAATCCAGAGGGAAATTCAGCAAACTAACCTCAAAATCTCACTTGTCTCATTTGTTCAAAAAATTCGATAGGACCTCCGAGATCCCGTTTGTGAAAAGCTTGAGCGTTGACACTGGAGGGATCTCTGCTCTGAAAGCCGCGAGACGGATCGCTCGATATTACAAATTTGGAGAAAAGAAGGAGTAGCGCTCCGATACTTAAGAGGTACTATTGGAGTGACTACCTGTAATACGGCACAGCAATCTTTTCTACCGGTTTGCCTTCTCTTGAGCTCTTTACCTTCCGGATAGCATCTTCAAAGTGTCGCATGGTTACCGCAGCTTCAGCGGCATGCTTTTTGGCATCCTCAGGTTTGGGAAAGCTAGCAATATACTCCTGAAGTACAAGTGAAACAGCCGTGTTCACTACAGAAGTCAGATCTGCTCCGCTAAACCCATCAGTCATTTCTGATATACGTCCCACATCAAGATCGGCTGCGACAGGTATGTGTTTGATGTGTATATCCAGAATCTGTTTCCTTGCGTCCTTGTCTGGGGATGGAATGTAAAGTAACTTGTCGAATCTTCCTGCTCTCAATAACGCTGGGTCGACCATATCCATCCTGTTGGTAGCGGCCAACACTACGACGCCTGAAAGAGACTGAATTCCGTCAAGCTCCGTAAGAAGTTGACTGACCACTCTCTCGGTCACCATGCTGTCACCACCGAGACCTCTGACCGGAGCTAGGGCGTCTATCTCATCAAAGAAAATTACACACGGAGAAGCTTGTCTTGCCCGCCTGAAGACTTCACGAACCCCTCTTTCTGATTCGCCCACCCACTTGGAGAGTAGCTCAGGTCCTCTAACACTGATGAAGTTAGCTTCGCTTTCTGTGGCAACCGACTTCGCGAGTAGTGTCTTCCCCGTTCCTGAAGGCCCGTACAGAAGTACACCCTTCGGCATACTGTAACCAATTGTAGTGTATAAATCGGGATACTTTAGTGGCCATTCAACTGCTTCTTGAAGCTCCTTCTTGATACTATCAAGACCTCCAATGTCGGCCCAGCGCACATCTGGCGTCTCTAGATATACTTCGCGCATCGCTGAAGGATAGACGTCTTTTAGCGCATTCTCAAAGTCCTCCATCGTGACTTGCAGTCTGTTCAAAAATTCGGGCTGCAGCTTGTCTTCTTCGATTTTCAGTTCCGGTAACATTCGCCTCAGAGTTTTCATGGCGGCTTCCTTACAAAGATATTCGACGTCAGCGCCTACGAAACCATGTGTAATAGAGGAGATCTTTTCAAGGTCCACCTCTTGGGTCAAAGGCATGTGACGAGTGTGGATTTGTAGGATCTCAAATCTTCCTTTCTTGTCTGGTACTTTGATCTCTATTTCTCGATCAAATCTTCCTGGGCGCCGAAGTGCTGGGTCGATCGCGTTGGGCCTATTTGTTGCCGCTATGACGATGACCTTTCCTCTCGCTTCCAATCCGTCCATCAATGAAAGAAGCTGAGAAACAACACGTCTTTCTACTTCCCCTGTAACCTCTTCCCTTTTCGGAGCAATGGAGTCAATTTCATCAATGAACACAATTGTCGGAGCTTTCTCTCGAGCCTCCTTGAAAATTTCTCGCAACCTTGCTTCGCTTTCCCCATAGAACTTGCTCATGATTTCCGGTCCAGATATGCTGATGAAATGAGCGTTGCTTTCATTCGCCACCGCTTTTGCGAGCAAAGTCTTTCCAGTTCCCGGCGGACCATACAGAAGAACTCCCTTTGGTGCCTCAACTCCTAATTTTTCAAAAATTTCGGGATGACGCAGCGGGAGCTCGATCATCTCCCTAACTTTTTGAATCTCATCCTTCAGTCCACCAATGTCTTCGTAAGTTACTTGGGGGACTCCACGGAGAGTTTCGCCCTTTTCAGAGATCGCAAAAATCGTTCTTTGTGTAATCAAGACAGCATCAGCCATAGGACTGACTCCCAATACTTGGAAGGTTAATCTTCCTCCAAAGTATGGAATCATGATGTTGTCACCCTTTGTGACTGGAACGCTTTCCAATGCGTCGGCTAAGTAGCGTTCGTCAATTGGAGGAATCGCTTCAAGAGGAGCTACTACGACTTTTTCGGCGGGCGGAGCTTTGATTTTCTTTATGGTGACTGTGTCTCCGATAGCTACCCCGGAATTATTTCGGATCAGACCGTCGATTCTAATTACTCCTCGGCCTTCGTCAGAGGGATATAGAGGAAGGCACTTTGCGACTGTTCTTCTTTTACCCTTGATCTCGATAATATCGCCGGTAGAGGCATCAAGGGCATCCATAGCATCATAGTCAATTCTCGCAACGCCTCTTCCGACGTCGCGCGTGTACGCTTCTAGTACTTTCAAAGTTACGCCTTGTTGGCTCAATTGGAGTGTAGATCTCCTGTTTCCAATTTCATAAACAATCTAATATTTCTGCCTTTCATGGACAGTCCTTTTTCTCAGATGACTTTAACCGATGTGTATCGCGGGTACGGATGAACCCATATCGGTTTTGATTACACCTAAAGATCGAGGGAGCCGAATAGTTAATACGATAATGAACGAATATCAAAGATGAATTATCTTTGAAAATTCTAGCTTGCTTTTGAGATCTGGATGCAACAGTCTCGGTCTATAAGGCTAATATATCCAAAGTCATTATCGATTGTAATTCCAACCGGATTTTTTCGCCTTAGGAGCTGTTTTCTCTAAATGTCTTTTTCATCGCATAGAATCGCAGTTTTAGAGAAGGACAGTTGCCATTCTCGGAAATGCAATTTGGAATGCATTTCGTTCTGTCCAGTCAATAAAACTGGGAGCGATTGCATAGTTCTCGGAGAAGACGCAAAAGCAGTAATCAGTGAGGAGTTGTGCACTGGTTGTTCAATCTGTGTGAAAAAGTGTCCTTTTGAGGCAATCTCGATAATTAACGTAGCCTCTGAGCTCGGGACAGAGAAAGTACACCAGTATGGAGTGAATACCTTCCGTCTTTACAAGATCCCCATTCCCAAGAAGAATGCAGTAGTGGGCCTGATTGGAAGGAACGGGGTTGGAAAATCCACCGCGATGAATATTCTCTCAGGCTCCATAAGGCCGAACCTAGGAAAGCACGAGAGCACTCCGACCTGGGATGAAATAATTGAAAGATTCCAAGGTACGGAACTGCAAGATCACTTTGAAGCAATTTCTCGGGGAGCTTTACGGGTTTCGATTAAACCTCAAGCAGTGTACCTGATCCCCAAGGTCTGGAAAGGGACCATGAGAGAACTGCTCAAGACCTCGGCAGGCACTTCAAGGAATATTTCGGAAATCGTGGATACACTTTCGCTAAAGAACAGCCTCGACCTAAATGTCAACGAGCTGAGTGGCGGGGAGCTGCAAAAAACCGCTGTCGCGGTTGCGGCGCTGAAGGATGCCGATATGTACTTTTTCGATGAACCATCGAGTTACAACGACGTTTTTCAAAGAATGAAAGTCTCACAAGTGATCGGAGATCTCGCCAAGAAGGCTTCAGTTATCCTTGCGGAACACGATCTTTCATTTCTGGATTATCTCAGCGACTATATTCACATTCTTTACGGGGAGCCTGGGGTGTATGGAATTACTTCCTCGATTCAATCAGCCAGAACTGGAATCAATCAGTTATTAGATGGATTCTTGGAAGCCGAAAATATTCGATTTCGGGATCAGCCCGTCAGGTTTGACATTTATTCTCCAGGTGAGGAAGCAACCGAGACACCATCCATTTGCGATTACACCGAACTAACGAAATCATTTCCCACCTTTGAGCTCACGGTTGAACCCGCAGAGATCAGACTTGGCGAGGTGATCGGAATTCTAGGGGCAAACGCCCTCGGAAAGACGACATTTCTCAAAATGCTCGCTGAGCTTGAGCCTCCTACAACTGGCAAGGTAAATCTCTCCGCAAAGGTCGCATACAAGCCGCAGTATCTTTCTGCAGGTTCCGAGATGGATGTGCAAACCTATCTTCGAACAATTAACAAGAATATTGATACCGGATTGCTGCAAACTCAACTTGTCAGTCCTCTCAAACTTGACAAACTTTATGAAAAATCCATCAAGACTCTGAGCGGCGGCGAGCTCCAAAAGGTTGCGATAGTTGCGACACTACTTCAGGACGCCATGATCTACGCATTTGATGAGCCTTCAGCTTTCATAGATGTGGAAGATCGAATTGTTCTGGCAAAGGCTATTCAGAGATTTGTTAGGTCAATGGGCAAAACAGCGGTGGTTATCGATCACGACATTCAGCTTGTCGATATAGTCGCCGACTCACTGATGATTTTTTCAGGCGAACCAGGTAGACGCGGTCATGCAAGCCATCCGCTTCGCAAGACAAAGGGAATGAACTCCTTCCTAAAGGAATTGGGAATCACATACAGGCGAGATGTTACGACGGGGAGACCTCGGGTCAACAAACCCAACAGCAAGCTTGACAGAATGCAAAAAGAGGAAGGGAAATATTACTACGTTGGTAAGGTTCCTTCAAGCGTAGACAAAGACTAGTTGACTTTAGCAGGTGCGGAAATCTGATTGCCAATGCTGAAGGAAGCTTTGGCTGGAATTCTTGATAAAGACGAGATTGCGCATCTATCGTCTTCTTTCGACGTAATTGGAGACATAGCGATCATAAAAATCCCAAACGAGCTTTCTACAAAACAAGAATTGATTGCTGCGCAAATACAAAGGTCGATGAAAAACGTTCGGACTGTCCTGAAACAATCATCAGACGTTCAAGGAGAGTACCGGACTAGAGATTTGGAATTCGTCTCTGGTGATGAGAATTATGAAACGATCTATAAGGAAAGTGCGTGCCTGTTTAAAGTCAATGTCAAAGAAGTTTATTTCTCTCCGAGGCTCTCAACTGAACGGGAGAGATTGGCTTCGTTGGTGCGAGATGGAGAACAAATCCTGAACATGTTTGCTGGAATAGGCACTTTTTCGATCGTTATTGCCAAACATAAAGAGTGCCATATCGAAAGTGTCGACAAGAATCCGAAGGCAATTGAGTTTGCAAGAGAGTCTTTGAAGCTTAACAAACATCTAAAGGGAACAGTGAATCCGGTACTGGCTGATGCGGCGACTTATACGGAAACTCACAAGAATACATTTGACAGAATAATCATGCCTCTGCCTGAACGATCGAAAGAATTTCTGAAATATGCTTTCGAATCCTCAAAAATTCGTGCGGTGATTCATTACTATGTACATGTCCCAGAGAAGGAATTTGAAGATGAGAATTGGATTGAAAGGGATCTTAGCTCGCTACAACTAACGAAAGAGTACAAGATTCTGAACTGGAAGAGAGTGAGGGAAGTCGGACCTCGGTTCATTCAGGCAGTCGCAGACCTCCAAGTATCTTAATTCATAAGAGTCGAGTCGATTCCTAACTTTGGACGTCTTTGCGCAATAATTTTTTGGATAGCAGCCATACACGATCTGAAATCTCATAGAACACGCATATCATATTTTTACTTTCTGCGCTTCATAGATCTTTTCCACTTTTTCAATACCATCAATCTCGTTGATCGACTTATCATATCGAATTCTTTTGATGCGCGGAAATCGTAGAGCGAATCCACCGTCGTGGCGATCGCTCTTTTGGATCGCATCAAATGCAACTTCCAGAACGACCTGCGGTTTGACAGTTCTTCGATAGCCTTGATCATGAATAGTTGTATTCTTCATAATCTTGGTCATTTCGTCGATTTCAGCATCAGTCAGACCAGAATAAGCCTTCCCCACTACCTTAAGATCCGGCCCATCTCTCACGGCAAAAGTATAATCCGAAATAACGCCGACACGTTTTCCATGCCCGTACTCAGCAGCTACTACAACCACATCGAGTGTATCGAGTTCTTTCTTTAGTTTCACCCAATTACTACCTCTTCTTCCAGGTGTGTACGGTGAACTCGGCTCTTTTACCACAAGGCCCTCGTACCCAAGGCCCTTGCTTTCGACAAACATGTCTGAGATCTCTTGGGATGTGGAGACAGATCTAAGTTCTGAAAATCCCATTATAGCGCTCGGCAACTCTAAACTCCGAAGCAGTTCTACTCTCTTTCTCAAAGGTTCCTGAATCAGTGAGAGGTTTTTAGAGAATAACAAATCAAAAATCATGTATCTTATAGGAGCGTCGTCTTCAGAATGAGCAATCTTTCGCAGGCGTCTTTGCAGTAACTGGAATGAGAGAGGCTTGCCATCGTCAAAGGCAATTATCTCCCCATCAAATATCAAACCATAATGTCCCAGTCTACTCGTCGCTTCCTCTAGCTCCGGGAAAAACCTAGTGACATCAGCCAGATTCCTTGAGAAAATTCTTATTTTTCCGTCGTGTTTGTGGAGCTGCGCCCTTATGCCATCGTATTTGTATTCTGAGTAGACTGGAGAAGATTTGAACTTTCCAAACAATAGCTCTGCAGTTTCCGCTGTGTCAGCGAGCATAAAGTTTGTGGGTCTAAGAGGCGTGAGCTTTGCGTCTCCTAGTTTGCCGTTACGAGCTTGAATTGCTACCAATCCTGTATTCGCAAGGATGAGGTTCGCCATCCTAACCTCACCCAAGTTCTTCGAAAAAGCTTTCGCGATTGCTTCCTCAAGAAGCCCTTCCACCAGCCCGATACGCATTTCATTAGTCAGAATTTTCACAATATACTTTGCTTCTGAAGGCAGGGTAATGTTTGAGAACAGACCCTTCAGGATCAGCTGCTTTCTTTCTTGCGAGTGTGAACCGACGCTTCTCGAGAGCTCAGAGAAAGAAGCGTAAATGTCTGAGAGCGTAAGAATTTTCTTAACTAATGTATGAACAAGGTTCCCTGACTCATTATAACCTGGTGTCGACATTTTCTGGGCGATTACATCTTCGAGAGCAGATCCGAGATCGCCATGTTTTCTGTAAAAACCAGAGATTTCTGCATCCTTCGAATTTGTGATATCTGCAATTACGTTCCAGAGGGTGGAATAGCCCACATTCGCCTCCTGGTCCGTTTCTCCTGGCGGGAATAACCTTCCAGAAAGATAGGTGGCTGCGATTTTCAAGTCCTTATCATAGGATAATGATGACAGGTACTCCGAGAGGATCCGCACTTTTTCCAATTTACTCCGGTTTGCCTTAATAGTGTCGCAAGTCATGGCGAATCTCCGAAATTCGCCGGACACATCCGAAGAAGAGCTCAATTTTCGGGTTTCCACTAGCACCATCAAAGTCACATTTGAAAATCTATTATTTGAGAAAGCTAGCAACGGTCTAGATAGCGCGGCACATTAGATATGCGTCTTCACCATCGCGATAATAGCCTCGATGTGTTGCTACAGTTTTGAAGCCTAGTTTCGTGTAAAGCTTCACCGCAGGATCGTTTGAAACTCTGACCTCTAAGTAAACTTCCGAACACCCCCTTTCTTTCATTCCCGAAATTGCCTCCTCACAAAGCACATTTCCGAGTCCCTGGCCTCGGTGTTCTTCCAGAACAGCGACAGACACGATATGTCCTTTGCGAGCAAGACCATATCTGCGCACGTTCGAAAAACCGTACTCTATTCTGCACATTATGTAGCCTTGAATCTTACCCGTTTCGTCCTCAGCAACGAGGAAAGTCTCTGGAGATTCTTGCAGTCTCTCCTCAAAGAACGAATCTGAGTAATGTTCAGGAAGAGATGCCCAGTTAATTGCAATAACATTAGAGATGTCACTCGGAGTAGCTCGTCGAACACCGTACTTGCCAATTTTTCGAATGAAAATGTTCTGCAACCTTAGGACAGTTTTCTCCTAGGGGGTATTTTTCTCTTTGTAAGACACATAGCCGACAAGTACAATAAATACGTATGCTGCATATCTGACGTTTCTGCAGTTATGACAGAAGTCAACGCTCCTCCTGAGAGGAGTCCTGAGCAAACTCAATACATTATTGATTCCGTTCATAGACTTTTCAACGTCACTCAGGAGTACCGGACGGAAGGAGGGCAACCACTCCAGTTTTTCATCGATCCTGCGCATACCGACACGAAAGCGCAATTTCTTTCGTTAGTTGAAGAGCTTAAGAAAAGCGGCGACATGGCAGTCCTTCGTAACTCGGATCACGGAGTCATGTTGACCGTGGCGAAGAAACCAGTCAGGGGTAAATCGAGAGTCAAATTACCTATCGCTATGTTCATCGCTACCATATGTACTGTTTTCATCTACGGCTTTCTTAGCTCGTACAACTACACACTACAACATCAGACTATTTCTGAGGATCTCACGGTTGCGGCCATATTCGCGATTTGCCTGATGGCAATAATTGGGATTCACGAGATGGGTCACAAGATTGCGTCCAGGCACCATAAAATGGACTCGTCCTGGCCTTATTTCATTCCATTTCCAGGTTTTGCGGCTGCTCAGGCGGCGGGTCCAGCCTTGCCGGAGACACTTCCTACCATGGGAGCAGTAATTAGTGCAAGAGATCATCCTCCGAATAGAGATGCGCTATTTGACCTGGGAATCTCAGGTCCAATAGCCGGACTCGTCACGACAATAGGCGTTGGACTTTATGCAGCAACAACAGCTAAACTCGCACCTTCGAGGGGTACCGGTTCCCCAGGCGACCTTTTCACTTCTTGGGCAACCGGACTAATGCTCCACGGTCAGCAAGGACTGTTGGTCGGTCCTCTCTTTTACACATTATACTTTGCATATTCTCTTGGTTTTCTGCTAACGTTCGTGAATCTTCTTCCGGCATGGCAGCTCGACGGCGGACACATCGCAAATGCGGCAGTCAGTCCAAAAGTTCACCGTTATCTCACTTGGATCAGTGCTGGGATCATGGTGTTAACTGGTTTTTGGCTTATGGCGGTGCTCGTGATTTTTCTTTCGGGGCGCGCCCCGGCGCTCAGACCGCTAGATGATGTGTCACCTCTGTCAAACAAAAGAAAAATCATGTTCTGGGCGACTTGGATTATTGCAGGAGCAATTTTTGTATTAGCTCTATATGGGAACCTATACTTTTCAATAACTAATATTCTCTGAGCCTAAGCTGATTCGGGCCGCGGAGTAATTGACGAACTGGAGGCATCCGGAATAACAAGTACCTTAGCTCTTGAACCTGAAGAAACTACGGAACTGGGAGCCTCTTTGGCCCCGCTGTACATCTTAAACTGAAATTTTTCACCGTAGTACCTCGGGAGAGTGCTCACCATTGCGAGCTCAAGATCTCCTTGAACTTTGTAAAAAGAAAGGAGAACTTCCAGCCCGTCAAAGTACGATTCCTGATCTAATTTTGCTCCAGGCGTGAAGCGCCCCGTAACATAACGCAGCAGAGCTTCCGAACCAAGTCCTTTTGCACACTCTGCTAACATGCACACTTTAGCCCCAGAGTCTTTTAGTGCAACATTTTGAACGATATTGAAGAAAGCTCTTGCCAGCGCATCCGTAAGCGTTTTGTCGTTTTCGCCTCCGCCGCATCCGAAAATTGTCCTTTCAGCCCTGTTCGAAAGACTAATCGAGAGACTGGACTTCCAGAAATCGAGCACTTTCGCATGAGTGGCTTCCGGCTCTCCGGAAAAGAAAGATAAGGCTCCTCCTACAGACCTTTCTACTATCTCAACCACGTTGACATTAGGACAGGTCTGAAGCACTCTTGTCGCATACCATGAGGCGGCAGATTTCGAAGGCAGACAGGGAAGCTCCTCGACTGACCTTTTGAAAGCCTCCGATTTCAGTTGGGGGCTTAGACAAAGAAGATCGGAGGCAGCGCCCGATAAGCCAAATAAAGGATCGTAATGAACGGAGGTTAGAACCGCGAGATTCGATCCTTGTTGTACTTGCGAAAATAATTTGCCAGGCGTTCCATCAACGATCCCTACCTCTCTCAGATCCTCGATGTTTAGCTCTTCAACTGTGCTTACTTGAAACTCCTGGGCCTTGCGTCTCGCGAGGGCACCGAGCGCCTTTGGATAAATTATCTTCGTAATCGTCTTGTTTTCTGAGAACAAAGCATCAATGACTTGAACAGCTCCGTTAGTTCCAGAAAGGACGAGTATCGAATCAAACCCGTCAGACTCATGAGCTTTTTGGTCAATGTCTTCCTTTGGGAGTCTCTTGGGTTGCGGCTCTAAGATCTGAGAAAGATTTTCTTGCTTGATATCAAACGAAACTTCGACAGGTCCATACGGAACCCATATTTCGGTCAAAGATCCGCTCTCAACTTCTTTCAGGTTTTAGCGGGCTATTTCTCAATATCTAGATTGAGCCAGCGATCACATAGAAATTTTAGATTTTTCAGCTGCTTGTCAATCCGTTCTGACCGAGGGACAGAACAGACTCTTTTGAAGCCCGGAATAACAATAGAGGTCAATATACATTGGAAAGTGAAGTGCTATCTCATGTCTTCCAAGCAATATCATCTCATCAGCAAATCGGACCATGGGCTGCTCTAGTATTCGCAATAGGGTTTGGCGGGTTTGCGATCTTATTGGTTGAGATTAAAAGGAATCCGCCGCTCTGAATCGAGTGCAAGTACTCCGTAGCTCTCGAGGCCCAGCATAAGAGCTAGAAAGTCGAGACGGCGCCAGAATGTTCCCCGAGATCTATGCGGACTTTACTGCGTTATCTGCATGAGACTTTCGATAGGGACCTCTTGTTCTTCTTCGAGCCTTTTTCTTAATCTCCTTCGCCCTAAGTAACTGATCTTGTTTAGAAAGCTTTGGCATGCATCAGCATCATAAATAGCCATTAGGTAAATCTTCACCATATCTCGCTACTAGCAGGTAGACTTCATCCTCTCAATATCACGCGGGAAAAAATTTCTGTATCCTCCATCGCTTATCAACAAAAGAGAATTCAGGATTAAAACAAAGAAGAATCATGCAGCCATCTCCCTTGGTTCTCTTTCATCCTCGCGCTCGAAAAGACCCCTCCTCTCAAGTCACAGAAATAAACGAGCGAACACGCTTCTCAATTTGAATGCAACCCTGATTCGTCTCACGGCAGTTTTGAAAGCAGGCGGTCATCAGAATAAAGAGGAATGGAGAGAGGGCTATGAACAGAACTCCAAAGCTGCAGTACTGTCCGATTTTACGTTACTTAACTAACTCGTGATAGGCAGAAAACACAACTTGTCAGATAGCAACCAGCAATTCGATCATGATTAAGTGGACCGGCTGGGATTTGAACCCAGGACCCCCACCATGCCAAAGTGTTTGACGCTTGAGGATTCATCCTACACGCTGTATCCTACCAGGCTAGACGACCGGCCCAAACTGTCGTATTATAATGTTGAAAAGCGCTTGCGATAAAAAACTATTCTTCACACACTAAGATTCATTAGAAATCGTTTTATCAGTAGCTGGGTAATGATTTCGCGATTGCGGCGATCGTCTAGACGCAGCTCAAGAAATCAGAACTTCTCTTAAAGATTCACAAAGGTTGCGGGAAAGCCTGGTCTAGGACATCAGCCTGCCAATTTCAAGAGAAGCATTACGCTTCTTTTCGAGAGCAGAGCGCTGGTAACCCGGGTTCAAATCCCGGTCGCCGCATACTTTTTCATAACTGACTTCTGCCTATTGAAGATTTTTCCTGAATTAGGGTCACTTCATGGAATTGGCAATCGGAATCGACGTGCCTAACAAATTTGAAATTGAATTATCTGAAGATTAACATCAAACTTTTTGAAACTAGCACGAGGTATTATCCATAAATACTCAGCTTCAAGTATGAAAAACAGAAGGTAGCAACCTAATGGTCGAATTAGCGGAGCTAGACTACAAACCAAAACCAATTGATGGAGACTTTATGTCTCGTGCCAATGATTACCCCGTCACTGGAACTCACGAAGGTCATGAAGTCCGCGCAGAAGGGATGGATAGAATGGACGCCAACGGGAATCCTTATCCAACAAAATTCGGAATTCACGGAACTTGGGTTGCCGTCGATTGGGAATCGTGCATTGCAGATGGACAATGTTCGGATGTTTGTCCTGTTAATGTATTCAGCTGGTTCCTTCGTGGTGATGGACAGGGCGGTTCCGGGAATGATGTGAAGATCGAAAAGGATTCGGACAACTGGAGTATGTATCGAACCGACAAGATTGATCCGATTCGTGAAGCAGACTGCATATTCTGCATGGCTTGCGAAACCGTTTGCCCGACAGTTGCGATCAAAATAACACCAAAGTAATTTTCAAAGTTTACTTGCGAGCTCATTTTCGAGCTTATCTAAACTGACAGTTTTCTCTTCGCCAGACTCCATCCACTTTATCTTTACAGAGCCCTCGGATAGCTCTCTTTCACCAACAATAATTACTGCCTTTGTTCCAACATCAGACTGAGCTTCGAGGATCTTTCGAAGGCTCTTCTCGATGACTTCTGATTGCGCCGGGATTCCAGCTCTTCTCAAATTCGCTGCAATCGAAGCCGCAGTTCTGATAAGGTTGGGATTCTTTCCAACTGGAGCTACGAAGACTTTCTTTTCTCCGGGTCTTGAGAGCTTGTACGCAAGTAGAGCTCTTTCTACTCCGCCTGCAACGCCGGTTGCGCCCAAATCAGGGCGCCCATAGATTGAAGGCAGGGAATCATATCTTCCCCCTCCGCAAAGCGATCCCAGGTTGAGGTTATCTAAATCGAAGGCCTCAAACACCATGTCCGTGTAGTAATCTATTCCCCGAACGATGCTCAGGTTGATTTCTGCATTTTCGACGCCTCTTGCCTTCACCGAGTCCAGGATCTCCAACAGAGGATTGGCATCGATTCCATAATTCCTGAGTTCATTCGAAAACCGATCTGCATCTCCCTTTGTCTTGGCGAACTCCGCCACAGCCCGAAGGTCGTCCGCTGAAATGATCTCGCTGTATTCTTTTGCAATCCCATCGAGGCTTTTCTTTGAGATCTTGTCGACAGCTCGTAATGTCCCAAGAATTTTCTTTTCATCTTCAATTCCTAATTTCTTGCGAATGAAGGATTCAATTATCCGTCTTGATCCAATAGAAATGAGAGGTCTAGTTCCTAATTTATTGAATAGCGAAGCCGAGAACTCGATGATCTCCGCGTCAGCTTCAGCATTGGAAGGACCAAATAACTCGGCATCCCATTGATAGAACCACCTATACCTGCCATATTGAGGCTCCTCGTAACGCCACATTGAAGAGTAACAGCCTAATCTGACAGGCGGACTTAGGTCTCTGCGAGCGGTCACGAACCTTGTTATTCCAACCGTCAGATCAAACCTGAGGCCCAAGTCTCTTCCGCTTTTATCTTTGAAGTAATATATTTCATTCCGGATCGGAGGCCCGCTCTTTGCCTCGAGGGTTTCAATTAGCTCCAGAGTCGAAGGCTCCATCAGCTTATAGTCAAAGAGGTTACAGGTGTCCAAAAATGCTGCCCTAACCGCTTCTGCCGCAATCGCCTCCTCAGGAGGTATGTCCCGCAATCCCCGGGGGAGAGAAAATTCAACCAAGAATGGGGAAACGCCTATATTTTCTTCTTTGATCTGGAAACTTCCGTTCCAATCTTGGCAAGCGTTGCAAGATAAGCGCTAAGCTGGATATCCGGATTTGTGCCTTGCAACAAGCGGTAATCCGCCTCCGCTGTGGCTTGTATTGCTTCTATCGACGAAGCAAAATCAGATCTCGTGAGCGCTTCATTTGCAAATTTGATGAAATCATGCTCTGACATTCCGCCCACCTGAAGAAGTTCGATCATCTTATTCCGGGCATCCTGAAACTCCCCTTGAAATGCTAAGTCTAAGATGTCCGCAACCTTGGACTTTCCGGAGAGTCCTGTGACTTTGTTAACGCTTTCAGAACTGATATCTCCCAAAGTCGAAGCTGCTTGCAACATGTTGAGGGCATGGCGCATATCTCCCTCAGTCGCTTCGTAGATTTTTTCAAGGGCTTCTTTTTCGAATTTGACCCCTTCCCGCTTGCAGATCTCCTTAAGGTATTGGACGACATCTGCTTCAGCCAACCTAGAAAACCTGAATACGGAGCAGCGGCTCTGAATGGGTTCAATAATATTAGAGCTATAGTTGGCAGTGAGAATGAACCGAGTCGTTTTGGAACTTTCCTCCATTATTCGACGTAAAGCGGTTTGCGCGTCAGATGTCATGGAATCCGATTCATCCAAAAGTACAATTCTGAAGGGGATTCCCTCTCTTCGATCTCCGTAGCTCGCAAAATTCTTTATTCGTTCTCTCACTGTCTCGATACCGCGCTCGTTAGAAGCATTTAGCTCTAAAGTATAATCGGGCCAAGCTTCTCCCATTATTTCATAAGCAATGCATAGAGCTATCGAAGTTTTTCCTGTTCCCGGTGGCCCCGCGAAGAGAAGATGTGGCATCTCCCTTGGGCGCTTCATTAGAGCCTGCACTCCGGATACCACTTGCTCCTGATCGAAAACATCAGCTAGTCTCTTCGGGCGATATTTTTCGACCCACATCAGCTGATCAGAGTCAACACTCAGTTTAACGGTCTCTTTCTTGTCAGACCCTTCGCTCTTTCGCGTACTCAAAACTCGATCGGCCAAATCGTTTAGTCCGCTTTAATGAGTTTGTGCCGAGGTAAGGAAAATTCCGGGTATCACTTTGCTATCTTTGAGACGGATTTGTCAAACCCTGATTTGACAGCAAAAGTACATTATACTTTACTCCCAAATTTATATCATCGAAAACAAAGGCATTAAGGGATAGCGATTAAAGTGGCCGGCTCTGATTCCGTGTTACAGTCAATTAAGCATAGAGAATTTGCTTATCTTCTTTCCGGTGCCCGATTGAAAATTCTCCAGAACATATCAAAACAAGACATAGGTAGCATACACCTGGAAAATATGAACCAGGGAGACATCGTTGAGCTTCCGCGATGGGTCGCGGAAATTCTAACGGGGCTTGGCATGGCTGAGAGTCAAGAAGAGAGTTTTGCCTCCGAGGTCTTCAAGGCGGTTAATAGAGAACAGATGGCAGGCGAAAATCAAATCGCGGGTCTTCGTTCCGATTTCTATCTCAAAACTCGACGATATCTGGCGTTCTCGAGCGGAATGGCTAACTTGAAACCATCAATGTCCGGCGACCTCGAAAGAACCAAGACCTTGCTTTACGACTTGGTTGCATTGAGACTAAGAAAAATACTATTGATTTCCTCGGCCCGTTTTCCCCCAAACGATATCAGGGACAAGTTAACGCCAGAAGAGTACGAGATATTTGACACGATTTACAACCTTTTGCAATCGTGGCGCAGAGCGGTAACAGAAGGTAGCTGATTTGCAAATAGAAGAGTACACATCTGCCAAGATCAAAGATATTTTTGTCGATTTCTTAAAGACCTTCAAAGACACGAAAAATGATCTAAAATATAGGACGCTAATTTCTCAGCTTCCCTCAAGAAACGGTATCTCTGTAATTGTGGATTATCAGGATCTCAACTCGTACGATACCCGTATTGCTACCTTTCTGCTTAAAGAGCCAGAACTATATCTCAAAGCTTTTGATGAAGCTGCGGTCGAAGCTCTAAAAATCGAAAATCCGGTGTACGCTGACCAGGCCCGAAAAGAGATCCACGTAAGGGTAAAGGAGCTTACTGACCCTGTTTCTCTTAGAGAGGTTGCAAAACTACAGCTTAACACCCTCATAATGGTCAGAGGCATGGTGGTTAGAAGTTCTGAACTAAGACCGATGGCAGTTGTAGCCGCCTTTAGATGCGCCAATCAACACATCACATATGTTGAACAGTCTGGGGTCGCCTTGAAGAGACCCATCAAATGCGAAACTGAGGGATGCGGCGAAAACAAGAACTTTGAGCTTGATGATCTCAAAACAGAATTCATCGATTTTCAGATCATAAGAATACAAGAACTGCCTGAAGAACTACCGCCTGGGCAGCTGCCGCAGACATTTGATGTGCATTTGGTTGGAGATATAGTAAATACTGCGAGGCCCGGAGATAGAATTGTACTTATTGGAATCGTGAAGGCGGAAGAAGAGTTTTCATCTGGAGCAGGAAAACTGAGGCTTTTCACTTATCGTATTGAAGGAAATTTCATTGAACAGCTCGGGAAAAGTCCCGAGGAGACGGAGATCACACGCGAGGAAGAAGAAGAAATTAAAGCCCTTGCAGCCATGCCGGGAGCGTATGATCGCCTAATCGCTTCTGTCGCACCCGCCATATTTGGTCATGAAGTTCACAAAGAAGCCGCACTTCTTCTTATGGTTGGGTCCAAACAAAAAACTCTCCCAGATGGATCTACGTTGAGGGGCGACATTAACTGTTTACTGGTGGGGGACCCTGGCACAGCCAAGAGTGAACTACTAAAATACGTGACACGTGTTGCGCCTAGAGCACTTTACACAAGTGGTAGAGGGACTACCGCTGCTGGCCTGACTGCGGCCGTAGTGCGAGAGAAAAATGGAATGTTGATGTTGGAAGCTGGAGCCACTGTCCTGGCTGATCTCGGCATAGCTGCAATCGACGAATTTGATAAAATGCGAAAGGAAGATCGTGATGCTTTACACGAGGTGATGGAACAGCAAACGGCGAGTGTTGCGAAGGGAGGTTTTATCGCAACTCTAAACGCAAGAACGAGCATATTGGCGGCAGCAAATCCAGTCTTTGGAAAGTACGATCCGTACAAGAACATACTTGACAACGTTAACTTACCGATCCCTCTCTTGACGAGATTTGATTTAGTGTTTATTGTAAAGGATGAGCCTGATGCAGCTCGGGACGAGGTTCTCGCAAAGCATGTATTAGACATGCATGCAAAATTAACTTTCCCAAGAGTTCCCCCCATCGACTTTGAAACGTTGAGGAAGTACATCATCTACGCAAAGAAGCTCGATCCTGAACTTACGGAAGAAGCTCGAAAGAGATTATCGGATTATTATATTGAGCTTAGACGGCTTGCGCAACCAGGACAAATTGCAGTTACGCCTAGGTGGCTTGAGGGGCTCATCCGACTGTCATTTGCGAGGGCGAGAGTCCTTCTTCATCCCAGAGTTACTGAAGATGACGCGCTAAGAGCAGTTGGTCTGATGAGGAGAATGCTTGAAACTGTGGCTGTAGATCAGAATACTGGCGGAAAACAGGTAGACGTCGGAGTCCTCTACGGAAAGCCGCTTAGCGAGCGAAATCAATTGGAGACTGCATTGGAGACTTTCAAGAAACTTGAAGGGCCGGGTCCTTCGAAGCAACCAGTTGAGGACAAGGCATTTCTTGAAGAACTTGAAAAAACTGGCAAGTTCAACAAAGAGGAAGCGGACAAGATGCTAAAGACTCTTTACCGATCCGGGCAAATCTACGAAATCAAACCGCACTTTTACCGAAGGATCTGATCCTGTATCGCTCACAGTTACTCATATATCAACTGGGGGAAAGCTCCAAATCCTTCGTTATGCTCATTCGTGAGATCCCGGGACTCAGAACAGAATTCGTCGAGTCCTTAGAAGCGCAGGGCTACTCCACACTCTATCCTCCTCAAGAGGAGGCCGTTAAAAGTGGGATCTTGGATGGGGAAAACCTCGTTCTGGCAACGCCAACTGCAAGCGGCAAGACGCTTGTCGCCATGATTGCAGCAATGCGAACCATCGAGAAAGGTGGTAAAGTCGTTTATCTTGCTCCGCTTCGCGCTCTTGCGTCTGAAAAGTACGAAGAATTCAAACAGACCTTTTCCAAGATTCTGAGAAAAAATGACGATCCAAATTCTAGAATTAGAGTATTCATTTCGACTGGTGATTTCGACTCATCAGGAGAATCTCTGGGAAACGCGGACATCGTGGTTCTCACAAATGAGCGATTTGATTCAATTCTGAGACATGGGGTAACTTGGACGGATGCTGTGGGCCTTTTCATTACAGATGAGGTCCACCTTGTGGGAGATCCGCATCGTGGACCCACACTGGAAATGATTCTTGCCAAAATAATTCGTTATGTCCCTGGGTCTCAAATACTGGCTCTTAGCGCCACCATAAGTAACACGGAAGACCTTGCAAAATGGTTGAACGCGAAACTCATAGACACAGAATGGAGGCCCGTAAAGCTGGTCGAGGGTATCTACGACTACGGGGCTTTGCAATTCGTCGACGGTGATTCAAGGAAAATTGCCCAGACCAATCGTGGGTCTGCGCTGGATGTTGCGATCGATGCTGTGAGGAACGACTCGGGTCAGGCACTAATTTTCTGCGAAACTAGGAAGAGGGCCGTCGCAATGGCGCAAAAAGCCGGCGAATTGATCAGAACGTTGCTTACGTTTGACGAAAGCTCAAAACTGCGTGCTCTGGCCCTAAAAATACATTCAGCTGGAGAGGAAACGGAGGTTTCAAGACGTCTAGCTGAAGCGGTTGAAGGAGGGTCGGCGTTTCATCATGCTGGTCTCGATAGCCGACATCGCAAAATAGTTGAAGAAGCTTTCAAATCTAGACAGATCAAAATTCTAACATCGACACCGACGCTTGCCGCCGGAGTGAACCTGCCCGCTCGCAGAGTAATCCTGAGTTCTTTAATGCGCTATGACGCGGAGCAAGGCGGACAAGCTCCGATTAGCGTTCTGGAATTCAAACAGATGGCTGGGCGAGCAGGTCGACCTAGATATGACAAGATTGGAGAGATAGTACTTCTGGCAGGGTCTGGAATGAATTCCGAAGAGCTGGTCGAACACTACATACAAGGCAGACCTGAACCCATAAGGTCGCAATTTGCGGCGGATGGTCCGCTCCGATCGCATCTCCTAGGACTAATAGCATCACAAAGAGGAATCAGGGAGCAGGATCTCTACGATTTCTTCCAAAGTACTTTGTTCGGATCTCAATATCGGCCTTTGACAATAAAGTCAAAGGTGAAGAAATCACTCATGTTTCTCACAGACGAGCAGCTGATTCTTACCAGGTCCAAGAAATTTCTTGCAACTCAATTTGGAAAAAGAGTCGCCTACCTTTACATCGATCCCCAATCTGCCATTATCATGCGTAGAGGCATAAGATTCGCGGAAAAAGCGAAGAAGCATACTCTGGGACTGCTCCATCTTATCACTCAGGCCCCGGACATGATGCCAAAGTTTCGTACTCGCGAAAAAGATGCAGCGGAACTAGACGAAATTCTCTCTAGCAGGGAATCAGAGTTTATGGTGCCGGTCCCGGAGAGAGGCGATTTTAGCTTCTTTCAAGAGTACGACGAACTGCTTGGCGATTTTAGGACAGTATTGGCGTTGAACTCTTGGATTAATGAAAATCCGGAACAATTCTTGATTGAAAAATACTCTGTTGAGCCAGGTGACCTTCATCGGATGGTAGACAGCGCAGATTGGTTGCTCTATTCTCTGGGCGAATTAGCTCGACTTTTTGGCCGAGTAGATCTCGCGCTGGAAACGGAAGAACTCAGAGAGAGAGTGAGATACGGGATCAAGCCGGAGCTAATTGAGTTAACCAAACTGGAGGGGATCGGCAGAGTTAGAGCTAGGTCGCTCTTTAATGCGGGCTATACGAGCGTCGAGAAGCTCTCTCAAGCTCCTGTTGAAAAGTTGGCTAACATTCCAAAAATAGGGAATTCCGTTGCGGCTCAAATAAAGGAGCAGCTGAACTGAAGAAGATTTTTTGATAGTTAATTTGGTGCAGCTTCTGACTTTCTTAGGAAATGTTTTTCAGCCTAGAGATTAGCTTGGAGTTAGTACCAGCGTGGCGTCAGGTAAATGTCCTTTAGTTCATCGAAGGCCAGCGTAGTAAATCAAAGATACGAGCTTCAGAAAATTAGCGATGTAGAATTTCGTATAGATCCATCCGCTCGACCGGGCATGAACGTACCAGTAACGATCTATGCCAATGATTCACTAATTACAAAAATGCAAACTGACCGGACCATCGGTCAGGCCGTAAATGTTTCTTTTCTTCCCGGTGTGAAAAAGCATGTCCTGGTATTACCCGATGGCCATGAAGGCTATGGGTTTCCCATCGGCGGGGTGGCTGCTACCGATTTTGAAAAAGGAGTTATTTCGCCGGGCGGGGTGGGCTACGACATCAACTGCGGAGTCAGACTAATTCGAACAAATCTCATGGAGAAGGATGTCAGACCAAGGGTCAAGGAACTTGTAAAGGAAATGTTTCGAGCTGTTCCCTCTGGCTTGGGATCTTTTGGGGCGCTTAACCTCTCGACTTCTGAACTGGATCGCGTGCTTTCGGAGGGTGTCAAGTGGGCAGTCGCAAGCGGATACGGCGTATCAAAAGACTTGGAGTTTTGCGAAGAAAATGGGAACATGAAACACTCTGATTCAAGTAAAGTGTCCGGCGAAGCAAAAAAGAGAGGAGCCAAGTCTCTAGGGACTCTTGGTTCAGGAAACCACTTTGTGGAAGTCGAAACAATCAACCAAATCTTGGATCCCGAAGCCGCAAAGGCATTCGGCATCGAAAACAGGGGCCAAGTATGCGTTCTCTTGCACACTGGCAGTAGAGGACTGGGGCATCAGGTTTGCAGTGACTATCTTCGAATAGTCGAAGCAAACTCTGGGAATTTCAAAATTTCCTTGCCCGATAGAGAACTAGCCTGCGCCCCTGCCGGCTCCAGAGAAGCAGAAAACTACAGACTCGCGATGGGTTCTGCTCTAAACTACGCTTGGACAAACAGACAGGTTATAACCCAAAATATCCGTAGAGCTTTCGAAAGAGTATTCCATATGAGCGCCTCTGATCTCCAGATGGATCTAGTATATGATGTTGCTCACAACATCTGCAAGGTCGAAGAGCATGAAATTGACTTTGGAAACCCGAAGAAAAAAGCTAAAGTTTTCGTTCACAGAAAGGGCGCAACAAGGGCTTTTCCAAAGGGAAATGAAGCAGTCACAATGGCCTACAGAAACGTAGGACAGCCAGTGTTGATCCCTGGTTCAATGGGAACCGCCTCTTGGGTTCTTTTAGGCCAGGCAAAATCGATGGAAGCGAGTTTTGGCTCGACAGCTCATGGTGCGGGAAGAATGATGTCTAGGGGCGCCGCGATAAGGACCTATCCATACGAGCAGATAAGACATGAATTGGAGAGCAGAGGGATCGTTCTAGAAGCCGCCAGCAAAAAAGGGGCCGTTGAAGAGGCGCCCGGCGCTTACAAGGATGTAGATATGATCGCTGAAGTATCGGACAAAGTAGGAATAGCTACAAAAGTCGTTAGGTTGACACCTATGGCGGTAGTGAAAGGCTAGTCTTTAAGCAATCAAGAGTGTGTCGGAAGGAGATATTACCCTTTGGCAAAACCGACATTTGAGAATCGGAACTTCCTTATCGACCACGTCGATCGTTGGAATTATCGGTTCGTTCTTTCTGTTGGATATGCAGGTCGGATTTGGGCACTTCAATATACCGCGGAATAGGTCTGGAAGCTCAACTTTCCTTTTTTCCGCAACCTTATAATTTCTGATTATGTTGACAGTTGCTAGTGGCGCTACAAGTGCTAGCTTGTCCGTTTCCTCTGGCCTAAGAAAGCGATTTGCGACTTTGACGACGTCTTTAGTGCCTATTTTTGAGCTCGACACATTCATGGCCACGCTGACTATTTCGCCGTCCTTCCCAGTGATGCCAAGTATATCGAGCACTTGCAGTGCTTCTCCCGCTTTTATGTGATCTATCACTGTTCCTTCTTTTATTCTGCGAATCAGGAGCTGGGTTTCTTCATCAGACATTTTATCTTACCGCGCGAGAACGTTTTTTGAAGCGACTGCGCTTTCAAAAAATCAACGCCTTAAAAGCGATTTCTAGAGTAACAGTTTTTTCCGGAATTGATTATTATTTCCAGCCATACTCTAATCCTGTCATATACATTGACTTCGCAGGATGTGAGGAAACTCACCGTTAAGATGCCTTGATCACTCAGTATCGCGTAGATGGATACTCTCTTTTCGCTCTCGCATAGGCGATTCTGCTAAGTAAATCTGCCTCTTTATTTTGAGATCTGTCCACCCATTCCACCTTGAGAGACTCAAAATCTCCTAGCAGTTTCTTAGCTCTCATGTAAAGAGGGCGAATGCGTGCGGCTTTCACCTTAAACGTGCCTTTCAGCTGATTTATTACCAGGCTAGAGTCTCCACGCACTATGACCTCAAATTCTGACATTTTGTGCTCCTTTAACCACTCGAGACCTTTAATCAAGGCTGAATATTCAGCGACGTTATTTGAAGCCTCGTAAGTCCACGGTTTTGCAAATGCAAGACCATTGTCCTCGAGCAAATGTACTTTCCCTCGGCGTATTACGACACCGTATGTTGCGATTCCCCCAGGGTTCTTAGGCTCGCATAATCCATCAAAATTCAGAAAAATAGTATCTGAGGTCGATGATTTAAATTCCTGATGTTGCGCTGCTTTTGATTGCAACTAAAAATCGGAAAGTTCCCAACGTGTATATTGCTTCCTAAAAGCGAATTATCGAAGGCTCGATTTAGATTTGTTGCAGAATGGAGATCTCAAAAACTTGTAGTTATTGTTGGAGAAAATTCGGTATTTTTCTAACCTCAGAAAACATTTCCCACCCTCGATGATAACCGTCCGTTCTCGAATGAGGAAAAGAGATGTTACTGAGAAGCTGCAGGAGTGGCGAGCCAACTCGGAGACAAAGATCTGCGGACTGAGGAAAAGACGTGGCAGAGTTGTCGCTAGCCGTGCTTCAAGCGCCTTAGAGCTAGAGTTCCCACTTGCTCAAATAGTCGGGAACCAAGTTTCCGATCGGGGGTTTGCGCGCTATCAACGCCGGCAGTTTGCCAGGCGCGCAAACATGATATACGAATCTCGTTCGGTTTGTTAATAACTCGTTACTTTTTTCGATCATAAAGAGGTTTTCAAGCTATGAGTCAGGATCTCGTTTCATTTGCGATTGAACAAGCGCAGACGAAAGGCAGCGAATACGCTGAGGCCAGATATCAAAAAACATTCGATCTTGCCTGTCTACTTAGAAATGGCGTTCCGGAGCCGGCAACAATGGTTGACGCAGAAGGAATTGGTGTAAGAATAATATTTGAGGGCGCCCTCGCATTCGGAGCTACGAACCAGCTTTCTAGGGAAAATATCTCTGCGCTAATCGAAAGACTGGTCTCCAACGCAAAAGGCGCCTCTAGAATTCTCAAAGAGAAGATACACTTCTCCTCTGAAGAGGCTCATGTTGCTAAGTGGTCCGCAGAAGAGCAGAAGAAAGTTGAGGATGTATCGCTGGAATCCATGATCTCTCTACTCAAGGACATCGATTCTACTTTGAACGGATCCATTGCTGACGTAACCTTTCCCAACAGAATGCTCGTCGCAGGATACGAGGTTGACGAAAAATACTATGCGAACACCGATGGTTCCAAACTCGAAAGTCGAGTGCCTCGCGTTTATTATCAAAATATTCTAGTCGCAATGTACGAAGGAAAGCCTAGAACCGTTTCGATTCCACCGGGATTTGCAACACTCGGAGGCTCAGGCGGCTGGGAGATCATAGATAATCTCAATTTGCCAGAAAGAATCCCTCGAAGTGCAAAACAAATCACCACCGCCGTCAAAGCGACTGACAAAGCGCCGGCCGACGAGAGCCTTGACGTAATATTAGGACCAGGTGTATCGGCGCTGACCAGTCACGAATCCTGCGGTCATCCAGGAGAAGCAGATAGAATTTTGGGAAGAGAGGGAGCCCAAGCCGGAGAGTCGTTTCTTAAGCCGGAGAAACTAGGTATGGAGATCGGGAGTTCAGAGGCAATGGTTTCTGATGATCCCACGATTCCTCACTCTATGGGATTCTACATGTATGATGATGAAGGAGTCAAGGCTACCAAGAGAAGGCTAATTACTAACGGAAAGTTCACAGAGTTTCTGCAAAACCGCGCCACGGCCGAGTTCTTCGGTATCAAAAGCAACGGATCCTCTCGCACGGTGCAATTTGATCGCGAACCAATTATCAGAATGGCAAACACATTCATCGAGCCTGGAGACTGGTCGTTTGAAGAAATGCTCCGAGAAATAAGGCGTGGCGTATACATCAGGAGCTTCATGGAGTGGAATATTGATGACAAGAGATTGAATCAGAGATATGTCGGTCTTGAGGCCTTTATGATTGAAAACGGAGAAGTGAAAAATCCCGTCAAAGATCCCGTGCTTGAAATTACTACTCCAAAATACTGGGGCAGCATCGACGCACGAGCTAAAGATCTTGAATTTGTGTGCGCGACTTGTGGAAAAGGAGATCCCATGCAGGGTGCCCCAGTTTTCACAGGCGGACCGCATATTCGGCTAAGGGATGTGAGGGTGGGTTCAAGATGACTTTGGTCTCAAGCAAAGAAACCGGTCCAGCTCAGCTGGAAGGGCTTGCCGAGCTTGCCTTGGCTGAGGGCAAGAATCTCGGTTGCAGCGACGTTTCGATAATCGGCGAAATCACTAACAATTCACAGGTCAGGTTTTCGAATAATACCATCACACTTGTAAACAATGTCCAAGAGATCACTCTTGAAGTCTATCTCGCCAAAGACAAGAAAAGGATTGTCGGTGCGACATACAACCCGAGTGAAGAAGGGGTCAAGAAATTTGTGAATAACCTACTTGCGTCGTGCCTCTCTCTTCCGGAGAACGAAGACTATACCCCCCTTCCTCCCGGCCCATTCGCTTATCGCGGTACCGGTAACTTTGATACCAAGGTTCAAGACGCTGAAATTGTGGAGTTCACCGGAGAAGCGATAGATCAAGCGCTCAAAGCCGGAGCCAATAGAGTGTCTGGCTCTCTGAACACGTCGAGCTCTGAGCTTCTCATTCGAACTTCAGCGGGGGCAGCGGGAAAAGATCACGTATCCATGATGCTTCTTAATGTGAGGGCATTTGCCGATGATAACGCATCTGGCCATGGATTATCCTGTTCCTCGTACGTTTCTGATTTTACCCCGGGAAAGGCCGGCTACACTGCGGGGGAATTCGCAAAAAAAAGTTTGAATCCAAAACTGATTGACGAAGGGACCTACGATGTCGTGTTTAGTCCCACAGTAGTAGCCAATATCCTTCCAATGGCTGATGAAGCTTCGGCCTTCGCAATTGAATCTGGAACCTCGGTGCTCATAGACAAACTGGAAGAAAGAGTTGGGGTCCAGATCTTCTCACTAGATAGCTATGGATCCTACTCACACGGTTTAGGAGGAAGGGTCTTTGATGACGAGGGAAATCCAACCAAGGACACCGCAGTGATTCAGAACGGCACCTTTCGAAACATGCTCCACAATTGCACCACTGCACGCAAGTTCGGAGCACAGAGCACAGGTAACGCAGGAATTATTGTTCCTCATCCCTTCACTGTCGTATTTGAAAAAGGCGAGATAAGTTTAGACAACATGATCCGAGACACGAAACAAGGAGTCTACGTCACTAACAACTGGTACACAAGGTACCAGAACTATCGAACAGGCGAGTATTCCACCGTTCCGAGAGATGCCGCATTCAAGATTGAAGATGGTGAATTGAAAGAGCCGATCGCGGGATTTCGCATAAGCGATTCGATTCCTAGACAGCTTTCGAACATTGAATTCATTTCCACTGAGCGAAATTGGATCAAATGGTGGGAAGTAGAGACTCCAACCTTAGCTCCTGCCATGATGATTAGCGATGTACGGATAACTCGTGCCGTGGGCAGCTAGATTTCTAAGCTTCGTCACGGTGTCCATTTTTCATTGAGCTCAAAGAGTAGAGCTAGATCGTCCTTCAAAAAAAGAGAAGCCTCAACCCGGAATATTTCAAACAGAAAAACCACAAAGAAAATGCAATCAAAGACATTAGAGATGGGGAAGAAGTCCATTGGTGTCGGGGCCGAGGAGACATTTCAGATACTCGACACTAATGGAAAAATCATTGGACAAGATCCGAAAATTTCGACGGACTTACTTCTTCAAGCATATCGAAACATGGTCCTCACAAGGACTCTAGATGAGAAGTTAATCTCTCTTCAAAGGCAGGGAAGGATGGGGACCTACGTTTCTTGCTCTGGCCAAGAGGCTTCGCAGATAGGTGCTGTGATGGCCCTCTCGAAAGAAGATTGGATTTTCCCAATGTATCGCGACATGGGTATGATCATACAAGCTGGCGTATCACTCAAACAGCTTGTCAACAGAATGTTAGGTAACGCGGAAGACGAAGCTTTAGGGCGCGATCTTCCTAACCTTTATGCTTGGAAGGCCAACAAAATTGTCAGTTTCGCCGCGCCTATCGCGTCTCATGTCCCGGTGGCAGCAGGATTTGCAATGGCTGCAAAATCAAGAAAAGAAAATCTAGTCACGATCGCTACCTTCGGGGACGGCGCGACTTCATCGGGAGAATTTCATGTGGCGATGAATTTTGCCGGCGTGTACAAGGCCCCTACAATTTTCATATGCGAGAATAATCAATATGCGATCTCGGTTCCTGTTAGCGAGCAAACAGCCTCCGATTCAATTGCCATCAAGGCGTCAGCCTATGGGTTCGAAGGCTTGAAAGTGGATGGAAACGACCTCTTCGCGGTTTATGCGACTGTCAAAAGGGCGGTTGAGAAAGCCCGGAGAGGTGAAGGGCCCACTCTCATAGAATGCCTAACTTATCGCTTAGGTTCTCACTCCACTGCCGACGATTGGAAGAAGTACAGGTCCGGCGACGAAGTCGAATCTTGGAAAAGGAGAGACCCTATTCCAAGGTTGAAAGACTATCTGATCAATGACAGAAAGGCTTGGTCTGAAGATGAAGATTCAAAACTGAGATTGGGAGTCGAAGCGGAAATAAGCCAAGCGATAGCTTCTGCTGGGAAAATTCCGCCTCCCGAATTGAAGACCCTCGTTACTGATGCTTACTCAAGCGTACCTAGGAATCTGGAAGAGCAGTCCAAAGAGCTTTTTGAATCAATGGAATCCTAAAAAAGAAGAGGAACAACCTGTTCAATTCATAATCTTTGAAATTTTATCAAGACCTAGCCCGATGTTTTCAAGCGAGTTTGCGTAAGCGATCCGCAGGTGATTTTCACCTAGCGACCCAAAGGCTGACCCTGGCACTGTCGCAACGTGAGCTTGGTCAAGAATCTTCATCGCCAGATCAAATGAGTTCAGTCCCGTTCTGCTTATGTCGGGAAAGGCATAGAACGCCCCTGTTGGCATAGGACAGCTAAATCCTTGAATTTCATTCAGCCTGCTCACCGTCAGGTCCCTCCGTTTTCTGTATGTCTCGATCATTTGTTTTATCGAATCTTGGGGTCCATTTAATGCTTCCAAGGCTGCAAACTGGGAAATAGTTGAAATGCAGGAATTTGCCGCAGTAAGGATTTTGATCAACGCTTGGACAATTTGCTCGTTCGCTGCCACGTAGCCAATTCGCCACCCGGTCATCGCATAAGTCTTGGAGAATGAATTTATCGTCAATGTTCGATCCTTCATCTCCGGAAGATTGGCTATGCTTGTATGACGAAGGTCTGAGTTCCGAGAGTCGGCATAAAGAAATTTTTCGTAAACCTCGTCAGATAGAACCATCAAATTATGATCTTGCGCAAATTCTGCTATTTCTTGCAAATTCTCTTTTGAGCAAACAGTGCCCATTGGATTACTTGGGGTGTTGATGAGAATGGCCTTCGTTCTTTTTGTCACGAGAGTCTCTGCGATCTCCCTTCGAAATGAATAACCGGAAGCAGGATCAAGGTTGTAAAGCACCGGCCTTGCTCCCACTAATGTGACAGCATAGACATAGGTTGCCCAGCCGGGGTTCGGAACCAGAACTTCATCGCCCTCATCCACTGTTGCAAGCAATGAAAGATTAATGCCCGAAGTGGCGCCGGCCGACACAATAATCTCTTTAGCTGGATCATAAAAGATCCTATTCTCTTGTTCTAGCTTTTTGGAAATCGCATTCCGAAGCTCTGGCATTCCCGCTGAAGAAGTATATTTTGTCTTGCCAGCTAAAATCGCGCGAATAGCAGCGTCCTTAATATTCTGTGGCGTATCAAAGTCCGGTTCTCCGAATTCTAGCCTTATGACGTCAGGTATTCTTTGAGCATTTTCGAAGATGAGTCGGATCCCAGAGACTCCTAGCTTTTCAGATCTTTTTGAGGCCAGCCCTGACGTTTTGATTTCGGAAACTGTCATTAGTCGCGAATTCTCTTTTTGTCTAGAGTTGGTTTGGGTTATAAGACATATCATCGGTTGGTGAAATCCTTCATTGTACTCATCAGCTCGATAACTAGCTCTCTTTTTCCTTCGACCGACCTTATGATAATTGGCTGACCATCTTCGATCTTCATTGAATCACGAATCAGTTTCGGTATAGTGAGCCGACCCTGCGTCGATACGTGGATTCTCTTTTCCATAGAAGTTCATCGTTTTCTGAAAACAAATCCGAAATAATTGTTTTGGATTGGCTGTTGCGGAAGTTCCTATGGATTTGAAAGGCGGATTCGTGCTCGGCACTTGTTAAATATCCAGTCGCGAATTGGGAGAGCAAGGCCGAGCGATTGCCGCAGCAACAAAAGAAGGCAAATCCAGCCAAGAAGGATGCAGTTAACAACGAGCTGTACGAGCTTGGCATCTACGTCCAAGACTATGAGCTTTTCATTTCAAAGCAAATAGGCGACATACTGCCCGTCATCAAAACACTTCCTAGATGGTCTTGGCTGAAGAACGAGTCAGAGACTGTCTCTATTGCTTCCTAGAGCGGAAGAAGTTTTCCAGATTCCAGGACTTTTACGCCGTCAAGTGTTAGATTCGCATTCGAAAGGGTAGCTATGAACTGATAATCGGTCTTGTTTCTGTCTCCTTCTCCTAGCGAACCTATTCCTATGGTGAGTGCTCCTTCTACATGGAAATCTTGATTGAATCCATAATCCAACTTTGGATTTAGTCCAATTGAGAAGACGCCAACTTTGTTCTTGTCACCACTTGCTTTTTCGTAATCCGCTTTGAAAATATCCAAGTTTTTCTTTGCGTCGTAATGGATAAGTTTCCCTTTCTTAAACGTCCAACTCAATCCTTCAATTCTCTTGTTACCAGAGAAAACAGGGCAATCGAACACCACAGTGCCCTCGACAGACCTTGCTTTTGGTACAACGTCGATCTCGCTTCCTGGGATACTCATTACACAGGAGAAAATATTGTACGAAATGGGGTTTGCCATTATACCGCTGTACAAATGCGGTTTAAGACTGCTTAGATCCATGCTGAGGTTTGTTCCATTTGGAGCGCTAATCTTCATACTGTTTGCGTGTTTGAACATGAACTTGAGCTTCTTTCCAGTCTTCTGGATTTTCTGATAATCTACATCTATGGCATCTAGCGTGTTTTCGCGCCACTTGTTCAGATCGAAACCCATCATATCTGCTCTACTCGGAGTTACATAGGCGGTTCTTATTCTAATGCCCCGGACGCCCGCCTTGCTCGCTCTTTTATACCACTGCATATTGTAGGCCTGTGCTTCTTTTCTTTTTTTGGCATCGAGCTTAGACTGTCTTTCCGCGTCAGCGGGTCCAGGAAAGAAGACATAGGCATCCGAATTCTCGAGAAGACTCCACTCGTGTTTTCCTACTTGTCCGAGAATTTCTTCGTATCCCCCTTCTGCCAATCTGAAATAACTGTCATCGTCTTCGATGTGAAGAAGAACATTGGCTCCAAGCTTGCGGGCTTGAAGTTTGATTTCTTTGGCAAACGGAAGTTCGTGCTCCCAGGCTTCAATCGTCAGGTTTTCTCCCGGCTTCAGATTAAGGACATCATTTACTATCCGCTTCGCGTATTTCGAATAGCTCGCTTGATCTTGAAAATCAGAGAACGGTCGTTTTCCACTTAGTCCTTGAGATACGGTTTCTTGGTTCGAAGATGAGGTTGACATGGTCTGTACCTAACATGAGTTGAAGATTAATGTTTTCGTCAGCCTATGTCATTACCTGCTTCGTCCGCAATGCGCGCTGGTAGCCGAGAGGTCTCGCAATCAGAAGTCGTGCGCGAAAGCCGGGATTCGGATGCGCAGTCCACAAGTAATTAGAAAGTTGCGCGTTGAGAATGTAGTCGGAAGGCAGACATGATTTGACCACTTTCGCCTTTGATTCTGCTCTGGAAGCTGTGTCTGCTGTTTTCCTATTGGCAGCCTTGCTGTATGGCTACCGCCTGTCGCGACTAACTAAGGGCGCTGAAATCGTGGCTCTTGCCAAGCCCAAGACCTTCTTTGTTTCTATACTCGTTTCGTTTGCTTCCCTTTTTCTTATGGAATTTCTGCTTCTCCTTAACAATTTGTTCTTCTCGATCCCGTATGTCGCGGAGTTGGCTCGGCTTCTCATCATTGTCACAGGTTTTTCTGGAGTCTTCGGATTATACACGGCTGTGTACTACTATAGAACCTCGCCACGAAAGGTTTCAGCAAATCTTGCACGGAAGGAACTAAGCTGATTTCAATTGATTGGATTTGTCGCGTTCGGTGAGCTTGACTTTGCTTGGGGTCAAACTGCTCGATCTTTGAAAGTCCTAGTCCGAGGTCAAAACACCAAATCTGTGCAGGTACGCAGGGCCCTCGATATATCTTCTCAAGCTGCATCTCGAGAAGCGTCCCCTGAAATAGAAATTAGGTTGAATGATCTTGTAGGAGAAGCAGTTTCTCAAGGTCTGTCACATTTCGGTGGAGACGATGTTGTCGAATCCTTGATCTACATTCTCGAACTCGAGCACTCGGTGAATCTAAGGAACATTGTAAACCAAGTGGAAGAATTTCGCAAGGGGCTAACGAAGATGTTTGGAGACGCGGCATATGTCGTAGAAGGACATGTGTGCAGTAACCTCGCAAGGACCATGGGTTTAGACCCGGAAGGGAGAACTCTGGAGGAACTTATAGAAACTGCGCGAAGCTTCGTTAATGAAAGCTACGAGCAGAATTCAAAAACGCTCTGATCAAACAAAGAAGATCTAATAAATTCAAAATGGATCTCAATCTCATCGCCACGTATATATTGAGAGCCCACTGTGTCTCGTCTCAAATCTTTGATAGACATTTCTTTCTCCAGACAGGATTCTACCAGGGCTTCCGTTTATCTCGATGGGCCTGACGCGCGAGTCTTCAAAGCACTCAGGTCTAAGTTGGGGTCGGATCAAGCGGTTCAAAATGCCATGATCTTGGAGGGGTTGTTACGCAAGCTACAGGGCTCGGCAAACGTGCGGAAGCTTGAAGAAATTAAGACAAGCTTTGCGGACATAGTGGGAGTGTCCTATTCCCACTTTCAAAAGATCGTCTATTCGATTTCCTGAGAGACTGCTGCTTCACTTTCACCAGGGGACTCTCGCAGTAGCAAATCCCTTGAAGCCTTGGTCTGATTAAGCCGCTCTCGAAGCACGCTCGTCAACAACATGGTAAAACTGCCTGCTATGATCAAACTCAAGGCAAGATACATGCCAACGCTTGACAACAAAACTACTGAGGCGACGGCCGAAATGAAGAGCAGGATCGAGATCGCAAGCAGAATGTAAGTTAGTCTTCGGAGGCTTTGAGCCATTCCCAAATCGAAACTAGCTTAAAGGGAGTGCTCAAAAGGGTTGCTGAAGGCCGATTCTCGCACCCGCGTCGGAGTCCGCAAAAGTTGGCCCACGTCTCTGGCAAACGATTGCTTCTCGAAGGATGAAAATAGCTTCTCGCTTCGCGATATCGAGAATTATAGAGCGAAAGCTCTTTCGAAGTTGACTCCGCCTAAGAAATTTGGTCTCATTGCCTCGGTCTCCCACAAAGACACTCCAATGCAAGAACCAGATGATAAACGTCAAAGCGAGCCTGTAGTCGAAACTGCAAGCGCTCCTGATCTTTTCGAGCAGCTGGAACACCGAACAAGACAGCAAATCAAAATCGTCGGTAGAACGGTGTTCTGTTTTAGGTGCGACGGCTCCAAAGAGATTGCTAGCTTTTACTGTGCTTGCGGATCCTTCCTCTGCACATTGCACCTTACCGAACACAGCTGCTTAGTTTCAGCAAGCATGCAATACAACGAAGAATTGCTTGCGGCGCTAACTTAGTCTAAAACAGTCTGAAAAGGCAAATTAGCTCTTTGATCGCCTGCGTATAGTGTTGTACGAGAATGTGTTCATTCGGCGCATGAAAACCTGAGCCAGGATATGAAACTCCCAATCCCATCCCGGTTTGGAGTTTCAATTTATCAGTGAATAAGCTAAGCGGACCGGTTCCTGGACTGGTAGGCCACACGTTGGGGCGGCTACCCGTCACAATCTCAGTGCAGCGTATGATTGTTTGGGCAATCTCACTTTCTACAGGCGTCTTGGCAGGATCCTCCATGGAATATTGGATCAGTTCAACATCCGTAAATCCATACTTTCGAAGATGTCTTTTGATCTTGGCAAGTACGTCTTTTGCCTTCATGTTCGCCACGAGCCGGAAATCCATCTTAACGAAAGCCTCTCGAGGAACTATCGTCTTCGAACCCGCTCCCAAATATCCTGAGCCAAAGCCCGCGATGTTTGCCGTGGGATTATAGTACAGATTAGTAACCGTCTCGAGACAGGTCTTTCCTTCAATGAGATAATCGAGACCTAAGGATTCCTTGAGCTCTTTCAAGTTGTATTCGTTGTTTCGAAGGAAGCTCCTTTCCTGGGGAGAGGGTTTAACGGCGTCATCGTAGAATCCGTCTATCAGGATCTTGCCTTTTTCATCTCGAATCGTTTCTAGCAGATTAACCATCCTCCAAGCAGGATTTGGAGCGATCGGTCCGTACATTGAGTGCTGGTCTTTACTTCCGACCTTTAGATTGAATTCAACATAAACGAGACCCTTGGTGCCTAGGTGAACTTCTGGCGTTCCCTTTGTGGAACGATCGCCCCCTTCCCATAAGCAACCATCTCCCTTCAAGAGTGACTTGTTTTTCAAGACGAAGTCGTGGAAATGGGCACTTCCGGTCTCCTCTTCGCCTTCGACAACCCATTTAATATTCGGCTTGACCGAGCTTTCGTTGTCAACAAGGCTTTGGATGGCGCATAGTCTCGCAGCAAGCTCTCCCTTGTCATCTCCTGATCCTCTACCAAAGATTTTTCCATCCAGGATTTCGGGTTTGAAAGGGTCAGTTTTCCATTCCTCAAGAGGTTCTACTGGCTGCACATCATAGTGGTTGTAAATAACCAGTGTTCTTGCTCCCTTCCTGTCGGAGGGTAACTCGCCATAGACTACATCAGGTGCCTCGGGGACACTAATCAATCTCGTTTTAAGCCCGAGCTTCTCCATTTTGCTCCTCACCAGCTCCGCGCATTCCTTCAAACCAACATTCTGCGCAGAGATGCTCGGCTGGCTTACCAAAGCAGTCAATTCATCAACGAATTCTGTCTCACTCTGGTCAACATAGTTCCACAGTTTTGGAAAATCGACCCCCGCTTCCTCAGCAAGCTTCGCATCGGTAAGCGCGGTCTTGCTCGTCTCCATCAACACCTTCATTCAAACGAAGGGAGATCGTGGCTTAAAAGTGAGCCGGACGAATTTTGTGGCCCAAGAAACAATAGTCTGGCAGTTGATTTTTTCGAAAAACCACATCCCAGAGTTTCTTCGACTTTCTCTTGAATACGTTCTAGTTCTCCAATAGATTCGATATTGACTATCTTGTTCATATCTGGTCTCGCGTTTTGGAGCACACATCATTTGCGACCAAAGTGTACACTTTCGCACAGTTAACCAGGTTTGGAATATACATGGTGCTTCTCGTTTCCTTTCCGGGTCCTCCCGAGGGTCCATAATTGACTGCCTTTACTCCTTGGCGTGTGAGAATATTGGCGTCAGACGACCAGGAAAAATAAACCGTTTCTACGGAGGTTCCAAAAACTGTTGTGTGGGCCTCATTTATCGACTTGCAGATGTATTCGCTAGAATCGAGCTCAGACCATTGGTCCGTAACGTAGAGGTCTAAATCTGCGACAACGCCCGATTCTTGGCGCACTTTATCCAGCACAACGCCGATTTCCTGCTTTATGTCAAGGACATGATATCTCGGAGGAAATCGCACATCGACGTAGAGGTTGCAAAACGCAGGGGTTCTCGAAGCACGCCAAGGCCATCCGCCTTCTATGGAACCGATGTTGACCGTAGGCTTGGCGCCCATAAACGAATACCGTTCCTGATAATTTGGGATCCAAGCTTCGAGAGCAGAGACAACCCTATTCATCTGCAAAATCACATTCTTTACCCCGACCGAACGCCCGGTGTGAACAAGTACGCCTTTCAGACCAATTCTGAACCAGCAACTTCCTCCATGAGCTCGCATCAGGCGCAGGCCAGTAGGCTCACCCAAGATAGCAACATCCGCAGTTCCACCGTGAGAGACAAGATATGCGGTGCCGTGTCCATATCCTCTGAACTGAGGTCCTCTGTATTGGTCGATCTGAGTTTTTTCGATTTCTCCTACAACACCTGCAATCACGACATCTCCGCTTAGCTTTACATTTGAGTCTTGGAGTGTCCTGACTGCGCACGCATACGCGGCGAGAGCTGATTTCATATTAAAGGCCCCAGAGCCATAGAGCCAGTCTCCCTCTATTCGCCCCCAGGGAGGTTGTGACTGATAAAATGGCGAAATTGCCTTCAAAATTTGCGGGTCTTCACTGGCAGCAAAAGAAGTGTCTAGGTGTCCGTTGAACATTAGAGTGGCCCCGTCTGCCATCTCACCCCTAAGTGTTGCAAGCACATTGAACCTCGCTTGCTCTACCTCTTGAAGCACGACCTTCATTCCTAGAGCTCTTAGCTTTGAAGCGTAGGCTTCGCCCACTTCAGCCTCCTTACCGGTCGGGCTGTCAATATTCACAAGATCGAGAGCGTCTTGAATCAGTTTTCTCGAATCGACTGGCCTGATGCCTGAATCAGCTGACAATTAGAGTAACCAATTTTTCTTCTAAACTATTTCAGCCTTTGATCGCGATAGGGCGAACTAATGATCCGGTTGATCCTTTGATTTTCAGGGGAGTTATTATCAGTGTTGAAACGTACACGCGATCCTTTGCGAGTTCTTCCAAATTCATGCTCTTGACCATATAGATCCCATTGTCAACGAGGAAGACTTGATGGAGCTCAAAGGGCTTGGGGACCCCGAATGCGAGGTTGTCGGAACAAGCGACCGAAATTTTTTTGGACGCCAAGTGCCTTGCTCCTTGAGCATTCATTCCCGCGAAATCACGCAGATACTTTTGTGGATCGGTCGACATGAACCGCGAGTATCCAGTTCGAACCAAAGCTGCGTCGCCTGCATTTAGTTTCACTCCCTGTCTTTCAAGCGTTCCTTCGATGTCTTCAGGAGTAATTTCATATCTGGACGGAAGTATTTCGACATTCTTGTAAGAAGGGAAATCAAGTAGAACGGCTCTTTTCACAATGATGGGAACCTCATCCACTCCGTATTTTGTATAGCCCTTATGCGTCTCGAATTCTGCTGGGTTAACGCCTCCAAAGATTTTGCCATTTCTTGACATGTGACATAAAGCGTCAAGATGAGTTCCGGAATGCATACTTGTGGAAATGAGGTCGATTGAATCCGCAAACCCAAGACCAGGTGCGACTGTTTCAAAAATCTTCTTGGTCTGTTCGTGGTACCTATAGAGGTAGATCAGGAAAGGAGGATCCTCGGGATGCACCGGCATACCCCACCAATACGGCTGACCCAGATCGTAGACTTTGGATTGTGACAGGGTCTGTACAAATTCTTCGCTGGAGCTCATTTAATCAACAAACACTTTCAAAATGCAACTTTCACTCAACCCTAAAATGTTTCTTGGTGTCTACTTTTTCTCTAATGAGTCCGGATCCTTCTGGGAGGGCCGGAAATCAGAGAGTTGCTGTAGAACGCCAGTTATGGTATTGGTTTAGAGCATAGCCCTAAGCATCGCACCACTTCCTCATGCATAGCGTGCTTAGGTTCGACAATAAACAGCGCATCCTTTGGGGCCGATAAGGCTGGCCTGACAATTCTACTCTATGGTTATATGTGACCAGATCTTCTGAGAAATCTGAAAAATTCGAAAAAAGAGTGCCATTCCCCCCGTGCCAGTATCAGAACATCAAAAGCTTCCGAGGCTGGGAAGCGAGGTACGATTTGGTGATGGCATAACCGCTGGCAGAATCAGAGCCCTGCATCACGATGGCTTTGTAGTTATCCGAGGAAAAAAGCGCGTGCGCAAGCTCGTTTTCCCCTATACTTCGATCGCAGTGGTCGGAAATAGGATTGTCACGCTAAGAGACAGCAAGGCAGACATTCTGGAAAAGTCTTTGCAAAACATGTCTCAGGAAAAAGAAGGAACTTCAAAGAAGCAGTTCATTCGAGAGATAGACGATCACCTGGCTTTTGATAATCTCGATCGCGCCGAGCGAGTTGCGAGGATCACGCTGTACCTTATTTCAAAAAGACTCTCGGCAAGCGCGAAGAAGCAACTGAAGAGGAACCTGCCTTCAGGCATCCGCAGTCTTTGGGCTACCGTGGAACAGCCAGGCATGGGCCAGTACTTCAATATGTCAGATTTTCTCGTTCCGATCAAGAAGCAAGGCCGACTCCAAACTATGGAGGAGGCCTTTGTTGCAGCAAGGGAGGTTTTCTCTGCCCTAAAACGAATTATGTCCACTGTTGAGGCGATGGAGATATCTAGGTCCCTTCCTCGAGGCATTCAGGAAATCTGGGAAAGCGCCGCTTAACCTGTTGATGTGCGCCGAGTTCTCGAGTCTAGGGAAAACCGGTTCTATTCTGCGAGAATAAGCCGAGACCCGGATGAGGTCTTATTTATTGGGCAAATCGAGTCAATGACTATGACCATTTACGAGTTTGAGGGTAAACGGCCAAAAATTGGAGCTTCATCCTATATCCATCAAAAGGCCAGCATCATAGGCAGCGTGGTTATTGGTGAACAGTGCTTCATTGGAGCAGGAGCAGTAATCAGAGGAGATTACGGAAAAGTCAACATAGGAAGCAGAACCTCGATACAAGAGAATTCTGTGGTACATGCAAGGCCTGATGAAAAATGCATGGTTGGAAATGATGTCCAAGTAGGACATGGGGCTATCTTGCATAACTGCGAAATCAGAGACCTGGCCGTGGTCGGACTGGGCTCTCGGATCTGCGATTATGCGGCCGTTGGGGTCTGGGCGATTATAGGCGAGGGGGCTGTGGTCTCCGCAAAGAGCGTTATTCCTGACGGGAAAGTCGCTGTGGGAATTCCCGCCAAGATCATACGGGACGTGAACGAAGAGGAAAAGAAACTCTGGACAAGTTACAAGCAAAAATATGTCGAATTGGCTTCGAAGTATAAAACCAATCTAAAGGAAATTGCTTAGATTCGAGCTTGCAAACATCAATTCATTAAGACTAATAAGAAAGACTGAGACCAAACTAGTCTAGTTTCCTAATTTTTTAGGTGTTTTCTTTGGTGCTCGAATTCAAGTTACCTGACCTTGGCGAAGGGGTTTCGGAAGGAGAGATAGTAAAGTGGCTAGTCAACGAAGGCCAGCAAATCAGAGAAGATGAACCGATGGTCGAAGTCATGACTGACAAGGCTACGGTTCAAATCCCATCTCCCACATCCGGTACTGTGAGACAAATACTTGCAAAGGAAGGCCAAACGGTGAAAGTTGGAACAAACTTGGTTGTGATAGACAATTCTGGAGGAAAGGATGGAGGTTTGGAAGCACAACAAATCGAGGATAAACAATCTCAGCGTCGGAAAGAAATACAGCCCTCAATGCAGAGCTCACCAGAAAAGCTGCCCTCGCAAAATTCACAAGTCAGTTCGGAAACTCGACGAGTAATAGCTACACCGGCGACTAGAAAATTAGCCCGCGATTTAGGCGTTGATATTGACGCCTTAGCGGGAACGGGTCCTGGAGGTAGAATCACTGATGAGGATGTCAAGAGGATCGTATCAGGTTCAAAGCAGCCCCAAAGACCACAGACACAATTAGTCCAAAAAGAAATCGAGCGACCAGTTCAGGAACCTAGACAACAACTGGGCTCCGTCGAACAGGCGCTATCAGAGATGGAAGAGAGGGTTCCAATACATGGGATCAGAAAACGAATTTCGGAAAAGATGCTCAGATCAGCTCAGACCACGGCTGCTGTAACGCATATTGAAGAGGTCGATTTCACAGAGCTAATTGCTCTGCGTGAGGCGACCAAACCTCTCGCGGACGCCCAAAACGTTAAACTCACTTACTTGCCCTTCATAATGAAAGCTGTTACAACGACTCTGAAGCAATTTCCTTACTTCAATGCAGCTATCGACGAGGAAAAACAAGAGTTTCTAATCAAACACTACTATAATCTAGGGTTTGCAACTGATACACCTAACGGATTGATCGTTCCTGTTGTAAAGGATGCAGAAAAGAAGAACATCTTTGAAATCGCAAAAGAGATACAGAAATTTTCCGACGATGCCAGGACAGGGAAGATAGGTCTACAAGACATTCAGGGAGGAACCTTCACTATTACAAACATTGGAACGTTGGGTGGCGTAATGTCTACGCCTATAATCAATGTACCCGAAGTTGCGATCCTCGGAGTGCATAAGATCCAGAAAAAACCGGTGGTTCTAAACAATGAAATTGTCATACGAGACATCGCGTTTGTGGCATTGAGCTTTGATCACAGGATAGTGGACGGAGCTGACGCCGCAAGGTTTACGTCAAAACTGAAGCAGTATTTGGAAAATCCGAGTCTGATTTTTGTCGAGGCTTCTCTAAATGGTTGAAGCAAGGTCTGGGTCTAAAGTGCGAGACCAAGATTCCTCTCCCCTAGACGTAACTAAATCAACATTGTGAGAACTAACAGCGACGCAAAAAGCCAATTCGCAACTAAACTATTTTCTGTAAACGAAACATAGAAAGGCGGAGGGTTGTTTGGCTGTGCGAATGTCGATCGTTTTCGAAGCAAGAGAAGAGCGGACGCCAGCGGGGCTGCAATTGACCAGATTGGTAAGACACGGACGAGTGCCAAAATAATAACCATGGTAAAACTCAGCATCGTCAATCCGAGTGAAGCGAAAAGCGCATTTTTTCTTCCCAGAACAGTGCCTAGGCTTAGCTTTCGAGCTTTCGAATAAACTTCGTAGAAAATTAGGTCGTGATCGATCAATACCACAACTGTCATTATACCTATTGGGATTGAGACGAGCAGAGCCGATAAATTCAGAGATCCTGTCTGCACGTAATAGGCTCCGAGGACAGGTATAGGACCAAACGAAAGAAAGATCGCAAGCTCCCCGAGTCCGATTCCCCTGTAATCTAATTTTAGCGGAGGCGCGCAGTAAAAAAATGCTAGCAGAAACCCAAAGAGACCTAGGACAAACGCCCAGGGACCCACTACGAGCCAAAAGTATGCGCCAATTGATAAACTAAGTGCAAATAAAATCAAAGAGACAATTTTTCCATCTCGAAGAGAAATGAAGCCTCGTGGGATAGGTTTCCAACCGCCGAAATCGTTGGGAAAAATTGAGTTTGCAATCTGATCTACTCCATTTTCGTAGTCATAACAGTCGTCGACCGCGTTGGCTCCGAGATGTAGCAAAGCAACCCCAACGATGACCAGTCCAAGAAAAGCAAAGTCGATACTATGGTGGTTTGAAAAGGCTAGCGCCGTTCCTGCAAGAGCGGGAAGAATAATTAAAGGAATGAATTGAAATCTTGTGAGTCTCAGGAAGAGAGTGACCTTGCCCGGCGGCTTGCTGTCTCTACTAACACTTGCGGGCCTCTCAACCATATTGCTCGATGCACCAAAGATTTCATATTCTTACAATAGATTTAGTTTTTGACTATCGTTTAGCTTCTAGACGGCTTGGATCGTTACGTCGTGGGTTATAATCTGCGCGAGAGTGAATCAACCAGAAGGTCCTTTACCCGAACCTGATCTACTCTCTCTAAGGATAGTTCTTTCGCAATGCTTGTCATGATTCCGGATTCGAATCCGCAAGGTTTGATCTTTTGAAAATATGAAAGATCAGTGTTTACGTTTAGAGCAAGTCCATGATACGTAACCCAATGAGAAACTGCCACGCCAATACTTGCAATCTTTCGCGTGTTGTTGATCCAAACACCCGTCTGCGCTCCCAATTTCCCCTTTGCTTGCGTGATTCCCATCGCAGAAATCGCTTCTATGATCGAGGCCTCTAAAATCTCGATGAACTGTCTTACCCCAAGGTTTTTCTCTTGCAAGGAAACGATGAGATATACAACCAACTGACCCGGACCGTGATAAGTCACGTCACCACCCCTTTCTATCTCGAACATGGGGAGGTCTTTCACCAAGATATTTTCAAAGTGTGAGGATCGTCCCAAAGTGAGGACATGGTCATGTTCCACGACTATTATGGAATCGCAAATCTTCCCTTCTATCCTTTTGCTCAAGAGCTCCTTTTGAAAATGCCAGACGACTCCATAGTCCTTTGAAAAGCCAAGGTCGTATACCTCGATAGCATTTCTTGAGTTGAAAGCTTGAGTTTGCCCATTCATGTTTTGGAACTCACGCTGTTTGAGCTTTTGATTGAATTTGCCTGTTCATGATATGAATCGCCTTTCCTTGCGCGTTTTCGGCTGCTTCCATCAAAGTCTCAGAGAGAGTCGGATGCGGATGGACAGTCAATCCCATGTCATCCAAAGTAGCGCCCATTTCAATCGCTAGACTAGCTTCGCTAATGAGATCGGAAGCCTCAAGCCCTACGATTTCGACCCCCAAGACTAGGCCGGAGTCCTTATCGGCCAAAACTTTGGTGAACCCCTCCGACTCGTTTGCTGCGAGAGCCCGAGCATTGGCGCTAAACGGAAACTTTCCTATGGAAAGTTCGATACCTTTTGACTTTGCCTCTTCCGGGTTTATACCAACTATCGCAATCTCCGGATCCGTGAATATCGCTGCAGGCATTGCCTGAAAGTCCGCGGCACTGTTCTCTCCACATATTACCTCAGCGGCTACAATGCCTTCTTTCATTGCTTTGTGAGCAAGAAGAGGGCCTCCAACACAATCTCCTATGGCATAGACATTTGGAAGGCTAGTGCGCATGTGCTTGTCGACCCTAACAAATCCCTTGTCGGTAAACTGAACTCCAATGTTTTCTAGGCCAAGTCCCTGGGTATTCGGCTTACGTCCAACTCCGACGAGAACGTAATCAACAAGTACACTTTGAGACTTTCCATCAGGAGTCTCAAATTCTACGTCAACTTGTTCTTGAATCACTTTTCCCGAAATCACTTTGCTTTTGGTATTGATCTTTGCGCCAAGTTTCCCGAGCTGTTTCGAAACCAAATTAACAAGCTCAATGTCCGTTCCAGGAAGTAGTTGATCTAACAATTCCACAATCGTTAGTTCAGTTCCGAACAGATTCGCGTACGCCATGCCGATTTCTAGCCCGATGACACCTCCTCCAACAAGCAGCATCTTCTTTGGAACTTCTCGTAGATCCAGGGCTTCTGTGCTTGAAATAATTCTCTTTCCGTCATATTTGAGATTAGGAAGCTCGATGGATGAAGCACCTGTCGCCACGATAGCATCTTTAAATGAAATCCTAGAATTTCGTCGGGGGGATCCCTGGATCACTTCAATTTCATTCGGCGAAATATACTTCGCATAGCCTTGTATTATTTCGACATGATTTTGTTTGCAAAGGAATTCTACTCCGCTTGTCAGCCGGTGGACTACACTCTGTTTCCAGTCTTGGAGTTTCGAGATGTCAACTTCAACCTTCGCGTCTATTCCCATCTTTTTTGCTTCGCGCGTATTCTTGACAAGCTTGCCAGCGGTTATGAGGGCCTTGCTAGGGATACAACCCACGTTAAGACAGACGCCGCCGACCTTATCTTTCTCGATCATGGCTGTTCTCTTGCCTAGTTGACCCAACCTAATTGCAGCGTGGTATCCTCCGGGGCCTGAGCCTATCACGACGGCGTCGAAATTCAACTGCGTTGACGAGTTCAAAATCTAATCAGAAGTTTCCTTTTTCCTGTATCTGGATAAGATTACAAGCAGAAAATCCAAACCTGCATAATAATGATTTAGCAGCACGAAACTAATTCCATCTTTTTTTCTTTGCTCTATAGTAGGCGTTCCAGTAAGGGTCTGCAATGGGATACTTGATGGGAGCTGCTTCGCTTTTTGCATCAATTAGCCTTGTGCCTTCCTCAGGCCTCAGTAGCTCTCCCACGATGGCCGCGTTAATTCCCTTTCCTCGAAGAAGTGCAACTGCGTCAGTGGCTCTCGCAGGGTTGCAAGAAAAAACGAGCGTCCCTTCGCTCAGGCTCACATAAGGATCAATCCGAAAAAGTTGGCATATATCTTTCGTTTCTTCGGAAATCGGGATCTTCTCTAGCTCGACGCGCAGGCCAAGAGAGGCAGCCTTGGCAAGCTCACACACCCCAGACAATACGCCTCCTTCAGTCGCGTCATGCATGGCGCTTACCCCGCTTGCTTTTAGGCCAACCTTGGTTGCAGTGGAAGCGTCTTCGACAACTGAAGTCTTTCTCACATAACTCTGAGCTATTGCCAGTCTATCCTTTCCGATCCTTTGTCTAACTCTCCTTGGAAAGACCTTCGATAGCACACCTGTCGTTTCTATAGCAGCTCCTTTCGTGATGATTACGCTATCGCCTAACATTGCGCCCGCAGGAGTCAAATAAGCTCTAGACGAGCCAACTGAAAACAGAGTTCCAGCCCCGATAATTGTAGAATCAATGCCTTCAAACCGGCCAGTGTGACCTCCTACGATCGCTATTCCCAGTCTTTCGCATTCTTTACTTAGAGCAGTCCAATACATTTCAAAATCTCCTGACAGAAATCCTGCTGGTAAGTTGAAATCGAACATGGCGTATTGCGGATGGAATCCACTGGTGGCGATGTCAGATGCAATTGAATGGATTGAGAGCCACGCGGAGTCTTCTGTTCCCAATTCGGAAATATATGACAGCGGATCTGTGCTTGTGACTAGGACCTGGCCTCCTCCGACATTGATAACCGCGTTATCCACCCCCACTGAAGGGCCAACTAATACTTCATTTCTTTTGGCACCTAGATTTGGATAGATCACTTTTTCAAAGAATTCCTTGTTGATCTTACCGTACTCAGGTATTTCCGTTTTCGGAACCGAACGTGCTCGTTTTTCCAAGGTGCGTCACAACCTCGTCTTTTTTTGATTGTTCTTTAGCAATTTCAGGTTGATCAAATATTTTATGTTGCCAATAAGCCTGATTTGCGTATTGTCTGACAAACTGGAAAAAATCGCTCGTTCAAATTTATAAGCGTCTCAATAAGTCGATTATACCGGAAATGTGCACATGCAACCTCCATGCGAAATCATGGTCGATTACTTTCTTCCAAGTATGAGAGGTATAGTAGCACACGAGCTGAATGAGAGGGGACATAGTCAGCGCATAATTGCATCAGAGCTTGGAATAACTCAAGCAAGAGTCAGTCATTACCTTTCAAACAAAAAAACCTCCTACTATAGTGACTTAGCAGAACGTTTCGGAACAAATCAAACGGAACTTGAAGGCTTCGCAAGAATCCTAAGCGATGACGTTAGCAGGAGCCAAGTTGACGGAATTTTTACACTTTATTCTATTTGGAAGAATATGCTGTTTAACGGAGACATATGCGCATTCCACCAACGAAAATCAGCGATTTCAAAGGAGTGCTCTGTATGCATGGATCTCCATCGTCCACCGCAAGAATCTTCGATTACAAAAGATTCGAAGGAAGAAGATTATGCGATTTTGCATACTCTTTCTGAGGCCGTGGCGCAAATCGAGAGCTCTCCTTTATTTCCCACAATAATGCCTGAAGTATCGGTGAATATCGCGATGTGCAGAGTAAATCCAAAATCCAAAAGAGATGTAGCAGCGATTCCGGGCCGTATCAATAAGATCCACGGGAGAGCAAAGGCCTTCGTGCTGCCTGAATTCGGATCATCAAATCATATGTCTAAGGTTTTACTTTTGTTCAACTCCAAGTCTAATTACATCAAATCCGTCCTAAATCTGCGTTATGATGAATCACTAGAGCGCGCTCTTACATTGGTTGGTTTAAGGAAGATAATGACGAAAGAGAGAGAAAGGCCTCAAAGGAAAAACGCAGATTCTTTGGAAGTTCCTCCTTCAAACGACGAAATTGTGTTGCAAAGATTAGCTAGCGTTGTTCTTTCGGAATCCTTCTTAAAGAACAGAGTTCCATTTGCGGTTGTGGATCTGGGTTCTGAAGGACTGGAACCGATCACATATCTGTTTGGAAGCACAGCAACAGAACTTTCGCACCTTGCAGTGAAGATTTGCTATGCTTACGCGGAAATTCAATGATCTGTGATCGGCTAGGCTTTCCTAAAGGAAAGGACAAGTATTTCCATCAGAGTTAATTATTCAAAATAAACCTAGACGTGTAAAAGGCATCCTTCGTCAAACTTTCTCCCCGTCATCATGTCTCTATAGATTAGGCGGATCTTTCCTTTCTCAAGCTCATCCTCGCTAACACCCAACGAATCTCTGGGTTCTAATTTCTTTTCATTGAAGGTTTTACTGCCAATGCTGTCGATTATCGCGGGGTTTGTACCTAAATTGAGTAGCCAAACGCACCCTTTATCAGGATAGGTCACGATGAAAGAACCTTCCTCGACACGTCTGTAGTCATTCGGAGGCAGAAACAAGAGTCTGTCCGTTGGAACTCCCGCCCGAAGTGCAAGCAACTTGAATTCTTTCATGATTAGTTCAGAGCGTTTCTTGGTATCTTCAGATAATTTTTGATCGCCAGATTGAGCCTGACCCGAGGATTCTAGAAGTAGAGCCTGGGAGATGCAATATCGTATGTAAGCATCAATAACCGTTGATATTGGGTGATACTCGTCGCGAAAGCTCAACGCAATCTTTGACTGCTCATATAACGCAATAGCATTTCTGTACCCTTGAAGTTTCTCTGGATCGAATTTCTCTAACTTATCTGTGGTCTCAGTAGTGGCACACGCAGAGATGAACGGAGCCAAAAATCCGAAGTGAGCGGTCGAACGAAGGATCTGTGTGGCTTCATTGAATTTGGACAGGGCCTCATCAAACTTATTGATTGAAATTGCCAAGCGACCTAATTGTGTTCGACAAAAAGCGTCCATAAGTGTAGAATACTCAAAAAGAGCTTTTGCGATATTTTCCTCGGACGATGCCATGTCGAAGAATTTCTGGGCCGCCTGCATAAATTTGGAATAGGAAAGTTGAAGTTCCGACTTTAGATCGAAGTTGATACCTTCCTTCCAAAGTACGAAAGGTTTCAAGTCTTGTTCAGTTATTCCCATATCAGATTTGCTCAACTCAAAGTTCGCATACGAAATTTTTGTTAGACAAGCCATCCTTTCAACGTTTTTCAGATTTTATTTTGGTGGGATATATTCAAATAAAGTAAGAACAGTGCACATGAGATAAGTTACTCTGAATCATGCAATGCCACTATTGTGAGCAGTACAAACCGGGTCTTCCCTTCAGATGCAACTACTGTGGCAACTATTTCTGTTCGGATCACAGGCTACCGGAAAATCATGCGTGTCCGCGAGTTGGAGGACCCAAGCAACCTGGTTATTCAGACGTTCCATCACTCCAAGAAAAATATGCGAAAAGTCATGGTCACTTTGGCACTCTGCCCGGAATGGGGCGCAGCAGGTTTCGTTTAGGTTATCCTGGCGTATTTTCAAAAGCGGAGAGAAAACACATTCTGATTGCTGCCGGATTACTTACCGCAGTAGGTCTTAGTATGATGGCTTTCACTATTCCGGTGTCTATTGATCCGCTTTTTCTCATTATAGGAGTAATTGGCTTTCTGATTTCTTTTTTTGGGCATGAGATGGCTCACAAATTGTTTGCGCAGAGAAATGGCATGTGGGCTGAGTTTCGAACAAATACTTACGGGTTAATTTTGACTGCTCTTAGCATCATCCCTATACTACCGATCAAGTTCTTGGCCCCGGGCCAAATTACTGTCGTCGGGGATGCCAATCGTGAGCTTCAGGGTGCCATCGCCTTAGTAGGCCCGGCGTTCAACATAGTTTTTGGAACAGTCAGTATTTTTGCGGGCGCGCTGATTGGATTAGCAGACCTACATTATGCTCTGCTCTTTATTGGAGCTTTCAATGGATACATGGCACTCTTTAATCTGATCCCCTTCATGGGCTTCGACGGACTGAAAGCCTTTGAATGGGATCGGACAAGATGGGCAATTGCCCTCATAGGTTCCATTGCTCTTCTTGCAGGTGGCGCTTTCTTATTGAAAGCTTTCCCTTAACGGAAATCAACTGTTTGTTGAGGAAGAAATAGCCTTCAAAGCATCTTCAAGATCCTCTTTCCCCAATCCTTTCAAGCGTCTGGCATCGCGTCTGAAGATTTGTTTTCCGTTTAGGAAAACTAGAATTGTGGGAACTAGGTTAACATTGAAAGTATCCCAGAGCGAACCGTCACCACTTTCGATATTGACTACTTCGAGCTCACTGGATGGAGCTGAGAGCAAGTTTGATTTGAGATCAAAGTCGGAGGCCATATTCAAAAAGCGACGGCAATAGCCGCACCACTCTGCGGCAAATAGCACTAGTCTAGGAGTCGAAGACGTCAAGATTTGACTTTCGAATTCATCCTTCTCAATCCATTGCCTTGTTTTCACTTTCGTCGCCGAAACTCAGATCAGCATAGAGAGATAAAGAATTTGCTTGCAGGTTCGTCGCCTGAACAGCCTTATAATGCAAGAAGAATTGGATTTGTAGCAGAATTTCTTGACTCAAATGAGCGGGGTCCCAGAATTCCGAGACACGGCGTCCTATCCCGAACAAGCCTCTCAGCCTGCTTCAAGCGTTCCTTCTAAGGAGGCGCAGCGGCAAGAAAAAAGAAAGAGATATTGGGATACAAGATTTGCAATTACAAACGCTATCCTAGCTTTTCTCGGGTTACTTGCTGCCTATCTCCAATACTCGGTCTATCCTTCAATAATGGTTGACCAATTCAGCGAGTGTAACCCAAGTTTGCATCTTTCATTTCTGACTTATACATGGAATGCGTACAGGTGCCTATCTAGCACATACGTGCCGGGCCTACCGTCGTTTGATTTTGCCCAGCTTTTTCTCATAATTGTAGTACTTACGCAGCTTTATCATTTCGTCAAGCTCAAAAGATAAGTAGCGCGTAGTTACCCAGCTTTTGGCTTTTTGGGTATAGTTGCATAGTTCATATAACAGAACTGTTAGTTGCTTGGAAGATGACCCAGAAGCCAGAAGGAGGAAAACGCTTTGTTTCGGTCCAGTCTGTAATTGAGGATCGAATCTTTACAGTTGACCTTCTTCGGTTGAGCAATGGCTGCTTTGCAAACGTCGCTGAGGGCGCGAATCCAAGGCTAGGGGCCATCACCATCTCTATCAAGTCCCAGCAGGGAGTGAACTCTTCTACGTTGATCCCAGACCCGAGAGGAGGAATTTTCTCTCGAACATTAGGCGAGCTTATTACTGAAAGGACTGAAGGAATTGCCATTATCTCCCTTTATCTGCGAGCGGAAATCGATTCCGAAATTACCAAATTGCTTCTGGCGCAGGTTTCCAAATTGTTAGCTGAGATCGATGGTAAGACCTCCAGTTGACTCCCTCGTGAAACCAATTCAGTACTGGAATCGGAGCTGCGCTATAATGCAGGGCAAGCCTATGCTATTTCCGGGCGAGGTGGACTTTCCAATTCAGGTGACTAAGCAGCGGAACTAACTCTTCGGTTTCGGTTGAGGCTTATTCTGGTTGGTGCTCTGATCTGTAACCCGACCCGCGGATGTGACAGAAGCCACTTGATTTGTGGGAGTCGTGTTTTGAATTGAGGTTGATGACTCCTTGTTCTCCGACGTCTGGGGAGCCGATATGGGAACAACTTTCTTTACGTCTATGGCACCAGGAAGCTTTTCGCTCACGGCAGACTGATTTCTGATGGAAGAAATCGAGCTAGTCATCGAAGAGGCATCAGGTAAGGAAAAGTCAGTTGGTGGGCTTCCCTCGGAATTGTTATTTGGCGGAGTTGTTTGTGATCCTTCGTCCATTTTTTGATAGGGAGCTATCGGTGGTGATGGCTTGTTCATCATATTAGCGAGCCAACCGGTAAACATCATACTTCCGACCTCCTGTCCACTTGCTCCACTCATGACCACGGTCTCGGGAACCAGCCTGGTGCTGGAGTTCTTTATTTCGTCAAGAGACTTGATCAGCGCAATCTTGTCCCCCCCGAGGACGTCCGCCTGTGCATGATAGGCGTCTGCTTGAGCTTCTCCAACTTTGCGTATTGCGGCTGCCTCACCGTCTGCCAAATTCTTTTGATAGTCTCTTAGTCCTTCTGACTGTCTCCTCACCGCCTCCGCCTTGTTTCGCTCGATGTCGATTTGAAGAATCGCGTTCACGACTTGAGGCTGCATATTAGCCCTAGCGGTCTGTTCTTGGACGGCTATTCTTTGTTGTTCCGCTTTTGCTTGTTCTTGAAACTGGCTTTGTTGTTGAAGAGCAATTTGTTTCAGATTCTGAGTATTGAGAAGTGCCTCTCCTTGCTCATTAGAGGGGCGGATGAAAGAAATCAAAAGAGCTTGCGCTTCGACGTGATATTTGCCAAAGTTCTCCCTTGCGTTCTCGAAGACATATTTCTGAAGATCCGTCCTTGTCTGAAAGAAGTTGAGCGCTTCTTTGTCTCCTGCATCATTTCTGAATGAAGAGTCGATCAATGGATGGACGATTTGCTGAATGAGGTTGAACACAGTTCCGAATCTGGCTATGACGAAAGCTGCGTTTTCCTGCCTGATCCTGATCACCATCCTCACTCCAACTTCAAGAAGGAAGCCGTCCTTTGTGATCACTTCCAGCTGACTGAAATTGAAATAGGACACACCTTTCGTGCTCAAGTCCGTTGTGTAGGCATAATCTGTAGGATTCGCTACGGAATCTGCCGCCGTTGTCCTAGTCCGGGTAGTGACTGCAGGTCCTGCCATTGTTGGGGCGTTGATCTTGCTCGAATCTGCCCAGTCAATCATAATTGCACTTGTCGGAACAGCGTAGGCAGTATATGCGATCGTGTTGAGGTTATATGTTCCGGGAGCTAGCGGAGTCTCGTAGATGCCTCTCTCCGTCATGTCTTCGATCAGAACTGTTTCGACGTCCGAACTGATTCTTTCGCCGGTATCTGCTCCAACAACCTGATTTTGTAAATCTCCGCTTATCAATTGTCGACCCGTCCGCTCATCAAACATGGGTACCAAGGCTGGTGTTGCATTGGGCTTATGAAGTTCAGGGCCTACATTGGATCTCAACACAGCCACAAAACCGGGCTCCACCTCATACTTAGCCAAAACTGTTACTTTGAAAAGCAGGTCGTTGATGAAATACTTCCCCGGTTGGAGGGTATCGAGCTGGGGCCCTCTGTATCCGCCGCTATCAATGAACGCTTGCCCATCTTGGAAGTGTTTGTGGCCTCGAGCCATCGGAAATTTATCATTGGCTGATTCCGTACATTGTGGCGCGATGATGTAATTCGAGGGAAGCGGGATTCCGTCTTGAGCTATCACGATGCCAGTGCTATTTGCATCAATAACAATAGTGGCTTTGATTACGACTTTGAACAACAGGGGGTTGATTCTGTAGCTTCCAGGTGTCAAGACGCCAACTTGCTGACCTTTCTTACCGTGATTTGCGAGGAAGCCCTCCCCATCTTGGAATCTGTTACACTCTACCTCATCCCCGGTAAATCTTCCCGGAAGTAGAGGTTCACCGTCTATTGCTTCGATTGTTCCAACTTGATCGGGTCCTATTTCAGTAATGTCGAACTTTCGGACCGACCAAAAGAGAGGGATTCGCCAATAGAGACCTGGCTGAAGCGTCCCAGCCTGAATGCCAATCTGGCCTTGTCTTGCAATAATTTGTCCCGGCGGCATTCTCTGCCCGCCGAATTTCTTTGTTAGTACTCCGACTTGATTCGCTTTGATCAGGAACAGGCCCCTACCGACAAAAACGTAAACCAGTATCAATGCGAGAATTACGAGAAAGAGTAACAGGTCTATTGTTGCAGGGGATACTGAGCTCGTCGCAAGTATTCCTGTTTGAAAATTGTACATTTTATTCGATTTTCGCCCTATCTAATTTTCCATTTTTAGCAAGTGCTCATTTCTTCAGCGAATGACTGGTCGCAATTTTGAAGACAAAGGAGTTACATTAACGCCTTTTGGGACGATTATTCTGATTATATAAAGTGAAGAGAGCCGTAGAGCTGTACTTTGCTGTAATAGCCCCTAGCTAAATGATTCGTGACTATACTGACAGCGATTTGTTTCATTCAATTGAATTTGGCGAAGCTATCGCTTCCCAAGCTTAAGAAAATGGAGATCTGGATTTCACCGGTTTGTTGCATTCTTTCATTAGGTCAATTTCGTTTTAGAGAGAAAATACTCTTAAACGAATTTCGCGGCCTTCTTTTTGACGGATTGATCTTTTGAATTGAAGGATTTTCTAAGAGAGCTGGATCAGAAAGGAAAACTGAAGAGAGTGTCTAAGGAACTATCCACAGATCTCGAGATCTCCTCCGTTCTGTTTGCTCTTCAAGATCAGGCAATGTTGTTTGAGAGAGTCAGCGAGAGCCATCTCAGTGCTGCCGGAAATATCTATGCAACTCCTGAGTTGATGAAACTCGGATTGGACATCCCTCAAGGTCAGGAACTGGCGGAATTTGCGGGCAATTCAATTGCAGCTCCGGCATCCATTAAGGGTCATGTGTCCAGTTTTGACAATTCTGCTTGGGACTATAATGTACAAGCAGATCTGAAGGAGCTCCCGATATTGAAGCATTATGACAAGGAGGCTGGAAATTACATCACGGCGGGGATTGTCGCGGCAAAATTTCCTGGAACAGATCTGGAGAATCTTTCCTTCCATAGGATGCTCGTCCTATCCAAGAATAAATTGGCAGCTAGGATTGTGCCTAGACATTTAGATCAAATCGCAAGGGAAATGGATCGACAAAAGGTTCCCGTAAGCATTGTAATCGGGCCGCCCCCAGCCGTGTTTCTAGCAGCCTCATTACAAACTGAGTATGGATTAAGCGAATACAAAATCGCGAACAAGATGATGGACCAAAAGTTGGAGCTTAACACGTCTGAGCTCAACGATATTGCCGTCCCAACCGATTCTGAAATTGTATTGGAGGGATATTTGGATTATCAGGAGCTTACGAAAGAGGGCCCCTTTGTTGATCTGACTGGAACCTATGACGACATCCGCGAGCAACCCGTGATTACTATTCAGCGAATGCATTACAGAAAGGATTCTGTTTATCAAATCGTTCTTGCAGGTTCGAAAGAGCATGCCCTGTTCATGGGACTCCCCCAGGAGCTAAAGATTAGAAACGTCCTTTCCAGGTCAATTCCGAAAATCCGCGGCATTAACTTAACGCCTTCAGGCAATGGATATTTTCATTGCGTCGTTAGCATCGAAAAGGCGAATGACGGCGATGGCAAGACAGCCATAATGAATTGCCTTGCAAGCTCACACCCGTTGAAGCTTGTCATCGCCGTGGATATTGATGTAGATCCCTTCAATCTTTCCGACGTGGAGTGGGCTCTGGCGACAAGGTTTCAAGCCGATCGGGGACTGGTCCAAGTTAATGGTGCGAGGGGATCGAGCCTCGATCCTTCAAGTGGAAAATCAGCTGTTACAAGCAAACTTGGTCTGGACGCCACATTGCCGTTAAAGGGAGACAAGAGCAAGTTCGAAAGGGCGAAGATCACTCTGAGTCCTGTTGCGGCATCCGTGATCTCAGCTGCCAGCTGATAGCCTAAAGTCTCTGACAATCAAGGAATGCTGATGCGGCAGTTTGTATCTTACTCAGAGTGAAGAAAAGGCTCTTGCGGGAGAGTACGGCGAACCACTCGAAATTGCATACAGAGTTCTCCTGGCAATCGGAAGACTCGGGAACGCTGAGAGGTTAATTCCGATCAAGTGGGCTCACGTTTCCGGAGTTTCATACCTCACAATTGGCGATTATGGGTCAGACTTTCTCCAAAGAATCAGCAAAATAAAGGGTACAAAGTTCAAAGTCTTCACGACCGTAAATCCGTGTGGGATGGACGTAGAAAATTGGGATCGCCTTGAAATACCGCCGGAGTACGCAGAGAAACAACTCAAAATCATCAGCGCTTATCAGAAGCTAGGAATCGCAAATTCATTCACATGTGTGCCATTTCAATCCTATCCGGTGCCTGCCAAAGGAACTCATGTTTCATGGGCTGAATCCTCAGCAGCTATTTACGCAAACTCCATTCTTAATCTAAGAACAAACAGAGAAAGTGCCGTCAGCGCTCTGGCAAGCGCATTGACAGGAAAGACGGTCTACTCCGATCTTCACATAGACGCAAACCGGAAACCCAAATTCGCAATCAGAGTAAAGTTTTCCAGTAGGAGGCGTTTGATTGGATCTGTCGATTACGGCATTCTAGGATATTTTGCGGGAAAGGTTACGGGAGGAGTAATTGAGTTTCAAGGTATTAATTCCGGCATGAACCTAAGTGAATCAAAGGCTCTGTGTGCCGCAGTCGGAACGGTTGGTAGCTCTGGCATGTTCACGTTTGGCCGCTCAAAGGATCTTGAGTGCATGGACTTTACGGAAAAGGAGTATTCGAACACTTTTGAGGAAATCTCAGATGCCAAGGATGGTGACGCTATCGTCTTCGGATGCCCTCAAATGACAATAGAAGAGCTTTATCAGTTGAGCAAAGATTTGATCGGAAAACACTTCAAAAAAAGGTGCATCGTATTCTGTTCTTCAAAAGTTTACGATCTTGCTAGGTCAAGAGGATATGCGGGCGGCATCGAAAAAGCTGGCGCGACTTTTGTGCGGGACTCATGTGCTGATTTTACGCCACTGATATCTTCGTTGAAGGTGAGTTCGGTTCTGACAGATTCCGCTAAGGGGGCGCATTATATGAAACGAGTTCACGGGATGAAAATAGCCCTGAAGGACACCAAGACAATTCTTGAGCAGAATCTGAATTGAAGAACGCCCAAGAACCCAAATCTTTCAATGCTATTCGCCCAAGGATAGCTCGGGTAAGATGCATAGTTGAAGCATCTAGGGTGATTGAGGGCGAAGTGCTTTTTTCCTCCAGCCCTATTGCATTTCTTCAGGGTGTCGATCCTGAGAAGGGAATCGTGAGTGAGAAGCAACATGAGATCTACAACAAACCATTTGCGAACAAAATCCTCGTGTTTCCGAATACAGTCGGCAGCTCTGTAGGGGCGTACGTGATTTATAGATTGAAAGAGAATCGAGTGGCTCCTAGAGCGATGATCAATCAGGTTTCTGACATCATTACGGCATCTGGCTGTGCGCTATCCGCCATTCCTCTCTTTGACCTCCCCAACAGCAAAATTAGCGAACTAAGTAAGACGAAAGAAATCAAAATAGAAAAGAACTCGCAGATTATTGTTAGATCATAAAAGTGAAAGTCGAGTTAGGTCGATGTTGCCCATTCGAGTAGGATAGAACAAAACGTGCCAAAGAGAAATTCAGTCCTGATTTTCTTTATCGCGGGCGCAATCTTTCTGGTTGTTCCCTTGATTCTGGTGCTTTTCTGGGATGGTCCTAGTTGCGGCTTCGGGGATAAGTTTTCAGTTGTGCCAAACGACTACTGCCTTTCTCCGCGTCTTCTGAAAAGCTTCGCCTCATTTTTCCCGTTCCTGATGGTTATAGGAGCGGTTCTGATAGGCTACAACCTAAAGAGAATCTCTGATTCTTATCTTCCACCAAAGGAAGAACCCGACGAAGACAATTCAGAGATTAGCGAGACATAGAAATTAACATGGCAGGAACCAATTTTTCACGCAGGTCAATTAGAAAAGGCATATTGAGGATTGAGGCCCTAGTAGTTCCTCCTTTGGCGAATAATGTGTACATTCTGTATGAGGATGGATCTGACGACGCATTGATTATTGATGTGGCCCAAGGAGCAAATCCGCTGTTTGAGCGAGCAAAGGAATTAGAAGTAAGACCCTCAATGATAATCAATACGCATGGCCACACTGATCACACCGCAGAGGACGGCCTCCTAAGAAAGATGACTGGAGCGAAGCTAGCAATACACGAGCTCGACGCGTACAGGCTCGCTTTAGACGATGAAGCTTCTAAAGAATTGGGAATCAAAAAAGAACCAATTGAACCTGACATTCAGCTGACTAGCGGACAAGAAATCAAGTTTGGAAAACAATGTGTTCTCAAGGTCATTCACACGCCCGGGCATACAGAAGGTTCAATCTGTCTTTACGATGAGAAGGATCGCCAATTATTGTCGGGAGACACACTATTCCAAGCAGGTTATGGGAGGGTGGACGGAATGGGATCTGATCCCGATACTATGAAATCATCCTTGAAGAAATTGCTCGAGCTCCCGGGCTCAACAGATGTGTATCCGGGACACGGAGGATTTACAACGATTCAAAGCGAAATGTGGCTGATGGAAATGACCGAGTAAGACTTCTGCGTGCAGGGTCTTCGGGCTCGCTGATATTCCGCAAACAATTATATCCATTTTGCAAAAACAAATGAGTCATGTTCAGAATAGTCTCTCTTTCTCCGTTTCCCTCTTCTCTTGTTCGAAGCTTCTTTGCACCTGCCATTTCGAAATTGGGAATCGAAGTGGAGGTTCTCACCGTAAACAAATTTGATATGAGTGTTTTTCAAAAAGAATTGCCAAACGCGGATTTTGTAATTGGTGATTTCTCTTTCGCGATTCCGATAACCGCACAAATGGCCGACTTGATGCAAAAAGTCAAGTTGATTCAACAACCAAGCACCGGATATGATCATATCGATATTGAGGCTTGCAGAAGAGAAGGAATTCCGGTCGCAAACATAGGGGGCGCGAACTCTATTTCCGTAGCGGAGTACACAATCACGGTCGCCTTGATGCTCGTTAAGAGAATCATCTATTCCCACAACAGACTGCTCCAGGGAACTTGGGCCCAGAGTGAGATGATGAATGTCCCGGGGGAACTGAACGGAAAGATCTGGGGTGTAATAGGCTTGGGGAGAATAGGAAAAGGGGTAGCATCCAGAGCGAAATCGCTGGGAATGTCGGTAGTATACTACGACACAGTAAAATTTGGCTCGGACGAGGAAAGCTTAGGTGTTTCGTTTCGCCCACTTTTGAAACTCCTTTCCGAAAGTGACGTAATTTCTGTTCACACTCCTCTGACAAAGGAGACGACGAAACTCATAGGCGAAAAGGAGCTTCGCATGATGAAGCCCAGCGCTGTTCTTGTGAACCCTGCAAGAGGTGAAATTGTGGATGAAGAGGCGCTGGCTCGAGCCACTCGTGAAGGCTGGATCGCCGGAGCCGCTGTAGACGTGTTCACCAGGGAGCCTCCGCCCAGAGACCATCCGCTAATCATGGCCGCCAAAGAGGGAGCTCCTCTCATCGTAACCTCGCACATCGCCGGCGCAACAAGCGAAACCAGACAAAGGATAATTCAGTTTGCAATCGAAAACTTGGTTCGCGTTATGACGGGACAGAATGCAGAGAACGTAGTAAATTCATGAACGTTTCAGAGACGTTCGTAAACAGTCTAGAGAGATTGGGCGTAACTCGCGTCTATGGTCTCATCGGGACCTCCATTCTTAGCTTTGTTGATGCCCTAAACGACAGCAAAATACGATACATTTCCACGCGCCAGGATCAATCAGCCGTGAGCATAGCGGTTGCTGAGGGAAAGACTCTCGGCAAGCCCGGAGTCGCAGCGGTTCATGGCGGTCCCGGGTTCCTGAATTCACTTACGGCTGTTGCGGTCGCCCGTAAAGACTGCACGCCCATTACAATGATCACTGGGGCGGTCAAGAGACGTATGAAGGGTCTTGACTCGTGGCTCGAGGTTGATCAACAAAGCATAGCAAGACCGATTGCGAAATCCTTCTTTCGTGTTGAAAAGCCAACAGATGCTGAACGAGTGATCGCGAATGCTTTTTCAGTTTCCTGTTCCGCACCACAAGGCCCCGTTGTCGTTGAATGCCCCGAAGATAGCTGGGATCTCGACGTAACGAGTTCTGACCTACAGACTGTGACTGCAAATCCTCAACCGCCCTTGTTAGCTACTCCGGCTGAAGTCTCACAAGTCCTCGAATTAATGAAAAAATCCAGAGCACCTATCATTGTTGGAGGGGGTGGTATAAACAACCGGAGAGGGGCGGAAATGATTGACAGACTAGTACGAAGATTTCGAGTTCCGGTTGTGACCACAGGGAGCGGTCGCGGGGTTCTCTCCGAGAACAGCGAATTTTCTTTAGGAAGGACAGGTTTCGGGGGAGGCAGTACTCTTGCTGATTACTGCCTCAGGGATTCAGATTTCGTCTTGGCGTTGGGAGCAGGTCTTTCAGATGTAACAACATACGCCTACAACTACATTCCAAATGCGAATATTGTTTGCGTCAATTTGGACCCTCTTGCAGAAATGAAACCAATTCCTTACTCGCTTGTGCTCAAATGTGATGCAGTCTCCTTTCTAGAAAAATTTCTAGACGAGACGGACGATACGAAATATGAACCTTCGAAAGAATGGATCATGAAGATCGAAGAGGAACGAAACAACTGGAAATCAAGGCTCGAGGAAGCCCTTTCTCGAAAATATGACGGATTCGTAAACCCTTCGAATTTCTTTAGATTCCTCGATTCAAAGCTTCCTGAAGATGCGATAATTACAGCTGGACAAGGCTTGCACGTTCTTTATGCCCATTCGTTTCTTAAGGTGAGAAAGCACTCGAGTTTCCTTGCTGCCACAAACCTTGGAGCGATGGGTTACGCGCTACCGGCGGCGCTAGGAGCGAAGGCCTCTAATCCAGAAAGAGAAGTAATCGCCGTTATAGGTGACGGGGAGTTCATGATGAATGTCTCCGATATAGAAACTGGAAGTAGAGAAAAGTTGGCAGTGAAAATAATCATCGTCAACGACGATTCATACAGGGTTCTGTTGATGCGCCAGAAGCTACAAAAAATGGGCCGAATTCATGGAACACTGTTGACCAATCCAGATTTTGTGAAACTAGGTGATGCTTTTGGTGTTCGATCCATGTCAATTTACGATAACACTAGTATTCAAGATGCGGTCGGATTCGTCCTCGAAAAATCAGATTTGCCCCGTCTACTTGAACTGAAAATCAGTAGAGATGACCTGCCTCCGCTCAATTTGGAGGCTTCAATGAGGTTCTAGATGAGAAAGGCTAAAACAATTTTTCGTTATTCGGGCGTATGCGAAGTTTCAACCTTCCGTTTCATCGTAGGAGAAAAATGACCAAAATATTTCTCCGTGTGTAATGAAATCTCTAATCTCGATTTTGGAAGAGACCCAGAGTTTCTTGGGGTATTCTTTCAAACTCGATTCTGGGTTCGATTTTCGTTAAACTCTAATGGGTTCCCGGAGGAAAGATAACCTGCCTTGCTGCCCAGAACTTACTATCATCGTAATGAATCGTGTCCGGATTCGTTCCTTTGAATAAGGAAGTATAGTAGGCAAAAAGTTGCAGGGGCACAATGTATTCTAACGGACTGAGCTCCTCGCTGATGTCAGGCATGAAAATCGAGTCACCTGCAAGTTCTAGAAGATGCTTGTCGTCTGTTATTACAACTGTGGGCACGGAAAGATCTTTGCATATTTTCAACAGATCGACGTTTCTGTTGTGCGATGGTCCTTTCGTGGCAGCTAGAAAAACGGCGCTACTGGGTTTAAGAGAAACCCAGGGGCCATGAAGAAATTGTTCAGTTTCCATTCCTTCTGCTATCGCATAATTTGTCTCTTTCATCTTAAGCGAGGCTTCATATGCGGTCGCTACATTTGGGCCAGACCCGAGAAAGAAGAATTGGGATGTTTTCGACAACGAGGATGATAGTTCTGCTATTTGTTTCTCGCAATGTTCTATAGTTGAGAGGACACTTTGGGGAACATCGTTGAACTGTTCTAAAATTGCGTTGGCCGCTCCGCTGGATGTCTGTGATTGAGTGTAGTACGCTGACAGATACATTGCTGCAAGAATTGCACACGTGTAGGAAACGGTATGAGCCCTAGACTTTTCTTTTCCATTGCCGACTACCAAAAAGCGGCCGGATTCTTTTGCAATCGGTGAGTCACGCACGCCTGTCAGGGAAAAAGTCCTGGCCCCGCTCTCTTTCGCCTTCGCCATAGCATCCACAGTAGTCTTCGTGAAGCCAGTATGAGAAAAAGCCATGAGCAGACAGCCCGGCTTTAGAAGGCTGTAGTAATGTTTCACCTCAAAAGCTTGAATTGCCACGGCCTCAGTCTTCTGAAAGAGCGCATAGAGCATATAGGAGCTTGCGAGGGCAGCGTGATAACTTGTTCCACATCCCGTAAGTACGAATTTATTCGACCCTTCCCAGTAGCTCGAAATATCCGGCGCTCCTTTCTTGCAAGTCTCCAATGTCGCATGGAGGGCACTGGGTTGGTCAAGAATCATGTCATGCATGAAGTAAGGATGTTTCGGTCTCTTTTCGTCTGTTAACTGTGGTTGCATTGTTCTATATCCCAAAAGAAGGAGGTAAGCAAAAAGGATTAGCTGAATACCTCAGAAGGCGTATATCTAAACCACCCGCTTCAGGTTGCTGAGGAGAAGTGCCCAGAAAGAAATTCAACAAGGAAACCGCTGACAAGTTTTGGTTGAACTATACCAAGAATCTTTCTGACTCCATAACTGAAACTGAAAAGGAAGGTTTGGACAAAGGCTACTCTTCGTTCGAAATAGAGAGATTATGGCAGGAAAAAACACGACAAAAGTCTCAAAAGACAGCTGACTCTAAAAAGAAAAGCTAACAGATTTTCGTTAGAAAGAATTCGTGTTCTTATTTTTCTAAATATCCAAGCTAACTTGAATCCTTCTTAAACAATCATTATTAAGTCCTGAACACTGAAGGCGTTTGTTTCTTTATGGCAATCTCGAGTAGGATTGCATTTGTTCGTAAATCTGGCATCCGTGAAATCTTCGATCTTGCCCAAGAGATTCCAAATACAATCAGCCTTGGTATTGGCGAACCAAACTTCAAGACTCCAAAATTCATTGACGAGGCGGCAAAGAAAGCTATTGACGAGGGATTCGACAAATACACACTGAACATTGGAATTCCTGAGTTGAGGCAACAAATTTCAAGTAAGCTAAAAAGGGAAAATAATATCGAAGCTGATCCGAAAACAGAGATCATAGTTACTGCCGGAGCGACGCAAGCAATATTCTTGCTCATGTACTGTTTGCTCGAGCAAGGCGATGAAGTATTATTACCTACTCCGGCATTCACGGCATACGAGTATTCAGCTCGTCTCGCTGGAGGAAAGCCTGTCCAATGCCCTCTCAATGAGAGCGAAGACTACGAAATTGATTTTGATCTTTTGGGGAAGCGATGTTCAAAGAAAGCAAAATTGCTAATCCTCAATTCCCCCTGTAATCCCACGGGAGTGACTTATCGAGAGAAAGAGATCAAGAAGCTCGTTGAGTTTGTCTCAGAGAGGGGTCTTTACCTAATATCTGACGAGATCTATGAGAAGTATGTGTACGATGATGCGAAACATTTCAGCCCGGCTTCCTCGAAAGAATTCAAAAATCGCATCGTAACGGTCAATGGTTTTTCGAAGACTTTTGGAATGACAGGATGGAGATTGGGCTATGCTGTCGCAAACGAAGAAATAATTTCAGCATTGACACGGTTTAATATGTATAATTCAGTTTGCGCGAACTCGATAGCCCAAAAGGCTGGAGTGGCGGCCTTGGAGGGTTCGATGGGTTTCTTCATACCAATTCTAAAGCAATACAATAAAGCCAGAAATTCGATGTGCAAATATCTCGATGAACTATCTTTGTCTTATGCAGCACCTTCGGGTGCATTCTACATTTTCCCGGACATATCTTCCATTTCAAAAGACTCTTTGCACTATTGCAAAGGGCTTCTTGCTGAAGAGCATGTAGCGACCGTTCCGGGATCTTCCTTTGGAACAGTCGGCGAAGGCCACATCAGACTCTCATACTCAGTTGATGAAAACTTACTAATTATCGCCTTGGAAAAAATGAAGAAATTCAACGAGCGCTTTCGGAAATAAGCTGTCACCAGAAGCTGTCACAGTTGGGTGCCTAACATGAGAGTTGTATAGGGTGGCTTGACACAAGAGGTCCTTCTTGAAGAACTGGACTTCATCGCAAAGAGAGTAGTAGATCAATGTCTCTCGGACAAGGGATTCGTCCTATATTCAGGCGGAATCGATAGCGCAATTCTTGCTACTCTAGTAATGAACAAGGTTCGGCCAAAAGCTTGGGGTCTCTTCACTTTAGGAGTTAGCGGCTCTCAAGACACTACGAATTTGATTGCCGAAAGCAATCTATGGAATTTGTTGTCTTCGTTTCGAAGAATAGTACGAGAAATAGATAAGGAGAGAGTCACTGCCGCTGCAAAAGAGACTGCGAAAATCGTTAATGTCCCGTCCATTTCGCACTTTGAAGATTGCACGGCTTTTTATTTGATTTGCGAGGAGATCAACAAAATAGCAGAAGGCAAAGATAGCATACTACTTTCTGCTAACGGTCCGGACGAACTATTTTGCGGCTACGATAGGTTTAGGCGGATCGTTGATGAAGGTGGTTACAAGGCAGCAGAGTTAGAGATAACTCGAGCTCTTGATCTATCGAATATTCTTCGTGCCCAAGTAAGGTTAATTGCGACTCATTTCGAACTTGCCATCCTCGAACCTTTCTTTCAAACTGATTTTGTAAATTTTTGTTCGAAAAAAATCCCTATCGAGTTAAAGATTCTAAAAAATGGCGATATGCTTCGAAAGAGGATCTGGCGCCGTTACGGAGAATATCTCAGTATTCCAAATGAAATTGTCACGAAGCGCAAAAAGGCAATGCAATATAGCATGGGGATCCACAAATCTATACTATCTCTAGTGAAAAGAGGAGAACTAACCATTGAAAGAGATTCTCTTAAGGCCACCATTTGATAGAGATGTTTTCAAAAAACGCTAGTAGAGCACATAACATCTTGAAAATCGTCGAATGCGTTCCCAATTTCAGCGAGGGTCGAAGGCCGGATGTGATTGAAGCCATAAGGAATGCTGCAGAAGCCATTGAAGGAGTGACGGTTCTCGACTGCGAAAACGATCCTAATCACAATCGAATGGTCCTGACTTTTGTTGGCCCACCAGAAGCGGTGAAGGAAGCTGCTCTTGCGGCAAGCGCTGTCGCGATCAAATTCATAGATCTTAGGACTCACAAGGGAGAGCACCCGAGAATGGGAGCGGTAGATGTAGTTCCCTTCGTCCCGCTAAGAGAGATTTCGATGGATGAATGTATTACACTTGCGAATGAATTTGCCGTGGAATATTCAAAACGATTCGGAGTACCGGTTTTTCTCTACGAATTCGCGGCCAAAAGACCAGAAAGGAAGGATCTCGCAAACGTCAGAGAGGGCCAATTTGAGGGTCTTAGAGACTCAATTGGAAAGGATCCATCAAGAGACCCGGATTACGGACCGAAGGCAATCAATCCTACAGCCGGGGCGACCGCAGTGGGGGCACGGCCCATTCTTATCGCATACAATGTGAACTTGGCTACAACTGACCTCTCAGTTGCAAAGAAGATAGCGCACCTTGTAAGAGGAAGAGATGGTGGTCTTCCGACCGTCAAGGCTCTTGGCTTTGAGCTAAAGGACCGATCAATCGTCCAAGTTTCTATGAATCTAACCGATTACAAGGTCAGCTCTATCTCCCTGGCTTTCGACCAAGTTTCAAAACACGCCGCAGAGTTAGGAGTACAGGTTCTTGAGAGCGAAATAGTAGGTCTAGTTCCATTAGACGCCCTAACCGAAGCAGCCACTTCTTATCTTAAGTTATCCACTTTTAATTCAAACCAAATAATAGAAAATCGTCTCTTCAACTTGGCAAGTAGTACGCCTAGAACAGACTTGGTCGAGACTCGGCAGACCGATGAGGATTTTTCGAGAATGTCTTTGGCAGATTTTGCCTTGTCCGTCTCGTCAAAGGAACCTACGCCCGGAGGGGGAACAGTTGCAGCTTATACCGGGGTTCTTGCGGCTTCACTCGTAGTCATGGTCTGTGCTTTGACTCTTGGCAAGAGAGGATACGAATCAGCTTTTGGGAGGGCAGCTGAAATCCAACTGGAGGCAGAAGAATCAAAAAGAAAATTGCAGGATCTCGTGAATAGAGATTCCGCTGCTTACTCAAAGGTGTCAAAAGCACTTGCGCTTCCAAAGGGAACAGACAGCGAAAGGGCCGAAAGGAAGACTATGATCGACGTTGCGACGAAGGAGGCAACCGATGTGCCAGCCGAAACGATGACAGAGTGCGTGAAAGTTCTAAAACTTGCACAGGAAATTCTGCTAATAGGGAATAGGAACGCGAAATCTGATGCAGAAACAGCAATGGAACTTGCGAGAGCTTCAGCTAAAGGTGCATGGAGCAACGTCAGGATTAATCTCGACGCATTGTCTTCGGATGTCAATTATGTGGAAACAATAACGGCTAAACTGCAACCCGTCATCAACGAAATGTATAGTGATCCTTCGAGAAATTAAGGCGAACTCAGGATCTTGAACGGTCTCTTATGTGGAGTCTTCGGAACGAGCAAAGATCAAAAGTCGCTCTTCGAGAATTCAGTTGCGAAGAAAAGCGAGGTTGAGGGAATAATTGTGTATCACAAGAGCGAGTCTGGTGTTCGCTATTCCTTTATTGATGATTCTCAGTTTCCCGACAAAATTCAAGGGTACTCTAGGATTGCTTCGATTTGTGATTACGCCTATTACATATTTCCAAGCAGTGGCAAGTTAACAGCTCCCGATGGAGAACTCGCTGTGCTTTTGGATGGGTTTGGCACAGATGGAACGATTGAGCTAATCGATGCTAATATCGCCAAGGAAACAATCTATTCGTCTTTCAAAGGTCTCAAACTGTCAAAATTTCCAATCGAAGAAAGGGAGAGCAAATCCTCAGTTATAGATCTGGCGAGGATACAGCCTTCTCGGAACTTTCCGAAATCAGGTACCGTAATCTACATCGACCGCTCCTTTAATGTAAAAGGAGTCGGTATCGTTGTACTCGGATTCATCCTCAGTGGTGAAGTCTCCCTTCATGACAAACTTCGTTTAATTCCAAGTCAAGGTAGCAAAAAGTATGCGGAGGTCAAAGGGATCCAAGTCAGCGACGAAGATTACAATAGTGCAGGCCGAGGCATAAGAGTAGGTCTCTCCCTCAAAGGAGTAGAGCTCAATGATCTTTCGAAGAGCTCTTGGCTCGATGACGATTCATGCTTGCTGTCAAACAAGATTTCGATGAAATTTAGTCAATCTCCGTTCTACAAACAAGCTCTCGTCGAGAGAGATTTGCATGCGCAACTTCCCGGGGAAATAGTTCTTGGCAAGATTTCAAAAGGAACACAACAGAATCAACTTTTGGTTAGCCTTCAACTAGATGTGCCTGTTTGGGAAGGAATGAAAGTCTGTATTATAGATCTGAACGCAAAGAACCTTCGGGTAGCCGGTGTCGGATCCGCAGTAGTCTGATTGACCTCATTTGCTCAAGAAAAGCTTGCATCGAGACACGATATGCCAATCGTCAACACAAGCTTCTAATATTACATTTAACAAAGTGTCTTGCCATGCAGAGAACGACAGAGAAGATTGTCACTTTGTCTCCCTTAGCGGTAGAACGTGTGAAGACCTTCATTGCAAAAGACAAGAAATTCAATGCCAATGGTCTGAGAGTTTTTGTAATGCCGGGAGGCTGTTCCGGATATCAATACGGAATGGTCTTGGAGAATGAAGCCAAGAGCGATGACATTTCTTGGTCGGAAGGCGGTATCAACGTCTACGTCGATGCGCAAAGCGCGAAGTTGCTTCAGGGAGCAAACATTGATTTCGTAGAAACCGTCCAGGGCTCAGGATTTAAGATCGACAACCCAAACGCTGTCTCTTCTTGTGGCTGTGGGAACTCTTTCGAAACTAAGGGGTTTGGCCACGGGCATTCAGATGACGAAGCGGAAGAAGGTTGCGCGTGTGGATGCGGCGGTCACTGAGTTAACCAGACTGTTTATCCTCGCATGTTCCCCAGATAGGCTCTGAGCTCGCCCTCAATAATTTCTTCAAATTTTTGGAAATATAGTCGGGTAGCGAAAGGCATCGAATTCAGATTATTCTCGATCGCGTCAATAACGTAAGGGATTGCCCTTTTTGACGACTTGAATTCGAACTTCATCGGCAGATCGGCGTTCTGAATGACCGCGATACTTGATCTGAGTTCGTCGGTGGGGCAAAGAGCCTTTGATTCTGCTTCCAGAATCTCATACCATGTACATAAAATGTTAGGATCGAGGCCGTTCTGAACATCCTGAATCGTTTCGACAAGTTTGTTGAGAGTGTTTAACTCGATATTTTCAGGAACACTGCTCATTTCCCAAACTCTTCCGAATTTACGATCTTCGAGGCTGAGAAAGTGGAATGGGATTATTACAAAACGAGCCTAGAAAAACAATGCAAGAGCTCTAAAGATGTTCAGTTTTCCAGAGCTAGTCATCCAAAGTTCCCCTGTATGATTCGTTCAAATGCTTTGCGACTTTAACTGCCCGTTCCAACGAAAAAAATACGGGAATTCCTTTTGACTCAAAGACACTTCTTTTGTCCACACATTTCTTACCCTCAAGAGTCGCTACGACAACAGGCTTCCCGGATCTCTTTATTATTCCAGAAAGTATCTCTCCGATCCTCTCAGAACTTTGAGGCAATCCCCAAAGAGCTAAGTAGATGCCGATATCGGCAAAATCTCTTTCGACAAGGGCCCGTTCCAAAACAAATTCCGCGCTGCCGTCGCTTCCACTTGCGGTGAGATCTATCGGGTTCCTTACAGACGCATAAGGTAAGGTGCCTTCTTTCAAAGATTCCGCGAGATCTTTTTTGGTTTCAGGTATCTCGAGACCTTCTGAGATGCACAAATCCGCAACTGTGAGACCCAGGCCTCCTGCATGCCCAACGATCAACACTCTACGACCTCTGGCGGCCGGCAGAGAAACAATCGCCTTGCACGTATCGATGAATTCGAGTTCAGATTCTACTTCGATCAGGCCCGATTTTCTAAAAGCTGCTTTGTAGGAAGTATAGCTGCCAGCGATCGCGCCGGTGTGCGAGGTTAGAGCGTTTGCAATCGACTCATGTTTTCCAGTCTTAAGAACCACAACAGGTTTTTTGCTTGCGCAATATTCCGCCGACCTTAGAAATTGTCTCCCCTCCGTCACTCCCTCTAGATAGATTCCAACTACTTTGGTTTTGGGATCCTCTGCGAAGTAATTTAAGGCGTCACTCTCGTTGATGTCAATTTTGTTTCCATAATTTATGACTCTTGAAATCCCCAAATGTTCGAACGAAGCAAGATCCATCAGGTGTGCGACAAAGGACCCGCTTTGAGAGGCAAGAGAAACTCCGCCATAATGCGGCCTTTGAATCAAAGAGCGAGGAATGAAGAAAGTATCGAGTCTTGAGAAATTATCGTAGATTCCAAGGCAGTTAGGACCTATGATCCTAATCCGATTCTCTCTTGCCACGGACTGAAGTTCGTTCTGAAGTCGCTCTCCATCTGCTCCCATCTCTTTGAAGCCAGCGCTCATTACTATGACATTCTTAATTCCTTTGGAGGCATGTTCCCTCAAAGCTTCTACAACGGATCCCGCAGGGATGAGAATCACAGAGAGATCGGGAATACAAGGAAGCTCGGAGACCCGCCGGTAGCATTTCAGGGCGCCGATATGAGTTAGCTTTGGATTAACAGGATAGATATCGCCGTTGAAACTTTGGAGGCGCATATTCTGGAGAACAAGAGTTCCGAGCTTTCGTGGAGTAGAGGAGGCTCCGACAATCGCGACTGACCTTGGATTGAAGAAACTTTCAAGGCTTTTTCTCCCTTGCATTTCAACAGGTTCTACATTGGCGGATTCATTCGACACTATACGATGACTTCCCAACATCGGACGCGATGCTACTTTTTGAAGCTCGATAGCTTGTCGGCAAAGTTCTCGGTGCTTTCAACGAAACGCAAAATGTCGGTCGCTGTATGAGCCGTCGAAATTGCTCCAATGTGCCCCGGAAGAAAGAAGATTCCGTAAGATGCGATCAAAGCGAAGCAATATTTATGCATCGTCTTTTGGTCAGTCATCACGACATCCTGCGGATTCTTGATATCTTCTTGATTAGATCTGAGAAAGTGTGTCGCAAAGAGGGAACCGGCTCCTGTCGTTCTAGTACTTATTCCGGCTTCTGAAAAACTGCGATCGACCTTTCTTCGCAACTCTTCTCCCAGTTTGCCAATCGTGCCATAAACCGAACTTCTTCGCGCCCTCAGAAGTTTCAAGGTGGCTATGCCTGCACGCATCGACAATGCGTGTTCGGAAAAGGTTCCACCGCCGATCCAACACCTTTCTTGTTTGGGCCTTTTGATTGTCGTATCTGCTAGCGAGAGGATTTCGTCTCTTCCCACGACCGCTGATGCGGGAAGGCCACCACCTAGTATCTTTCCGAGCGTACAGAGATCGGGCTCCACGCCAAAATACTCTTGGGCGCCTCCCAGGGAGAGCCGGAAGCCTGTTATGATCTCATCAAAAATCAAAACAGCTCCAATTTTATCGCATTGTTCTCTGAGCGCTTTCAGATACTCTTTATCAGCTGGGATCACTCCGCCTGCCCCCAGCAGTGGCTCAAGAATAACTGCGGCCAGATCGGAAGAATTCTGGGAAAGAACTTGGCAAGTAGATTCAATGTCATTGAAGCGGGCCAGTTTCACTAGATGGTCCTCCTCTTCGGGCAAGCCTGCACTTTCGGGAACTTCATACGGATAGCTCACGCCAACCGCGAGAGCAGAGTTGTAGCCATGCCAACCTCCCGCGATTTTAACGATAGATTTTCTTTTGGAATAGGCTCGTGCAAGTCTCACCGCATACATAGTAGCTTCAGCTCCTGTCGTGCAGAATCTGACCGACTCCGCGCAGGGCACTGATTTTGAAACGAGCTCGGCTAACTCGACTGCATATTTGTTTGGAGCCCCCAGGAGGAGACCGTTAGCTGCCTGCTTTCGAATCTCGTTTGTCACAATCGCTGGAGAGTGTCCCAGAATTAGGGCGGTATGGCCCATCCAGTAATCCACATATCGGTTATTGTCGACATCCCAGATGAATTTTCCTCTTGCTTTGGAAGCGTAAAATGGGTAGGGATTGTAAAATCGCGCGTTGTGACTTTGTCCTCCTGCAAGAAAGCTTCTGGCATGCTCATACATTTCTTTGGAGGCAGGTGTCTTTGACAGATATTGCTGAATTGCACTATCTGTCTTCGGAATTAGCCTTTGATTCTGCGGCTGGGCTTTCATACGAACTAATGGAACCGTTCTATTTCATGCCTAAAAAAGAGAGACCTTGCATGGGGCTCAACACTTCCCGCTTTGTTTGAAACCCCCGCTGGTCTCGCAAGCGCCTTCCTTTATTAAGCAAGATTGTAGGGTTCTGGTAAGATACCATTGGAAAATCAAAGTGTTGAGCCTCGTTTGGTTTGTTATTGTTGTTTCGGGTGAAATCACCTAAGCTCTCGATTTCTTCCCAATCGTATTTGCCACTGCTTTTTTGAAATCAGTCCTTGGTCATCGAGAATATCGACAAGTGCATCTAATTTATCGTTAAGCTCGTGCATTTGCTCTCTTGCAACTGCGATGTCCCATTCTGTCTTGGTCTTTCTTCGGCTAGGCACTTTTCTGCTAAACGCCATTGATCTGAGAGTCTTTTATTTCGATTCCTTTGAGGCCTCTCCTTGTGCTAACGAAGCGTTCTCAATTAAAGTCGTCCATCTATTTTCTCCATCGATCTTGATTCCCGCTTCTCTGCGAGAGTTGTGCCTAAGCTCATGTGAGAACGAATGTAGTTGTGATAAATCTGCATGCCTTTCAGGATCGGGTTGTCTTTTCGCTTGAGAGATCGCATAAATTTCTCGCTGTGCATTTTTGGAGTGAACAACGCATAGTGCAATGAACAGACCATTGCAATACGCTTCTTAAGAAGAGAGCATTATCCTCATTTCCGGTAGAATATTTTTTCTTCCTTTGTTCGCAAAGGAGTAGTTTTTCTTCCCGAACAAACAACAGTTGTCTGATCTGCAATTCTTGTTTGTCTTCAATTGAAAGACTGCAATTTTTGTATCCTGTCCAAGAATATGGTACAGGTCGAGACTGTTCACCGGGAAAGAAATTGGATCTTCTTTGATTTCGGCTTTCAAAGCTATCCTAGAAATTGAGCCAACTTAAACCCTCAGTGTGGGCGGCTTGTCAAAAACTATCAAGTCTATTCAGGAGATCTAAAAAAGGACCGAATGACAATGTGCCCTTCGTGTAAAATCAGGCCCAAAGCTAAAGTTTATCGATATTGAAAAGGCTGCCTAATGGAAGAGAGAAAGCTTCTTGCCGAAGGCAATCTTTGCTTCTCAGAGAATCAAATGGGGAGTCTCAATTGACAACATGTGGGACTACGCGGACGTACAGCAACCAAAGTCCGCGATTATCCCTTACCTCATTTCCTTCAGACTTCCCAGAGGTCCAACAAGATACTTCCCAGACATTGATCCCAAGTCTGTGGAATCTGAAATTCAGCAAGAGACGTCAGTAGGAAACGATAGAGACACTGAGGTAGTTTGCAAAGAGCTTGCCGCTGAACTAAAGAACAGGAGCATGGATTTTGTGCGTTGCTGGTTTCCATGGAATTTCTTTGAGCCCAAGATTGATTCTGAAGAGTTGAACTACAAGTTTCCACTTGATGATTTCGTGTCAGCTATGAATGCAGAGAATATCGGAATCGTGGCAGTTCTCGCTTGCGGATATTCGCGGTTTCTGCCTGAAGGCCTGAAAGCAGATGATTCAAAGGTATACATTGATCGCATGGTCAAAATGGCAATGTCTGTAATCGATCATTACAAAGATTCTGTCTCGGCGTGGCAGATTGAAAACGAGCCCAACTGGTGGGATGAGCACTATGCAACTCACTGGAGAAGCGGGGGCATGTGGCTAGAACCGGGAACGCAGGAGCTAATCCTAGGCGCCCTACATGACACAGTCAGAAGGCAAGACTCAGACGGACTTATATTGATTAACCTCGAGGCTGACAACAAGAAGACCAATTGGTCATTTTATTCAAAATATTGCGACATCCTCGGTCTCGATTTTTATCCTAATTACATGCATTCCATCCCCGTCGACGCTTCAGAACTGAAATTCTCTTCCGAAGTCAAAAAGGCAACTGGGCTCCCAGTTTGCGTCGCTGAGACCGGCTATCCTTCAGGCCCTTCCTTCTGGGGGTACGATGTTGCAAAACAAAGCGAGTACGTCGAATCCGCGTGCAAAGAGAGTTTAGCTTGCGACGACATTACAGCTCTTTGTATGTGGCGATTTTCGGATTCTTATTGGAAATCATTTCCCTTCCAGGAAAACTACTTTGGTCTCTTGACCAAAGAAGGCTTGCCCAAACCGGCTTGGGGGACTTATCACGATGAAATAGTTGCCGGGCATTAGGAGCAAGATACTATGTGAGAATTAGAGCTTGCGCCGTCGGAAATTCGGCTTTTCTACGGAAAAAACCAGAGTTTTTACGAAGCTCATTTGTTTCCCATCTGCCATAGGAACCGCGAAAGTACCTACCGTTGCTGAGATGTCAAAATCAGCTTCTCTCGTACTTCCTTTGAATTTGATATGCGCAGTGTTTGGTTGCTGTTGCATAGAATTTGCGGAATCTACTGACAGGTGGATGTTCTTGTCCCTTTTTCCAAACCACTGAACGATTGCGTTTCCGACATCGAGAGGATAGGATTTTTGTTCGAACTTCCTGTGCGTGGTGTTGAAATCTTCGAGCAAGAAGCGGGTACATTCTCTTGCGAGTTTTTCTATGTATTCGTACGACTTTTCCACAAGCTCTTTGCCAGTTAGCGGATCAGTCAATCAAACATCGATTCTCCAATTGTATTTTCCTGAATTAAAAATTATGCGAACGTGATGAAGCTGTCCTGACTTCATCTAACTTTGATTGTATTCTTTCTAGGGCCTGGGATACAGCTTTGTCCAATTTTTTCTGCAGCGAGTCATTTTCTCCTTTGAACGTAGATTCGAGAATTTGTAGGGCCTCCTCCATCCCGAACTTTTCCGTCTCAGGCACCGATCCGGTATCTCTTCTAGTAAAGGTCCAAACCAGCGCCCACATGCCAAGTTCGATCAGAAATAAGTGAACTTGGCCTTGCCTAGATCCCTGCGCGAGTGCGAAACTCACCGAATAACGCTGCCTTAACATTCTGATTGCCGGTTCTTTCTCAGACATGAGTGCAGGTGGGCCTCTTCCAGAGAAGAGATCATCAGCCTTGGCCAGGCCTTTGTCACGATCTTCACATGTCATCTGAATCGATACGGACTCACCCATATTTCTAACTTGAGTATTTCGTGAACTCTGATAAACATAGAAAATAAATTTCGGTCGATGACTCACCTGTGATTTCAAAAGACCGTTCGGAAAAAACCGCGCTTGGCATTTCAGGAATCTCCGATCAAGAAATTTGAAAACAAAAAAATTTCTGGTCAGTCATGCGCGCAAGCCTTATAAAATACGCGAGCGCAAACCAATAGCCCGCATGTTTTGTTGGCGGCGTCTTTTTTCAAGCTGAGGGCGTAGCCCGTGCGATGCGATAAGGACCTCCAAGCATGCGAACAATAAGATGGAGGTTCAATAGGAATATTGAATCTAACGTTGGCTTGTGCTTTTCTTCCGCAAGTGAAAGCAATTCGTACTTCCCAATATAACTCCGGTTGATCCTGCCGGACCTGACTGCTATCGGAATGGGACTAAGCCATGCGAGTCTTGCCAGTTTAAGCATGTGAACTGGCGGCGAACGGCTCAGTAACACGTAGTCAACCTGCCCTCGGGATGAGAACAATCTCGGGAAACTGAGGCTAATTCTCAATAGGTCAAGATTCCTGGAATGGGTTTTGGCTTAAAGACGTAACAGCATCTTGTTACTTTGCCCGAGGATGGGACTGCGGCCGATCAGGCTGTTGGTGAGGTAAAGGCTCACCAAACCAGTAACCGGTACGGGCTTTGAGAGAAGGAGCCCGGAGATGGACACTGAGACAAGGGTCCAGGTCCTACGGGGCGCAGCAGGCGCGAAACCTTCGCAATGTGCGAAAGCACGACGAGGTTATTCCGAGTGATTTCCGCTGAGGAAATCTTTTCTCAGATCTAAAATGTCTGGGGAATAAGGGGAGGGCAAGTCTGGTGTCAGCCGCCGCGGTAATACCAGCTCCTCGAGTGGTCAGGGCGTTTATTGGGCCTAAAGCATCCGTAGCCGGCTCGGTTGGTCTCCTGTTAAATCCAACGGCTTAACCGTTGGTCTGCAGGAGATACCGCCGGGCTAGGAGGCGGGAGAGGCGGACGGTACTCCGAGGGTAGGGGTAAAATCCTTTGATCCCCGGAAGACCACCAGTGGCGAAGGCGGTCCGCCAGAACGCGCTCGACGGTGAGGGATGAAAGCTGGGGGAGCGAACCGGATTAGATACCCGGGTAGTCCCAGCCGTAAACGATGCGAGCTAGGTGACACAACGCCTTCGGGGCGTTGTGGTGCCGCAGGGAAGCCGTTAAGCTCGCCGCCTGGGGAGTACGGACGCAAGTCTGAAACTTAAAGGAATTGGCGGGGGAGCACCACAAGGGGTGAAGCCTGCGGTTCAATTGGAGTCAACGCCGGGAATCTTACCGGGAGCGACAGCAGATTGAAGGTCAAGCTGAAGACTTTACCAGACGAGCTGAGAGGAGGTGCATGGCCGTCGCCAGCTCGTGCCGTGAGGCGTCCTGTTAAGTCAGGCAACGAGCGAGACCCCTACTTCTAATTGCTTTAACAGATATCGCAAGGTGTTTGTGGCTAGTTAGAAGGACTGCCGCCGCTAAGGCGGAGGAAGGAAGGGGCCACGGCAGGTCAGTATGCCCCGAAACTCCCGGGCCACACGCGGGCTGCAATGGTAAGGACAATGGGTTCCGATCTCGAAAGAGCTAGGCAATCCCCAAACCTTACCCCAGTTGTGACTGAGGGCTGTAACCCGCCCTCACGAATCTGGAATCCCTAGTAACCGCGTGTCACCATCGCGCGGTGAATACGTCCCTGCTCCTTGCACACACCGCCCGTCGCTTCACCGAAGTTGGGCTAGGACGAGGTGGCGTCTTGTTGGCGCTATCGAATCTTAGCTCGGCAACGGGGGAGAAGTCGTAACAAGGTGGCCGTAGGGGAACCTGCGGCCGGATCACCTCCTTAGAAAAAAGTAACGATTGGGGGTGCGAATTGCTTTCTGCGAAAAAGGTTAGAGCACAAGCCAAATTAGATATGCAGATCCTCACGTTGAATGAGGATTGAAGGACGTAGCAAGCGTCTGTTCCGCTTGTGATGATCGTCGTGCACAGGTTGCGTATGCGTTCGTCGATAATGTAATCATCCGACGCGCTGACGCTGTTTGGTGGATGGCTGGGCTTGGAAGACGAAGAAGGGCGTGTCAAGCTGCGATAAGCCTCGGGTAGGAGCACGAATCCGCTGATCCGAGGATGCCCGAATGCGACTTCGTAAGAGGAACCTTCGGGTTTCTCTTGTTCCCTTTGGGGAACGTGAACCTCTGCGAAAGGAAACATCTGAGTAGCGAGTGGAAAAGAAATCAATTGAGATACCGTAAGTAGCGGCGAGCGAAAGCGGCATAGTCCAAACTGAATCGCTGCAGTAATGCAGTAGAGATGTGGGGTGTGCTTGTAGCGTTTGCAACCCAATCTCGCCGTAGCTGAAGTTGGCTGGAAAGCCACATGGTACAGGGTGAAAGTCCCGTAAGCATCGATCGAGAATGGGGTTGTGCTACAAACCGAGTACTTGGCCTTGGCAGTGGCTAAGGAAGACGGGGGAAAGCGGCCTCCAAGACTAAACACTATCCAAGACCGATAGCGCAATAGTACCGCGAGGGAAAGCTGAAAAGTACCCCGAAAGGGGTGTGAAAAGCGCCTGAAACCAGATAGTTACAGACGTGCACTGCATGAAAGGGCCGGAACACATCTCTGAAGGCAACTCGCAAGAGTTGTCTGACGATTGTGCCCTAGACCCAGTGTGGTGCATTCCGTCTAGAAACACGGGCCGGGGAGTTTACTGTCATGGCGAGCTTAAGGATTTGATAGTCCGGAAGCGAAGGGAAACCGACTAGCACGCAACTGGCTTGTCCAGCGAGGTGCGGGGTCTGAAAGGGCCTGGAGTCATGGCGGTAAGACTAGAAACCAGACGATCGTGTCTCGAGTAGGATGAAGCCGGGCGAAAGCCTGGTGGAGGTCCGAAAGGGTCTTGACGTGCAATTCAGTCCCCTAACTCGAGACAAGGGGCCAAAAGCCAATCTAGTCTGGTGATTGCTAGTTCCCACCGAAGCAGATCCTAGTCTGGCCTGGAGGGATGTGGCCGACGCTGTAGAGCACCAATGGGAAGCCAAGGGTCCGAAAGGGCCCAGCTTGCTTTTGAACTCCGAATGTGTCGGCGCAAGAGAACTCCGGAGACGGGTTTATGTGGGGTAAGCCTCATAACCAAGAGGGGGACAACCCAGACTAAAGTTAAGGCCCCAAAATTTTGGCTAAGTGTCAAACAAAAGAGCGTCCCTGAGCTTAGACAGCAGGGAGGTAGGCTTAGAAGCAGCCACCCTTCAAAAAGTGCGTAACAGCTTACCTGCCGAGCTTAGAGGCCTCGAAAATGGACGGGGCTCAAGCCAAGTGCCGATACTTTAGACAACAAGTAATCAGCTTGTTTGTGGTAGGTGGGCGTAGAGGTTGGGTAGAAGTAGGGTCGTGAGATCCCATGGACTGACTCTCTAGTGCAGATCCCGGTGGTAGTAGCAGCGTAGTCGGGTGAGAATCCCGATAGTCGAAAGGGCAAGGTTTTCCTGGCAACGCGTCGTCGACCAGGAGTAAGCCGGTCCTAAGTGTAATCCCAACGGCGTTACACGAAGAGGGAAACTCGTTAATATTCGAGTGCCATCTTGGTGTCGTTATTGTCGGCTCATTTTTGCCTTGAGTTAGGGCAAGCAAGGTTGTCGCCTTGTTTAATTGATTTAGGGCGGGGGAGTGTCGTAATGACGAGAACTCGTCCGAGACAAGAATAGCAGGCCATATGGTCTGTTTGCTTGATACTGAGGGACAGTGAAAGAAGTGAGCCTAAGACACCTTGGTGTCCGTACCGAGATCCGACACAGGTGTCCCTAGGTGAGAAGCCTAAGACTTATCGGGTGTACTGCGGGTAAGGGAACTCGGCAAATTAGCCCCGTAACTTAGGAATAAGGGGTGCCTGCGATCTTTGTGAGAAACAGGGATCGCAGGTTGCAATAACTAGGGGGTCCCGACTGTTTAATAAAAACACAGTAAACTGCTAATCCGAAAGGACTTGTACAGTTTATGAATCCTGGCCAGTGGCGGTACCTAAAACCTGGGTTCAACCGGGCTAAGGGCCGCTAAACGCCGGGAGTAACTCTGACTCTCTTAAGGTAGCCAAATGCCTTGTCGGGTGAGTTCCGACGTGCATGAATGGACCAACGAGGGCCCTACTGTCCCTATCCGCGACCCGGCGAACCCACGTAACGTGGACGAACAGTCCACGAACTTCCATCGGGGAGAGAAGTCCCTGTGGAGCTTTACTGCAGCTTGTCGCTGCGGTGCGGTTCCGATTGCAGAGTGTAGTCGGGAGCCTTCGAAGGAGGACCTCCGGGTCTTCTGGAGGCAAAAGTGTAACACCGGCCTTTCGGAACTGCGTCGCTAACCTCGCCAGAGGAACACCGGCAGGTGGGCAGTTCGGCTGGGGCGGCACCCCCTTGAAAAAGTATCGAGGGGGCCCAAAGGTTGGCTCATCCGGGTCAGAACTCCGGAGCAGAGGGCAAGGCCAAAAGCCAGCTTGACTGGAAATTCAAACGCGAAATTTTCAGAGGCGAAAGCCTGGCCTAGCGATCCTCTATGTCCTCACAGTTGGAGGCTAGAGGTGACAGAAAAGTTACCCCAGGGGTAACAGGCTCGTCGCGGGCGAGAGCTCCAATCGACCCCGCGGTTTGGTACCTCAGTATCAAAACTGCATGGGGTAGGACAGCAGTAATGCGGTCATGCGAATCGGCTTATAACGGTGGAACCCTCCATTCCTAAAATCAGGAATACTTCCGGGCGTGTCAACGAGACACGAAGAGCCGGAGTGGAATTTTTTTAGGGCAATACCGTGGGAAGTCCAACAGGATAGCTTCAGTTTCACCTGATCTTCTTCAATCAGGTTCAAAGCTTTGTTGTGACCCCGTAACGACTGAGGGCGTCTATTTTAGGACGTTCAATGAGATAGCAATTGAGGTATGCTATCACACGCCGACTCCTCTTTAGCTGAAAAGAGGATGGAGATATAGTCTACAACTTCTGGTAACAGAAGGAAATTGTGCGATGTCGGCTCTTCCCATCCCGGTCCTGCAGCAGGGGCCAAGGGTGGGGCTGCTCGCCCATTAAAGGGGAACGTGAGCTGGGTTTAGACCGTCGTGAGACAGGTCGGTCTCTACCTGATGGAAGCGGCGGTCATCTGAGGGGAAGTTGTCCCTAGTACGAGAGGAACAGGGCAACGTGGCCTCTGGCGTACCGGTTCTTCGACAGAAGAATAGCCGGGCAGCTAAGCCATCTTAGATAAGAGCTGAAGGCATCTAAGCTCGAAGCTAGTCCCGAGAAAAGATGACCATCCGTTATGTGCGTCCCTCGCAAGGGGGACGCACGTTCGGTGAAGAGCTGTCATAGAAGATGACGTTGATAGGAGAGAGGTGTACGCTGGAAGGCTACGGCCGACCAGTTCAGCCTGCTCTTACTAACCGCTCAAAGCGTTGGGATATATGATTACATTTGAAACGGACTGCGCAATAACCTGTGTACGACGTAATTTGTCTAAATCCTACTGTAAAGTAGGCACATCACAGATACCTTCAAGTAATTAGCACGACTGGAATTTCCGTGAAACAACAGTCAGATTGTCTGTTTTCATTTTTCGCAAGCTTCTGATCCGGAGCGCAGCTTTGAGATGGTAAACTGTCCAGTTTGCAAGGGACATGTGGATTATAAATTTCTAAGATCTGATAATCCAAAGGACGAGTTTGGTCACGACTTGGGCAAGTGGGTCCATTGTGAAAATGAGGCCGAGCGACACGTCTACCTACGAAATCAAGACTCGTTGCAAAAGTGCCCATATTGCTCTTCAGGCAATTTCTCTGACATGAAGGAAGGAGAGAAAGTCAAGTGCTTGCACGTGACTGATACCGGTGGCGCGTGTACTACGAGAGCTTACGTCTGGATGGAAGAAGGGCCTCCTTGTTTTATGAACCACGTCGATAAGACGCGTTTAGAAGTTTAGGCGGAGCAAAGAACATCTCATAGCTGTTCTTTTTCTCACGATCACATTTTACTGCGCGTTACTTTTTCTTCCTACTTCGGGGCTGTTTCTTTCTCCTGCTTCTTTTACCCCTAGGCTTCTCGGACATGCTCAACTTGTGAACTAACCCGTACTTTTCAGCAAGAAACTTACCTTCTTCTTTGGCTGGCTTATTCCTTGGATCTCGCAACCGCATAATTCTTGAAAGAAAATGCTCCACGAGCTTCGGCTCTTTGCTCAAAAGATACTCTGAAGAGGAAACAGCAGTTCGCTGAAGGTCTTCATTTTCAACTTCCTTCATGATCCAGGCGTTAAAGAGTTCCTTTTCTGTCGTTCTTCTGTCATAAACCCAGAGATTTGAAAGCGATGCTTCGACAGGCATTCTCAGCATATGATCATCCACAAGGAGAGTTTTGAGTGCATTGATGGCTTTCTTCGGATCGCCTCGACCTATTCTTCCCAAGGTCAACGAGACTACAAGAGTGGAATTTCTTTTTTCTCTTCTCGTGTCCGCCTGGAGTTTTAGCACATAATCAGCAAATTTCCAAACCTGCCGAGAATCGAACATTGAAAATATGTTTGCGACAGATTTTGCGAGTTCGAGATCGTTTGTTCCGCAATCTTCGTAGAGCTGTTGCCATGCGGACCGTTGAAGCAAATCCGAAATCATGAATCTTACTTCTGCAAAGCGCTTTGAGGAAATCGGCATTTCCTTTTCCAAACGAACCGCGCAATCATCGTGGATATAAGCTCCGACTTGAGATCGTTCGTAATTGAGAAACTTCGCCCCGCAAATATTGATTAGAGCAAGAAGGCCCGAAACGATTGGGGAACCTCCAAGGTGTTGCGTAGATGAAGGCGATTGTCGTTACTCCAATGGTTGCAAATTCGTTGCGAATCAAAGAAATGGATCCGCCTGCAGTTTCGAAAGGTCAAATGTTGCTTAATGTTCAGAAAGTCGGCATCTGTGGCACTGACCGTGATATCATAGCTGGTTTTTACGGAGCTTCTCCAACGGGAGGTGATTTTCTGGTTCTCGGTCATGAATCCTTGTCGCGCGTCGCCGAGCTTGGATCGGGGGTCAGAGGGTTCAAACCAGGAGATCTAGTGGTTCCTACCGTAAGGCGAAATTGTCCGGAGAATTGCCTGAATTGCCAGAACGAAGAATCCGATATGTGCTTGACGGGTCATTACAAGGAGCACGGGATTAAGGAACTTCACGGCTTTGCATCCGAGTTTGCAATCACCGACGCTAGTTTCGTCGTCAAGCTTCCGGAGTCGCTCATCGAGGTTGGGATCCTAACGGAACCCCTCACAATAGTGGAAAAAGGGGAGATTCAAACCTACCTCATGCAAGAGTCGAGAATGAAATGGAAGCCAAAGAAAGCATTGGTTCTCGGTGCGGGACCGGTAGGTCTGTTGGCTACAACCATTTTGCGTCTAAGAGGTCTTGAGGTGAGCACAGTCGCCACAAGGTCTGCCGATAGTCTAAAGGCGAGACTTGTCCAACAGACGGGAGCTCAATACATCAATGCCAAGGAAACGCCACTCAAAGAGATGGAAGATGAATACGACATTGTTTTTGAGATCACAGGCAGTCCATCTGTTGCGCTCGAGGCCCAGCATCTAATCAAAACTAACGGTGTTGTGTGCTATCTCGGCATTTACAAGATGCAGCAGGACACGGAAGATGCAGGCAAACTCTTCACAGATCTTGTCCTTGGAAATCGCGTTCACTTCGGGTCCGTGAACGCAAACAAAACTTACTTTGAAAGGAGCGTAAATGATCTCACAAAGATCAAAAAGAAATGGCCCGGCTTTCTGGAGCAAATCATAACCCGCAGAGCCAAAATGGATGATCTGACGCAAGCGTATCAGCCGGAAAACGAGGAAGAAATAAAGACAATAATTGAAATTAGGACTCTCATGTGAAAGCATTATAGCTCTCACCCTTCCTGAAAATGGGATGTTCGCAGCGACTTACTGAAAAGTTCTACCTGGTTGAGGTTAGCTTTTCTTTCAATCGTTCTCGAAGTAATCTTTGAGCATATACAAACTTAGATCCCCGCAGTAAGGACACAGATGAAGAGTCCCCGACTCAATTTGATCTCGAGGCAGGTTTTCAAAGTCCTCAACAGTAAAAGTGGTATCGAAAATTTTGCGACACGTTCGACACTTAACTTTCATCAATTCCTTCATTTCTTCCTTTGAGGTCTCTCCAACAGCTATCGGACTTTTCAGCTCGATTGAAATAGGGTATGACTCTACTTGAATTTTGTTGGATCCTGGGCTTATTGGATCGAAGCTCATTCTTGGTCTTGCTCACTTCTCGTTTTCCTAGCAACAGTCAGAGGTTAAAGCCTGTAACTTTCTTGATTTCAAGAATTACAGATTATTTTTGAAAAGAGTCATGGTGTATTCTTATTTACAATCAGATCGTAAGTGGAGAATCTCTTCTCAAATGTCATGCAATTCATGAATGCAATGGCGTTTGAGAAGATCCTAAATGACCTAAATTCATTGTCATACGGGAATTGGCAATGTCAGAATTGTTCATTGCATAGTTCATTCCTTTTGACTGGCTTCTTTTTGCGTGGGGTTGATCTCAGAAGCTCGACTCAGAGATTGGACATCGAATCTTCTAAAGTGGCGAAACTTTTGGCCTATGCAAAGCTGCTGGCAAAACAAGGCGAAGTTTTGGAAAAGGATGGCCAAAGTGAAGATGCAATTCCGAAATATATCAAGGCCGTCGATATTCTGTTGCTCCTCGCCGACGTTGCTCCAACCTATCCGGAATGGACGAAATATGTCAGCAAAGCAGAGTTTTACCAGAAGAGAACAAGGGCGATACTCACAAACCTCTCGTTGAAAAGGGAAGAGGGCGAAGGGATCCAGAATCCCCTCGCAAAATCATCGGCTTAGTCCTTGATGATCTTTGGATTGCACGAGATGTTATTGCTTTGTAACTTAATACTCTGAAGAGGCGAATTCGTTCTCGAAATGCGTAAATGGCAATTTCTTCACAAGGTTTGCATCTAGTTCAAAAGAAAGATCTACCGATGCGGGTGACGAACACACCGGTTACTGAAACTCAGTAAGACATCAATTCAATGAAAAGAAACCTTGGCAGGGTGCAAGGGGGAGTTATTCCAGTACGACAGAGTTTATCCTCGAATTAGCCATAGACATCCTGTACTCATGGGCTAGAATGTTTCTGGCTCTGTTGTTGAGCATTGCATTCAGTTTAGCAGTGGGCATTTATGCAGCGAGAAACAAGAGGGCGGAGACAGTAATCATCCCTTTACTCGATGTGTTTCAGTCGATTCCGATTCTAGGATTCTTTCCTTTTGTTATCTATGCTGTAGTAGCCGTTTTGCCTGGGCAACCGGGTATCAACTTGGCTATCATAATTCTCATTTTTACTAGCATGTCGTGGAACATTACTTTTGGGGTTTATGAGGCTGTTAGATCAATCCCCCAGGATTACATAGATCTTTCTCAAATCTCGGGTTCATCGTCTTGGGAGAGGATCACCTCAATCTATATTCCTGCTTCGCTGAACAGGATCGCGTACAACACTCAAACCTCTTGGGCCGTTGGACTTTTCTACCTTATCTCAAGTGAGATTATCAGTCTAGGCAATGCAAATTTCAAGGCGAGTTATGGGATAGGCGTTGCAATAAGTCAGTATGCTTCTTCTCCCTCTACGTTTAACGAATACATCTATAGTATAATTGGACTCGTCATCGCAGTTATCATTTGGCAATTCGTTTTTCTGCGCGAATTCTCACTTTGGTCGGAGAAGTACAAGTTTGTAGAAGAACCTAGGGGTACGAAAAAAGATTATCTTCTTCGATTCTATTCGTGGGTAAATCAGCGAAGCGTATCAAAACTCTTCTTAATCACTCACGGAAAAGGCGTGTCGAGATTCACCTCGTCGGTATCTAGATTCAAAAGAGGATTCAAGTATGCAACCTTGATCTTAGTTTTGGTCTTCGCAGTTTTCGAAGTTGGGGCTCTTGTCTTTACTCATCACACGAGTATCGCAAGTCTCCCGGCCGCGGGAACAATACTCAGCTCCGAAGCGACTGTGTTAGTTGCTTTAGCGTATTCCTTCGTAAGGATTTGGTATGTGTTTTTCATTGTTGTGGCCGTTGCAGTGCCAGCTGGAATCGCAATCGGATTACGAATGAGACTTTACAATATTGCCGTGCCTGGTTTGGAGGTTATTGCCTCGATCCCGGCACCTGCTCTACTTCCGCTATTTGTCCAGGACATAACTCACAACGGCGAAGCAATTGCTGCAATCGTGATATTTTTGGGAATGTTTTGGTATGTAATTTTCAATGTGATGGCGGGAATCAGGAGTCTACCCATAGAAATTTTCGAGCTGAACAAGGAATTTCAGGTAAAAAGAACCGCAGCTTGGAGGAATGTATACCTACCGGCGATCGCGGGGGCCTTCGTAACTGGAGCAATTACCGCAATAGGAGCGGCGTGGAACACCCTGATTGTGGCTGAGTATTTTACAACACAGAATGCGAGCGGGAAGACATCTGTTTTGACACAAGTTGGAACCGGGATCGGTAAGACAATTTACGTTGCGACCTTAAAGGGGAACATCCTGTTGCTCACATTATCGGTGCTCTCCATGACTGTCCTAATTGTTGCTTTCAATTTGACAGTATGGCGTCGAGTCTATCATTTTGTGACTCGCCGCTACACCTATAATCGGTAAGAGATAAAACCAAAGTCTGGGATGATTTTATAGATTCATGATTCCACTCAAATTTGAAAAAACCGGGCTCTCCGCCATTAATGCAGTTGCGGCAAATCAGGCTTTGAGTCAGCTTTCTGCCGAAGATGCCAAGATGACCACGTCTTCGCAACCAATAATTTCCGTGGAACACGTGAACCTAGACTATCGAAAGGAGAATGAACAACTGCCGGTATTGGTAGACGTTTCTATGCAAGCCTTCAAAGATGAATTCATTGCGGTTACCGGTCCCTCTGGATGCGGTAAATCATCGCTGATCAGGATTATTGCGGGCCTTAACAAAGCGACTTCTGGTGTTGTAAAGTTTCGCGACCAGCCAATTAGTAAGCCTAGACCCGAAATCACGATGATCTTCCAGAATTTTGTTTTGCTACCTTGGAGAACCTCTCTTGAGAATGTCGTCTTTGGGCTCTCCAGCAGTCATGAGCTGACGGACGCTCAAAGGAAGGAGAAAGCGATGAGGGCTCTTGAGGAGACTGGCTTGAAAGGGTTTGAAAACGTTTTTCCCGGTGAACTAAGCGGTGGAATGAAGCAACGAGTAGGGATCGCCAGAGCGTTAGCTTTGGAACCTGAAGTATTATTGATGGACGAGCCATTCAGCTCACTGGACGACCTGACCGCCGACCACTTGCGTAAGGAGATATACTCGACCTTGATCAATCCTTCCTCTTCTATCCAGACAGTCATAATGATCAGTCATAATGTCGAAGAGATAGTGGAGCTTGCGGATAAAGCAGTGGTGCTCTCAGCAAGACCGGGTCATGTGGTGGACACTGTAAAAATTGACATGCCTCGACCCAGGAATAAAAAATCCGAAGAATTCTTTGCGTGGGTCGATAAACTTTACTCACTTCTGGCCGTGTAAGAACAAATAAATCTGCGAGCATAGTGTTGCAAATGAGCAAAATGAGAATCATTCAAGGGACCATTAATCTGCCTACAAAGCCTGGGCCTTCGGACGATAAATTAGGCGGTATCTCGCCGGGCCAGGATCCACCAAATTCTTCTCCCCCATTGATTATGCCGGCTGAAGTTAGGGCAGGTCAGATAATCGGACTCGTCGAAATAACAGGTGGATTAGGATCCGTTATTGATGCCTCGCGTCTTGCAGACGAATTCGGGGCTGACCTTACGACATTATTACCTATACTGGACGGAGCCGAAATGTTGGGGCTCGTGAAAACCAACAAGGGAGACGTCTCTCTAACTGAATTCGGTCTAAAATTTCAAAAGACAATAAAGCACAAAGTAAAATTGCTTAAGGATTCGCTAGCCAAAATAGAACCCTTCAAAACAACGCTCGAGCTTCTCGCTACGAAAAAATCGGTCTCGACCCATGAAATTGCCGAAGCGCTAAAGGCCAAGGAAATTCGTTGGCACTATAGAGACGAGATCAATGAAATGACTATACAAACGATTCTGATTCACTGGGCGATTTATGCGGAACTCTTGACGTACAACGGAAAGACGCAAAAATTCCAAAAATTCTAAACGAAGATATGTAGCAGATTTCCAATAATGTACAAAATCGCGGAGGCAATCGCGCCTATGCTGAGCATCTCGATTGCACTTCTAAATTTGCCCTTTCCGACGAGCGACCCTTTCCAGTAGCCCGCTACAAAAAGAAAGACCAGCGAAACCACAATCGAGACCAACAGAGCTTCCGACTTTACAGTCAGCAACAAGTAAGGAATCAGAGGGACGAAAGAGCCTGCGAGAAAAGCTAAACCCAGCGCGACCGCCACCTTAAGCGGACTCTCAAGCTCTGTCTCGTTGATGTGTAGTTCTTCTGTGAGAAGATCCTCTAGCCACGTGCTCTTGTCGGAAGTAATTCTTTTGACAACAATATCGGCTTCCTGACTTGTAAGACCTTTTCGCAAGTAAAACGATCTTAGCTCTGCCTTTTCTTCTTCGGGCTCGTTTTCGATTTCGTTTTTTTCTCTTGCTGCATCAGCCTTGTAGAGTTCATGTTCCGATCGCCCAGCAAGAAATCCACCGAAGAACATCGAAATGGCTCCAGCGAGCATCACCGCGAGTCCTGCGAAGCGGATGATGCTCATATCAGAGATTGCTCCGCCAAATCCAGCAAGAAATGCAATATTGGTTACTAGACCGTCGGAAAGACCAAGAGCGACATTGCTGATAAGTCCCCTCGCCTTGATGTGTTTATGAAGTTCTTTTTTCTCTGCGGGTGCGGCTTTTTCTCTATGATCTAACTGAGCGTTTTCCTTTGGTACGCTATTCGAAATCGGAACTTCTTGGTCAGCCGGTGGAGCCTGAGACACGTCTAGTTAAGTCAAGCCTCTAAATGCCCGATGTTTGAGCTTCAAAAAGTAGGCATTTTTGGCCCTTTAGGGTTTGCGCTTGACCTATTGAGATTATAGACACGATCTAGTGCTCTGGGTTAGGATTCGAGACGTCGCTCATAGGCATGAGAAGAGACGAGCCTCGACAAAAGAGGCTCATTCGAATTTCGCAGGAGATAATTAGGCTAAAAGATACTGTTCGAAATCTTCCAATTAAAAGAACCGAAAAAGAAATAGACAGATAATAAACTAACACCCATCCTGGAAAAACGTTTGAGAAGCTTGCGCGTACGGCAGGCAGACAGCTTTACGGAATTTTATGCGAAAACGGTTCCCGTTGCTCGCATTGACTGTTCCTGTTGTCTCGCCAATGCTTCTCTTTCTTTCTTTCTGTTTAAAGACCTGTGTCTGACTCTGTAGGCGTGAGTCCTTTCTTCCTCTTGCCAGTATGATCGCATGCATTCCTTGTTTCGGAATAAGTGATCAAGATAGTCCTTATGGCGGTATCCCCTCTGGCAGACAGGACAGTATTCCAAACCCGCAGAATCGTCACTCGAACGCCCTTTCGGTTGTTCGTTGGTCTCAACAGGTCTTTGATCCTCCTGGATCACTTGTTGAGTTTGCCGCATTTCCTATTCTTACTCCAAACCGTAATATAGATACATACCAGTATCTAAACGTTTTCACCGACTATTGCAATATCCGTGCTTTCCTATAGTAGCTATTGCCTTGAAAAAGGCCATTCTGCGCTAATATGGCTAAGCGTGCATATTTGAGTAAGGTTTCGGCTGCTTGAAGTCAGCGGGCATCCACTATTTGCAATATGCAGCTAGTCTCGCAAAAGCGGTTTTCAACACACGGCTTAAATGTTGACGTCGGGGAGTAGAAAGCCAACCTTCAATCGAGAGACTAAGTTTGAGCCAGAGTGAGGACGAACGGTTGCTCGCGCAAGAGCAAAGTGTCATCAACAAAACAACTCAGCTCCATTCAAAAGCTGATCTTGAAGGAACTCTGATCTTGACCAGTAAAAGGGTCATCTTTGTTTCAGCTGATCAAAGCACAGGGCGATCGGCTAGCGACTTTAAGACAGAAGCAGTAGACGAAAGAGTTGCACAGGAAACAGCAAGCCTTGGTATGCGTATGCTCGGAGGCGTGCTAAGGGTATCATACGCAGACGTGGAGGATCTTTCAAAGATCCCAAATAACGCTAAAAACCTCTTTATTCCAATTCCATCTATAACTTCGATTTCGGGGCACAAGGGTATTATCGGACGCCCTAATCTCAAACTTAGTTGGAAGAACTCGTCCGGGCAAGTTGAGAACAGCGAGTTCCAAGAGATACTCACCGAAGGAAGCAGAAAAAAGGACCTTTCCGATTGGGCAAGAGTGATTGAGAAACTCAAAGATGGATCCTTGACTTTGCAGAATCCAACTCAGCTGCCTCAAAATGACTCTGTCGAAGGACGCATCTTTTCAGTGATGGGTGACATGCAGACGAAGGGTGACTTGCAAATCGAACAGGTAACTGAAGAGCGCTTCGGAATTGAATTGGAGCCGGAGGAAGTTCAGACGGCTTGTGAGAAATTAGTGTCAATGGGATTGCTTGACCAGATCCCCGATGCATCAGGTGATACTTTCTATAAGAAACGCTCACCGTTGGGTGAGGATGACCTCTCGAGCTAGATTAGACTCTTTACGTCCTTCTCTGTTGCGAAAGTTAAAGCTCGATCTCAGTAGAGATTTGTGCATAACTCAGTTGCGTTAAAATAGACGCTTCTAGAGGCAAATCCTAGAAGATTAACGTGTCTGAATCCTATTTTGCGGGAGTGACAAGGAGACGATCTCGCCTGGAAGTAAAAATCTCAATTTTGAAGGCTATCTCCGAAGGTGCAACTAGACAGACTCAGATAATGCACCACTCTAATTTGTCATGGTCATTTGCTCGAACTTTTGTTCGGATTCTTGAAAGACAAGGTCTCATTTCTACGGTAATGCTGAAGGGTAAGCGGAATTTTATTCTCTCGGAGAGGGGCAAAAGAGCTCTCGCGGCGTACACTGCGGTGACAACTGTGCTGGAGGCTGAGTCTCTTCCTAAACGGGATGTCGCAGAACCGGAATCTTCAGTCGAAAACGTTCGCCAGATAACTCGAAAAGATTAATCCGGCGTTCCACTAGAACGTCGTACCAGCAAAATGGAAATTCTAATTTGGTTAGAATCTACTCGAAATGACATACTAGTTGTCGTCATCCACTCCTCTCACTGATGCAACGGTTCCGCTACAAGAAACGATAACGCGAGCCTGTGAAGAGAGACGCAAATCAATGCCTCTATCGTTGAGTCGTGTCGATGTTTCGGTGAATTTGAAAAAAGGAGATTATGCGATCCAGGTAATTCAAATCCCAAAGAATTCCAGTGTCACGCTATGTTCCAAAGGCAGAGTCCGATTATTGTTCGTGGGAAAAAGAAACCGTCCGATGTTCATGGTAGAACAGAATTCCGTACTCATTCTAAGAGAAAAACTGGAAATATACTATAACACGAACAACGTTAAGGATGTGATGCGGCTGATGATCAAAAAAGCATCTGAAAACGCTCGTGCGGATGTCTCAAATGGAGTAATGTTATCGCTATTCTCGCAGAAGGTACCATAGAGCTTAATCATTGCTCAAATTTCTTCCGAACCGGGATCCGTTCAACGCACAGTGCGTTGTTCATTTGCAAAACGCGCGCCTTTGAGCGGCACGTACAACTTTGCTTAACAAAGGATAGAAGCATTTTACAATGGCAATAGAATCTCAAGAAGAAAAACGAGAAAGAAGTACCACTACAAACGTCAAGAACAACAACAAGAAGAAAAAAATGCGG
>JASHNZ010000060.1 GCA_030041355.1 Nitrososphaerales archaeon
GAGTGAACCCTGTTAGCTATGCAACAGACATTTCTCGCCAGCTGCTGCTCGGTTCTCCGGGCATGGCAAGCCTTGGATTTGACTTTCTGTATCTTGGGCTGTTCGCCGTGGCGCTTACAACACTTGGAACGATAGTCTCTTGGCGATTCCTCTCGAGATAGTCGGAAAAAAGAAAATCGGAATCTTCCCTAAATTCACTTCAAGCTTCGTTGAACAGACGAATCAGAGTGCTCAAATCCAAAGTCAGAGATTTGTAAGATAATGAGTTTCTTGCATGTTAGCTCGACACTCTTTGTCTTGGGATCAATGCAATTCATAATCAAAAAATCTGTAGCACAGTCTAGCTGAAGGTTCAAGGCAGAACTCGGCGGTCTATGTACCCACTTAGGCCCACTTTACTTATTTGCACAACATTTGCACCTTTAGATCGTAATTTCTGAAAAAACGGAGCTTTGACACGCAGGAATATTGACAAGGAACTCTCCAAACGAGGATGATGTCCTAAAGGAAGACATCAAAACATCAAAGCGCAAAATCAATTGGATCTACTCAATACTTCCATATTCAATTGCGGTCGGCCCAGTTGGTACGTTTGTGCAACTGTACATACTTCTTGACTTGCACGGTTCGCTCATAGTTTACTCTCTTATCATCACTCTGGCTAACGCCATAGGGATTCCGGCAGCTATCATCTGGGGATTTGTTGCGGACCACTATCACAAGAGAAAAAGGATCATAGTTGCGACGTATCTTGCGGTGACAGCGAACCTGATCGTGTTTTTGGTTGTAGGTTCGATTGCCTGGACTGCAGTTCTTTATGCCCTTTTTGCTTTCATCTCTGCCGCTTCAGCGACGCCGCTCAATTTGTTGATCCTGGAGACTCAGGGCAAGTCAAAGTGGGCATTTGCGTTTGCGCGCTTTTCTTTTGTGTCAAGCATTGGAACTACGGTGGGCCTTGCCGCGAGTGCTGTGTGGACCGACATACTCCCGCTCAAGCTTCTGGTCCTTCCGCTTTCCATTCTATCGATTGCTTCGGCTGTGCTTTCCATTTTCATGATCAAGGAACCTAGCTTTATTTTTGAAGGAGAGATCATCACGATGGAAAAACGCAGCTTCTCTCAAAGATTGCTTGCGCTTCCGCTGCTCATTCAGCGAGTTCCGCGTCTTGCGGATTTTAGGAGTGTGTTTTTGGGCCTGCGAAACCGGCTGACAAGCCAGATTCCGATACTGTATCTTTCGATTTTCTTTTTTTATCTTGCAAGTGGGATCTTCAACACGTCTCTCACTCCGTCTTTGACTTCTGCGAAATTGAACAGCGGGGATGTGTTTCTGGTTTCATTTGTCGGAATGATGGTTCAAACCCTCGCGTTTTATTTTGCAGGCCCGTACATTGAAAGAAGGACTTTGAAGGTTACGGCAATCAGCGGACTAGCACTGAGATCGCTGTGCTATGGTCTGATGGGAGTTTCATCCCTGCTCTTGACGCGCCTTGTGTATCTTGGGTCGATATTGGTTTTGTATCCTATTGCGGCAGGCATAGCTTTCGCCATGTACTATACTGCTTCAAACGTGATGATTTTCAACACGCTGGGTCCAAAAGGTCGGGCTTCAACGCTAGGCGTGTATTCGGCACTTGTGGGGATCGCGACGATGATTGGTTCGATCATTTCAGGGCTAACTTCGTTCTACGTCGGATATTATGCGACGTTTGTCCTCGCAGGACTGTGTTTAGCCTGCGCGGCTTTTCTCACCTCGCTCCTAGCTCCAGGAGCACAAGATCAAAGTCATCTTTAACTTCCTTTTGCAAAAACTACAACTACGACAAAGGAGCAGAAGACTAGCCCCTGAACGACAAAGAGCTAGTCAAACGGTTATCCAAAGTCTTGCAAAATGCAAGAGCAGAACAGTACACTCAAAGGCTGCGCTTTGAGCGAATGCGAAACGAGATTACCGAAATAATAGAAATAGTCCTTACAGGAGAACAACAAACTATCGCAGCCCTAGCCACCAACTAGGGCTTTTTTTATGCTACGCAAGAAAACAACATGTTTCCGCCATTTGAGAAATAACCTTTATCCTTTAAAAGAAGGTCAAGTCTTAGCTCTTTTCATGAAGAAAACCCTTGTAGTTCTCGTTATTCTTGTCATAATTCTTTCAACTACCACTGCTGTCTTTTTCTATCTATATGAACAACAAAAGAGTGCCAATACCCAACTACGAAAATTGGAAAACAGCATTCTGATCACCGATGTCAATGACTGTGTGGCTTCCAACTTCCAAAACAGTCAACCCAGCGTCTCCTATCTCTACCGCATGCTTCCTGAATACTTGAAGAATTCAACCATCGATGGATGGGGATTAGAAGACTATTGGCCTTCTCCCGTGAACAGTACAAATTATATTCTATACGAAGTCTGGAATGTAACGTATTTCTTTCCACCCGAGAGCAGCTATGGAACCCACAACCTGCCATTCTTGTTCATGCTCTACACTGTCAACTGCACTATTCCTATTCCTATCCATAACTGAAGAGCGAAACTAAACACTAACGTTAAACAAGAATCATTACTGATTTTCATAAGAATGCCTAAAACTAATCTTAGATGATTATACTAAAGTAAATAAAACAATAACAACCATCCGATAAAGACGCCTTTAACAGCTCGAACCGCTTTACAAATCTGCACTTGAAGAACTTCTATATGCTTCCTACCGCACAGCAACCAGAACAAAACTGAAACTGCTGCACGGTCGCATAGCAAGTAAGCAAATCGCAGAACGCTTCCAAAGATCGAGCAAGAACCAAAAGAGCTATCGGTCATCCACCCTGAAGACAACCCCTCTACGTAACATGTCCTATATGGAACAGGCCACCAACTCCCGCACCCCGCCTACTGAGATCCTTTAGCACAACCCCGTTATGCTCTAACGCCTCGTGCGTCCCCTTACGGTATCGTCCGTCCTTATGGTTCTACCAACCGTTCTTCCCCGCCTCTTAGAACTTTTAGGACTCCAATACATGTGTAAGGGAAGAAACCAAACTAACGATTGCGTCTAAGCAGACGGTTACGACCGTTAACGCTCGGATAACCTCACCCTCCTGCATTTCTTCCATCATAAATTGCCAAAGCAATTATTAACAATGCCAAAATAGCCACCACTATCACGTATACCGGTGCAACGCTAAAAATATGCAGCGCGATTTCGTAGTCATATCCAATAAGGAATCCTCCGAAAATCCCAAATAGAACTGCTCGCAACCCCCTACGCGAAGTCATGCCAATGAGACGCCTAGAAACCGCATCTTCAATTTGTTTTAAACGATTATCGTAGTGCCTCCTATATCGAAGATCGAACAAAAACGGCCTTATAGTCCCTTGAACAGTATCACAAGCTGTGATCTATTACGTCAGACCTCGAAAATGTAAAAGCAAACGAAGAAACTACGTCAAAAGAAGTCCAATCACAAACTGTTAGTGGTGGTAGTACTCGTAATGATTCACGTAACGTTAGATTAACGAATTATCAAGTAGAAGACATCTGACTTTACAATTTCCATGTTATGCTGAAGCTTTCTTTATAGCTTGATCCAGATCGTCAATAATATCCTGCGGATCCTCTAGTCCGACCGAGACGCGAATCAAACCGTCCGTGATCCCAGCTTTTTCTCTAGCCTCTTTGCTCATCGCGGCGTGGGTCATTGTGGCAGGATGTGTCACCATGGTCTCGGTCGCTCCAAGATTTTCGGCAAGGCAAATCAAAGACAAATTGCTTGCAAGGCGCAGACCAGCTTTAACGCCGCCTTTCAGTTCAAAAGCGAGCATGCCACCAAACCCGTTCTTGGTGGTGTTTTGCGAAGCTGCAAGCGAAGCCTGTGGAAAACTTTGTAGGCCCGGGTAGAGAACTTGAGAAACATTCGGGTGGTCTTCGAGATACTCGGCAACCAGCTGGGCATTTTCGCCGTGCTTTCTCATTCGCAGCTCCAGGGTTTTCAGGCCCCGTAAGGTGAGCCAGCCATTGAAAGGGGAGAGGATCGAACCCGTGGCATTCTGGATGAACTTCAAATCCTCGTGATCTTTCTTGTTTGCGGAAATGACTGCCCCGCCTATCGTGGTGTTGTGCCCCTCGATGAATTTAGTGGTGCTGTGGACGACTAGGTCGGCACCCAGTTTAATCGGGGTTTGAAGAGCTGGCGTTGAAAAAGTGTTATCGACAACGAGCTTGGCGTTTCCTTTGATTTCGCATAGTGCCCTAATGTCTGTGAGTTTTAGAGTTGGGTTCGCAGGAGTTTCGACAAAAATTAATTTAGTTTCGTTCCTGATTGCAGCTTTCACCGCATTTGGGTCAGAGGAATCTGCGTACGTGAATTTAATGCCAAAGCGCGAAAATATGTTGTTGCAGAGGCGAGGAGTGCCTCCATAGACCACTTCCGAGATTATGGCATGGTCACCTTGGCTAAGCAAAGAGAATACTGCAGTTATGGCGGCCATGCCCGAGGAAAAGCAAGCGCAACCTTCTCCCTGCTCTAGCTCGGCCAGATTTTCTTCAAGGGCTGTTACCGTCGGATTCCCGGTTCTGGAGTAGGTGTAGCCTTTGTGGACTCCGACCGCTTCTTGAGCGTAGGTAGTCGTCTGGTAGATCGGCAGTGAGACTGCGCCTGTTGCGGGATCTGGAGCTTGCCCTGCATGGATCGCGCGGGTCGCAAAGCGAAACCTATCTTTCTGCTTTTTCTCTTTCTTCGTAATTAAAGTCGTCATTTTTTTGAATCTCTCCGCTATTTTTCCTCAGAGCAAGCCATTGCTTGCGAGCCATTCATCGTTGTAAACTGTAGAAAGATACCTCTCCCCAGTATCTGGGAGGATCACTACAACATTGTCTTTTTCAGAGGTGTATCTCTGCACGACTTGCAGTGCCGCGTAAACTGCCGCGCCTGACGAACCTCCAGCTAAGATCCCTTCCTCTCTTGCGAGCCTTCTTGCAAATTCAAAGGCTGTCTTGTCAGAGACCCTGATCCATTCATCTACCACTCCGGGCCACAAAGTTTTGGGAATGAAATCGTAACCGATCCCTTCGACCTTGTAGGGACGATCTTCTCCTCCAGAGAGCACAGAACCTTCAGGATCGACTCCGATGATCTTGATTCCGGGGCACAGTCTCTTTAGCTCACTTCCAGTGCCGCTGATCGTTCCACCTGTTCCAGCTCCAGCTATTAGAGCGGAGATCTTTTTTCTGTTCATCTGCCTGTAAATTTCTCTTCCGGTTTCATAGTGAGCTCTTGCGTTTGCTTGATTGTTGCACTGATCTAAAAAGACTGCATTGGGAGTCTCTTTTGCGATCCTCTTTGCTACCTCGATGTAGCTCTCTGGATCAGAATGTGGAACGTTTGGGGTGGCTATAACTTCTGCGCCATAGGCTTTCAGAAGATTCTTTTTCTCAATGCTCATTTTCTCAGGGATCGTGATAATGAGCTTGTAGCCTCTTGCCGCCGAAATTAGGGCGAGCCCAATTCCCGTGTTTCCTGAGGAAGCCTCCACGATGGTGCTGATTCCAGGTTTTAACCTACCATTATTTTCTGCATCCAAGACCATGGAAAGCGCGCAGCGATCCTTTACACTCCCTCCGGGATTACAAAGCTCTAGTTTGGCATAGAGTCCCACGTTTTTCGGAGCTATTCTATCCAGCCTCAGTAGAGGTGTTTTGCCTATCTGGTCTATGAGAGAGGCTTCTTCGGCTGGTTCTTCCTTCTCTAAGTACTGCTGGGTCAAATTACCGAGTTCAAAGAATTGGGACTAGATGAATCACACTGAACACAATATTCTTTTAGGAATAAAAATCAAGCATTGAAATTACTGCCTTAGTGCGAAGGAGAAGGGAAATATTTCGTCGAAGGTGATCACAAAGGCTGGTTTTTTCCGCACTCTGGACAAAAAAGCGCAGACATTTGCATCGGTCTTCCACAGCTAAAACAGAATTTCGTTGTACGTGGAACTGAATTTGGAGGAGGAGGTCCCGGATATTGTGGATAGCTTCCTCCTTGGTTAGGATTAACGTACCCTTGCTTTCTCGAGCTTCTTGTTAGAGCAACTGCTACCATAGCAATTACGAAGGCCACCAAGAATACCGAAATAACCGGGTCATCCCAAGCCATTTTCTAAAAATCCTCCATTGACTATCGACCCAGCTCCGCAACTATACCCTGTTTGGGATGTTCGAACTTTAGCTAATAAAGAATGTGAACAAGCTGATAGAAAAACTGCTCCTATCTGAGTTTGATCCCAAGTTCTTTGGCTGCCTTGTCTAGAATCTCGCTTTCTCCTCGATCCAAACTCGAGCCATATCCTTCGCCCAGTAGTTTGGCAGCAAAAGAGCGAAAGTTTCCGTCGAAGCTAAGTACGCACTTGATTTTCATTCCTTCTAAAAGCGTGAGGCTAGTACAATCAGTAAAACTCAACCCTCGCATTTCAGAGTGCTTCTTGAATTTAGAGAGCGCGTCATTGAGTGTTTTCCCAAGTTTCGTATCGTGAGCTTTGTTGAGATCTTCGACTGGGAGGATGGTGATTTTCTTGCTGTTCAAAATGTATTCGGCGAGCTCGACCGCTTTGTTCCCGCCGAGCTTCGCTTTCGCAAGTGTTATGGTTTCGTCAAAGACGTAGGTTGAGGTGTAGGTTTTACCGAACCATCCCAAAGTGGCGGAGAGCAATAGAAGAGCTCCATCGACATGCAGCGCATCGCCTTCGTAGTAAGAAGCGAAAAAGACGCCCGTATCTACAAAGCATGAAGTTATGGATTTTTGTTGCTGGTGCAATTTTGGCTATCGATGGCCGTACAGATATTCTTCGATTTTTCGCGCATCAGTTTTTGGAGCTCGCTTTCCCCCGCTGGCAGGCTTTCTCAGCATTTCTATAATTGGCTCGTCTTTGAGATCCTTTAGGACCCCTTTGAGAAAGGTATCCATGTTCGAGCTCGCGAATTTTAGGCTCAGACCGACGACTTCAGAATTGCTCGTTTGGCCCTTTAACTTCGAGATTGAAGAACCAAGCTTTTCTAGGGTTTCCTTATCTCGTTCTCTAAGCTTGACAACCGGCATGGGATAAAAAACCTTATGAGCTACCTATTGCGTTATTTCTGATTTAAGGTTACCTTAATTCTCAATCCTTTGCAAGAGTTACTGCGTCGGTCTTGTCCTAGGTCGAACCGCTAGGATCGAAAATGAGACTAAGATAGGATGAGATAGAAGCCAAGATAATGAGAGTTTGGGTTGGCGAAATGCCTGCCGAGGTCGTAGTTCTTGTCTTTCCTACGGTAGCAACTCTCGGCGGCGGAGTCTATGGTCCCGGGCAGTTCTTAAATAATGTACAGCCATTGAGAAACTTGGGAATTAAGATGGCAAACAGCTTCGGCACCGATATTATAATTCAGGCTCCAGATCCAAAGAAGGCGGCACTATTCTACACCAAACATCTGGGATTTGAGATCACTGACGAGAGTCCAAACATGATCAGCCTCCATGGTGAACATATCAACTTCTTCATCGAGAAGGGGCCAGCTCTAGGACCTGTTATGGAGATCACGGTGGCGAGCGTCGAAAAAGCAAAGCGCAGGCTGGTAGAGAACGGCTCGAAAATTGTCAAGGATGAGCCCGAGGTTCCAAGATGCTACGTCAAGGATCCGTACGGCTTGATTTACAATTTGACGAGCTAGCACGAATCGTACAATCGCGTTGAAACTCAGCTTCATCCACAGTCCCGCACACACGTGCAGGGCACTACGGGTACCATTTCTATTTAGGGGCAACCAAAGCCAAACCAAATTCGATAACCTTGCAGATCTCGTAAATGAAGGCAATAATCAAGATTTCAGATGCGGAGGTTTCTTGATCAATTTCTGAATTTTTGCACAAGATTTGAAAACATTAAGGCTCTGTTCCTTTTCCAATTTGTGTGGGTTCATTTTTCTCTTTATGCCCAACAACCTTCTGGCCTATACGTAATGTTTATGTGAATATTACGTATAATTTTCCGTATGGTAAATCTAACTATATCACTTTCTGAAGAGACCGTTCAAAAACTGCGAAAGACCGTTAGAGAACGCTACGGGAATAGAAAAGGGGCTATATCGGGAATGATAGAGGAGAGCCTCAAGCAGAAGTTGGATTCCTTCGAGTTGCCGCAGTCTTCGCAGACTTTCAAAGCAGTGAAAAGTAACCGAGTTGTTGCCGAGGCGGAAAATCTTGACACTCTTGCAAAAAGACTGAGAGAGATCAATGTAGATCCGAGATCTGTGAGAATTCTCTCTTCGAGGAAATTGGCACCAATCGCTAGAACTGGGCCTCGCAGGCGAATCTCTTGAGTACTTTGCTTGGTCTTACTCCTACAGTACAAATTGCGCTAGACAATCCTTTCTCAGGCATCACTTATCCACAGGATGGTTCTGTGAGCGCAATAATTGATACCGGTTATGAAGGGTTTGTGATGATTCCGAAAACGCTTTTCCAAAAACTTGGATTGAATTCGCTTCGAATCGAAAGGAGAAGCCTAGCCATGGCAAACAATGCCGCGTCAAAGACTCAGGGCACTTACGCGGTGTTAAAGATACCTTATCTTTCTTTTAGGATGGATGGCTTCGTGGAGACGCTTCAAGGACTGGACGAAATCATTGTGGGAGTCGAAGCTTTGGAGAAGCTGAACGTTATACTTGATTATTGCACGAAAAGAGTAACACTGCAAAAATGCTCTTGAGACGCAAAGAATGCGATAGTGCTTGATTGAACGAGGTGAAGGAATTATGCTAAAGCTGCGATCGCCTAGGACAGGCTTTCGA
>JASHNZ010000061.1 GCA_030041355.1 Nitrososphaerales archaeon
ACAAGGCTAATGAGCAATGCAGCTGCGATTGATGAGACGCCTATTACAGTTGGCCAAAAGTCAACAACTCCCGTGACTAGTTGGGGTATGTATTGACACCCCTGAGTAGGGACGGGACTTTCTTGCCCTAAACAGCTAGTGTAATCAAGCCACATCTGCAAGATAACCCACGAAATTGAAATAGCCCCGAAAGCGAGCAGCGCGACCCCTAGAAATCGAATCATACGGGAGGATTTTAGGGATAATTTCGCCATCAAGTTCTCTGGCACCAAACCCAACCTGCAGGGTTGCATCGGCCCTCAAACATCACCTTGCTGAATATCGTAGACGCTGTTCCTGGATTCAGAATCTTCTTGCTCCTTATCATCTGACCTAATCGTGGCTTTTTCTGCGTCTTGAAATAATCGGCGAGGATCTGGCATTCAGGACCACCATCGGTGCTTACCTGACGAACACGCTGTGATGTACTAACGTACAATCCTTGTGGCTTTACATTGTTATCCAAGCTGTTAGTCTTCGAGAGTAGTTTGGTTTCATTTATTAGCACAAACACATGGCAAAATGCCAGATTAACCCAGTCAGCTACAGTAATGATTCTATCGTCTTTTTGTAACCTTCCATCTCCTTATCAAAGGTTATTATAAAATCTCGAAACTGCTTGCCGAGCGACATGCCAATTTAAATAACTCGAACATTTTCTACAATGTTGCTGTTTTTGCCAGAGAGCCTAGCCGTTCCAATACTAAATGAGCTTGCTCCAGATGGCTTCTTTTACGGGGGTCACTACATTGTTGAATTCGATTCAGATTCGTTATGGTATGAGACATCGTTGACGATAGCCGCTTTGGCGCTGAAGCGGGGCATGAAGACTGAGTACCATGTTTTCCAGCACTACCCTAGTGAAGCGATAGAGGCGTTCTCCAAGTTAGGCGTGGACGCTGAGAAAATGGAGAAAGAGGGACTCCTAAGCTTCTGGGACAGCTATACTCCCACAGTTGAATACGCGGCCGCAATGAAGGACAAGCATGGGGCCGAGCTGAACGTGTGGAAGTCGTCTCCCGACAAGCCTTTTGACTTGAACAAGTCGCGAGCGTATTTCATGGAGAAAGCCAAGACTGGATGGTCCGAGCAAGAAAAGCGTTGGCTTCACCTTGACGATAACACTGCCATAATGTTGCAGTACGTTGACGAGGAAGAATTTGTTGATAGGTGGAGGACTGCTCTCCCAATAGGGATTAGAGCTCGCGAGACTCCACACTTCCTAGCTTTTGTGAAAAGAGCAGCATCCGACGTATTCTATACAAAGTTTGAAGCGCTTTGCGATGGGATAATCGATGTGAAGGCGCAGGAAGAGGGTGGTAGAATCGAGAATTACATTAGAGTAAGGACACTCCGAGGAAAGAAATTCGACTCATCATGGCATAGCATTCAAATTAGTAGTGATGGTTTAGTCAGTCTTGTCGAAAAAGCAAAAACTCCTGGAACGCCACCAGAGTTCGATAATTCAGAAACCAAATTAGCCTTCGACTTTCTTGTCTCCTCTTTCATAGAGGATTACATGAGAAGGCGTTTGTATTCCGAACAATCCGGCTGGAGGAGCCTTGTCCAGATTGGTGAGGCGTGTAAGATTCAGCAAGGTGCGCTTTACGGGAGACAGGGTAGGTACGGAAATCTTGTGGAGGAGTTAATCACCAGGGGCCTCATCGAGACGCGGACCTTTACAGGACACAGAGGTCGCGGGGGGGAAGTGATCATGGTGCGTGTCGCCTATGACAAAAGCCCGGTAAAGCAGTATGTTGATAAGGTCGCCATGAAGATGTAGTTGGCTTAACCCGATACATCCCTTAGCCGGTTTGTCTTGCAGCCTGTCTATGGCCTTGTTGAGATGCATGCTCAATGGGGTCAGATATCTCTCTTTAGAGAGAAAAAAGCCATAGCTGGAACTGCAAAAATCTGCAGGTTCTAAATTCAATCCAAAACAGCGAAATTAGGCTGAAACACACCCTGATTTGATTTTGGGCTGGATTCCAGGTCAAGATAGTCTATTTTCTCCTCATTTCCATTTCCATAGACGGAACAGATTCTGGATCTCACCGTAATTCTTGACTAAAGCGACAAGAAATCGCCATCTATTTTCCGATTCTTAGGACCACATACGAGAAAGGAGGTGAAAAGTTGAAAACCGAAACTAAACAAAAGTTTGGAACTTTCCAAGTCACCATTTTATCTCTAGTCATTCTCTCGATTTTGGCCACTGCATCAGTATCTTATGCATCGTCTCCTGGCCGCACCATTTACGCGCATGGAGACTGGACGTATTCCAGAACTCTAGTCTCCTATAATGAAGGTCCAAGATTTACTACATATATGGTGAACTTCGAAAAAAAACTTAATGGTACTCTTGTAGGAACTATCATCGGCGTGCAAGTCATTAATGAGTACCCAGACGGGACGGGCTCGTTCCAATATACAGGAGTCTTCAATGGTACCGTAGGGTCATCATCGTTGGGAACGGCTTTGGTCCAGGCCACAGGAACTTTCAATACTCAGACGTTAAAAGCGACTATCTCTTTCAGTGAAGGAACAGGAGGACTCGAGGGAATAAAGGGATCAGTTATTTCCCATGCCTACGCCCCGTTTACTAACGGAACGTATTCTGGAATGCTACACCTTTAGCTGAACAATCGAAGTAATCAGCCTGATGTGAATGCATCGGGCTGTACAAATTTTTTATTTCGTTCAAGAGTAGTGCGTTGATTAGGGCTAAAGTTCTCCAGTGGTAAGAGAATCCTTGTCTTTGAGGTATGCACGTTTTAGCGATGTAATGTCTATGGTGGGACATTTGCACTTATAGGGGCCTTGTGGTACTCTCGGTTTCGTGATCTTAAGAATAGATCTCGTCTTCTATTCGCCGCATGTTCCGCTCAAGAGTTGCTTTTTTTGTTGTAGGAAATAATGCGCCGTCAATTATTAATCTCGGGTTTGAGTCGTCGGCGCCGACTCTGAATTATGGTTACCAGCTTCTCATACTTTTGATTCTGCCTTTTGTTTTGGTAGGACTGAGAAACCCGAAGAGTGTCCGAATCGCTGTTTGGCGTAAAGGCTCAATGGCCGATCAGGAAAATGGTAACAGAGGCATAGATGTCCACTAGCTTAACAGTCACAAATTTCTCTGTCATGTCCAAGATTCTGAACAGAACCCATATCGAGATGGGAACACGGTCGAAGTGAAAGAGATCGATGCAGAAGGTTGTCATTGCCCTCGCGGTTTTAACAGGGATATGATTGGCGTTAGGAATTGGAAGCCTGATAGTGAGCTTTTCGGACGTTGGCTCATGCCCAGTGAACGTGCCAAATTGCGACCACGCCTATTACATCTTACATGTTATTTCTCCGGCAAAGGCGTAATAGAATCTAATTACGAGCTTTGGGACTCGAGCGCCTTGATTCAGCTCCAATTCTTGGTTGATGCTGAAGGCTGGGCGCAGAAAATGTGCCATGACAAGCTTGCCACGATCAAAGTGATCGGTCTGAAGACTCAAGACGGAAGAGCAAGCAAGTCACACACTTAGTTGACATTTCCTCCGAGAACGCAACGGCCGAGGTGGGGCGACTACACCTCTGCAATCTATGTTTCATCGACCGGCAACATACACTTTGCATCAGAGTACATCGAGCCTCCAAACTGCTCTCACTTGAATTCGAACGGTGGCTTGTCTTGCCACGGAACTAGGACGTCGCTTGGAAACTGGGGTTGCTCTCTAAATTACATCGGCACAACATAGCCATACAATTCCCAAATCAAAACACAAAGAAATTGAAGGCAGAGATTTCAAGAAAAATCGCCTGCTTTCATTCCCCCTTTTCTTTTTTAATATTGGTTGGCAACGAGAAGCTTCTCGCTGGTATGATTCGTTGGATGGTTATTGGATTGATCTGAGACTTCGGTCATTGAAGGTTTCTCTCTTTCCCATTCATTGCAGTCATCGATCCATTTGATGCTTGGAATGAAAGTTTGTTCTTCGACCCCGCAAACTGTTTTATCCACGCACGAACTTGATCAAATTGGGGACGGACGTTGTCAGGGGGCGAGCGTAGACTCGCTGCAATCATGTTTACGGACATCGTGGGATATACAGCCCTAACTCAGTTCGACGAATCTCGGGCGATGGAAGTGCTCAAGCGGCACAATCAGCTCTTGAGGCCTTTCTTCCCAAAGTTCCACGGGAAGGAGGTCAAGACGATCGGTGATTCTTTCCTCGTCGAGTTCGCGAGCGCACTCGACGCCTTAAAGTGCGCAGCTGAAATCCAGTCTTACCTTCACGACTATAACGTCTCTTCCAAAGAGGAGTGGAAGATCAAGCTCAGGATAGGCATCCATCTAGGAGACGTGATACACAGGGCAGGTGATATCTTCGGAGATGCAGTCAATATAGCATCCCGGATAGAGCCTATTGCCACACCCGAAGGGATCTGTGTCTCACAGCAGGTCTACGACCAGGTGCAGAACAAGCTTCACACTCCCTTGGTTTCTCTAGGAGAGAAGTCTTTGAAGAATGTGAGCGCACCTGTCGCTGTGTACAGTGTTGTGATGCCTTGGGAGGAAGAAGAGCAAGAAGAGAAATCAGAGTCGGTGATACAGGGAGACTCTAGTAGAAGGATTGCTGTCCTTCCTTTCGTCAGCATGAGCCCTGACCCAAACGATGAGTACTTCGCCGATGGATTGACGGAAGAGCTCATCAACAGGGTTTCGCTTGTGAGAGGATTGGAGGTTATCGCTCGTACATCTGTAATGGGTTTCAAGAAGAAAGACAAGAAGATATCCGAGATTGGCAAGGAGCTGAAGGTCGGGACTCTTCTTGAAGGTAGCGTGAGAAAGGCGGGCAACAGGATTCGTGTTAGTGCACAGCTAATCAACGCTAACACAGAGGGTCATCTATGGGCAGAAAATTATGACAGGAATCTGGAGGACATATTCGAGGTCCAAAGCTCCGTGGCTGAAAAAGTTGCAGGAGCATTGAAGCTGAAGCTTCTGGATGAAGACAAGGAACGGGGCGAATCGACTGGCAACATTGAGGCATATACCTTGTACCTTAGGGCGATGCAGCTCTACCATGAGGGAACTCGAACAAGCTGCGAAGAAGCCATCGCCCTCTTCAGGCGCGCCATATCCGAGGATCCCATGTTCTCCCGCGCTTATGCGGGACTAGCCCAGGCCTGGAATGCGATGGCAACCTGGCATTGGGGAGAATTTACTGCCTGTATCAACAGGGCAGAGCC
>JASHNZ010000062.1 GCA_030041355.1 Nitrososphaerales archaeon
CGACGTGTTTTACCGAGGCAAAGTTTTCTATTCCAAATTTCTTTGTTTAATGATTCGACTTAATCCCTCAAAGAGGTAACGGAACCAGAAATATAGACACATGCGTATACATACGGTGATAAGAGCGATAGCGGGTATCAGAAAAACTGAGGAGGGTCAAAAAATGTGCGAGCCTCCATGCTTATTCGCATGTATCCCTGCTATCGCTTATGTGCTCTTGTATCTGCTTGTTTGTTCATTTGAGACAGACAGATAATGACATACTGACACGCCATACAATGATAGGGGATCTATTAGGATGACTGTGTGTGGCTAAAGAGAATCAGCGGATCTACTGATTGCTTTAGACCAAGGATTCTTTGGTAACATTCCGTAAATACGCTCAGTGACTAAAATAATGAAAAGGAATATCGTCTTGATATCTCAAAGGATTCTTCTATCTGCGGGCTTGATCGTCATTTTCTTCATACTCGGCGCAGCCTTTGGTGCTGTTTTCTTTTCTACTCATAGTACGACTACGACTACCTCTTCCTCTGCGACCTTTTACGAGTTAGACTTTACACAGCAAGGCCAATGTTCACCAGCCTACTATGCTGCTCCTTGGGAAGTAGTTTTGAATGGCTCGACTACAGTTATAGAACCATCAGGCGGTGAGATTGCTACAAATGGGTCATTTGTCGCTTCGCCATCTTATGAGAATTATTCGCTAATCGCCTTTGCGGTAGCTAATGGATTATACAGCTACAACGTCAATGGATTAGGAAGGAATTTGACGGGAATTGCGACTGTCAGTAACTCTGACACCACTGTTACTGTCGCGGCAATAATTTTTTGCACTACAAACCCGAACTCTACTACAAAATGAATGACTATTCATTGCTAACTAGAAAACGTATCGTATTCAATGGAACAAGCAAATTTTTTGCACTAATTTCCAACGGAAAGGGAGTTCTTATTCTCTCTCTTTTGTTCTTCTCCTTTTTCTTCGTTGGGGCCGCGTGTTTGAGCTTTGGATTGTACTACGGTTGGTATGCGAAAATTCTCTGGGAAATGGGGATTTATGGAATAGTTAGCCCTCCTCACTTTACTGATCTCCACTGCACAGCCGCTAGTTTTGATGTGGGAAGCGTTGCATTGATTCAAAATTGTGTAATTGAAAATATCGCCTACTTCTGTTTTGCTTATTTTTGTGTCGGATCCGTTCTGTTTTTTATTTTTGGATACTTGAAGAGTAGGAATGTATTGAAAGGCATTCTGATAGGTATTCAAGGTAGTTCTGGTGTTTCACTTCTCTTTTCAATTTTGCTTTACTATGGAGACCGGCGGTTCTGGAATGACGCGGTGGCACAGTTTGAAGCCACTTTGTTTGGAATTTCTCCAACAGCTCTGACCAACGCAGATTTATTCACGATGAGTCTAGTGGTCTTTTCCTTCTCTACTGTTTGTTTCTTTGGATTTTTCAAGTATCGTAGATACTTACCGAAATGACAAGACAAGATAGGCGGGTCAACAACTAACATGGCGTTTGCTTTTGCGTTTCTTTGAATAGGTAGGGATAGACAAGTATTCTCCACCCTGCGATTAGGAGTTCGCCCGTAAATGGGGTCTGAAAAAACAGGCCGTCTAGTTTGGGCTGCCTCCCACACTTCACTTGCTCTTCTCTAGACCGGTTGCTGCTCTAAATTGCACATACTTCAGTACGGTTTCTCTATTTGACTTGCTGATAGACTGTCAGTTTCCAGATTAGCCAGGGCCTGTTGAAGTCGCAGGGCGTAATTTTGAATGTCATGAGTCAAAGGCTCTTGGAGCATGCTATGATCTATCAGGATGTGCCCGACTTGACCCTATGGTTAGATGCGGGGGGTGGGATTTGAACCCACGAACCCCTAAGGGACGAGGTCTCTCATCCTTTCACACTATCAAATAGAAACCTGAGCTTCGCACTATAAAGTCTCGCGCCTTTGACCAGGCTGGGCGACCCCCGCAACACTTGAATTAGACAAACGTCTTGCTCAGTCTATATCTGTTTTTAGACTCACTATCTCATGCGGCATATTCCGTTAGGTCCTGGATACCGGCGAGCTTGAACGCCTTCTTTCTATTGTTACAAGATTCGCAGCGCCCGCACTGCAGTTCACCATCCAGGTAACAGCTCCAGGTTCTGTACACATCTGTTCCAAGCAATTGAAAAGAGATCTTCAGCATCTCGTCCTTTGTGAGCCCGTGGATCGCAGGGCTCCAAATTGCGATCTCTGGATGCGTTCCCTGTTTGATTGCATCGATGTCTCCGAGGTTTAGGGCGCTAGCCAGCGTTTTTGCAAACTCCGGACGGCAATCAGGATAGGGCTGGTCGGTCAGATGAGCCCCGTAAGCGACGAGTTTTGCTCCTATGCTGAAGGAATATGCAGTCGCAATCGTAAGAAAGACCGCGTTCCTTATAGGGACTATTATGTTGCTTCGAAAGGAAGACGGCATTTCTCTTGTTTCATCAGTCAAGACATTCGAATTCCCGTACAACTCCTTCATGAAAGAGATGTCAATGATCTTGTGATCCTTGGCTCCCAGCGCCTTGCCTATTTCCTTCGCCCGATTAATTTCCTGGGACGCTCGCTGCCCATAATTGAAAGTCAGAAAATATAGCTCGTAGCCTTCTCGCTTCAAGAAGGCTCCCGTACCGCAGCTGTCCAGTCCTCCGCTTACAATGACAACGGCTTTGGGACTAGTATTTTCTTCCATCTCACTTTCCTCGAACATTTCCGTATAGAAGTATTTGCAGTCTCGTGCTAAATTTGTAACCTCTTTTCTGGCAATATTCGGATAGCATTTTTCCCCGCTCCTCCAGAACAGCAGCCCTAGTTGCCTCGGGCATAAGCACCACCATGTTTTTCGGGATGCAGTATTTCCCGATGATTCTCTCGCAGTCTGCCAAATCTTCCTCTCTTTGAATCACGAACTTGAAGTAGGAATTGAGTTTCTTGAAAGTCTCGAAACACTCTGGTTTTTCACTAGCATAAGATCCGTTGCCGGCAGACGTGAGCTTCGGTGAAACATTCCATTGGCTGACCAGACTCGACAGTTTATTTCTCGGTCTTATCGTCCCGTTGGTCTCGACCTCCACGAAGAGCTTTCTCTCGGTCATGAGCCATTTCAAAAGCACGGTCAGAGCCTCTTGTTGGATCAGGGGTTCGCCGCCCGTAATGACCAAGTGCGGGCAATCAAGCTCAAGGACTTTCTTGGCAACTTCGAAGGTCGGGAGTCGCTTCACCTCCTCACTTTTCTCATAAACCCTTAGGTCGGATACTGGTTCATCAATTGCGAGCTGTTTCATTTCACTTTGAACTTGTTTTAGGATCTCATCGTTGAATAGCCAAGTATACTTTGTATCGCAGTACCAACAATGTAGGTTGCAGATCGCCAATCTAAGAAAGACAGCAGGACTGCCAATATTGACGCCTTCGCCTTGGATGGAAAGGAAGATCTCTGAAACAAGAAGAGAATCCTGGTTGTAAGGCGTTCGCGATATATCCAACTGTTTTTCACCACTCCGGGGTTTGTATAGCGCATCGGGGTAGCTTTCTGACCACGCGCTTTCCGAATTTGTCTTGACTT
>JASHNZ010000063.1 GCA_030041355.1 Nitrososphaerales archaeon
CGAGGCAACCTTCGTAGGAGTATAACTCCTTCAGCGAGATACTCCTCTGGCTGGACCGTTCGCTCTTCACCGGTGGAAAGGAGCTCGCTTGTAAGCAGGCAAGTCGCGCTAGTAGTTTGAAGCGATTCGATAATATCTAGTATGACTGGTCTTCTTTCCTCGATCGTGGGAAATCTGAAAACAAGGTCCGAGATCGAATCGACTGCAATCCGTTTCGGAGAAACTTTTCCCATCCCCTCTTGCATCATGTCGATGAGATTTACTAATCCTAATTCTCTTCCTCCGACGTGAATTCTTCCCACTTTGGTTTGTTCAGGAATGCGCCTAACTTCAGTCGCATCAACATAGGCAAACTTACCGATTTTCTCTAAACTTTCAAAATCCATTCCGACGCCTTTCATTTCGGTCAAGAATCGAGACTTGGGTTCATTCATGCCGATGAACATGCTGCTTTCATTTCCCTGATTTGCTCCCCAATGCAAGAATTGAGAAATGAAAATTGTCTTGCCAGTACCCGGCTCTCCTAAAACGAGAATTACTCTTCCTTGAGAAAAGCCTCCGCTGAGAAGTGTATCAAGACCCGGTATACCGCTGTTCTTCACGGTTCCGGTCGCGTAACCTGATTCAGTTTCTTTCATTACTGCCAAAATGAATCATTCTCTACGGGAGTCCAAAGTTGGGGTTTATTTAAGTCATAGCCAGTTTAGACGCTAGCATCATTGCAACACGATCACTTCACCGGTCATGAAGGGGTGAATAGCGCAATGGTAGCCGTAGGTTCCAGCCTTTGTGAAGGTGTAGGTCCAGGAGTTGCCGTTATTCAGCAATCCAGAGCCGAACGCACCAGAGTCGCTAGTGACAGTGTGGATCGTGTAATCATTGTTAGTCCAAGTGACGGTATTGTTCACGCCGATCACCAACGTGATAGTCGCCGGCGAAAAGTGAACCGCACTGGAAGGATTGTACGCGCCACTCACTATGGAGACTGCGACAACGCTACCGCTGGGTTTTGCCGCTGAGCTGGATAACGAGGCCCCTGCGATAGCTCCCGCGATGACTAGGATAACAATTAAGGCAGTAAAGACTCCGCTGAATGATCTCGGACTAGACAGAAATTTTTTCTTCTCTAGTCCTTTCTTGCGGTTTGCAAGACATAGCAATGTCAGAACAGCAACCAAAACAAGTGCCGGAACAATAGAGTCGGCGACGACAAAGGTGTTCAAATCTTGAGGATGCGAAAGCGTGGGAATCCAGACATTGAGGCCGTTCGCCCCCACTACGAAACCTAGACTGACAAGTAAAGATAGGGCGTAACCCCATGTCTTTTGAAAGTAGGTGCCAATTGATGCGATGAAGCAAAAGATGATGAACAAAACCATGATGTCAACTAGCGGATCTGAAGAGGGAGAAAACTTTGCGAGATCAGAGCTGATGCCGTAGAGAAGATCTAGGCCAGAAAGGACTAGGCCAATTGTGATCACCCAAATTGCAAAGGGTGTTACTTTTCTTGCTGCTTTTGGAGTTGCGGGCGAGAATGGAGTTTTGGAATTCTTTGTAGCCGCTTCACGAATCATATCCAGATCAACTTCTGGCTTCAAGACAGGCTCGCACTATATCATGCTCGGTGTACGTTTATGTACAGTTGATTACAGCCCTTCAAGAATTAACGCAGTGAGATTATCCCGTGGGAAGGACTAACATTGCCGTGGACGATGCAGTCTCAGATCAGTTGTCGCTTGAAGCTGGAAGGGAGAACAAGACACAATATGCACTTGCAAATGAAGCTCTTCTCGCAGTGCTCGAAGTTACAAGGGGTGGAGGTAGTCCAAAGCAGATCTATCCGGCTTGGAAGTTTGTGAGCATGATGAAAGACGTAGGGTGTCTAGTACTTCCCGAGGATCTCGTCGAAAAACTCATCGCCAGGATGTACGACATCGATAAGGATTGGCTGTTAGAGGCCTGGTATGACGAGGGTTCAAGGCTGGGCAACTTTCTCAAAATGTCTGCTGTGAATCCCGAAGATCTAGGCAGGGTGATTGAAGAATTCCAAGTTCTTCTCCCTGCGCAAAAGATCGAATTTAAGAAAGCCGCCACGGAAAGAGATTCCTCTAGATACGAAGGAGCCTCATACGAGATCAGAGCTCTAGGGGCGGGAAGCTCTCTTGAATCAACTAACTGTGCCGATCAATTCATTCGCGGCGTTTTTTCTGCTTATGGTCTCAAGATAACAGATAGCAAAATCTCCAGGGGAATCATCAGCATCAAAGCGATTCAAACACCATAGCCAATTTCTTGATTCGATGAGTTGGCAAAGAAGAGTACGCCGGCGATCCTAAACCTTGCAAAGTGGTTTATTGAACAACAAGATTTGCATGGTCACGGGCGCGAATTCGGGGATTGGAAAGGCAGCCGCAACCCAGTTTGCGCAAATGGGAGCGACAACAATTTTGGTCGCTCGAGATCAGAGAAAGGGAGCAATAGCGCAAGAAGAAATCAAAACTGCAAGCGGAAACGAATCAGTTGAGTTACTTCTCGCAGATCTGTCGAGTCTTGACACCGTGAGGAAACTCGTGAGCGACTATAAGGAAAAGCATGATAAGTTACACCTATTGGTGAACAACGCTGCAGTCGTGGAAGGAAGCCGAGTAGTTACGAAGGATGGTTTGGAGGAAGTATTTGTCGTAAATTATCTTTCTCAGTTTTTGCTCACAAATCTTCTCTTAGACACATTAAAGTCCTCAGCTCCATCCCGAGTAGTTAATGTGACTTCAAGTGTTCATGCGCATATTGATTTTAACGACCTTCAAATGGAAAAGGGTTACAATGCGATCAAATCGTACGGCCAATCAAAACTAGCTCAGATCCTGTTCACGAATGAACTTGCCCAGCGACTTAACGACTCAGGAGTAACTGTCAATTGTGTTCATCCTGGAGCCGTACGGACTCATTTGGGAGATGAAGGGGGTATAGTGGGAATTGGTATTAAACTGCTCAGACCATTCTATCAGAGTCCTGAAAAAGGAGCAGAGACACTGGTTTATGTCGCAACTTCGCCCGAAGTGGACGGAGTGACCGGTAAGTACTTCTACAAAAGGAAAGAGAAAGCAGCTCCTTTCAACAAGGACGATCAGCAACGCCTCTGGGACGTAAGTATGAAACTTTCTGGACTCAAAGGTTGAGTCGAAGACGCGTTAAGTCCTCTTCAAAAGATTGTTACAAAAAGTCCCAGAAAAAATCCAAAGCTAGCATCTGAGAGTAATCCTATGAGCAAGCCACGGTCAGTGATCTGGACTTGTCCGGATTTCTCGTAGACTCTTCGGAGCAGGAAAGTGAAAAGAAACCAAAGAGCGATCCCGAAAATTGTTCCATCCAGCAACAAAGACGCGTTCGCCATTCTTAGAAAGGGTATGACGAAGGGGAGCAAGAGCCGAAACGCGATTCCCGCGACTACTCCATGAGAGATGTGACTTGCAATAGTCCATGAAATTAAAGGGTTCTTCATTGTTTTCCATTTCTTGGAAAGTGCAGAAACCATTACCCAATTGACCTGCCATTCAGAAACCCCTTGAATCCCCCACGCTCTCCAAAATGGGTATTCAATGAGTGTCATGATTATTGCACTTAGAAAACCCGCAGCTCCAGCCAAAAAAAGATCCAAATACAAGAAGCTCACAGACCATGACCCATTAGAAGCTCTAGGAAAAGTCCCAAGAAAATGCCATAAACAAAATGGGAAATCAAGCTTGCAAGCAAGCCTCGATTTGAAATTTGAAGCTTCCCTAAAGTTTCAAAAGTTGTTCTTCCAAGCGTCGGAAAGATTAGCCAAAGGACAAAACTATACACGATTGCATCGTATAAGATAGAAATTCTAGCATCGGGAACAAATAAGTAAAAGGTGGGCAAGAGTAAGCGAAAAGCTACACCAGCAATTATTCCATTGAGTAGGTGAGTTCCAACAGTTTTCCAAGGGAAGCCATTTTCCTCGATCAATTTTGGCCGATGAAGCAATATTCGTGAGTAGATCACAGAATCCACCTGCCATTCTCCTACTCCGGCCATTCCCCATTTTCGCCAAAACGGGAATTCGGATGAAGTCATGAGGAGAGCGGCGCTCAAGCCTGCTGCGATCGCTCCAATTAATTCAGAAAATATCAAGGGTCTTTCTTGCTTCAAGGAGAGCTTTTGACGATCACGATTCCGGTCATGAATGGATGAATCGCGCAATGGTAGGCAAAAGTTCCAGGAGTTGAAAATGTGTAGCTCCACTTGTCGCCTGAATTCAACAGGCCCGAATCAAAAATTCCAGCATTACTCGTCACAGTGTGAATGGAATAATCTTTGTTCACCCAAGTTACAGTGTTGTTCACGCCAATCACGACAGTGATCACCATTGGACTAAAATGCCCGCTCGGATTTGATGGACTGCTTGCTCCCGGAACCATCATGACCACTACCGAATCTGTTGATGATACATGTGGGGAAAAGGATCCGAACGCGATTGCGCCCATGATCAGGACCAAGGTGGCAACTGTAAGTAATCCGCCGATAGATTTAGGACTTCTAAGATACTTTTTCTGATTCAGTCCCTTCTTGAGGTTTAACGAGCTTAGAAGGGAAAATATTGCGACAAGCGTGAGAATGGGAATGCTGCTTGTCGCAATTGCAAACGTAGTAAACTGACTTGGCGTTGGATAAACCACAAGGGATGGAAGGACGAATCCCAAACTCACAATGATAGACAAGATGAAGCTCCATCTCCTTTGGGTGAGAAATGTTCCTAACGCTGACACAAAACACAGTATGACAAAGCAGCCGACAAGCCCGATGAAGGGATCAAAGTGCGAGAGGTTTCTCAAATCGGGAATTATGCCATAAAGTAGATCCAAGCCCGCAAAGAGGAGACCGGCAGTTATTACCCAGAGAGCAAAAGGACGGCGGCGGTTCAAGTCTGGCCTCTTGGGTTTCTGCTCCAAAGCTGTCTCCTCCATGTTTCCAAGATTTTCTGTCAATGAATTAAGAAGGAGAGCTTCGTACCTCACGTTTTCCATCAAGTGTGGGGCCAAGCGAGTATTTGACAAAACATGTACAAGTATGTACTCGTTTACACGTGAGTTAATTAGCAAGTCAGGATTTGTGTGAGGATGCATGCTTAGCTTTTAGTCGATTTCAGGATAACTTTATGATTTGCCACAAACTCTGGGTGAAATTGCTTTCGCCATTGGTTTCTTCCGGACTGTCTTCCTTGCCGCAATTCTTCGGTATTTCTTTTGTTAAATGAGCTGACTCAAACATGATGTGAAAAGCAAGGGGAAAGGTCGGCCGAAAAGGGGAGTTGTTTCCCCTAAATCCGTGAGGCGACAAGCAGGCTTGAAACGCGGAGATGAAGTAACATACGATGCTCGAGAAAGGAAGATTGAGGTGTAAAAGGTGCTGACGTCAAAAGAATGTTTTCAGCAGAAAAAATTCGCCAAAATTTCTTTCAAGAAATCCGAAGAAATGACTTCTGAGGTACTTTATCCACCTTCGCAACATGAGTAACGCAAAGGCATAGTAGTTGTAACAATTTTCTGTCGAGCGAAGACGAAGAGATAGTGAGCCCAGTCGGAGCAGTGCAAAGGAGACTTTTCGGTTACTGGTTCACTCAGAACGGACTAGTCAAAGAGAGTCCGATGTCGAGAAAATGCAGCATTGACCTGTTGCTAATCCCTCTTTCTGATTCGTGAACTAGGGCTTTCGCATTCTTTTGCGGAAATAGCTATTGAATCGAGTATGTACTATTATGTGTAGATGTACACACAGGGAATTAAGCACAAGGAGATCATCCTATAAAGTGGAGGAGAAAGAAAATGACCAGACTTGAGAAAACTACGACAATTTATGCGCCAATCGAAAAAGTGTTCGAATTTGTAGATGGTCCTGAAAACGTAGCAAGGTATGCCGTTGGGGTCTCGCGAGTTAAGGAAGTGAGTAAGACCGAGAAGCATGTTGGAGATATCATGACTCTTACCTATACAGCTCTAGGAAAGCGTTTTGATGAGCAATTCACCTATACGGAGTACAACAAGCCAACGCTTCTTGTTTCAAAGGTCACCGGGCAAATGACTGGCACGTTTCATGTCGTCTTGAAACAGGAGGCCGCAAATCAGACATTGGTGACCTTGAAAACTGATTACGAAATTGTGTCCAGTGCTCTTGGCAGAGCGCTAAACAGACTCCTGCTCGAAAGAGTGAACGAGAAGAATTTGGAGCGAACCTTGGGAAACATCAAGATGATGGTCGAAACCGGCTGGTTTGAAGCGGGAAAGGTAGCAGATGCAACCAAAGAGACTGTTGCTCAGTAATCTGGCCAACCAGGGGATAGTCAACCCACAGAATTAGGTCTATCTTTATCTTGAAGCAATTTTAGGGGCATTAGTCTTCAATTCGTCAGTACGAAGCAGCCTGAGCAATAAGGGAGGCCCCACTTCTAGGGCATCAATAGAATATTTCACTAAATCCAAAGAATGAGAGTGAAAACTAGCGATTTAGGTCATGAATAACTATTGCCTAACCTATCTATTTTCTATAGACTTATCTTCTACTCAATTATCAAGGAGCAGTAAACCGACCTTGGTCTCCACCGGGCTCAACTCCCTCGATCATATTCTTGGGGGCGAGGGCTATCCAGAGAAATCGGCAGTTCTACTGGTCGGGGCTCCGGGAGTTGGAAAGGAAGCTCTCGGGTACTGGTTCACTCACTCTGGACTATCTCAAGGGGACTTTTGTCTTTACGTGACTAGACTCTCCGCGCGAGAGATCTTGAAAGATTCGAAAGCGTTCGGCGTGAACTATGAGCAGAGAGTCCCTTTCTGGGTAGCAGGAGACGGTGGTCAGCTAAAGTGTGACGTGAATGATCTTTCCGGTTTATCTTTCAACATTAAGGATATTTTGAAGAAAAACAATCCTCGCCGTATTAGAATCGTCACAGACATTGTTTCTACTCTTTTAATGATGAGTTCCCCCAATACCGTGTACAAATTCCTTAGCCAGTTGATTTCTGAAATAAAGCAACATGACGCAGTCGTGCTAGCTACTTTGGAGGATGGAATGCACTCTCCCCAAGTGATAACTGCGATGCAGCAGCTCTTTGACGGAGTCGTAGAGTTTAGAGTCTATGAGGAGGGGTTGAAGTTCACTCCAATTTTGCGGATTCGAAAGATGATCGGGGTCACTCCTAGTACCGGGTATTATAATTTCTCGTTTACAAAAAACGGATTGGAGCTGAGCGCCTATGCTAAGTAGTTTCGATATCGCAAATATAGTTGGCGCCGTTGCCTTCTCTGCGACTTTTGGTTACGCTATCTATACTGCCCTCGGTATCAGGCGCACTTTTTCAGTACCACTGTACCGCAGTCAAGCTCTCGGTGTAGCGCTCATCGCACTGATTATTTTGATCAATCTTCTATCTAACATAATTTTTTCATACATCCCTCCAAACGTTCCGAGCGATTTTCTCTTCAGTAACGTGGGCATAATCGGTGAATTGGCTTTCTTGCTCTGGTTTCCGATATTCTACTATTGGCTTGACAAATCAGAGCTGGCCGCGAGAAAATCAGATCCTTTGCTTCGAGACATTCTGCATTGGCAACTGGTCCGGTTGTTCCTCGGTCCATTGATCTATGCTTCGGTAGTGATTGCCGCAAGTACTGAAATAATCGAGACCATTTTCTTTGGCGTGTCGCCCGTCAGTATGGCTAGCGAGAGCGCAGTACCTTCTAATTTGTTTATCATCTTGTTTCTGTTCATTCCCGGGATTATACTCTTTATCGGATTGCGGATTTTAGCCATAATAGCTCTCCCGATCGCCGCGTGGCAAACTAAAGATCCTTTGCTGAGAAAACAGATCTACTGGCTGGGACTCTTCTTTATTCTGAACTTTATAGGGGGTGCCTTACAAGGCACTATTTCAAATCCGTTCGAGGCACTATTCGTCTTGGACGCAATTGTCTTCGCGAACGGGTACTGTTTGTACAAGAGTGCGAGGTCATTGGTTCCATCCTATAGTTTCTCATCTGAAGGAATCAAATCTGTTTCTGATCATCCGTCAGCAACTTAGGGCAAGGAACTGATCGATTTAGTGGCAACAACCGGAATAACTTCGCTTGATAGGCTTCTTGGGGATGGCTACCCCGATAAATCTGCGATTCTAGCTGTGGGGGCACCGGGCCTAGGAAAGGAGGCTCTCAGCTACTGGTTCACTAACTCCGGTCTGCTGCAGGGCGATTTTTGCCTTTATGTATCGAAGCACTCTGTCCAGGAAGTTCTGAAAGATGCAAGAGCCTTTGGGCTCAATTTTGAAACCAGAGTTCCGTTTTGGATCGCAAGAGATGGAGGGGAGCTAAAGTGCGATGTGAAAGATCTCACAACTTTATCTTTCAATATCAAAGAAACCATAAGGAAAAACAATGCAAGGCGAATGAGGATTGTCTTTGACGCACTCTCTGCTCTGCTCATGCTGAACTCCCCTGAGACGATTTACAATTTCTTCGGCAATCTCTTGGAGGAAGTGAAAAAGTACGATTCAGTTCTTCTCGGAACCGTCGAGGATGGCATGCACCAGCCTCAGACCATTGTCGCTTTGCAAGAATTGTTTGATGGCGTCGTAGAGTTTAGGCTCTACGAGGAAGGATTGCGTGTAACTCCTCTTCTTCGAATCAGGAAGATGCTTGGCGTTCAGCCGCAGCCCGGATATTACAGTTTCAGTTTTTCCCAAAATGGAATGGAGGTAGGCGCCTATGCTAAGTAGCTATGACATCGAAATTTTGATCGGAGGTCTGGCAAATCTTGCGGCTTATGGCTATGCCGCATTCTGGGCGTCAAATATCAGGAGAGGACTGACTGTGAAGCTCTATCGAAACCAAGCACTTGGAATTGGGCTCGTGAGCATCGGTTTGGCATTTTTCACCATCGCATTCGCAGCCAAAGGCCAGTTTCTCCTTCGTTTTATTGGGACAAAGTTTATCCTAGCAGATGACATAAGTTTCGGAATATTATTCTTCGCAACGCTACCACTTTTCTACTGGACAGACCAATCGCTTCAAGCGGCAAGGCAATCCGATCCGCTGGAACGAGATCAATTTCATTGGAGCATAGTTCGAAGAATCCTTTGGATAGTTATCTCGATTTGTTTAATCGGGTTGGTGATCTCTGTCACAGCCGCGGGGGTACAGAACTGCGATTGTATGGTAGGTCCTCAAAACCTAATTATACCAGCAACTCTTGCAAACTGGGGAATCCCTCTCGCTTCTTCCGCAATATTGCTACCATTCGTGTGGAGGAGATCAAATGACATTACCTTCCGCAGACATTTGAAGTGGTTTGCGCTGTCGGCGATCTTGCTTGGTCTGTCATTTGTATGGCTTGGTACTTTTGGCCTCATAATTCCGCTCAACGCGTACCTGGCTTCGGGGGGTCAGTACATCCTCGTTTTGCTTTCAGCATATTTTCTTTACCGAAGTGCGAGGGCAATTGTTCCTCTATATTCATTCAAAGAGAAAATTGCGGGTAAGGAGTAGGGACGAGAGTCTTTTTGGTATCCACCGGCATTTCAAGTATCGACGGTCTGCTCAATGGAGGCTTTCCCGAAAAGTCTACTGTCTTGATTGTTGGTCCGCCTGGCATAGGAAAAGAAGCCCTAGGATATTGGTTCACGCACGCTGGCCTAGTTCAAAATGACTTTTCGATATATGCAACAAGATTATCCGTCCACGAAGTACTTCAGGATCTTAGAGCATTTGGAATAGATTTCTCACAAAGAGTACCTTTTTGGTATTCCAGTGATGGCAATTCACAAATAAAACTGAACATCAATGACCTGACCAACATATCATACAACATCAAAGAAATCATGAAGAAAAATGCCGACCGGCGCTCAAGGATTGTTACAGACATTCTTTCTTCGCTTTTGATGCTGAACCCGCCCGAGACTGTCTATCGATTTCTCACGCAGTTGTTTGAAGACATCAAACAGTACGACTCTGTCTTTCTTGCAACGCTCGAAGAAGGGATGCATCCACCTAATGTCTTGGCAGCCATGCAGCAATTGTTCGACGGCGTTATTGAACTAAAGCTCTACGAGGAAGGCCTTCGAGTCATCCCGCTCCTTAGAATAAGAAAGATGAGAGGAGTGCCACCGCAACCGGGTTACTACAATTTCTCATTTTCAAAAACTGGAATGGAGGTCAAACCGTATGTTCAGTGACCAACAGATCTTCCTATTATTTGTGATAGATCTCATACCAATTCCTTTGATAGTTTACTCAGCTTACCGAGCTTTCAACATCAGAAGAGCACTCGCTGTTCCGCTTTACCGCAGTCAAGCTCTCGGCGTAGTTTTGGTTGGCCTTAGCATCATTGGGTTCGCTTTCACGTTCAACCTCTACAATAGTCTGAATTTGAATTCAAACTTTTACAGTTTCTTTGAAGTCTTGATCGGATTTGCGATCCCTCCGTTTGTGACTTTCTACTGGATCGATGCATCGATGAGGACCGCGAGGAAATCCGATCCTCTTCTGAGAGATGTTTTGCATTGGAGAATTGTGCGTAAGATCCTATGGATTTGGTTCGGAGGGATATTTTTGATATTTGTTGATGTGATAACCGTTACTTTTGCGGAAGAGATTCAACAGGGACAATTAAACAGTACAACTAGCTCACCGGGCGCTGTTACTTTTGTGTTGTTCCTTTCCCCGCTATTTATAGTTCCAATTGTTGGCCTCGTATTTCTCCCGAGAGCGGCGAAGATGTCAGGAGATAAAAGACTCGGGAAACATCTGCGCTGGTTCGGACTCTATATTTTCTTCGTCCTGGGTGCCTTCGCGGCCGTACTCATACCGAATCCATCCGGTTTCTTGGGTTCTCTTCTGTTCCAGCTTGAAGTTGCAATTCCTCAGATCGTGGGCGGACTTTGCCTTTACAAGAGCGTGAGATGGCTCGTCCCCCTTAATCTGATTGAGCCCGTAACTGACGCAAAGGAAGCGTAAAGTAGGGATTTGGCGTCTACAGGACTCCCAGCCCTAGACAAACTTCTTGTCGACGGATACCCAGACCGATCCACTATTCTGGTCATAGGGCCGCCCGGCATTGGAAAGGAAGCGCTGTGCTACTGGTTTACTCAATCGGGATTAGTTCAAAACGACTTTACACTCTACGCAACTAGACTCTCTTCGAAAGAAGTACTCCAAGACTCAAGAGCTTTCGGCGTTGACTTCTCAAATAAAGTGCCGTTCTGGTACTCCAGCGACGGTCCAGGGAAGATGAAGTTCAACGTGAATGATCTTGCTTCTCTATCGTACAATATCAAAGACATACTAAAGCAAGATGAAAATAGAAGAGCGAGAATTACAATCGATGTACTATCTTCCCTCCTGATGCTTAACCCGCCCGACACAATTTACAAATTTCTAACGCAGTTATTTGATGAAGTGAAGAAGTACGATTCAGTTCTCCTAGCCACGATAGAAGAAGGGATGCATCCGCCAAATGTTCTAGCTGCGATGCAACAGTTGTTTGATGGAGTAATCGAGCTAAAGCTCTACGAGGAAGGCCTTCGAGTCATCCCACTTCTCAGAATAAGAAAGATGAGAGGAGTGCCACCGCAACCGGGTTACTACAATTTCTCATTTTCAAAAACTGGAATGGAGGTCAGACCATATGTTCAGTAATTTTGAACTGATTTCATTCATAATAAGCATCATTCCTCTTCCGGTAATTGCATACTCGGCTTATCGGGTCCTCAACATCCGGCGAGCGCTCGCCGTTCGGCTCTATCGCAACCAGGCACTCGGAGTATTCTTAGTCGCGATCGCCTACTTCGGCTATATCTTAACATTCAACCTCTACAATAGTCTTGGTTTCACATCTTTAGCGTATACGACCGCCGAGGTCTTGTTCTCATTTGGTTTTTCGCCTTTGTTGACTTTCTATTGGATCGATTATTCAATTCGCACGGCGAGAAGATCCGATCCACTTCTCAGGGAGGTTTTACATTGGAAACAACTCCGTATCGCCTTTTGGGTATGGGTAGGAGCTGCATTTTCATTACTAGTGGGTGTGATGATTATTGCCCCATCCAGCGGTGCTCCTGCACTACCATTATTCATTTCCATTCTCTCACCAATTTTCCTAGCGGCAATTTGTGGACTCGTCTTCCTGCCTCGAGCCGCTAGAATGGCCGGAGACAAGAGATTTGGCAAACATCTCCTCTGGTTTGGATTATTCATTTTCTTTATTCTAGCCCCCCTAGTTTCCATCTTTTTTATAGGTGGTTGGCCGAGTCTTTTCACTTTCGCCATATCTCAAACAATCGGTGGATTTTGCCTCTATCGGAGCATTCGTTGGCTCGTTCCACTGAACCGCTTACCGTCGCCAGTCTCTGAGGAAGCTGGAGCTTAAAGACTAAATTTTGGCCTCGACGGGCTCCCCTCACTTGACAAGCTCCTCGTCGATGGTTACCCGGACCGATCTACAATTCTAGTGGTAGGACCTCCCGGGATCGGAAAAGAAGCTCTCGGATATTGGTTACTGAGCTCAGCCCTAAACCAAGGGGACTTCGCTTTCTATCTTACAAAACGCGCGGCTCGTGAAGTGATGAAAGATGCGGATGGATTTGGTGTCGACTTGCGTGCTTCTGGTAGCCTTTATTGGATACGATAAGGAAGTTCTAAATTAGGCAAGTTTTGGCCCCGAGAATTTCATCCCGGCCTTGGGCGCGGACTACACTTTGAGTTACAAGCGCTGTACATGGGTCTAGTTGCCAATACTCGCACACACCACAAGCTCAGAAACGAATATAGTCAGCCTAAGAATATCTCAACAAATTGTGTATCTGAAGGACATAACCGGAAGCTTGGGGAATGAGCTCTCAGGGAAGAGAATCGCCCTCTGCGTGACAGCCTCTGTTTCAATCACTGAAGCACCACGAATCGCGAGACTGCTCATGCGCCACGGAGCGGAGGTCATTACTGTCCTTACGCCTAAAGCTTGCGAATTTGTTTCTCCTATGATTTTCGAGTGGTCGACCGGAAATCCCCCAGTTACGAAATTGACTGGTAAGGTCGAGCACGTAGAACTGGTTTCCCCATTATCTTCGAAGAGAGCAGATCTGATTTTAATCGCGCCTTGCACGGCTAACACCCTTGGAAAAATTTCCAGCGGAATAAGTGATGAGCCAGTTTCAACTTTGGTCTGCACGGCTCTTGGGACCAAAATTCCGATCCTTATCGCAAGTGCAATGCATGAGCCCATGATTAAGAATCCGATAGTTCAGCAAGCCAAAGAGAAGCTCGAACGCTCGGGTGTCAAATTCATTGAAGGTAGCTTGACTGAATCAAAATCAAAGCTCGCAGATCCCGAGGAGATTGCTCAAGCAGTGATCGCTGTGATTGGAAAGTTGAATAGCGACATCAAAAAAGAAGGCAACGCGAAATCCACATCAAAACCGGAGGTATTCAAAGGACAAAAAAGTCTAGCGGGTGTCAACCTCATAATAACTGCCGGACCCACCCGAGAGCCGATCGATCAAGTCCGCTTCATCACTAACCCAAGCACGGGGAAGATGGGAATAGCTCTTGTGGAAGAAGCCATCGCAAAGGGAGCGAAGAGAGTAACTTTGATCCAGGGCCCTGGTGTTGTGATTCCGGATATATTCAAGAGCACAGATGGGAGGTTGGAAGTCAAACCGGTTGTAACCACCCAGGAGATGCAAGACTCTGTTCTTTCGACTCTTTCAAAGAAAGGCGAGTATAATGTTCTTATTTCTGCTGGTGCTCCCGCTGATTACACTAGTCGATCTTATGTGGCCGGAAAGATCAATACTTCTACCAAACCTAGTCTCAAGCTTGAGCTGGTCGCAACAAAGAAGATTATCAAGATCGCAAAAGAAAAGTTTCCAGACACTTTCGTCGTCGCTTTCAAGGCTGAGCACGGTTTGAAGAACCAAAACGAACTATCCTTCAAAGCACTGGAAGCGCTCAAATCCTCAGGGGCAGACCTTGTAGTGGGAAATGATGTTGGAAGAACCGACATTGGTTTTGGTTCGGATTTCAATGAGGTGATAGTTGTATCCAAAAATGGCAAAGTGAGAGATCTCCCCAAAGCTCGCAAGAATGAGATTGCTTCAAAAATTTTGGACATAATCTCAGAAGAGCTTTCGAATTCTCCACGGGCTTTCCGCCATAAAGAATTGTAGGATTACCAACGGTTCAAGCATCATTTGTGCTCAATCGTCGCAGCAATCCGTCAGAAAGAACTGGATATGGTATTCTTTGAAAACAGAGATCGGCCCAAAGAGCTATTCATCGGAAATGACATCAGAAGAATAGACGATGTAATCGGAATCTATGATTTCCGAGCCAAAGGCATGGCCTGCGGGTATTCTCTCAGATCGGGAACTGCTGGAGGTGTGGCGAACATATTGGGCTATACAGGGCGAAAATCGAGGGGAGTGATTTTACTTAGCGCTCTAAAGGAAGGAAAATCTGCGAAGGATGCGGCAAGAGTTGTCAAAGAAGAGGTTTCTCGTGGAGAGTACAGCTCAGCAAAATATGTTTTTTGCGATAAAAAGATAATCGTTAGTCTTGAGAACTTCGGAACAAAAGTGCACTATTCAGAAGATCTGAAAAAGCGATTCGTAGTTACCACAAACCATTTTCATAATCTACGCGTTGGAAAGAGATTAGAAAATTCGATACTCAGAGAAAAGTATCTTCAAACTCTAGGCAACAACATAACGGAGCAAGGAATTTTGAAACTTGCTACGCGACACCGCAATCCCGCTATCTGTCGCCACGGTAGGACACTTTCTAGCTTCATAGCCTTCGAAAGGCGCAACGAAATACCACAGATACTTTACTCCTTGGGTGAGCCCTGCAAAGGATACAGAGTTTTTGAATTAGGACATACGAGCTAGCCATTTGCTGCTTCGCCAATTCGGCTCAAGACCTTCAGCGCATTCAATGTGATCATCTTACTTGGTGCCCCGGGCTTCTCAAGTGCAAAGGGAATGGAAGCTTTGTCTGAATGATCCTTGTTCCACCTGCCTTGGGGGCTTTCAGGATCCGGGTTTATGGCATCAAGATTCCATCGGCCATCTGGCCTTCTCTTTTTCTTGAGTAATGAAATAGCAAAATCTAATCTTTTGTCATTTGTATAGCCTAGAGCAGTCATGAAATCGAGGCCGACAAGAAGGTCATAGTAGTAATGGTGAGGATAATGAAAGCAATACCAAGGCTCGTAACGAGCTCCTTGCCTGTGGAGCTCGCGTGCTAAATAGAACTCTGCCCCTCTTTCAACAGCAAGTTTCATACTGCGAGTCCACATTTGACGGGGATACACTGCGAAAGCACTAAGAGGTTCCCATGAATCTAGATTGCTTCCACTGCGATGGTTGCCCCAGTTCCAACAAGACCAACCACCGCGGACTGATTGGCTTTTCACAAACCACTGAAAAGCTCTTCTCACCTTTGGATGATCCGCATATCCAAACTTTACCAGTGCCCGAGCCATGTTGCCACTGATGCATAGGTGCCCTTCTTTCTTACTGTATGCATTGAATCCACCATCCTCGGTCGCAAAGCGTTTCATCCAAATTTGGCAAGCCTGATCGATGGCAGCCTCTTCCTTTGTGAGACCAAGATCAGATAGAACCAAAAGCGTCCAGAAAGGCGAAACATACTTTGGTGCCCAGATTCTTGATTTATTAATCCAGGATTCGCTCGGCGTTTGTTTTTCAAGCATCTCCTTTGCCCACCCGACTCTAGCAATGTTCTCCTTGGCGGATTTTACCTCAGAGTCTTTCTCTGATTTGCCAAGCAATTCAGTTAGAGCAAGGTATCTTATCGAAGGTTGATTTTCCTCAAGAAGCCAATCAGTAACAGAAGAATTCTTCAAACCGCCTTGTCCCCTCCTTTCTTCTCTCAGGAAAGTCAGTTACTCGGGATAGACATCTAACCTGACAAGACTAGCATATCCTCAACGAGTTCTTCGGGTTTCGTTATCATCGGCCAGTGCCCTGACTCTATGACCTTGTAAGAACCGTCTAGCTTTCCCCACTTTCCCTGCAAGATTTCGTCAACGGGATCGCCGCCGCCTGTGCAGAATATGTAGGCGCTTTTAACCGAATCAAAGTTCTTAGACAGCGTCACCGGCTCGACCCTGTGCCTAAACGGCCAAGGCGTCGCCTTGGATAACAACCATTCACGATCTCTGCCTTGCACATCTTTTCCAATCTCGTTGAGTATCTCGTCTGTAAGAGGAATCCCCCATTGTCCATTCTTGGGTTCAAATGGTGGCGTTCCGCCACTTTGTGGTTCCCTGACGCCTTTCTCAGGGCGCTCAGCGTCCAGATACAGAACCATCTTCACTCTTTCTGGTACCCTATCAGCCACAGCCGCGGCTACCTTCCCCGCAAAACTGTGGCCCACGAGAACGAAACTGTCCAAGTCGTTGTACTTGATTACGTTCAAGACGTCTTGAATTGCAGTTTCAATTCCTACATCTTTGGAAAAGAGGTGAACTCTTTCTCCCTCTCCAGTAAGCGTGATTGCATAGACCGCGTGACCTTTCTCTTCAAGCATTGGAGTGACCTTCTTCCACGCCCATCCGCCTAACCAAGCTCCAGGCACTAGAACAAATGTTGTCATGCTATTCTACAGAGACAATTGCAAGTTTTTGTAGTTTTTTAAACAGCTTTCCGACCATATTCCTAGAGTGAAGTCCGGCGACCACGAGATTACATGATATCCCTTTTGGTCATTCGAGTGGCCAAAGACACGATACGAATATTCCTCTCAGTCAAAAGAACAAACGCATGCCTGCATAGAAAGTCGCGTGGGGAAAGGCCAGCTCGGATTTGATACGGTTTTTAATACCCTTTGTTCAAAAGGCCTTTGAATGAAAATTAGAGCTTGGGCAGCGATCTTTACAATTTTGATTCTCCTCGTCAGCACTTTAGGATCGCTCAATTTTTCTGATGCTTTCTCAGTGAGTACAAACTCCGCCTTGAGCCTAAATGGTTCTCAACAGGCAAATGGTTCCGACTCAAATCAAAGTCAGTTAGTACGTATGAGTGTGACCACTGGCAAGTTTACCTATTCTCTAAACGATGCTCTAAATGCAACAATTACAATTCAAAGTCTAGAGTCTAATCCGCTCACCGGCATTTCGATAAACAGCTCCATATACCTCAACAATACGCTCGTTCAGGCGCTTCCAAGCATATCGAGTTTTCAATTGACAGCATTTGAAAAAACAGAGTTCAACTTCTCTGCTGCGATACATCTAGAAAACATGAATTACGTCATTGTAAGCACCGCCGAAGCAAATGCGACTCAACAGATAGGAAATGCAAACATTCCGCTTGTCGTGCTGAACACAACTGGAAAACTCCCGCTCACCTTGGCCCTTGTTTTTCACATGCACCAGCCAATCTACATGAATCTTCAGAGCCAATTTGAGCAACCGTGGGTTCAGGTTCATTCAGGGAGCGACTTTGAATACAACGGAACCTCCTACGGTGCCTATCTCTGGCATGTTTACATGCTCGAGACCCACCCGAACATCAGCGTCACTTTCAATCTCCAACCATCCCTTCTCTACCAATGGAATTACAGCGTGCATAATTTCAGTTACAACTCGACCTACACTTCTTTTCCTGGAGGGCAGGCCGCAGAACAGCAGGATCTTGTAGCCATTAACGAGACTGTTGCAGGCTACAAGAGTCTAGCGGCTTCGGGAAGAATACAAATTCTGACGTCTCCGTTTTATCATCCACTTTCGGCGCTTCTCGTGCAGTTCGGACTGTCCGCCGATCTTGAGGCGCAGATCAGTTTGGGAAAAAATTACACCGAATGGATGATGGGCGTTACTCCGACAGGTATGTGGACACCTGAAATGGGATTTGCGATGCCCATGGTACCGATCATTCAAAATGCTGGGTTGCAATACACTATCCTTGACCAAGCAAACGAATTTGTTGGTGCTCAAGGGCCTGGTGCTTCTCAGTCCATCTACCAACCTTTCACACTTGAAGGAGCCAACGGTAGCCACATCATCGTCTTCTTTAGAGATACTACTATCTCAAACGACATGTACTATACTTTTGCAGAGCAACCCAACCCTCAGGTGGCGGCGAGCATGTTCATCGCAGCCGTGGCAAATGTTTACAGGAGCAATCCCAACGGCGTTCTGACGCTGGCTTTGGACGGAGAGAACCCCATTGTTCAAGGAGACGAGCTGGTCAGTGCATTGGACTATAATGAAATTTACACGGCAATAGAATCACAGTCCTCATGGCTTCAAACTTCGACTTTGCAAAACATTGTAGCGCACAGAAGCGTGACAGCCGAGCTCACTTATGTGCCAACGAATTCATGGTCTCAGGGAAATTTGAGCTTGTGGATCGGGCAGCAACAAAAGAACGCCATATGGGAAGCTATTCTCAACTCAAGAAAGGTTCTGGTTAACTTGACCAATGTTTACGGGATGAATAACCAGAGTATCAAGAAGCTGTGGAATGATCTCTACATTGCAGAGGGGAGCGATTGGGAGTGGCAAACTCCTGGCGGGCCCGCGTGGTTTGCGATGCAAGGTTATAGGTACGCTCAAGCTGCGACAATTCTGCCTGCACGGGGTCCGAGCCCTCCGTATGTTTCGATTCTACCGAGTACTACGAGCCCCGAAATGACTTCTAGCTATGAAAGCTTGGTAATTGTCGCAGTTGTAGTTATTGCGATCTCGGTGTCAGCCCTGTTTGTTTTGACAAGACTGCGAAGAAAATAAGTTCTAACCACGGTTTCCGGTGCTAAGCTCGCGTGATAAACAAGAGCAAAACTCAGCTGCGAGCTTTCACTTAATTATGCCAGTAAACATCAAAGGCCCGATTGGATAGAATGAATGTACGCAAATACGCATCTGAAAAGTGCGTAGCATTCGAAATTAATTCTCCAACTTCGCTCCAAGGATTTCATTTTCCTAGAACTAGGACTAAACGTGTGAAGGAAAGTGCGAAGGCTTCTTTTTTTGACGGCAAAGAAGAGATTGTATTCCGCGACGCCGGCAATACTATTGTAATAAAAAAAGAATTGCATAGTGACGAACACATTGTTGGACTGGGCGAGAAGGCGTTCCAGCTGGACAGGCGAAGAATCGCAAGCAAAATGTGGAACACCGATAATTACGGTTATCAATGGAATTCAGATCCCTTGTATGCTTCAATTCCTTTTTTCATTTCTGTCAAAAGTGGAGAGGCCAAGGGTTACTTTGTAGATTCCACATCGAAGATTACATTCGACACAGGTATAGCCGAGTACGACAAAATTGTGATGTCTGTTCCTGTGAACAGTGTTACACTGTACGTGATTAAGGGTCCAAAGATCGAACAAGTAGTTGAAAATTATACAAGACTAACAGGCCTACCTTTCGAAATTCCTAGCTGGGCACTCGGACATCAAGTTTCAAGATATTCTTACTTTCCGCAAGGGAAAGTGCTTGAGGTTGCACGCAAGTACAAAGAACACAGGATACCCATCTCTTGTATCTACCTTGACATTGATTACATGAAAGAAAAGAAGATTTTCACTTGGGATAAAGAGAAATTTCCCAACCCAAAGAGGATGATTGAAGAGCTTCACTCAATGGGGGTAAAGGTAGTTGCAATTTTAGATCCTGGTATCAAATTCGATCAGAACTTTGACATATTCCAGGAGGGCATTGGAAATTTCTGCGAGACCCCTAGCGGGGAAGTGTACGTTGGACGGGTCTGGCCCGGTGAGTGTGTATTCCCGGATTTCTTGAATACCAAAGCTCAAGCATTTTGGTCAAAGTGTGTGACAAAGTTCGTCTCTGAAAGTGGTTTAGATGGGATATGGCTAGATATGAATGAGCCTTCCGTTTTCAATGAGACGAAAACTATTGATGAAAATGTTCTGCACAAAAACGATGACGGAACAAGAATTCAGCATAGCCTAGTTCACAACGCATATGCATATTTTGAGGCTAAAGCTACTTTCGAAGCTCTAAGTAGGTTGAAGAATGAAGTCTTTATTCTTACGAGAGCGGGATGTGCTGGGATACAAAAGTTTGCGGCGGTCTGGTCAGGGGACAATACTTCCTCTTGGAAAAATATGCGCTTGCAGATTCCTTTGCTCCTCAGTCTTTCGATTTCAGGCGTTCCCTACGTGGGTTGCGATGTCGGAGGCTTTATTGGCAATTCAACCCCTGAACTGCTAACACGCTTTTATCAAATGGCTTGTTTGTTTCCTATCTTCCGAAACCACAAAAGTAAGGAAGGAAATGACCAAGAACCGTATCGACTGTCTTCAAAATATCAAAAGAGGATCAAGGAGGCGATTTCTCTTCGTTACTCGTTGCTACCATACATTTCGAGACTCGCATCAGAAGCTCATAAATTCGGACATCCAATCGTTAGGCCCCTCTTTTACGAGTTTCAAGATGATGAAGAAACTTATGAAATGAATGACCAGTATATGGTGGGCAAACACCTGTTGTACGCCCCCATTCTGGAGAAAGAGAAGCACCAAAGAGAGCTTTATCTTCCTGAAGGAAAATGGACCGAATGGGCGAATGGAAGAGTTCTTCACGGAAAACAATGGGTGAATTCCAAATCTGAGATGCCACTTTATCTAAGATCTAGTGGAAACCTTCCGGATGAGCTCAAGCAAGCAATTAGATCAGATCAGCTCCATACTCATTGAGCAAAAACTCTCCTGAACCTACCAAGTAGCTGCTTTTCATCCTCTTTAAGATCCCATTTCATGAACCTCCTCGCCTCGATATCAGAATGAGATCTGAAGTTCTTCAATTGAGTCATACCGATCTCTGTTCCATAATATACCACTACATTTTCAAAAGAAGCTAAAAGCTCCAATAGTTCGACGAACAAGTTTGCATCGTTTCTACAAACCCACATGATTCGTTCCACATCGTGATTATCGAGAAAAACAAATCGCCTAGCGTTTTTGCCGGTTATTGAAAATTGGTTGGATCGGATCTTTCTCTCTTCCGCCATTTTACGTAATTCAAAGCTCCGGGGAAAGTCCAAGAAACTGTTTGTAACATTCGCAAATATTTGCATTGCAAGCTCTTCTGCGGAACCTCTGGAGTCAAGCGACGATGGCTTCTTTTTGCCTAATAGGTCATAGAGCTTTTCCCTTTGGTCTGGATCATGTTTTACGAACCACATGGTTTTCAAATATTTTTTAGACAATCCAGAGAGCCAGATCTCGGGAAGGAGAATAAAGTTAGAGTTTAGTTGTCTGCAAGATTTCGCAAAGTCGTTCCAAAAACTCATTGGTGGTCCAACGGCGAAATCCAATCGATAACCGTCTATCCCAAATTCTCTTATCCAAAATTGAGCCACTTCTAGAATGTATTTCTCAGCTTCTTCATTTTCCAGATTTATTTTAGGCAGTCCTTTTGAATCAAGAAAATGCTCATAGCCACTTGGCCACGAATTGAAAAGAAACCAATGGAAATAATTGCTGGATTTATACTTTTGAGCAAGAAGAAAGAATGGATGCGTACTTGAAACATGATTTGCCACGAAGTCAAGAATAATCTTCAACCCAAGCTTGTGTGCCTTGGAGACTAGGAACTTTAGATCGGCTTTTGAACCAAAATGAGGATCTACGTCAAAATAATCACTGACAGAATATCCATGGTATGCAGAAGAAACAAAGATCGGAGAGAGCCAGATTGCATCCATGCCTAATCCTTTGATATATTCCAATTTAGCTGAAATCCCATTTAGAGTACCACCCATCCAGTTCTTTGAAGTCTTGAAAGATAATTGTGAATCGAGCATGTCGACTCCTGTGGAAAATCGATCAACCAGTATCTGGTAAATTCTCAAGAGAGTTTCTCGCTTTTTGGAACTGAGAAGGGCAGGCAAAGTATAACTAATTTGGAACAGCTAAAGTGGGAATCCAATCATACTGCATCGCGACAGACGCGTCATTTGGAAGAACCTGATCCCTCATTGTCGAGAATCAATCGAAGATTTATATAGAATACATGTTCTCGGACAGCGTGATGCAAAGAAACTTCTCTCATAAACAATCTATCTCTACGACATTAATTGTCGCAGTTGTCATAGTAATAATTGCCGTTGCAGGCGTTGGAGCTTATGCTTTAACTGTAAAGCCTTCTGCAACCACAGTCACCGCCACTTCTACAACAACTGGTTCTGCAAAGACAACGACGGCAACGCTAACAACTACAGCCACCACCTCGGAAGCCCCAGTTACACTTTCGGTCTGGGACACATATACGCCTGGATCAGGTGAACAGATTGCATTCAACAAGACTATCTCTACCTTCTCAACAACTTATCCTTGGATCACACTCAATGTCCAGACCCAAGCTTTCAGCGCCGCGGAATCTGACTACATCACAGCGGCACTTGCGAACCAAGCACCAGACGTTCTGAGAGCAGCAAACGACTGGACGGGCTCGCTTGTAGCTCAAGGATTCCTGCAGCCTCTAACAACATTGGCCAACTCGACATTTCTTGCACAATACACCTCGGGCAGTATCGGAGCCTATTCGATCAACGGTAAACTCTACGGTCTTGCCGAAAACACTAACGGATTAGCCTTGCTTTACAACAAGGCGCTCTTTAGTGCAGCTGGCTTGAGCGGACCGCCAACTAGTACCAATGGGACTACTAATTCGATTACTTCCGATTCTGCAGCGCTTCTCGCGAAGAATTCAAGCACTATTCCAATCATCTTTCCATCAAACAATGGATATTGGTGGTTCCCATGGCTCTTCGGCTATAATGGTGTAATCTTCACGCCCGGAGTTCCTCCGAATCCACAAATCAACAGCACGGCAGCAGTGGACGCAACAGCATATCTGAACTACCTAGTCAACCAAGGGTACATGCCTCCTCAACCTAGCGATAGTGACATGACGGCGGCATTCTGTGACGGACAAGCAGCGATGATCCTGGACGGACCTTGGGACATCTCAATGTACAATTCTTGTCCCGGACTATCTTGGGCAGCGACTCCGATGCCAAACGTGACTAGCACCGGTTCTCCACTTGCCCCGACATGGGGTTATCAGGGATGGGTTATCTCATCAGGACTTCCCCTCAACGTCCAGCAAGCAGCCTTTGATTTCATATCCTTCGTCAGTTCGTACAACGCTCAAGCAAACTTGTTCACGTACGCAGAAGATCTTCCAACCAACGTTGCTTTAGCTTCGAGTACGCTCATAACCGGCAACTCGACTGCAGCTGGATTTGCCGCGCAAGGACTTTTAGCGGCAAACGCGTATGGGTACAACTCTGCTGCAATGAATAGTGTCTGGACCCCCGTGGGCAATGCGCTAGTAGCTGCAGAGCCAACCTCACAGAGCCAAATTGTCACCATACCGACAATTCAATCACAACTAGATACAGCGGAGACAGCTATTATAACAGCAAATGGTGGGTAGTGGGCTTTAACCTACTACTTCCCCCTTCTTTTTTTACGAACCAAATTTCTTTCTGACTTAATTAACTAAAATTAGGGCAAAAAGAATGGCAAACCCAACGGAAAAAAACAAAGATCTCCGCAAGATATTAGGTCAAGTAGCAAGAAACAAGACCGCTTACCTGTACGTTTTACCTGGCCTAGTAGGCCTGATTTTTTTAGTACTTTATCCATTTGCCTTTGATATTTGGATTTCATTTACGAATTGGAATGTTTATCACAATTCACGATTAGGGAATCTCGCTTATGTCGGATTCAAAAATTATCTGCTTGTTTTCCTAAACCCGACATACGGGTTTGTGAAAATTTCTGAGAACACCGCTCTATGGACGATAGGTTGTGTACTCCCGACTGTCGCGTTGGGACTGTTTCTCGCTATAATACTCAACTCGAAGATTCACGGCAAGGGGATTTATCGGATGTTTTTGATAGTCCCTTGGGCGATGCCCTCCTTCATTACGTTGCTAGTATGGAGGGGGATGCTCGACTATGAATTTGGAATTGTTAACAAGGTTTTGGTTGAATTTTTCGGACCTAAAAGCCGCGTAGACTGGCTTGGAGACCCTCATTACGCCTTTCTTTCGATGGTTGTTGCAAATATTTGGCTCGGCTATCCTTTCATGATAATTATCTTTTCAGGAGCCCTTCAAGGAATTCCAAACGAGCTTTACGAAGCTGCGGCAATCGATGGAGCCGTTGGTTGGAGAGAAATACGCTATATCATAGTCCCTTTGTTGAAACCAACGCTTTTAATTGCAATACTTTTAGGTTCAATTTGGACTTTTAACAATTTTAACGCAGGTTTTCTCCTAACGGGTGGAGGGCCAGGAATTTCTACTAGTATTTTTATCGTCCAGGCCTACAATCTCGCTTTCATGTTATTCAATTTTTCAGAATCAGCAACTTATGCTTTCATTGCATTTTTGATTTTAGCCACTGTGGGGATCTTGTGGTTTAGATATACTGGTGTAATAGGGGGAGGCAAGAAAGAGTCGCAATGAAGAGAGCTCAGCAAGGCACGACTCGTCTGGTAATAGGAGTAACTAAAGAGATCTCAAAACATATCTTTCTTATTGTCATGGCACTTGTCTCAATATATCCTGTAATTTGGGTAGTTTCAACAGCATTCTCGCCGGGGCAGAATCTTGCTACCGGATGGCATCTCGTTCTCTGGATTTTTCCAATACCGAATAGCCCTACGCTAGCCCAGTTTCAGTTCCTATTCAATCCAAAACTGATTTCGTTCAGTCTCTGGGCTAAGAACAGTTTGATAATTACTCTTTCAACTGTGGTGGCATCTTTGGCGGTTGTCTTGCCTGCCGGCTATTGTTTGTCCCGCCGAGTGTTTCCAGGTCGGAGCTCCATAATGTTCTCATTTCTCTTGCCAACGATGTTTCCAGGGGTTGTCACGATCATTCCGCTGTTTCTGATATACGCTCATTTTCACCTAGTCAATACGTACCTTGGTCTCATTATTGCCTACACGGTCGGCTCACTTTCTCTTTCAATCTTCATAATGAAAAATGCTTTCGATGGAGTTCCAAAAGACCTGGACGAAGCCGCTAAAATCGACGGAGCTAGCGATATCAGAGTATTTTGGCAAATCTTGTTACCTCTTACCCTACCAAGTATTGCAACCGTAGCGCTGTGGGCTTTCATGGGCGCATGGTTGGACTTTGCTCTCGCTCATGTAATGCTCGAAAATAATAACCTGTGGACGCTTCCGCTCGCTTTGTACTCGTTCATAACGGCAACCTCTGTAGAATATGGAACTTTCTCCGCTCTCTCACTGCTCATGGCGATTCCTGTTTTCATTGTCTTCATGTTGTTCCAAAAGTACCTTGTTACTGGATTGACTGCGGGCTCGGTCAAAGGGTGATCTGAGATGGCCAAAGTCACTCTAAGAAATATAACAATGATCTTCAAGGATACACCTGCGGTCAAAGATGTTAATCTAGAAGTCTCTAATGGCGAGTTCCTAGTGCTCCTTGGACCAAGTGGATGCGGAAAAACAACAACTCTCAGAATGATAGCCGGTCTTGAAAAACCCACATCAGGCGAGATCTACATTGGAGATGAACTCGTCAACGATCTCCCGCCAAAAGATCGAGACGTTGCAATGGTATTTCAAAACTACGCTCTTTATCCTCATATGACAGTTCATGAGAATCTCGCTTTTCCGCTTAAAATGAGAAAGTTCTCCAAAGAAGAGATCGAGCTGAGAGTAAAAAGAGCAGCTGACATTTTGGAAATCTCAAATCTGCTTAAGCGAAGGCCCAAACAGCTTTCGGGAGGTCAGAGACAAAGAGTGGCACTCGGAAGATCTCTAGTGAGAGAACCCAAAGTGTTCCTCATGGACGAACCACTTTCCAACTTGGACGCGAAGCTGAGGGTCCAAACAAGAATTGAAATCAAGGCACTGCAGAGAAAAATTGGAACCACAACAATCTACGTTACCCACGACCAATCTGAGGCGATGACTCTGGCAGATCGCGTCGCTGTCATGAAGGATGGAATGGTTCAACAAGTTGCTCCCCCGACTGTTGTATATTCCCATCCCGCAAACAAGTTCGTTGCGGGTTTTATGGGAAGCCCATCAATCAACTTGTTCGACGGAGTTCTGATGGAGAAAGGTTCTGGGTTGATCTTGGACACATATGGTCAATTCATGATCCCACTTGATCCTGCAGTTTCCGAGAGCCTGAAGAAACAGGGAGACTATGTAGGAAAGAGCGTAGCTTATGGAATTCGCGCCGAAGATATTGGTGTAAATTTGGCGCAATCAGATGGAGCTGTGAACTTTACAGTATACGGAAGCGAGCTGATGGGCGCCGAACAGTTCATTTACGCCATGAGTGGAAAGGTAAACATTGTGGCAAGGGCGCCTATGACTTTTTCATCGACGCTACAACAAGAAATCTGGATGGATCTTAGCAGCCCGAATGCTCACATTTTTGACAGTGAATCTGGGAAATGTGTCGTCTAGCTGGAACTCTTCAGCCTAAGGTCGCCGAGAGTTCTTTGACTTTTTGATACGCGTTCGTCTTCAAAGGCTGACCGTGTCCTCCGAGCAGTATTTCAAAATCCAAATTAGAAATCTTTCGCACAGACTTCGTTGCTTGCGCCATGTCAGGCGTGAACGATTTGGGAGGGCCTCCGACTTTTCCGTTGTTGTATCGAATGGTGTCGCCAACGAAGATCAGCTTGTTTTGTTGATCGTAAAGTGAAATGCTCCCAGGCGTATGTCCGGGAGTGTGAAGAACAACTAGGTGTCCTATTCTATCGTTCTCGTTTAATTTTTGATCCGGTTCAAGGGGTGTGAATTTGAAGAAAGGCGAGAGAATCCGGAATAAAATGCCTATCGCACCCTTTGGAAGCGGCTCTTTTTTCTTTCCAGACAGGTAATCAGCGTCAAGCTCGTGAATTGCTACTCTAGCGCCAGTGGCCTTCTTTAAGGCGTACACCCCTCTAACATGGTCGATGTGGCTGTGAGTTAGAACGATCGTCTTGATATCGGAAGGCTTTTTCGATAGATTGGTCTCGACGTAGTTTAGGATCTTTTTGCCATCCTTGGACATGCCAGCATCGACTAGAGTTAGAGATCCATCGTCTTCGAACACAAGGTAGCTGTTAGCGTTCACTCCATCTATCTGATGAACTTGCGGTATAATCTCGACCAATCCCGCATTCGCCCTTTTCTATGACTCATGAGAACTCGATATGGCTGTCGGATGTAAACGTCAGTTCTTAGAATACTCAGACAACTTCCATATTCGAGCTCTCCAGTTCTGCCCAAGAAGAAGCTGAAAAAGGTTGTCTTTTTCACAGCATTGGTAAATGCCACGGTAGCGTAATTCTCTGCTTCAGCATGCTTCCAAGGAGATTCGAGCCTTTCAACAAACTCACGGGAATGGTGTCAAGATACTTAAAATAGTCAGTTTCATGAATTGGAAAGCTGCGGTGGGTTCGATTTGTCAAAGAATGAAACGGACCGGGACGAAAAATCAAATGCAAGATCAGACAGATTGACTCGGATTTATTTGATAGTTTTCCTTGTTATTTGTGCTGTCATAATATTCCTGCAGATTTACTAACTTAGGATGATAGTTATTAGAATTAGCATTCCTCACTTTCGTTTTAAGATCCATATTTCAGGGGCACTTGCACGAGCTTGGCCGTTCTCGATTTCGCTAGGCAACCGGCCCTCCTAGCTTTAAAAATAACTTGGAAGCCAAAGTACGTATGCAGTCGGCACAATGAATAAAGCGTCATTATTGAAGACATATAGCACGCTGAACCCCCTTGCCAAAGTGCACCATTTGCGGAAAGAGATTTGACAGCCTGTCTGCTCTGAGAGAGCATCATCGGGCGGTTCACCCCAAAACTCGCTTTGCCGCACCAAAGACAAAGTTGTCAAGAAATCTCCTTGTTGCCATGATAGTAGTGGTGATAGTGATAGGCAGTTTGGTCGGATACCTCATCTATACATCATCACACAGTACTACAACAATCACTGTTAGCGGACTACTCAATCAGCCCATAAACGCGACTCTATACAATGATCTCGCAGCCGTGAGCTCTGGGACGTTAAACTCGGTTGGAAGTGGACAGGGAGTTACCTCCACTACTGCGATAAGCGGTACCAACCTAACATATCAGGGGAAACCAGAAGTTCTGTACATAGGGGCGGAGTACTGTCCTTATTGTGCCGCTGAGAGGTGGGCCATGATTATTGCTCTTTCCAAATTCGGTAGTTTTAGCTGGCTCGAATACATGCAATCCTCTTCAACCGATATTGATCCGAACACGGCCACCTTCAGCTTTGTAAATGCAACATACACGAGCAGTTACATCAGCTTTGTCCCCGTTGAATATGAAGACCGGAGCGGAGCACCTCTTCAAACTTATAGCTCTTCTGAGCAAACGCTCTGGAACGAGTACGATACGCAAGGCTCCATTCCATTTGTCGATTTGGGAAATCAATATTCAGTGGTAGGTGCGCAATATTCACCATCGACGCTTTCTAATCTTAACTGGACGCAGATAGCTTCGCAGCTCAACACTCCAAGCAGCGCGGTTGCGAAGGCTATTGATGGAGCCGCTAATACACTAATAACTGCAATATGCAAGATCGATGGCGGTTCGCCGAGCTCAATTTGCAGTCAATCGTTTGCCAACCTTGCCTTCACTACTCAGGGTAGCCAATCGTCCGCCCTACAGTTGTTGGTTACGACATTAGAGGAACAGCGCGCCGTACCTAACCGATTGAACCTAGGCTTTTGAAACGGCCGAAGGTGCTGCTGAGCCGCTTACCGCATCAGTCTTTGCCACTATAGATGCGATCGCAAAACTCTGACTAACGCTTTCAATCTTGATTCTCACCTTTTCGCCCACAACTCCCTTCTTTACGAAGATCACGAAGTTATCTATTCTCGCAATCCCATCTTCCCGCCGCGATTTTTCCACAATGTCAACATCGTATTCTTTGCCCAATTCCACAGGTTTTCGACGCATTGAATCTCTGTCTTCACGCTTTCTGCCTGCGGCGTTAGCTGCCCTGTCCCCCTCCCACTGGGGATAGCTGCTCCCTTTTTCATAGCGATTCACATAACTCAGTTTGTACTCTCACTCAACCTTTGAGTACACGCGTTTACCTCGTCTTATAAGTGATTATTTGCGGAGCTCTATGTCCGAAATTGAAGGTAGAAAATTTGGATTTTTAAAAAAAAGGAACATACTTAAGCAAGGATGCATATTGAATACTTGCAGATCATTTTGCCGAGCAAGAAGACTACAAAGAAACGAAAGAAGTAAGTGTTCTAAACTTCGCGTCGCTAGCCTGCCTGCAATCTAATTTTGCAAAGTTGCGGGCGGGAGCTAGCTGACTTTCGCTAATTGTGACGTCCTTTGTCTGAGGTGTTCCTCTGCCATCCTAGAACTGCTTACAGGCGAGTTCAAATTCGGATTGCAGACGCTAGAGCTATATGATCGTTAAACGAAGAGTATCTTTAGGATAAACGCAAAAACAAATGCGCCACCAAATCCTATCAAAGGCGAGTAGATCCACCCCTGCAGGATTCCCTTGAGAACGTTCCTTCTCGCTCCCAGCGAGGCGAGGGAAGTGACCATTGTTTGATTTATGGAGGCATTCAGCCCTAAAGCATTGAGAGCCGAGATGATTATGGACTTTGTTAGCTGCGCGGATGCGGCAGTCTTGAAGTCCATTTTGATCATCTCTTCTCCGACGAGCTTGATCAGTCTCGGACCGAAGATCAGCATCCCAGCAAACATTGCGATGCCACAGATAGCCTTTGAGAAAAGTGGATCGATCCCTGAAGAGACCAAACTCGAAGCAGCGTTGCTTACATCATTCAGACCAAGAACAAGGCCAGAGTACATCATCACCCCGATGATCACGTATCGCAGATGCTTGCTTTCTCGCAAAACCCGGAAGATGCCGCGACTCAAACCGAATGAAAACGTTGGTGCGGCAACCCATCCTATTACGAGGAGGCCGAGTATGACGTAGTTTACCCGAGAATCCGTCTCATACGCAACTCCCAAGAGAGAGAAAGCGTAGAGCTGGATCGTTGAAGTTGGGATTTTCAGAAAGGTCGTGACATTTGTCATTATTACAAGTGACAGAAGAGCCGCAGTCTGATAGAGTGGAGGGACTAGGGCTAGCGAAACATAGGTCGTAACCACTCTTGTGGAGACAGCCCCGAGTATGACAAAAGCGCCGGAAATTAAGATAGCCGTGTACATAGCAAGTGACCGCGAACCATAAGCTGGACCTACTACAGCTCCCGCGTAATGGTGTCCCATGCTCCAAGCTGCTACAAGGCCGAGGGCGATGAGTGCATAATCCAACGGGGAAAAAATTGACATCGCTTTTCTCTTCTGCTAATCGAGGTCGATGTTGCTAGAAATCAGCGGGAACCACTTATCCAAGATGGGACTGATAAATCAGGTCTCCGAAGTATTCAGGCGAATCTTCGATGAGTATATCTGCTTACCACCGGCGAGAGATGGTTCCTCTAATCCAGAAGTAATGGGCCGCCGGTGGGATTTGAACCCACGATCGAGAGGTCTCCGCTCACACAAGAGCCACAGCCTCCTATGCTAACCAAACTGCACCACGGCGGCCAAAGAAATTCGCTTGGTGTCTCTCAATTTGGGTTGATGCAATTAAATGAGTTTGCGGTGACTCCATAACTCTCTTATCCCAGATTCTGCATTAGATCAAGGCGCGATAAGATGGTCGAGTTCTTAGAGGGCAGGGTGCTAAGTAAGCATCTCTTGGAAAAGTACTCAAAGAATCCCAATGGCTGGAGCTTTACTTTGTTTCCTTCAGCCAAGGACGACAATGGTTTCTTCGGAGCTTTCATGGGCAGCCCGGACGAAGTCTGGCAGCTGAAAATCGATTCGATCTTCAAGCCAAATCCGCTGATGCTTGGTGCCAAAGTCGAGGCAAGATCTGGAGGATCGACAAACTTCGGAACAATTCCTTACGGCTATCGGAGAATCGACCGCAAAGTCGCATTCGAATTGCTGAAGACGCTCGCAAGGGCCGAAGACAGGGGAACTGACCCGATTCAAGATAGGCTCGATCTAGATCGAATCCTCCGCCCGATTAGACCTGTTGCCCCAATAGCTGGAGGAAGCTACGCGGAAGGCCCGTTTGTCCTGACTGATAGAATGAGTCTCGGAATTACTGAGGAGCAAAAGCAACTAGAGGATAAATTATCTTCAGAACTGCGAAAACTGATGCGAAACAGGTACTCCAGCTACGGCTGAGTGCCGTTTATATAGAGCAAGCAATTCGAAAAAATCAAGACAAGGCTACTTTTTCTTAGGGCGGACATGCGTATCGTAGAGATGGTCTATGAAGGCAGCTTTCTCTTTTTGGTTTAGCCATTCGAATGGAGTTTCGTAGTATTCATCGCAAGTTGGGCAGTCCAGCGTGTTTCTTGCGATTACTGTCCAATCAGACAAGAGTTTCTCAAGTTGCTTCTTGGTCAACTTGGGCATTTCAGGGCTGGACATTGCTCAGGACTCCTGCCGGCTGAAGCATTCATCCAACATATCTCGCCAATTTCTCGGCGTAGCCAGCAAATTCCTCGACATGCCTTATTTTCCCTTTGCTAGCCGGGAGCAGTTCTCTCTGGTAGAACAGGTCAAGCTTGACTCGACCCCGAAGAATCCTCTGCGTTCGAGCCGTGAGCTTTTTGCCTTCACTATCGTTGTCCAGCAAAAGTATGGTCTTTTTGTATTTCGTGGCTTCATTTTCCAGCTTCGTTACATTCTGTTTGTGACAAAGCATGAAGATTTCACCATCAAAACCAGAGTCGCGAAGAGCCTTCGCGTCTCGTAGGCCTTCTACAACGATGAGGGCATCTTCTTCGTGATTTAGTTTTTTGATAAAGTGGGAAAGAGATTCGATCAGCGAAGATTCCGCAGCGAGTGCTTTACCGCTCAAAATGCTTTTGCTTGTAGTTTTTGTTTGGTTGATCAAATTAAAGAGTTGTGTTAAAGAAATTCAATTTTGTCAGAGTCATGATTATATGCGGGGAATTCCAAAGTTAGAAGTTGAAACGGGGACAATTTCTTGGCGCTAGGACGAACAATGCTTCTAATGACTTCGCTTACATTCTTACTGATGCTAATCGCAGTCGTCATAGGCTATGCCTTCTATGGGACCGCTGCCGCAGCTCTTGATTTTGCGCTACTCGGACTTGTGCTCGCAGGTATAATGAATTTAGTAGCGTACGAATGGGCTGACAAGTTCGTTCTCTGGTCAACTCATACAAAACTAATCAAACAGCAGGACAACCCACAACTCTACGCGATTGTCCAAAAAGTTGCATATGAGGCCCGCATTCCCATGCCCCGAGTTGGAATAGTGGATTCGGCACAGCCAAATGCCTTCGCGACGGGAAAGAGTCCCAGTCACGCCGTAGTAGCCTGTACCACGAGCATTCTAAGAATGCTTTCGCCCTCCGAGCTTGAAGCAGTAATTGGACACGAAATCAGCCATGTCACCCATCGGGATATTCTAGTGTCGAGCATCGCTGCGACTTTAGCGGGAGCAATTTCGTATATTGGACAGATAGTGATTTTTGGATCACTTTTTGGAGGATTTGGAAACTCGCGCGGTAGGGCTAACCAAAACTCGTCTTACCTCATTCTTGCGATTATAGCAATCATCTTGATTCCAATCGGGGCCTTCCTAATCCAAATGGGAATCTCGCGCAGCAGAGAAACTTCCGCCGATGAAGCGGGGGCCAGATTGACCCAGAAGCCTCAGGAACTAGTGAATGCTCTGAGGAAAATATCTTCCAGTGCCAACGCAAAGCAGTGGAGAAAAAACAATGCTCCTTCTCCTTCTACCTCTCCTCTTTGGATAGTAAATCCGCTCAAAGGTCAGAGCATGGCAGGCCTATTCTCGACTCATCCTCCGCTGGAAAAAAGAGTCAAAGCCATTCAAAAAGTCGGAATGGAACTCGGCGTGATTGTAGTCTAGATACTCCAAGATTGCCATACTATCGCCAGAAACGCCGTAAAGATCAAAGCTGTAACCACTGTAATCACCGCGCCATATTTGATGAATTCGAGGAATCCGAAGGCTCTTTCTTTTCGATTCTCCACACTGCAAGTGCGACCTCAACAATCATGGACCGAAGATCAAGCCAATTTCTTCAGACCATTCTGGAGCGAAATCAGATTCCTGTAGCAGGGTTACAGTTAAAAATGCATTCTTCGTTTTACAGGTCATAGAGCAGTTCAAGAAAGAAATGAGCCACGCTCAACTTGATCTTACGCCGTACGAAAAATTCGTACGCCAAAATCTCGAAGATGAGAAAAAGAGACTTGATCAACTGAAAGAACAATATGCCAAGGCGGGTTTTCTTAAGAAGATGCAGATCAAGAGAGAATTAGATCAGCTCAATCAGAACATTCTGCAACTATCAGCGGATCTGAAAAATTACGAGTCAGGTCTAAGCTGGTTACGAGAGCCCAGCAAGGAAAGAGATGAGACAGCCGAAAGTCTGAAACCAGTTCCTATTGAGGCGATCACGGCTCAAGCACCGAAACCCGCTGCGCCAGTTGCGGGACAAGCGAGGCCCGCCCCTGCAATTGGCACTCGTGCTCCGGGCTCAGCACCACCGGTAGGCCGCCCTGTCGTAGGCCAGCCATCAACTTCACAGCCCTCTGTCCAACAATCAGGATCGTCTGCTCCACAGGCTCCTCGCGTGGGCGCGCCGGTAGTAGGGAAACCAGTTGGAACCCCAGTCGCTAAACCGGCACCAGCTCAGCCCCAACAACAAGCCCAGACCACGACAAGCACCCAGACCACGAAACCGCAAGCACCCAGAATAGGTTCTCCTATAGAAGACAAGTCCGTTGGATCTCCACCACAAGCTCCACGAGTGGGCACGCCCCTGGCAGCAAAACCTGTTGAAGCGCCAGTTGTGGGAACACCCGTTGAAACCCCAGTCGCAAAGCCGGAAGCAACCCAGAGCCAACAGCAGCCGCCGACCAAACAAAGCGGCAACCAAGCTGCAAAACCGCAAGCGCCGCGTATTGGCGCCCCAATAGTCGGCAAGCCGTTGCAAGCCCCTCGGGTAGGCACCCCCATCGGCACGCAGTCGCCTCAACCAAAAAAAGCGCAAACTGAAGAGGAAGGCTCTGAAGAAAAAAAGAGCGATGCGGAAAACGAATCTACTTCAAGCTAGACTTTTTCGCTGGCAAAGATTCATAATAATTACACATTGATTGCACTCGGCAAGTTTCGCAATGAGGGCGCAACGGCTTGCATATGGTCTGCCCAAATCTGACAAACAGCTCGTTGACATCTGACCAATATTTCTCTTTGTAAATCTTTGTCAGGTCCGCCTCAGTCTCCGCGGGCGTCTCTGTATCAACAAGTCCGATTCTATTTGAAACCCGGTGCACATGTACGTCCACTGGTATCGCAGCAGTCCTAAAACCGTAGACGAGTACACAATTAGCCGTCTTTCTGCCTACGCCTGGCAACTCAAGAAGCTCATTAAGATTGCTTGGTACTGAACCGTGATACTTTTCCTCGATAATCTTAGAGACTTGGATTATACGCCCTGCTTTGACTCTGTAAAAAGAAACTGGAATAATCAGTTTGGCCACTATTTTTTCGGAAGCGTGCGAAAGAGACCTCGAGTTTGGAAATCGAGAATACAGTCGAGCAGAGGCCGCTTCAGTGACGGGATCTCTGGTACGGGAGGAAAGTATCGTAGAGATCAGAACCTTAAAGGGCGTCGAATTTTCCTCGTTACTTATTTTGCTCAGAGCCGTGGTTTCCTTGATGGTATTTCGAATTACTCTAAGGATCTTTATTGCCCCTGGCCCAGTCTTTAGCGCGAGTTTAGCTTGAGGTTTCTTTCCTTTTAAAGTCAAATTCGGGTACGCCAAGATATTTATCTAGCTGGCATCCTCCCAATTTTTTTGGGAATGCCAGAGTTCTTCACTCCTGAGCAAGCGAATAAGATGCTGCCTGAAGTGCGCCTGATAGTAAAGCGTATCGTAGGACTCAATAAAGAAATTCCCTTGCTCATTGGAATGACCAGAAGTAAATCCATTGATGAGCTTAGCCTGCAGATTACAAAGCTAGCCGAGAGAGGTATAGAGCTCAAAGACGCGAATATTGGACTGATTGACTTTCCTGCCAAAAAATTTGATGAGCGGGTCTACCTTTGCTGGAAACTTGGCGAGCCTGAAGTAATGTACTGGCATGATTTGCAGGGCGGATTTAGAGGGCGACGACTTTTGAAACCAGAACCCCTTAAGGCTAGATAGGATCTGGCAAATTTAAGAACTTTTGAACTACCTCAAAAGCTGCAGAGTAAGAACCTTTATCGCCACTAACTTTCACGTCTTATTCTTCGCTGTTCCTTTCAGGTCATTATAATAATCAGCGATGACTTTTTCTTGTTTCCTTTCGATCGAACCGTGCCTCTTCGCCCTAATTTGTCTTATAGCCTCGTCTGAGTTCTGCCCATACTTATAGCACAGATAGGCTGCAAGAACAGTACCCGTCCGTCCTTGACCCGCTGCGCAATGAACGGCAGTCTTCTTGCCGGATTCCGTTTGGTTGACGATGAAGTTTACGCAATCTTTCAATTGGCCTAATGTCGGAGAATAATGATTGCGAACCGGCACATAGAGATATTGAAAACCTTCGACCCAGCCAGCCAAAAGCGGTTCCTCGCGAACAGAAAGGATCGCACCAATACCCTTCTTTTTGATAAGCCAGTCTACCTCTTCCTTCCTGAGGGGCGCGGCGAAGCCAGCCACAGATTCATCAATGAACGAAAAATTCATGGGGCGGCCAAGCAATCTGCCGTAAATCCATCTTATGATATCCCCTTTCTCGAACATTGAGAAAACCACTTCTCGAGTTTTGCACTGTTTTGATTATGAAGCTACTTGCACTGGCATCTTCGTAAAGCAGGTGCTTTTATTTCTCATCATATGCATTCTATAGCGTTTCACTTAAAGGAGCTTCGTAGCAAGGCCGTAAGAAAAGAGAATGTTCTCGAATGGAACGTTTTGACTATGATGTGATAGTTGCAGGCGGAGGCATGTGCGGTCTGATTACTGCTGCCGCAATTGGCGTTTATTCAAGACAAAAAGCTCGGGTTCTTGTCGTAGACCGAAATCCTCCTTCCGAACCTGGAAAAAAGACAATCAATGGTTGGACTTGCGGCGACGCTGTCAGCAAGAGAAGCATCGATTACCTCGTTGACAACATTGGAATAAAGTATGGGACTCCGGAATTGGAGCATCCTGTAGAGGGAGTCCTAGTCTACTCCCCGGATCATGAAACTAAGGTCCTGTTTGAAGGTCAAGGATTTGTACTCAACCGCAAGATCCTTCCAAAAAGACAGGTAGAGGACGCGAAAAAAGTTGGAGTAGAGTTTGCCTTCAATGTTGCTTGCGATCGTCCTTACTCGGAAGACGGCTATGTGCGGGGAATAACAGGAAGGAATCTCGCAGACGGGAGTACTTACAAGAAAACGGCAAAGATGGTGGTTGACGCAGCGGGAAACGCCACAAAACTGAGACCAAATCTTCCTATCAATTCCAAGATCGAGCTTGATATCGACAGGGATGATCTGGAAAGTACGGGCAGATACATCTACGATTTTGAGGTTGCGATAGAGGATCCTACGTGGTTTGATTCCCGTTACGCCCTAATTCATTTGGATCAATATATTGCAGCCGGCGGGTACGCCTGGACTTTTCCTAAAGGCAAAAACAAAGTGAATATAGGCCTGGGCGTTCAAAAGAAAGCGTTGGATATGAGAAATGCAAGACTTGGAAGAAAGGACAGTCTGCAGGATCTTATAGATGAATATGTCAGAATGAACAAGGCGATTAAGAATCCCGTCCAGTCTCCGGGTTCAGATGACGCTGGGAACACAAAAGGAAGCTGGCAGGTCTCGGTAAGGCGTCACAACGACTGCCTAGTTGCAAATGGTTACGCCATGGTGGGAGATGCAGCCTGGATGGCTCGACCGATCGATGCAGGTGGAATAGGGCCCGCAATTTACGCTAGTGTAATGCTGGGAAGGGTTATTGCTCATTCGATAGAAGCAAACGACACGAGCGAGGAAATGCTCTGGCAGTATAATTTGGATTACATGAAGCATCATGGATATCAGATGGCGAGTTTCGAGGTACTACGCAGATATCTCCAGACTCTCTCTAACGAGGAAATCAGCTACGGAATGAAGCACTTCCTTTCAGAAGACGATATTGCAAGCATTGTAAACAGAGAGCATCCCAAGTTTAGCAGGTTGCGTTTGCTCAACCCGGCAATGTTGATGAGAGTTGCGAAAGAACCCAAGCTTGCCTCCGGACTAAAGCACACGGCGGACTCTAGCGAGGAGCTAATCGCCCACAACATGAACTATCCTGAAAGACCCGACGGCTTTGAGGCATGGAAGAAAAGGTTGCTTACCCTTCTTTCAGCCGCGTTCAAATTCTAGGACGCTTTCTTAGGGATGGGGCATTTTCTTTTGCCCTGCCTTGCTCTTTTTTTCTTCGATCGTAGAGACCAGCGTCTCGGGGTCGATCTCTCGCTTTAGCTTTGAGGAATACTTCAGAAAGTCAAGATTGAAGAGCGAAGCTATGGCAGAGCCCCGAACCTCTTCGCTTGAGTCCTGACTTGCTTCGATCAACGCTTCCCGAGCTTTTTCGTCTCCAATCGCACCTAGAGCCGCCGCCGACTCATGCCTTACGATTTCCGAGGGATCGTTCAATGCCGCGTCGATGAGATACGGAATCGCGGTTTTGAGCCCCATCTGTCCGAGCGAAAAAGCGCATTCGTGACGAATCAATGAGCTGGGATCATGTTTCATCGCATCTCCAAGGACTGGAATTGAGCTTTCGTCCCCTATTTCCGACAATATGGTGACAGCATGAACTCTTACCACCAGTGCAGGCTCTTCCGAAAGCACCTTATTGAAAAATTCGGCGTTCTTCTTTTCGTATTCTCCCTCCATTTGATCGAGCAGTTTGAAAGCGCGTTCGCGGTTCTTGTCTTCAATAGTCTCGGTGTACCTCATCTATATCCAGCCCTCGCATCGCACCAACTTAAAATAAATCTACCTCGCTAATTTTGCTTGATAGAGGCCTTGTCAGTTGCAAATCCGTCGGACACAGAGCTGAAGGAGATTTTGTCAAAAAATAAGACCGTCGCAGTAATTGGTATGTCCAAGAATCCGGAAAAAGACGCGTACAGGATTCCAGAATATCTGAAAAAGAAAGGTTACAGGATAATTCCAGTAAATCCAACCGCTGACGAAATTCTGGGAGAGAAAGCGTACAAGAAAGTCACCGACATTCCTGATCAACTTGACATCGTAGACGTATTCCGCCCTAGTGAGGACGTTCCTAATTACGTTGATGATGTAATTAGCAAAAGACCCAAAGTATTTTGGCTCCAGTTAGGAATCGAAAATACGACTGCTGAAGAAAAAGTCGCTTCGGCCGGGATCAAAGTGGTGTTTGACAGATGCATGATGGCAGAGCACAAGCGATTGTTCCAATCCTGATAATTGCCTTGTCCTCGGAAAGATAGTGTGTATCCAGCAATAAACACTAGGCAATCTCCTTTTCCACGTATCGCCTTCTCATACGGTTTTTTTACAGCCATAAAGTAGGCTCAAAAATCAAACATGGCAATTTCGAATAGGCGTGTGTGGAAATGAGAGGGTCTGGGGTCCTTAATGAGCCCATTTGAAGCTAAGAGCATTAGGGCATATTACTAACAATGGCAATTTTCTAACCTGCGTATGTAGAACGACCCGATAGGGGGATTATATACGGTACAAGAAAATGAAGCTTCTCA
>JASHNZ010000064.1 GCA_030041355.1 Nitrososphaerales archaeon
TTGATAGTTCAAGCTGCAGGGCGAGCCTGACAGAAGATCTCTCTCATTGCGACCTTGAGCCTATCCGTATCGCAGAGATAGTCCTCGGCCCCAACGCGGATAAGTCCATTCGATATTCGTGTAAGGGCAGATGATCCGGCAGGCCCCACATTCAACACAATTGTCGTAAGACACTATGTTCCTCTTTCCGTCTTCCCACTTGTAAACGTCGGCAGGGCAGAGTCTCATGCAAGGTTGAGGACTCCCGTTTATCTGAGCGCACTTCTGACAAACAGCTTGATCATAGATCGCGAGATGTGGCCTTTCGTCTAACTTGTATTTTGCAAGATACAGTCTTTCCTCCACCGAGACGATGTTTTCTTCCGTCGCAGTAGCTGGTTGACTTGAGGACGCACTCGAGCTAGTCTGAGTAATTTCTCCAGAGGAATTCATTTTTGCGGTCTGCGGCGTCGAGCTCATGCTTTCTTTCACTTACGAGAGCACTTTTCTGTAAAGCCCGATGGCGTCCTTAATCAAACCTAACCTTCCTCGCTTCGAATAAAGTTCTTTCTTCATTTCTTTGAGATGCTCTTCTTTAGCTCTACCGTCGACCTCGAAGAATTTGTAGAGCAGGTCATTCATGAGCTCAGGATAAAGTGTGAGAAAATGCTTATGAGAAGCTATGAAATGAGGCACGTCCCTGAATTTCTTCAGATCTTTAAGGACAAAACTGTCCTCCAAGTAGGCTTGGTATCCAGCCAGCCGCGATGCGGAAAAGCCGCTTCCTGATTTCTTAGCGGCGATGGCAGTCTGACCTGCGAACTTTCCAGAAAACATGGCAAAATTGGTTCCCTCCCAGTTGAGGGCATTTACAAGCATCGCCGCATCGCCGCAAACCATCATCCCGTCAGTATACAAAGGAGGTATGCTGTTGTAGCCACCTTCAGGGATCAAATGCGCAGTGTATTCACGCAACGCGGCTCCGTCAAGCAGTCGTTGAACAGAAGGATGACTCTTTAGCCACTCCAGCATTTGCATCGGCATATTTTGAGACTTGGTCTTTGCAAGATCACTCATTATGGCTCCAAGTCCAAACGAAATGGTGTCCTTGTTGGTATAGACAAAACCCGCGTACTCTTCTTCTCGACCGCCATAGATCATCAAGGCGACTCCCTCATCCCCACGTATATTGAATCTCTCTTCGATCTTGTCTTTTGGGAGCGAGTATGTCTCTTTGACTGCGATTGCCATGTCTTGAGGCTTCCACTCCCTGTGCAGACCGGCTCCTTTTGCAATCAGCGAATTAGCTCCGTCACAGGTAATAACAACGTTCGCATTAATATCGCCTCTGTCCGTCGAGACGCCGTTTACTTTTCCAGTGGAATCCTTGAGAACTCCGGTTGCTGTAGTTCTAGTGAGGAGCGTCGCACCGGAAGATTCTGCCTGTGCTGCGAACCATTTGTCGAACCTTGCCCTAAAGGCTGTGAAACTGTTGAAATCTTTCACAAATTTCTGATTTCTGTGTGAAACTTGAACATGAGATTCCTTTGAAAGTAGCCAGTACTGATATTCAATTATCTTTCTCTCCATAGGTGCAGTTTTCCAAAATTCTGGAATAATCTCTGCGGTGGGCTTCGTAAAAACCAGGCCACCAAACATGTTCTTTGCTCCAGAGAAATCACCTCTCTCGAGTACAAGCGTGCTCATGCCTGCCTTTGCGGTTGTGATCGCAGCGGCAGCACCTGCTGGACCTGCCCCTATTACGACTACATCAAATTTCTCCGGCATCGGTTATTGAATTCTTGTCCTTTGCCTTTTCTTAACAATTGTGAAAGGGACCGGCAGGCGCTTGGCCAATTTTTCATAAATTGAGATCATTTGGCAGCGATTGCTATTTTCTTTGCCAGCCCTCGCCTTCTTAATTCATCAACAATGGCTGGCACTATTTGGAAAAGATCTCCCACAATGCCGAAATGAGCAACGCTAAAGATAGCTGCGTCAGGATCCTTGTTTATTGCGACAATAGTGTCGGAATTTTGCATTCCTACAAGATGCTGTACCGCGCCTGAAAGCCCAACAGCAAAGTAGAGCCTGGCTCTTACCGTGACTCCTGTCTGCCCTATTTGATGTTCCTTTCCTATCCAATCAAGATAGACAACTGCCCTAGTGGCTCCTACCTGTCCGCCAAGTGCATCGGCTAGCTCCTCTATGAGAGAGAAATTCCTGGGATTCCCCAGACCTCTTCCTCCGCTCACAATGACATCGGCATTTTCTAGTTTCGCTCCGGCCTTTTCCATGGGAGTGAAGGATAGAATTTTTTCTTTTATCTGGTTCTCATCCATTTCAATCTGTTCCATGACAATCTCTCCGGACCACCCGGGAACGCGTTCAGCCATTTTCATAACCCTCGTCCTAACGCTTGCCATGGTTGGTTTAGTGCGGGGGCACACAATCGTTGACAATTCCTTGCCTCCAAAATCGGGACGAGTGCCGTTGAAGCCTCCTTTTTCGTCAACGTCCAAAGAAGTGCAATCCGCGATCAGTCCTGTTTCTATAACAGTTGCAAGAACTCCAGCAAGGTCTCTGCCATTGTTCGTACCCCCCATCAGAATGACTTCCGGATGATACTTGTTTGAAAGATTCGCGAAAGCCTTTCCGTATGTTTCGCTGCGGTAGTCTTTGAGTATAGGATGTTCAGTTAGGTACACCTTGTCTGCTCCGTACTCAAACGACTGTTTTGCGAGTTCCTCGCCGACGTTATCTCCAATTATCACAGCGCAGACTTTGGTCCGGTAAATTTTCGCGAGCCTCTTCCCTTCACCCATGAGTTCCCACGAGACCCGCGCCGGATCGCCGAACCTATGTTCGATGTATACCCAGACGTCGCCATGCTCTCCCGGAATCTGTTTGAGACTATCGGGCTGCTCTTTTACAGCGCCGGGTTGAGTTTGGTTTTGTTCCGCTTTGGCCCCCAAGGCTCCAATTTGAACGAGCCTATCTACGAGCCAAGTTGCTGCTTCTGAGGCGCTTCCACCGTTCGTCAGGTCCTTCGTCTCCCCTGCTTTCTTCGGAGGAGGCGTCGTGACTTTCTTGACGTAAGTTGGGGAGCCCCCCAAGCCTATTCTCTTGGGATCTGCTTGCACCCCGTCTTTGTTGTATGAGACTATCTTCGCTCTTTTTGCGTTCAGGAGTCCCCCAATTGTAGCCTGCCTTGGCTCATTGGCGGCTTCCGTGACGGTGATCGCGCAGGGCAGTGGTACATGCACAAGCTCGATCCCGTCATCAACTCTTCGTTCTGCCTCGACAAACCTCTCTTGAAGATCTACGTTTACAATCTTGGAACAATAACTAACAACAGGAAAACCCAGTCTGACAGCTACACCGGGACCTACCTGACCAGTTTCTCCGTCTATGGCCACTTTACCAAACATCACAAGATCAGTTGGACCAACTTGCTCCTCTATCTTGCGAATCGCGCACCAAAGTGAATAAGAGGTCGCGAGTGTGTCTGCACCTCCGAAAGCTCGGTCTGTCAGGAGATATCCAGAATCGGCGCCCATGGCGATTGATTCCCTCAAACTCTGCTCAGCCTGGGGTGGTCCCATCGTTAGAACGCTTACTCGCGCACCGTATTTGTCCTTGAATTGTAATGCGGCCTCAACGGCGTTGGCATCTGTTGGATTCAACACAGCAGGGACGCCTTCTCGGATCAGATTGTTTGTTTTAGGGTCAATTCGCATATCATTCGTGTCCGGGACTTGTTTAATGCACACTATGATATTCAATGTCAAAGGGAAGAATCGAACACCCGGCGAAGGGAAGCGAAAAAGAGATTGTTTATTTCGATATTAAAATTGATCGCGTTGATTGCGTGTTCCAAATTTTGAAGAGCAGTTGAAAGGAATTCAGCTTTCAAAAGTTCGATGGTGTTCTGTGAAGTTGTTCTGGCATTTCTTACAGAGGTATTGGTCTCTTCTGATTCCGACAGTCAAGGGCGTCCGGTATCGACTAACCGGATACGGGGAGGTTAGATTTACCGTCCTCACCATCTGGGTCGCGGTCAGAATTGCATAACCTCTTTTTTTGCACTTTGGGCATTTTTTTCCGAAATGCTTGCGCAAAAAGCCAGGCTCTTTCGTGTCGCTGGGTTTTTCCAACTCATCCAATTATTATCGAGGCCGAGATTTAGGTATTTGCGATGAAAGAAATGTAGTTATTTCCTAACATGCGATTCACAGACCACAGATGACGCTGCGATCGACTCGGGATATTCTGGAAGCAGTCAAGGAGGGTCGCCTTTCTATTTCAAAGGCCGAAAAAGTTCTAAAACTGGATGCCTTGTCAATAGTGGATGAAATCGCAAGATTAGATCTGAACAGACATTTGCGAAGAGGGGTTCCTGAGATTGTTTACGGGAAAGCCAAGTCTCCAAGACAACTGGAGGCAATCGTATCCGCAATTTTGCGCAATTCAACAGAAAGCGAAATCCTGTCTCCGATAATCATAAGCAAAGTTTCAAAAGATCAAGCGAGATTTCTCAGGCTAAAATTTTCGAAAAAAATATGCCGATTGAAAATCAAATATTTTAAAGAGGCAGCTATTATAGCCTTTGTTCCAAAAACTGACACTTCGAGAAAAGAGGGAAAGGTGGCTCTGTTATCCGCTGGGACGTCAGACATTGCAGTGCTCCATGAAGCTCAAGTCGTGTTAGAGCTTTTAGGATGCGAGACGATCAGGTTTAACGATGTCGGTATAGCGGCGTTGAGACGACTGGCATCTCCATTGAAACAGATTGCAAAATTTGATCCTGACTCAATAATCGTCGCTGCTGGAATGGAAGGCGCTCTTCCATCTCTTGTGGCCAGCCTATCTTCTGTTCCGGTAATTGGTTTACCTACATCCGTAGGATATGGGTACGGCAAAGGCGGCGAAGCGGCGCTAATGAGCATGCTTCAGGCTTGTCCGCTGGGAATCTGCGTTGTGAATATTGACGGCGGGGTCTCAGCTGGAATAATTGCTTGGCTTATCGCTCACAGGTCTGCACTGGCAAGAGATGAGCAAGTGCAGGCCCATTCTAAATAATTTGACAATGTTCGCATGTCAAGTTGACCATAGAAATTATCCTGTATGATCATCAGCCCCTTGAATGTTTTACTTGGCGGAGAGCAATATCGAAAAAATTAGGAGCCAAGCTCGATTCATAAATGGCTATTCCCGATTTCTCGATTCTAAAGGCAGGGAACGCCTTCTTGAACTGAAGAAAACAAATGCGATGTTAAGATCGTTTGTGATGCAAAAGAGGACTGGCGGCCTAAAACTTACTCAAGCTGCTGCAGTTCTCTTAACAATTCCTGATCCGGTAACTGATGTAGCTGCTATTCCTGTTCTAATAGCTGCTCAGATAATGAAAATGAAAAGCAAGAAGAGAAGTGAGATTCAAAGAATTCTCGAAGGCGTAAACTCAAACTTTACTTCGCTATTTTCTTTAGCAGAACTCTCTTCCTTTTGATCGATGCCTTTTCCCTCGCGAGGAATAAACTCTTTTCGTCTTTCACTTCAAGGAATGAGTCCAGCTCTGGGTCGAGCTCCATCAGGTCTCTTTCAACTGACAGGAACTTTACGTCAAATAGTTGTCCGGCAATGGCAGCGACATCTCGAGTTGCATTGGACGTGAAGGGTTGCTTCCAAGAGTTGACGAGTCGAGTAAACACGTTTCGCCGGTATACTGCAAGCATTGGCTCTATTCTGCCATCTTCCCACCTAGGAATGGAACAGTCGTTAGCTCTTGCACCTTCGAATAGCGCTAAGGCGACATTAGGCTTTAGCAGCGGCAAGCGCTCGGTTACGAGAAGGCAATGTTCTGACTTGGAAGACTTGAACGCGCCAGCAATAGTGTGCACCGGCGGCTGCCCACGCGCAACGCTCAAGACCTTAACTCCGAATGGAGAAATAACCTCTATCGTTGAAAGCTCTGGTTCACGATTGAATACAACAAAGAGCTCATCCGCAACGGTCCAAACGGAATCCAAAACATATTCCAAGAGAGTACCACTCTCATTAGGGTCAAAATGTCTTGAGATAGTCTTGTTTTCAAACCCTGTTGCAAAGATGATGGCTCCCCTAGCTGCTGTTTGCATTTTTGTCTAACAATTCCTTTGATTGTCCGTGAAACGTGCACAAGCACTGTCTGTATTGGATTTTATGAAGCCTTCGGTTCCCAACTGATTTCAAAAGCAAGCATTTCCCACTAGGGTTATAAATTCAAATTTTCAAAAATTTGGTGTCTCCCGGTCCTAGTGCGTTTTCTTTTGTGGTCAACAACGTCCTCACAGAAACAGTTTGATCCTGCTGACGAATCATATGAGACTACTTCTTGTGACGTTCTCATAGTGGGTGCTGGCGGTGCGGGCATGCGCGCAGCGATCGAGAGCTTTGACAAAGGGGCAAAGACTCTTTTGGTTTGCAAGTCGTTGCTGGGTAAAGCTCACACAGTGATGGCCGAGGGCGGAATTGCAGCTGCTCTGGCCAACATAGATCCTCAGGACAATTGGAAGATTCATTTCTCAGACACAATAGTGGAGGGTCAGCAGCTCTCTAACTGGCGAATAGCCGAGATTTTTGCCAAAGAAGCTCCTGAACGCGTAATGGAGCTTGAATATTATGGTGCGTTGTTTGACCGAACCGAAGATGGAAAAATCATGCAACGGCCCTTCGGGGCGCACTCTTATCGTCGGTTATGCTACATTGGTGATCGCACAGGCCTCGAATTGATTCGCACTCTTGAAGATCAGGTTCTGAAAAGAAACATTCCGTACATGGATGAAACTGAGATAACTTGGATTTTCAAGGACCCTGCGACTGGAGCTGTTTCAGGCGCTCTCGCGATAAAGATCACGACAGGCGAATTGCTTCTCATCAAATGCAAAGCCATCATTCTCGCAACGGGAGGTTGCGGCAAGGTGTACGCGGTCACGTCCAACTCTTGGGAGAGCACTGGAGATGGTATCGCGCTTGCGTACCGAGCTGGCGCTGAGCTGATGGACATGGAAATGATTCAGTTTCATCCAACCGGCATGATTTACCCGGCCGGCGTTAGAGGCATGCTGATCACAGAGGCGGTTCGCGGGGAAGGGGGAATTCTCACGAATGCTAAAGGGGAGCGGTTCATGGAGAAATACGATCCCAAGAGACTAGATCTATCTGCCAGAGATGTCGTCTCAAGATCAATTTACACGGAAATACAGGAAGGGCGAGGAACTCCGAACGGTGCAGTGTATCTGGATATCCGCCACCTGGGAGCTGAACGCATCAAAGAAAAACTGCCGAGCATGTACTACCAGTTTCTCGAGTTCGCGGGGATCGACATTACAAAACAAAAAATGGAAGTCGCTCCGACCGTTCATTATCAAATGGGAGGTATACGAGTAGTCCCAGACACATGTGAAACAAATATCCATGGCTTGTTTGCAGCAGGTGAAGTAGCCTGTGGGCTGCATGGGGGGAACAGATTAGGAGGAAACTCGCTTTCAGACATTTTGGTTTTTGGGAGAAGAGCGGGTCTCGCTGCTTCAGAGTACATAAAGAACACACCTCAAGGAGAAGTGGCTGGGCAAGATTTGAGCGGGGAGATTAAGAGGATACTTGCTCCCTTCAAGAGTCTTAATGGCGCAAATCCTTTCGACTTGAAGGACAGGATCGCAGCGACGATGTGGAAATACGTGGGAATAGTTCGAAACGAAATTGATCTGAGGAAAGGCCTCGAAGAGATTGGCTTGATAAAACTGGATTCGAAAAACCTACAGGCAAAGGGAGCTCGTGCCTTCAACCAATCCTGGGCTGATTCTATGGCTGTCTGGAACATGGTGCTTGATTGCGAGGCAATCATTCGGTCTGCTCTTACTAGAAAAGAGAGCAGAGGCGCTCACACAAGATCTGACTATCCCAAGAAGGACGATGCAAATTGGATGGTGAATATAATAACAAAACAGAAAGATGGCCAGATGATTCAGGAGGTGGTTCCGGTTCCGAAAATGCCTCCTGAGTATGAGGCACTTATCAATAGAGAAGAGATTCTCGCTTGGAAAAAGAATGTGAAGTAATAAGCTGGGCAAATAATATGGAAAAATCAGGAAATCAAAGAAAGCAAGTAACCCTGCGAATATTCCGTGGCCTTGGCTCCGATCGATCGAAGGACCGATACGAAGTGTTTAACGTTCCCTACGAGGATGGAATGGTTGTCCTTAACGCAGTTCACTATATTCAGTCGCACTTTGATTCCTCACTTTCTGCAAGATGGAATTGCAAAGCCGGCCGTTGCGGATCCTGCTCCGCCGAGATCAATGGTTTCCCTCGGCTTATGTGCAAGACTCCCGTAGCAATGTTCGGGGGGGAAATTACTGTTGAGCCAATGAGGGCTTTTCCTCTCCTAAGAGATCTTGTTACAGATGTTCAAGACAACTATGAAATTGCGAAGAATATTCCTGCTTTCACTCCAAAGGAATCCACAGACCACACGTGGATCTTTTTTCAGCGGGACGTTGAAAAGTCCAGAGAATTCAGAAAGTGCATAGAATGCTTTCTCTGCCAGGACATATGTCACGTGGTCCGAGAACACAAGGCCGATTACATAGGCCCTAGGTTCGTGGTGAAAGCCGCATCGCTTGACATGCATCCCATGGATTCTCTAAATCGTTCCAGCTTCATGAAAAATTCCGCAGGGCTCGGCTACTGCAATATTACGAAATGCTGTCAGGAAGTTTGCCCAGAGCACATCATCATCACGGACAATGCAATAATTCCGGAGAAAGAGCGTGTCGTTGATCGAAACTATGACCCTCTTGTTTGGATTTATCGCAAGATCACTGGCAAGTCCTAGGTTTGCAGGATCAAAATCTCAAAACCGGTTCCTTCTAAAGTTGGAATATTTTCAATGGGAATACTTCTGCGACTGGCGAGACAATGGATTGCAGGAGAAAACGCGCAACAAGGCATAGACCAAGTGAAGGCAGCAAACTCTAAGGGAATTCTTGGGCTGCTGAATTTGCTCGGTGAACATGTGGAGACGAGAGAGGATATCGAAGCCACAGTTCAGGAATATCTCAAACTGCTTGATCTGATCGACCAAGCGAAGGTGGGATCGCAAATCTCGATTAAACCGACGCAGCTCGGCCTCAACATTAATTTCGATTATTGCCTAGCGAATTATCTAAAGGTTGCAGAAAGCTGCGCAGGCCATGCGAACAACTATCTTTGGATCGATATGGAGAATTCGCCCTTTACCCAATCCACTTTTGATCTCTACACCAAGATTCTAACAAAGTATCCCAACACCGGCGTCGCTATTCAATCCTACTTGAAACGCAGCGAGAAAGATGTTAAGAACCTGATTCCTCTCGGCGCTAAAGTACGACTGGTAAAAGGTGCGTACAACGAAAGCCCCGACATTGCTTTCAAGACAAAAAAGGATGTGACGGAGAACTACTCGAAGCTATTGGCACTTCTGTTCACTCAGAGCACTAAGGAAAATTTCATCGCTGTTGCCACGCACGATAGCAAAATGATTGAGCGATCAAAAGAACTTGCAAAGGAGAATCCCGCTGCAACATACGAGTATGAGATGCTCATGGGCGTCAGAGACAATCTAAAAATGGAGCTCGTCGCGCAGGGCAAGCAGGTTAGAGAATACGTTCCATACGGGCCGAAATGGCTCTCGTATTCCATAAGAAGAATAAGGGAAAAGAAGAGCAACATTCTCTTACTGGGTAGATCTTTGTTTGTTCAGTAGAGAGGATCAGCTCTTTTCTTTATCTAGGCATGTATGGAAAGTTTCTGTTGCGGCTTCAAGTATCAGCTCTTGTTCCCTTGACTCGAGACTACTTCTGATGGCGATAGCTGTAGCTTGATGACATTCGTATTCGCGACGTAATCAGAATACTTTTGGCCGCGTCTTGACTTGACGATCAGGCCGCAAAAAACATCGAGAAGGAGAAGGACCCAAAAGATCTTGCTAATGTTTCGAATGAGAGCTTTTCCGAAATCAAGCTTCGAGCCATCAACCACCACGACCCGCAATTGGAAAAGATCCTTTCCGAAAGATCTGCCATAAAGCCATTCGGCAAAAGTGAAGTAAAACAAAAGAGCTAGAGTTCCGAGCACGCTAGCTAAAGAGATACCGAAGAATACTGCCGGCACTCCGACGGCTGCGGTAGCTAAGCGCGGCCCCAGAATCGCAACAGCCACGATGAACTCCAGAATGAATACGGCGGCGATCACAATTATCCAATCAATGACAAAAGCGATTAATCTTGAAATCCAATGCTCCTGAGCAGAATGATCCTTTGCCAAGTTTTCGAGTTCGCTGTGAGAGAGATCGAAAACTGGAGATGCAGTAGGGGCTGGAGATTGAGAAGATTGAGACGATGTTGCGGATTCTACGACCGCTCGTCCGCAATTCGGACAATAAAGTGCGCCAGCGGGAATTTGTGCACCACAATTTATACAATAGGGCATTTATTCTCACTCACATTCCAAGAGTCAATTAGTCAGGTCAAGGATTTACGTTGATTGGATGATTCTTCCAATCGTCGCGGAATATGTCTCTTCCACTGTATTCGGACAGTACACCACATAGAAGCTGGCATATTCGCCCTCTAGAGGCCTGATTACTCGCCCAATTCTCTGGATGAACTGGCGCTTGCTTTTTCCACTAGTGATCAATATCCCGACCTTGACCTCCTTGATGTCTAGGCCCTCCTCCAGCGCCCTGCACGACAAGAGAACTTGAAAATCTTCTCCCCAAGTCTTCAAAATTCGAATTCTATCGGATTGCTCCGTTCCTGCATGAAAGGTCTCGCAAGTTATGTCATTAGTTTTAAGAAATTCGGAAATATTCTCTATTGCCTTTACCGATTCAGCGAACAAAATTATCGGCTTATCATTATGTTTTCTTACGATTTCTAAAACCCGTTGTTTCTTGGACTCGATTCCAGAGAGTAGAGTCTTCCGTTTGGCTATGGCCCATATTCCTTCTCGCCCTAAATATTTTCGCGTCTGGGGGTCGTAACAACGCATCCATTTGCTCATGTTCGGGCCGCAAAATTTGAACGCTCGCTGGATCTTATTTGTCAGTACTTCGTACTCTGCTCTTTCCTTATCGACCATGGGCGCTGGAACGCTAATTGCCTCGATTGAAGAGACGTAGCCACTTCTTATAGCCGACCCCAAACTTAGGTCAAAAACAATTGGAAACTCTTTCAAAAACAGCTCATGCGCATGGTCTTCTCTTTCAGGTACTGACGAAAGGCCCAAGACGTATTCTTTTTGCTTAAGCTGCGGAAGCAGTCGAATGAGAGCTTGGGCGGCACCAAGATGATGAATTTCGTCAACTACGACAGCTTCTGCCGAGTCAATAAGTTCGGGATGCGAAATTGCACTCGAAAATGTGGTGATCGTCACGGGGCCGAATTTTTTGGCATATGCATAGTACTGCCCAACATTTTCAAAACCGTAGCTTTCGAGTTTGGGTGTCCAAGATTGGTAAATAAGCGCCTGCGTCGGCACGATTACCAGAGAATCTTTTCCAATTTTCTCAAGCCAGGCGATCGCCACGATCGTCTTTCCAGTTCCCGTGGCTGCTTTTATGGTTCCTTTTTTTGCTAGTAACGCTTTTTCGACGGCTTCCTCTTGATAGCCTCGAAGTGCTAGAGAAGATTTGCTCAAGTGTTTTCATCCTTCCTGTCAGTTAGATGCTCTTGATGACTTTTACTTGAACAGGGTTCGAGAACTGTCTATCTAAACTATCCCCTAGACCGATTCCAATCGCTTTGGGACTCACTTTATTGTGGTCATGACAACATCTGGAGTAAACAGTTGATAGCAGCAGTACTGTTTGAGCTTTGAATTGTCATGTTATCGAAAAAGCTCTAAAAAGATTCGAGTATCTGTCCTTAGTTAAAGGACTATGAATGGTCTATTGGGGAACCTAAATTGGCGGGCCCGGTGGGATTTGAACCCACGACCTCCAGCTTTCTGCAAGAGTCCCGACAGTACTCTCCAAGAGAATCCGCAGGCTGACGCCCTAATCCATGCTACCCGCCAATTTTTGACTGAACAACATTGACTCTAGGCTACGGGCCCTTAGGGATATATTCGTCTATTTGGTTACACAAAATAAGCCTTTATTCCGATTCAACTTCTGGCCACTCTTCGCAAGACTAGCAACAGTAAGATGTGCGTCGGAAATAATCCCATCGGAATGCGAAAAACCAGTTTTGGCTCTTCTCAAATATGAGGATCGTCTCGATTGTTTGAATATGAACTATAGAAGCTGCTCCGTGAGAGAGCAGGATGGACAGAAGCCTGAGAGTAACTGCCGTTTTGATAGTCGCTGCTCTTGCTGTAGCCCTTGTGCTTGGGTATTATTTTGGAACAATAACTGTGACCCCTAAAGCTTCCACGTCGAGTGTGTCAACGACTACTGCTACGGTGACGTCTCCCCTCTTTCCTCCTCCCACTACAGTGACAACGACTACGACTACGTCCTCTAACTCTAGTTCGCCATACGTCCTAACTCTGGTAATAACTACCAACAACCTCTACAACGCAACATTCGGAGAT
>JASHNZ010000065.1 GCA_030041355.1 Nitrososphaerales archaeon
AGTCACTTTCGCGAGGACGACACTTATGCCCTTTTCCTTCTTCATAGTGAAGTACTACTTTGATTCCAAGTTGTACATACATGTTGTGTTCAACTATCAAGATGAAAGTCGAGGAACCTTGCCTTCATTCCTCTCGTTCGAGCTCAACCGTTTCTGAGCACAATTTCACAAATGCAAGGCGCAAATTATATCCGAGGCATCTACAGTTGTAAAATGACAAAAATGATTTCGCTCTCCGAAAAAGCATATGGCACTCTCAAGAAACTCAAAAGGTGCTTGCTTGAGTTTGCAGGGAGATGGAAGGCGTTGATCTTGACAGACTATTCTCTATCGTACTAGCAGATAGAGAACGTGCGGTTTCGAGAGAGATTACGACTTGATGTCCACTTCGCTTTTGAAGATTGTATCTTCCAACCTCTTGAAGTGAGCAACGCCGCCGATTACATGGGAGCTCTTGTTCTGCGAGTGATTCTTCTGTGACTATATAAGTGTAGTAATAGTTAATTACTAGGAAATGATACTAATAATTATGGCGTCTGCAATCGTAACGAGACATTCACAGGTCACAATACCAAAAGAGATCCGCGAGCAAGCGGGGATCTCGGAGGGAGATGTTGTAAAAATGAATGTCATAGAAGGGAAGAAGATACTGATTGAGAAAGCGAATGAAGCGGTGTGGGAGAGTTGCACGGATTTTTTGCCAGAAAATTATGAGAAGTTGCTGAAATCCATGCGGGCTGACTCTAGAGATCGATTCAAGCGCCTAGGGCTGGTTCCTTGATTGAGCGACAAAAGGGAACCAAAAAGAGATTTGCGCAAGACATTCGTTGATACTTCAGTCATTGTCGAAATAGATCGAGGAAATAAGAGCAGTATAGAACTCTGCAAATATTTGACGAGCTCCGATAACGCACTGATAAGTACAGTGACTGTTTCCGAAATATTAACAGGTTCTTATCTACGGACCGACTATACTACTGCCGTGAGCAAGGCCGAAAGAGTGCTTGGTCAATTTAGCTGGATCCCCTTGAATGGTGTGATAGCTAAACTTGTTGCACAGCTTAACGCGTACCTCATCTCAAAAGGGCTCCCTATAGAATATCAAGATGTGGTCATAGCTGCTTCCTGTCTCGTAGAGAACTGTGACGTTCTTTTGACTGAAAACAAAGATCACTTTCTGAGGTTTCCACGACTCAGAGGTAAGGTAATGACCGAAAAAGAGCTACATCATTCTTTGCATTTGGAGACTAGCTGAGAGCTGTATAAATTGCACAATACGATGGGACTAGGCTCGCGAGAGAGTTTAGGCGTCGAATCTGAAATTTGTTCATCGCTTGCGAGGCTGACCTCAGCCAGAATGGTTGGAAGGGTTCTCCATTGTAATGAAAGATAGGGAACGTGCCGCCTCTAGAAAGATTCAGATTCAGCTCGCAGTCTCAATTTTTAATTTAGAGCAATCTCAGCACGAACACTTATGGGATTTGTAGTACAGATAGAGAATTGCATCTTTAATAGTACGGAGTTCCTTTTTCATTTTTTTGAGAAAATTGCAATTACGTAACAAGGTAATCTGAGAATCGCATAAACTTTTAACCGCTTGTTTCGGGTATTGGTGCGTTCAAATTTAACTTGAATCGCGCCAGATTACTCATAACTTTTCTTGCCCTCGCTCTTCTAGTTGCTTCGGGAATGATCGGGGTCCTCTCGCCGTTCTTGTACAAAAGCTCGATTGCTGCCTCCACTTCGTGCCCAAACCCCAATCAATGCGGTACTCTCCGATTGACTTTGGTGGGCGATCCCACTACCCTTAACCAACTCAACGCGAGCGTCAATCAGCTCACGGGTGCGATCTGCGTAAGTTGTTGGCAGATCATTACGCTTGAAAATTCCTTTGGGTTACCTGTCCTTCAAAATGGAACTTATAACATGAAGGCGAGCCTCTTTTCCTCGATTTCGTCAAATCCCTCGGCAACTGTGTGGAATTTCACGATAAGACCCGGAGCGAAATGGAGCGATGGAACTCCCATAACTTCTGCGGACATCAATTACACGTTTGGCTTGCAAAGCGGATATATCGCAGGTACAGGATACGATTTTATCAGCCTCCTTAATGTCGTATCCAGTGTTCAGATAGTCAACAGCTCAACCACGGAATTTATTCTGAATAACGCTGATGCCGGTTTCGGTTCCCTACTCTCTTCGCAGTACTACTTCGCTCCTGTGCCGATGCATGTCTGGCAGAATGTGAAAAACCCAGGTGATAACTTGAGCTTGGGGCCCGATGTAACGAGCGGGCCCTTCTATCAAAACAGTACGTATACTCTGGGTTCTTCGCAACTGCTTCTGGTCGCAAATCCCTACTACTGGGATCCGGCAAACGTGTCTGACATACTCGTAAACTTTGTTCAAAATGCAAGTGTTGCAGCCGCTCAACTTCAAGCTGGTGAGACCGATCTTGCCATGATCAATCCTAGTAGCATCACTTCATTTCAAGGCAATTCAATGTTTGGTCTCAATGTAGAGCCCGATCGTCACATGCTATACTTGGAGTACAATATTACGGATTCTCCATTCAATGATATTGAGTTCAGAGTTGCTCTTGCTGATTCAATAAATACGAACGCCATTGTGCAAAGCGTCTATAACGGCGAAGCCACTCCCGGATACGCAGCCGGCGGGCTCATTCCACCGTCTGCAACAATGTGGCACAACACTAGTGATACTCAGTATTCGTACAACCTTGCGCTTGCGATGGGTAATTTGACCAGCCTAGGATTCACCCAGAGTGGAGGAAAACTGCTCTATCCAAATGGCACCACAGCTGTTAGTTTCACGATCTACACCGACACGAACAACACCGGAGATCTTCAGGCTGCGCAAATGGTCCAGAGTGACCTAAAGGCTCTTAACATGAGTGTAAATGTAATCTCCGAGCCTCTTTCGACTCTGGACGAGCAGTACACTTTTTCCCGCGTTACATCAACTTTCGGCAATACAAACATCACGAGCCAGCTTGTGGTTGCGTCGACGAGCCTTCCAATCTTCGGATTGGGATACATTGATGTGCGTCCGGCTTATGAGAATTATTTCCCGTGGTCGGCAAGCGACCTTGAGCAGCCTAACTGGATCCTTCCGTCAAACATTGAGACCGAGTACAATAGTCTCGTGGCGAATATGAATTCTTCAGCAGGCTTGGTTCTTTCTCAATTGCAACAAAGCGTCAGTGACATTGATGGTCTAAATGCCCAGTACCTTCCGCTCATTGTTTTGGCATATCCAGACACCATATGGGCCTATAGTAATAGTACTCTCACCGGTTTTCTCGCCGCAAACGCGGCTCTAGGGTTTGACATGGGAAGTTACTACCTCAACCCCGCAGTTTTCTCGAGCATACACTGCATAACTGCGCAAAATTGTCCTTCCTACACGGTTACCACAACATCCAGCTCGACATCCAGCTCTACAAGTAGTACCAGCTCCCCCTCGAAGAGTACAACCCCGCCTAACTACGACATTTTGTTGATTCTTGCGATTGTGGTTGTGCTGGTACTGATCGCATTTGGAACGTATGCGACGAGAAGGCGACGCAAGAAGCAGTAAGACTCTTGCCTTGAGTCTAGCTGCTAGGCAGAAAAACGTCGAATTCGATGGTTACCTAGATGAATCACATGTTACACGGATCTTCGTGGGCCAAAGTATGGAAAATTGGCTTCCCACAGCAGAAAACTGATCGAGCTATATAACGACTTTCGATACTGCCACCAGTTCAATATAACATTTTTCCAACTTTCTTCTGCCCTGTCCTTCCTTGTAAGATATTCACAATGCTTATTACTGGCATAGAAGCGAAAACTGTACCTGAACTCTGTATGTTAAAAAGAACGACTGCAGTCGTCGGAATTAGCGTCCTTACAGCTTTACTTGCATTCAGTTTCTTCCCAGGAATTGTTGCGAGCGGATTGTCAAACACGTACACGTTTTCTCCGAATGGATGTACGGTTACATGGGTAAATCCTACAGGAACGTATTCTCCAGGATCCACAATCGCTGCTTATGTCTCGACTACATGCGCGGGAGCGGGCTCCTGGATCATCACTTCTCAACCGAGCGGGACTCTGGTTGCATCTGGAACTTTCATGTGCGGATCCGGCGGTTGTAGCAGCTTAAAGCTTTACGGCTATACTGCGGGTACAGCTCCGCTAACACCAGGATCGTACCAATACACTGCGCAGTTCAACGGTGCCTCTAACTCGTTCTCCTTCACAGTGAGCACTTTCACCGTCACACCGCAGTTCCCCGCTGGAGCCATTTTGGCAGTCTTAGCTCCGATAGCTGCATTGCTAGGATACGCGAAATTCCGAAAACCTGCATTTCTGAAATAGAAACATTAGGGCAGATAGCTCTCGATAGCTATCTCCTTCCTCTTTTTTACTTAACTCCAAGAGCAAGTTTCTAGATGTTAACTTCTTGCCAAGCTAGTAGGCTTCTTTCGTTCGGAAAACCTTGCTCACATTTCGGGCACCTAGTCTCAAGAGATCCGGTGTAAACTTTGTCCGCGTAAATTCCATGTTTTTTGCGTTTTCCGGCAAAGTCTCACCAAAAGAATTCCTGCAATAATAAATGTAATTTCCAAGCTTAGCATGGCCCTTAATCTTGAGGAAGAGTTTAGTTTTCACACTCAGGTGTGCTAGTTCTCAACTACACTCCTTTGGGAATCATATTGATTCCGCTGACTGTACTTCAATTCCGAGCTGTGCGTAAGCTTTCTATTCAACTACGGAACAGTTTATTCTTGTAAGACAAGTCTGATCAGATAACTTTCATAATCCAGAATTGGATGTAATAATTTTCTAATGATTCCTAGACTATCTGAAGATATCCTCAAACGTGTTATGTCTTCTGCTTCCACCATACGAGCTAAAGGCGCTAATGTCAAGTATACCCCTAAGAAAATCGCTGACTCGAGTATGAGTTTGAGTACGAGAACAGCCGAACTACTTGCGGTCACGACGAGCGTAAATGCGTAAAGGACAAAATAGCAAGCGACTGAAACTAAATAGGTTCGAAAAAGATTTGCAACATCAATCACAGCACCAAGATACATTTTCGCCCAATACAGACCGAATGCGGTGGGCAGAATGTTAGAGAGTATAATCGTATAGAGCACTCCTAACACACCTAGTTTGAGCAAAAATACCAAAACAAAGGCGGCAACAAGTGTCGCAAGGGTTTCGACGAGATTCATGTACAAAGTTAGTCTTGTCTTTCCCACTCCATTGAAAT
>JASHNZ010000066.1 GCA_030041355.1 Nitrososphaerales archaeon
ATTTGAAGTAGATCCGAGTTTAGTCTGGGAAGCAGCGCTTGAGTCTCGGGATCGCCTAGTCTGGCATTGAATTCGAGCACGCGTGGACCTCTTTCTGTTAGCATCAAGCCTGCGTAAAGAAAACCTCTGAACCCAGTTTTTAGAACTGTAGGCCGTATGATTGTTTCCATGACATAGCCTCTTTCCTTTTCGTCAAAGCCTCTCGCGGGAGAGTACGCACCCATTCCGCCGGTATTGGGACCTCTGTCGCCATTAAGCAGTCTCTTATGGTCAGTTGCTGCTCCAAAGGGCAACGCGTTCTTACCATCACAGACCGCAATAAACGATGCTTCAATCCCGAGAAGTTTCTCTTCTATTACAACGTAATTGCCAGAATCGCCGAACAATCGCTCCGTAAAAATCGCTTTTAGAGCGTCGAGAGTTTCCTGTAAATCAGAGCAGACAAAAACCCCCTTGCCAGCGGCAAGCCCGTCAACTTTGATAACTACGTTTCCTTCCTTTCGCTGACAATAATCAATAGCAGATTTGTAATCTTTGAATATTTCAAACTCAGCTGTTGGGATCTGGTTCGATTTCATGAATTCCTTTGCAAATGCTTTGCTTGTCTCCAAGCGTGCTTGCTCACGGGTAGGACCGAAACAAATTAGTCCTTCGCTCTGCAAGCTATCAACGAGGCCCAATGCGAGTGGACTCTCTGGTCCTATGATGGTGAAACACTTATTCTCCTTGGCAAATCTGGTCAGAGCTCCTACGTCTGTCGCGGCAATTGCGACGTTGTATTCTTCTGTTCCTCCGTTTCCGGGAGCAACGTACAACCTATCAAGTAGAGGGCTCTGAAGCAATTTCCAAGCGATAGCGTGTTCCCGTCCACCCGATCCTACCAATAAGACATTGACCTTGGGCCGCTCCATTAGAAGTCTCGCTCGTAAACTCTTTTCTCATGTGCAGCTGATTTCAACTCTGACGAGTATTGATTGCGAATCCTGTCCGCCATTTCTTGGGCCATTCTTGATGGGTATTTGCCAGTGACGCAGGCGAGGCAGAGCCGATCCTGTTTGATTCCGATCGACTCTACCAGGCCCTCTATCGTTTGGAAGTTTACAGAATCAGCTCCGATCCGCTTTGCAATTTGATCTGGATTCATTCTCGCACCGATCAGCTCATTGTAAGTCGCCATATCTACGCCGTAAAGACAAGGGTTTGTGATTCTGGGGAAAGTGATAAACAAATCCACCGATTTAGCTCCAGCAGCGTTCAATTTCGCAATGTTAGCTTTTGAAGTGTCGCCCCTAACAATGCTATCTTCAATGACAGCAAGTCTCTTGCCTTTCACCAGACGAGACACAATGTTCACTTTCTTGTCAATAACATCATCGCGTTCCTTTTTTCCTGAAATGAAGGCTCTTCGCGTAACATAACGATTTTTTCGAACAGCTCTTTCCCAAGGTATTCCTGTTTCCTCATGCAGTCCATACGCTGAATCATCTGCCGTTTCTGGCATTGAAAGAATGAGGTCGATCGCCCTCATTTTTTTCTTGAAAGTCTTTGAAAGAGCTCTTGCAAACTCCTCTCTAATCTTGTACACGGGTTGCGTTGATTCGTTAAGGATCGAGTCCGGTCTCGAAAAATACGCAAACTCAAACGCGCACATCGCAGGTTTTGATTTCCGTATCTGGGCTCTTGACATTCTTCCCTTGGAATCGATGTGCACTAGTTCGCCGGGAGAAACATAGTCGTAGTCGGTAATCCCGTTGATGTCAAGAGCAGGAGTTTCTGAGGCGAAAGCGTACAAATCGTTTCTTCGCCCAAAACAATAGGGCCTTATCCCTCTGACATCTCGGAAGGCATAGAAACTCTCGTCTTGTAAGTCAAGAAGCATCGCAGAATATGCACCTTCCACGAGGTCGAAAACTTCTGCAATTGCTCTGGTGTAATCTCCCGTATTTTGTTCGAGAGAAAGCAGGATTTGTTTCGCCAAGACTTCAGTGTCCGCATCCGTCTTGAATCTTCCAAGCTTTTTCCGAAGCCTAGTGCGGAGTTTATGCGCATTTACTATGTTTCCATTATAACTAAGTGCAATTTTTCTGCCATTCGAGGATACAACGAGTGGTTGCTTTCCTCCCTGCAAATGTCTTGACCCGGTTCCGCCGGAGGTCGCATATCTTGCGTTCGAGATTCCCATTCTGCCTTTGAGAGAAGAAGCCAATTTCTCGACCTCTCTTGGGTCAGTGGGGATGAGGTTCAAGTCCTCTCTCTTGCTAAAGTGTCTGTTCTGAAGAGTAAGAAAACCATAGGACTGTTGGCCCCGGTGGTTCAGTGAAAGTAGTCCCCAGTACATTTGATGGAAAATATCTCGTTTTGTCGTGGATATTGCTCCGAAGATTCCACAAGCCTCAGAAAGATCTTCGCTCAAAAATCCAGCCCCCAATTTCAGAAATGCTAGCACGAACTGCGACGAAGTGTCAATGAAGATTCAGTCAATTTGTCCCATTTATGAGATTATGCAAAATGAAAAACTCCAAAGAGATAAATCTGTTCTAATCAACTTAAGCAATTGGCAGAATAAGTTTGGCAAAAAATCGAGGTAATTTTCCCGGGCCCTTGCATGGAATCAAAATTCTCGATTTTACAGAGGTGCTTTCAGGGCCTTATTGCACGCAGCTCTTGGCTGACTTGGGAGCTGAGTTACTCAAGGTAGAACCACCTTGGGGAGACGAGACGAGAAAATGGGGACCGCCCTTTATCTCGAAAGAGAGCGCATATTATCTCTCGCTAAATCGAAACAAGAAAAGCATAGTCATTGATCTTTCGAGTGGAAAAGACGGACAACAGGTTGCAATGCGACTTGCAAAACACTGCGACGTTGTGATCGAAAACTTCCGTCCGGGTGTAATGGCAAAGCTGAAGCTTGGCTATGAAGACATCAAAAAAGAAAATCCTAGCGCAATCTATTGCTCAATTTCGGGATACGGTCAGAGTGGTCCCATGAGCCACAAGCCAGGATACGACATTGCCGCTTTTGCTGCAAGTGGTATAATGAGCATCACTGGTGAAGAACAAGGATCCCCGGTAAAAACCGGGGTACCAATTGCTGACCTTGGAGCCGGATTGACCGCCGCCCTTGCCGTTTCAGCAGCGCTTTTCCTACGCCAAAGAACGGGAGAAGGAACATTCATCGATGTGAGTCTCTATGATGCGATGGTTTCATGGCTTACTTTTCAAGCGGGTTACTATTTTGCCACTGGCAAGAATCCAAGAAAGCTAGGTTCTGCTCATCCTCTTTTGGTTCCGTACCAAGCTTTCAAGGCTAAAGATAGATATTTCATATTGGCTGTGGGCAATGATGCCATCTGGAAGAGAGCTTGCAAGGCTATGAAACTCGCGGATCTGGCGCAGGATCAACGCTTCCTCACTGCTAGTGCGCGGCTACTTCATCGAAGCGAGTTAGTCGAATTACTTGAAAGAATTTTCAAAAATCGAAAAGCCTCGTACTGGCTAAGAATTTTCGACAAGGCAGGCGTGCCTTCTGATGAGATTCGAACAGTGAGTGAGGCACTTGATTCCGAACATACCAGAAAGAGAAAGCTCATCATCCAGATGAAACTTGGAAGGCACAACATCAGATCTCTGGCGTCTCCGATTCACTTTGGAATATTAGGGAATTCGCAGCATCCAAATTCTGCTCCGCCTCGGCTAGGAGAACACTCTATCGAGATCTTGGAAGAATTCGGATTCTCCAAAAACGAAATAGCTCGTTTGCTAAAAGAAAAAGTTGTAGTTGCAGCTTCATGATTACCTCCAATTTGATGAAAGCTTTTTCAATATTCTTTGGCTAATCGAATTTTGGTGGGGTCGTAGCCCAGCAAGTTGCTTTGACCTGGAAAGGTAAGGCGACGGGCTCCAGTGTCCCGATAAAAAATATGGGTAAGCTGACTAGTAACAGGATGATGTTACATTGGAGAACAAAAAGGGTGAAGATACCCGTAGATCGTGGGTTCAAGAGGAATATCTGGCTAAACTTGGATCCGTAACAGCTTGAATATTTTCGCTGAGAATCCCACCGACCCCACCACAGTCTTATTCTCGAACCGTTCCGACACGTTCAACGGGGTTTCCTTCAGTATCGATCTCTCCAGACCTAATTCTTGTGCTAGAAATACGGGTCCTGTCTTTTGCCATAATCATTGGTACCACTTCCATTTTTAGATCAGGAAGACCCCGTTTCCTTCGCTCAGCATTCGCCTCAGCAACCCTTGATGCAGTTTCAGTACTCACAGCAATTGCTTCGATTTCTTTTGTGAACATCCCCGGGCCGAAGTTCTTCTCTAGCTTGGTTATCACAAAATCTCTTTTTGGATATTCCTTTTTCAGATAATTCTCAAGGCTCTTCTTCCGCTCTGGAAAAGTGTGGATAATACTTTTGCCCGAGGCCTTCACAAAATCATCTGAGGTAAGTCCGATGACCACTTTTTTTCCTTTATCAAACCCTCTTTTAATCAGTGCCCGATGCCCTCTGTGTATGTGGTCAAATGTTCCACCGATGGCAATTGACGTGTACTTGAACTGTTTCATAGGGCAACCCCATGTTAACGTGAAATCTATTTTCCATGGATCAGTTAAAAGTCTTGAAAGGAAATTCAATTAAACAGGGCTTTCGATCAACTTTCTGAGTGCGGAGTGTCCGGATTCTGATGGAATTATCTTTGAACGGCAATGTCAATCAAAAGTACGAAGCGTCGGGCCTGATCACTCGGGAGACAAGAAGGAGTGTTGAATCCAGAGACTGGCGTGGACGCACCTATCTCGAAATTTGTGAATTTGCGGAAGCAGAAATTAGACATAGGGGCGGTGAACCCGCTTTTCCGGTGAATGTCTGTGCTAACGAAAGCGCAGCTCACTATACAGCTGAAATCGGGGATACGAGAGTGGTTGCACAAGACGCAATTCTCAAAGTTGACCTAGGCGCTCACGTGGACGGTTATGTTACTGATAGCTCGGTGACCCTTTGCTACAACGAATCTCTAATCGACATGACCGAAGCTACAAAGACGGCACTGAATGAGGCAATTAAGGCTGTGCGCATGGGAGAAAGTACCGGAGATATAGGCAAGATTGTGGAAAACTACGCCTCGCGGCGAGGCTACATTCCAATTGAGAATCTATCTGGACATTCCTTGGATCAGTATGTTGTGCATGCGGGAGCTTCCGTTCCAAATGTTTGGAGTGTTTCAAATTCTGCCTTTAAACTTGACAGAGTCTATGCAATAGAGCCTTTTTTCACCACAAATGAAGGAAGCGGAATAGTAGTTGAAGGAAAGACTCGAAACATCTTCAGCCTCGTTTCTCGTAAGCCGACTAGAGACGCAAAACTCGACGATTTTTTGGAGCTCATCTGGAAGACGCGCCGAACTCTACCGTTTGCAGCAAGATGGTTTGCAGAACATTATTCAAAGGAGGAACTTGACTCCATGATTTCAAAACTGATGAAGATGAGGCTAGTACATGCATATCCCGAACTTGTCGAGTCAAAAGGAACGCCCATATCCCAAGCTGAACACACGATCAGAGTTACGGCGGCAGGACCCGTAGTTCTTACTTGACCTGAATTAGCTCAGCATAGACCATAGTTATTAGGGTCTTTGCGTGGCACTTTGCGCATTCTCCGCCTTCCTTGTAGACGTAGTCTCCAAATTTGAAGGCGCGCTTTGTTTTCGTTCCACAGCTTGGACATTCTTCGATAGTGAAGACCGGCATCTTCGGTCTTTTTTCGCCAATTGAAGGAAACATCTGAGCCATTATTTTTCCACTTACTGCGAAACTCCCAGCGTGTTACCCACTCCGACTAGAAGGATAGTGTCGCCCTCTTTGGTCTTTTCTTCGATTAGGCGATGAATGCGTTCCACAACTTTATCGGTAGCCTCTGCTATTTCCTTCCTCATAACAGAAATCGCATCGATCAGGGACTGCTTCACAACGATTGCGTACATAGGGATATCTTTCTGCGTAGCAGCAGCCTCAATTCTGAATTTCTCGGTGCCGATACCCCCAATCGCGGCTCCCACACCCTCAGCAACTTCACCGGTACTTTCGCCCTCCAATTTTAGAGCTGCGTCTACCATGATTATTGTAGAGATCTTGTTTGTTTGATCGTTGAGTATTTTTTCAACACCAATGTGAGGTCGACCCACAGTTCCCATCGGGCCTTCGGCCTTTAACGCAATGATCGATCTCCCTTTGTATTCATTCTTTGCGTAGACTGTTTCTCTCTCGATGGTGGTTTTTTCCTTACCGACCATTAATTTTCCGGCGACAATGGGCCCTAGGCCATCTCCGATGGGCTGTGCGAGTTTGAAGGCTTCGATAGCGCTCGTGAGTGCGTCAGCTTCTTGGATAACCATCGGAAGAATCATTTGCAGCTGCACGATAATGTAAATGCTCTTTGTCTTTTGGCCCTGGATGTAAAAGTGTCTTACGATTTTGAAAAGCAAATTGAGACTGGTCGCTACTTCTAGAATATTTTGCTCCACGCTAAGCTGAACCGGATCTGCCTGAGGCGCGATCGATTTAAGCTCCGCACGAATTCGATCATCCTGTTGATTCGTAACATGTTCGATTTTTCCCACGATTCCGCTGGGGTCCATGTCGACGGGCATAATCGTGAAGTACTCGAGAACCTGGTCAACTCTTTGTTGCACATCCTTTGGAGCCTTCATGTTAGTGGTCATGTAATCTATGGCCTCTTTTCTGCTCCTGTCCTTAAGACCTTGAAGCTTTTCCAAATTTATTCTGACATCTCTCAAGGCAGAGTATGCTTGTATCCGCTGTCCGTACATGAAAACAACAGCGAAGCTCACGACGGTGAGCAGGATGTAAACGATAAGGTCGACCGGGCTACTGCCGCCGCCCAAGAGACCGCCTAGCTGTAAGAAACCTAAGCTCAAAGTCCACATTAGAATATAGATACTTCCAAGTATGCTAATTGCGCTTCAGTTTGCATATAGACTTTGTGTAAATCAAAAATTGATTTCTGACTTCTTGCACTATCAACAGAGTAAGAGAAAGGCGCCAGCACCGCCACCTCACAAGGGCTCACGCACCTCACTAATATGACGGCGACATGCGGTTTGACTTCTGTGTTCGGAATGAGACCAGGTCGATCCCGCACGCTATGGCCGGCTGAGCCTAAACGGTAACCTTGGACCTAAATTAATCTTACCCCGATGGGAGACGTAAGGGCTCGAACTGTCATAGAATCTCCAGAGTTTGTCTTTTCCAGCACTGATACCTATTCTTGAGCTTTTCAGCACTTTCCTTCCTAGTTGCTCAAGGTTAGAAGATTCGAAGTATATCGGAGAATTGTTCTTAGTGATGTCTACTTTGTTTAACGATCTATCTATAGCTAGAGCCTGACAAATCTTGCCGGGGCCATTTGTCAAGTTTACGGGGTCTCCAGTACTACCTCCACGTAGCTCCTTCATCTTCTCCAGTCCTTCGATCGGCTCCATCGCTCTAATGAGAACAGCTTGTGCCCGCCCCTTCCTTCCCGTGACAACATTCAGACAATTATGGAAACCGTAAGTAAAGTACACGTAGCTAAATCCTGCATCTCCGAACATGATTTCGTTTCTTGGAGTCATTCCCCGGAACGCATGGCTCGCCGGGTCCTTTGTTCCACCGTATGCTTCTGTCTCAACTACGATGCCTCGTAGGCAAACACCGCCCGCCAAGTTTCTTACGAGCGTTTTTCCAATCAGATCTCTTGCTACCACAATTGAAGGTCTCGCGTAAAACGTTCTTGGCAGAATATGTGGCATTTTTGCAGTAGTGTCTAATGTAACTTGATTTTGATTCAAGCTAATTCCTCAGTGGCTGTAAAGTGGTCTTCCTCCGGAGAGATGGATACTTCTCAGGGATTGGAATCCTGAATCTTGAGTATCCTCGGGACCAAGCAGTAAGTACATCCTAGCTTCCACAGCTTCGAGCTCGAAAACGCCTGTCATCCCAAAATCAATCTCTCGCATCTCCTTTGACGTCACTTTTGAAACAAGTTCGGCCGCTTCTTTAGTGTTGAAAGTTGCAATAGTAACATGTGGGACAAAAGAATCCCCGTCAAACTTGCCATGTTCGATTGAATCCCCAAACTCTGCCATTATTCGCTTGTTCATCATTCGCAATTGATCTAGCTTATCTTCAACCTTTACGTAGATCGCGGTGGGGAATATCCCTAGCCCTCTTAGACTTATTTCGAAGGCAGGAAACTCCGAAATCACCTGCTGCGTTCTTGTGATCAATGAATCTAGACTTTCTTCGTCAACTTTTTCATCGAGAACACGCATAGCTTTGACCGTGATATGAAATGTCGAGGGTTTGCCGTATAATTGCCTCGCATCCAAAGACCGTAATCCGTCTTGAACGCGAGAGATCTCACGCCACAACCTCGGAGGAATTCTGTAAATTAGAGCAAGTATGGGTGACTCTCTGCTTTTTGCTATGAGATCCCAATAGTCGCTCGCGGGGATTAGTTCCAACAGCTATCTGGAGAAAATACATCGCATGTTGATTTTATCCTTAATGCTCGTTAGGCTTGGCCAAAGACATCCAGGAAGCCTTTCATTTTCCAGTAAGTATCCAGAAAATCTTGTCCTCTGGGGGTTAGAATGAAAGCTCTGGCGGCGACTCCGTCTTCCGTTTCGATGGCATTCCCACGAACGAGGCCGTAGTTTTCGAGCTTTTCGAGAAATTTTTTCAGCCGATCAACGGGCATGCCGCAGCCGTAAGAGAGACGTGTAATCCTCCCCTTTCCGCCGTGGCGTTTGACAACCTCCAGAATGTCTGCGTAAATGTCAACAGTAGTCCTTCTTACGGGTTCCAAGTCGGTTTCAGGTGCATTTCTGTCTCCAGATTTCATTGCAATGCACCTGGTTTGTCCTTGCCGGAATCCTCAACTGAGCGGGCGTTTAGGCTAACTGGTCCGTGTCTCCGAGAACACCACCCAGCTTTTTTCGGCAGGTATCGAAGAAACCTTCTCGGGCTGCTTTGCAAAGCGAACTTCGTCGCCGGTTCTTATTGATCTTGTATACAGCAGCTCCCCGGTGATCTCGACGCGATCTCCTAATTCAACATCCTCACCGTAAACATTCTTGGCTCTTGAACGATCGTCCATTACAATTTTTCTCGCAGATGCTGAGTCGACTTCACTTCTCGATTCAATCTCAATTTCTCGCGACGCTCTGATCCAACCCCGCACCGTGCTTCTGTGGCCAACATGAATATCCTCTGTCGCAAAGATTCCATTGTCTGTCTTCGCTGCCCCTGACAGCTCAATGTTTCGCACTTTTAGACTGGAAGCGTTGAATTCCCCACCTATCTCGACGTCTTCAGCCTCTGCTTCCCCTCCGATGTCCAGTTGACCTCCAATTTCAAGAGAACCACTCAGCCTCAGGGCGTTACCGACAGAGAGTCTGCCTCCAAGATCAATACTTTTTCCGATTGCATCCCCTTTGATATGCGCATAGCCACCGACGTCCATATCCTTGAAATTCAGATTGCCCCAGACCTCGAAAGTCCCTCCGACATCAATGTCGCGCCCTGTTGCCATTCCGTTTAATTTGGCGGTGCCCCCCACATCGATAGTCCCGTATTCAAGCGGGCCGTCGACATCAAGAAAGCCCCCCACCTCGATTTCGTCAGCCACGCTCCCACCGGCACCCAGACGTGCCTTTCCTCCCACACTCAAGTTTCGAGATTTTATCTTCCCTCCGATCTCCAGCTTCCCGCCAACTTCAATTTCTTCAACGTCTACTTCACCCCGCGCTTCGAAAACTCCACCCACACTAACCGAAACTGCCTTGACATCTGTTGTCTCGAATTTCCCGCCTACTTCGATTTCGTGGGCTTCAATCTTCCCGCCAACTCTGAATATCTTGTCGACTTCCGCATCCTGGGCGTGAACATCTTTGGAAACCTCGATTTCCGCGTCGCGTTTGATCTCAAGATCGTCGCATTGAAGTGACCCCGAGATTGTGATAGAACCGTCCATTCCTTCGAAATCATCACACTTTACGTCCCCTACAAAATCAACTCCCCCATCGCAGAGGACGTCTCCCCTAACAACGAGAGTCGACGCATCACCCGAACACGTTATCCGAACCCCATCTTCTATTTCGAGATCCTCGTCGACGTTACTGAGATTAACTGTGTCCCCTCTTCGAATTTTCATTTGTGGATTACTAGCTCTTTGCTTTCGTTAGAATGATAGTTTTGCCAGTTTGATTTATCATTTTTACCGGATCCGAAATCTGTTGATCAGGTCGACTTGAACAGCTGCGGCTCCCGGGCTCAAAACGGCAGCGGTTGCTGGATCACTATATGTTCCACTGAAATTAGAGCTGCTGTGAATGTTTGGAGTATGCATGGGCTCTACCACAACCGTGTATTCTTTTCCTAGAATTTTTCTTTTGAAAGTCGAGAGAAATCCCCTCTTAGGTTGAACCTCCTGCCTCCCGTTTCCTTCCTTTCTCTTCGTAAATTCTGTTTCTTGTTGAATTTGAGATTGCATGTCTCTATCAAATCAATCAAATCCTTGCACAGAATATATTGCTCGCTCACGTCGCTAACTCATTTGGAGAACTCACAAATTGTGAGTGATTCTTCTCATCTAATCATTTCTTAGGGAAGATATCCATTTTTTCACTGATGATGGTACGCTTGCTTAGCTATCATTAGCTGAACAATGCAATTCTTGTAAGGGCTCAATTGCGAATATACAGGATCTGCGCATCAACAAACAGTTTGTTGTACCGTGCGGTTTTTGCCTCCGCTGCGCGAGGTGACGGAAATTGCAATATAAAGCCATGAGGGCTCTCGAAAGGATAACCATTGGGTATACTCGGTGGAATTCCTTTCGGTTAGTTTCAAAGCTTTCCCAAATAAACGGTTACTCCTGAAGAGGCTTTTCGCCGAGAATCTTTGTCTTCGGTAATGTGGACGAAGCTTTTTCCTCTTTTGTCACCATCGCGAATTCAAGGGTTGTTTCAGTAGTAAGCTTGCCGGCAGTTGCGATCGAGTTTGCGAGATCCGCAATTGATTTGTAAGATATTTTCATTGTGAAATTTCTAAACTCTGTCGCTCCTTCTTTCTGGGAAACCTCTCCGCCTACTTTCGTTGTAATAACATGAGCGATTGGCTCAGTATACTTTGGATCAATCTTTGTGCTCTTCATCCTAATGACAGAGCCTTTGTCCGAAGAAACGTTGGGCCCATACCAGTATACCGTGATGTGAGGCGCGTCAGTCGTGGACTTGCCCGGAAGGCTCGATGTGATATCCCAGAAGATGAGCTTCTGTAGAGGGTAATTTGTTTTCAAGACTTCGTCCGGAGTAAGCTGATTGTAAGAGATCATTTTGTATTTGTTGGGTTCAACGCCTAAACCTAGACTCAAATTAATTCATCTTGCCTTGGATTTTCGCAAATCTGTCCGTGCCTCGCTATATTTGCATTGCTGGAAATCTGATTTAACACGGATAAAGTGAAAAAGTCGGGATCCTAAATGAAAGAAAAGGGCGCCTTTTGACAGAGTTACTCTATTTATCAGATCATTATCTTAAAGAATTTGACGCGACTATAGTCGAAGTTCCTGATCCAAAGACCCTAGTCCTTGACCGAACCGCGATATACCCGAGAGGCGGGGGCCAGCCCTCGGATCGAGGAAGACTCCTTTTAGAAAATGACGGAATAATCCTCGAGGTTATTGAAGCTTCAAAAAACGAGGGCAAGGTTCTGCATCAAATCTCATGGGTGCTTTCGGATACTCAAAGCTCCACAATTGTCGGAAAGAAAGTGCATGGCGCAATTGACTGGGAATTACGATACAAACACATGAGGCATCATACTGCTCTTCACATACTTTCCGGCATTGTATTTCTGAAATTCAATGCAAGGATTACTGGCGGTCAGATCTATCCTGATCGCGCAAGACTCGATCTTTCCCTCAGCGACCTGGGCAGAGAACGACAATTACTGATCGAAGAAGAGATGAATCGAATAGTGCAGGAGAACAGAGAAGTCAAGACCGTGTGGCTCGACAGAGAAGAAGCATTGAAGAGATCTGAGCTTTACAGATTGAGTGCCGACCTGCTTCCGAAGGGAGTCGACAAACTCAGAATCGTAGATATTGTGGGTTTTGACGCACAATTGGACGGGGGAACCCACGTCGCAAGAACAGGCGAGATCGGCAAAATCAAGATCTCAAAAGCAGAGAACAAAGGAA
>JASHNZ010000067.1 GCA_030041355.1 Nitrososphaerales archaeon
ATAATGCCTATTGTTCGACAAAGGAGGATTTCAATTTGCGTTGATGGCACGCATGCAGAGGATATGAAATCGCCGAGGCCTGGCGTGAAGGCTTTTCGGGAAGCTGGATTCAGGGCTCCTTTTGTTGAGTTAGACTTCACGAAGGAGGACATTCGTGCTATCGCGAGAATGTTGAAACTTTCGAACGCCGAGAAACCCCCCGAGGCGTGCCTCTCCAGCAGGATCGCGTATGGACAAGAAATAGACGAGAACACCCTGCGCCAGATTGAAGCAGGAGAATCATTTATCCGCGAACTCGTCAGCGCTAGAATCATAAGAGTTAGGACAATCGGAAGTAGGGCAATCATTGAGCTCGATCCAGAATCGATTGAAAAAGCCAAAGAGTTGTCTCTAGGAATTGAAAGAAAACTAAGGTCACTAGGTTACATGTCGGTCGAGATTGACCCCAATGGCTATTCTCCCGGTCGCATGTTAGAGCTTTTTGTGCATGACAACGCATAGTTTTCAATAGTTCAGTGAGCCCCGTCAGAGCATTGAAAGATTCTGAGATTGTCTCCTATGTAAGAGAGCTCCGTCATTCAGTTAAGGCTCATGAAAAGTGGAGAACCAAGACTACTCTGAATCTCATTCCTTCAGAGAATTTTGCCAGTGAGGAAACACGAAGCTTTCTTTCGACAGATCTCTCCAATAGGTACTCGGCGCGTGACCATTTCTATAGAGGAACAAGGTACGCTGATGAGGTTGAAGCTCTCGCAATCGAAGTCGCAAAAAAGCTGTACCGATGTAAGTTTGCAGATGTTCGACCACTTTCTGGACATACTTGCTCTATGATCGTTTTCATGTCACTTTTGCGGCCTGGAAACAAGGTAGTAACCTGTCCGCCCGAGCACGGAGGTTATCCTGGCTCTTCAAAGTTGGGGCTAGGGCCTCTTCTGTCTCTTCAAAATCTGTACTTCCCTTATGATCAGACGAAGATGAATATCATCCCCAAGGCAACAAAATCCCTCTTGGATGCGGAGAATCCAGAGATGACTGTATTTGGATCTAGCTTTATTCCATTTCCATACAAGATCAGTGAAAGCTTGCCGGTTGATTATCGAGGTTTTAGAGTATACGATGGTTCGCATGTTATGGGGCTGATTGCTGGAGGTAAGTTTCAGGATCCTTTGCGGGAAGGATGCAGCATTCTCATGGGCTCCACCCACAAATCCTTGTTTGGCCCTCAAGGAGGGATGCTTCTTTCCAATGACCAAGAAATATTTTCAAAAATAGACGCAAAAGTTTATCCCGGAATCGTTGATAACATTCACTGGAACAGAGTTGCAGCCCTAACTTTTGCAATGCTGGAGCTTCTGAAGTTTGGACGACAATATGCAACTCAAGTGATTCGAAATTCCAAAGCTCTCGCATCAGCTCTTGATGATGACGTAGAAGTGAAATGCAAAGATTACGGCTACACAGAATCTCATCAGGTGATCCTTGATTATGACGAAAAGAAATCTGTTGAGATTGCGAACCTGCTCCAGGACCTCGACATCATAACTGATATCGGCATTCGGTTGGGAACTGCGGAGATAACACGGCGCGGAATGAAAGAAAACGAAATGCTACAAATAGCGGATATGCTTTCAGACGCAATAAATGGCAAGTCGTCAAAGGAGAGGATTAGGAAAAGAGTGCACCGTCTTACATCGGAATTCCCTGGCCTTGAATACACTTTTTCAAGGGATTGAAATAGAGATGAGTATGGGAGCTAGTCCGCATTGTCGGGTACTTTGATGAATGGAAAGAATTGCATGGTCACGGGAGCTAATTCGGGAATTGGAAAAGTCGTCGCCAAAGAGCTGTCACGCATGGGTGGCAGGGTTACTCTGGTGTGTCGCAATCAGGTAAAAGGCGAAATTGCAAGAAATGAGATAGAAAATGCAACCGGAAACAAGTCGGTTGAGTTGATGCTGGCTGACCTCTCGTCTCTCGAATCGGTGCGGGCACTTGCGAAAAATTACAGAGGAGCACACACTGAACTAAATGTACTAGTCAACAATGCTGGGCTGATCATAGGAAAACGCACCGCGACAGTTGATGGTTTGGAGACAACCTTCGTTGTAAACTATTTGTCGCATTTTCTTTTGACAAACTTGCTATTGGATCTACTAAGCAATTCAGCTCCATCGCGCGTAGTTAACGTAACCTCTGACGCCCATTTTAGGGGCCACATGTCTTTGGAAGATCTGCAGGAGGTGGGAAACTACGGCGCAATGCGGGCTTATTGCCAATCAAAGTTAGCACAAGTGCTGTTTACGTACGAATTGGCTGAAAGATTGAAGGGATCCAGAGTTACAGTCAATTGTGTTCATCCCGGCGCAGTAAGGACCCGCTGGGGAGACGAGGCGGGGGCCTTGGGAATCGGAATTAGGATTGCGCGACCTTTTATGCTCAGTCCAGAAAGGGGGGCCGAGACTCCGATCTATTTGGCTTCTTCGCCGGACGTTGAAGGTGTAACGGGCAAATTTTTCTCAAAAAAGAAAGAGCGCCAATCTTCTAGCGAATCCTATGACCAGACCGAATGGAAAAAACTTTGGGAAGTGAGCATGACACTTGCCGGTCTCAATTGACGAATATTCTTCTTGGATCTGATGTATTCGGACCCTAAGTTATCCGAAAAGAGATATTTCACTTATTGGGAGGGGAAATCGAGCCTTTACATCAACGACTGATTTAGCAACAGTTATGCGTTCTTCCATTTCTGACCTCTCACGATCCGGTTCAATTAGCGTACTCCCCGATTATTTCATAGACAGATTTGTGAAGATTCAAGCTATTGACGAATTCATGGTTGCAATAAAGACCAAGAGTACCGAAGGAGGAGGAGGCAGCTTGAGAGGGATTACACAACGTGAAGTGAAAGGCGGGAACGCAGTCAACGTGGCATATGCTTTAGGAAAATTCGGCGCGCAGGTGAAACTTCTTGCAATTGCTGAATCTCTCGCGGCCGACACTCTTCGGGCCACATTCGAGCCCTTTCCGAATGTGCAACTCGAAATAATCCCCGGAAAGAACGGTCTAACAATAGCGCTGGAGTTTTTCGAACATGGCAGGCATACCAATGTGATGGTGAGCGATACCGGTTCCCTTGCGGAATTTGATGGGTCTGCCATTCCGTACAACACTCTAAGGTCAATCTCGTTAGCCAAGATTGTGTCAGTTCTCAATTGGGCTGCAAACAAAAAAGGCACCGAGCTCTGCTCCAAGGTCTATACTAGCGCAAAGGAACAAGGGGCGCTGACCTTTTTCGATCCGGCGGATATCGCACAACTCGCCCACAACATTCCAAAATTGAAGAAAGAAATCTTCGATCGGGGCCTCTTGGACTACGTGAGTATAAACGATAACGAACTGCGAATTTTATGCAAGGTTCTCTCAAATTTTGTCTTACCTCAAGATTATTCAGAGGACGATCTCCGAGTAGCAGTGAGGTTGATTTCCGATACTAGCCAGGCGACAGTCGATCTCCACACAAAAAGCATGAGCCTGACTTGCAGATCAAAGGACTGTCTTATGGTTCCTTGCCACAAGGTCGAACAAAAGATAGTCACGGGTGCAGGAGATGTTTGGGACGCGGCTGATATTGTTGGCCATCTTCTCAGCTGGGAATCAGAAGAAAGGCTCAGGTTCGCGAACGCAGCCGCCGGGTTATATGTTTCTAGAGAAGATGCAGAGACTCCAAGCCTGAACGATATTCTCGACTTTATCCAAAAGAACGATGAATTTTATTGAGGTTCAATAGTTGCCGGAGGTTTGCTAGAAATAGCATAAGTGACCCAGGTTACGCCAGAGACCTCATTTGTTATCCTATTGCTAATTCTTTCCATAATCTCGTACGGAAGTCTCGTCCAATCGGCAGTCATCGCGTCTACTGATTCAACTACGCGGACGATCACAACGTGGCCTACCGCTCTCGAATCGCCTTTTACTCCAGTGGCTTCATCGTCTCCAACGCAAGCGTAGGCCTGCCATAATTTTTCGTACAGTCCTGCTAGTCGAAGCTCTTCTTCCACAATAGCGCTGGCTATACGAACTATACGGAGCTTTTCGTTTGTAACTTCCCCCATGATTCTAACGGCAAGTCCGGGACCGGGAAAGGGATGTGCGTAAATTAAATCGGAAGGTAGTCCTAGAGTCTTTGCCACTTTGCGAACCTCGTCTTTATACAAGTCTTTCAGAGGCTCGATCAGACTGAATCCAAGCTTCTTCGGCAGTCCGCCAACATTATGGTGGGATTTTATCACTGATTGTGTATTCCTTGAAACGCCCGAACTCGCACTCTCGACGATATCGGTATAGAGAGTTCCTTGGGCTAACCACTTTATTTTTCCAAGCTTTCTGCTGACTCGTTCAAAGGATAAAATGAATTCACGCCCAACTATTTTCCTCTTCTCTTCGGGATCCGTAATTCCTTTCAATTTTGAGAGAAACTTATACGAATCATTTACGATAACGAGATTCCTTCCCAAGCGGGGCCTGAAGACACGTTCAACTCTTTCCCGCTCTCCCTCTCGCAACAGACCGTTGTCCACAAAGACGCAATATAGTCTTTTCCCGACCACCTTCTCGATTAGTGCAGTGGTGGTTGATGAATCAACTCCACCACTTAGGGCGCAAAGGACTCTGTCAGACGGGCCTATTTTTGACTGTAGCTCTTCTAGCGCATCATCAACCATTGCTTCGGTAGACCAGTTTCTTTCACAACCACAAATTCCAAAGACGAAATTTGCTAATATTCGACTCCCTTCTTTGGTATGGGTGACCTCAGGGTGAAACTGTACTGCGTATATATTGCCCGAGGTGATTGCCGCGAAGGGCGAATTGTCACTGGTGGCGATGCTCGAAAAACCTGGAGGAAGAGACTCTGCAGCGTCACCATGACTCATCCAGCAAAGCGTGGGACTCTTGATCCCTTGAAACAGGACATTTTGCTCATCAACGATCTTGAGTGAAGCCCTTCCGTATTCCCTGTTCCCTGCCCCCACCACTTCTCCTCCTTTTTGAAAGACTAGTGCCTGAAGGCCGTAACAGATTCCGAGAATTGGGAGACCGAGGTCGTAGATCTCTTGCTTTGGGAGAGGAGCGTTTCTGTCATACACGCTCTTGGGTCCTCCAGAAAAAATTAGGCCCCGCGCTTTTTTCCTTCGTACTTGATCGGGCGAAATATCATAAGGGGCGAGCTCGGCAAAAACTCCCAATTCTCTAACTCGTCGACAGATCAGATGCGCATATTGAGCTCCGAAGTCCAAGACAAGGATTTTTTCTAGCGAACCCGTCTCCCGCAATTTTTAGATCTTCTCTTCTCCCGGCAATATTATGCTGTGGGGACGCATCTCATCAATTCCTGCTGCAGTAACAGCCCCGAATCTAGCCTTTACCCAGAGATCTTTTACCGAGTCTGCGCCAGCGTATCCAAAAGATGCCCTAAGACCGGCCGCGAACTCTTCCACGACGGTTGCAACGTCTCCGCGATAAGGAACTACTCCTTCGACACCCTCAGCAATGCCCTTAGCGGGTTGATTATACCGGTCCATTGCGAATCGCTTTTGTCTCGAGGCCATGCTTCCCATTCCTCTGTAAGGTTTGTAGTACTTGCCCCCGATCTTAATTAGTCCGCCAGGTGACTCGGTGCATCCTGCAAAAACATTACCCATCATGACTGCTGAAGCGCCGGCTGCCAAGGCTAGGGCTCCGTCTCCAGCCGCCCTAATTCCGCCATCAGCGATTATGGGTATCTGGAGGCCTGCTTCTTGCAAAGCCGCGGCGATTTGAGCCACGGCAAACAACGTCGGAGCTCCAGCCTTTGTTACTTCCGATGTGACGCAAATTGACCCAGAACCCACGCCTGCTCTGATTCCAGCTACTCGCCCATCCAAAGCTTGCAATGTGTCGCGAGTGCCTTCTAGTGTTCCGAGATTTCCGGCGATAAATTCCAGAGATATTTCTCTCGTAAGTTTCTTGGCCGCTTCAAGGATGTTCGTATTGTGAAAATGAGCGACGTCTGATACAAGTATGTCCACGTGCTTCTCCAAGGCCTTGGCCCGCTCAAGGTCGTAGGGCGAGACCGCGGCCCCGACAAGCAGCCTCTCTTGGCTATCTCTGGTTGCAAGAGGAAAACGTTCTCTCGAGTAAACGTCTTTGATTGTAATGAGACCGAGAAGTTTCTTCTCCCGATCGACGACAGGTAGTTTCTCCACTTTTCTCTTGTTCATGATTTTCTTCGCGTCCTCAATTGTCACGTCCTGTTCAGCGAAAATAACCTCCCTAGTCATAACCTCACTCACAGCTTCGCCTGGGTCTGCGAAATTTACATCGCGCTTGGTAAGTATCCCGACCATTCTATCTCCGTCGCCTACCACGGGCAATCCCGAAATGCTCTTGCTATGCATCAGTTCGAGCGCTTCTGATATTTTTTGATCCGGCCTTATTGTCACGACATCTCTGATAATGAAAGACTCTGCGCGCTTCACTCGTTTTGCGTTTTCCACTTGTTCTTCGATGGACATGTTCCTGTGAATTATCCCTATGCCCCCTTGCCGGGCTAGGGCGATAGCCATGTCAGCCTCTGTCACAGTATCCATCGGAGAGGATACTAGCGGAAGATTTAGGTGAATATTTTTTGTGAGATTGATCGAGAGATCTACTTTGGAAGGTTCTATGTCGCTTCTTCCCGGGACGAGAACAAAATCCCGAAAAGTATAGACTCCGTTAGCGTTAACGAGCTTCGAGTAAAAATCGATTGGCAAGGTTGAGAAATATCTCCCTTGCCGAAGTATCCACGAGTCAGCGAGCCTATAAGTCTTTGCGGTGCGAAGAAAAGTGCTCTTACCGATTTTCCACGTGAGAGATTATTTGTATGTCAAACTTTTCTCCAATCTTTTGCTGCGAACTCAGAATGTGGCATTCCACTGTTCCTTATCGATAGGACCAGTTTGTCTAAATCAACTGCAGCCCGACACATTCGAAAATTCATCTCTGAATCATTCGCATAATCTAGAATAACGTACTCGGCGAAAGCCGGATTATAACCTTCTTTTCTGCGAGAAGCTTCAAGGGTGGCGAACTGGAAGGGCATGCCCACGCTACCAGGATTGACAATAGTCCGGTCAAGATAACGGCGAAACATTTGCGTGTGAGTGTGCCCGCAAGCCATTATGGTCGCTTTCACATTGGCAAAAATGTCTGTCAGCTGCTCGTCTGAACTCGTGGGAAAGATTCCCTCCCTGTTCGATCTGGGAGAGCCGTGAAAGCAAAGAAGAGTCTTCCCCTCCAAAAGAGGAATCTCAATTGTCGGATTGAATTTTCGAATGAACTCAATATCACGAGAGGAGAGCTGCGACAGCGTCCACTTGTCTATGTCGTGAAGAATTCGCTCGAATTCTGTTCTATAATCTCTTGGTGCTTCTGCATCAACAACTTCCTCGTCTGCGTTTCCGAGAATCACTGGGTACTCCAAGTTTTGCAATTTCCGAAGCACTTGAAGAGGTTGGGGTCCGCCTTCTATGACATCGCCCAGACAAATGATCTCAGTTACTTTCTGTTTTTGTAACCCTTCAAGTACTGCTTCAAGGGCCGTAAAATTCCCATGAATGTCAGATATTATTCCCAACATCAACTATTATCGCAGCAGACGAGATTTAGTAGATTACTCCGCGGGTTCGATCCTTCTGTCTCTCAGACCTATTTCTTTTCAAGCATTCGCGTGAATGCCCACGTAACTGTGCTTAGGATCTCGTTCAAGCGTGCAGTGTCCCGATAGTTGAAAATCGTCACGCTAGAGATACTTCCTTCGGTCTCAACCACATTGTATTGAAGAACCTCATTTGGTTTCATTTTACCATTCTTTGCTTCCTCTTCATCTTTGGACTGGAATCCTCGGAGTATTCGGTTTACGAAGAAAGACTCGAACGGGGGAGTATGCTGTGATAATTTGATCTCCTTCGAGGGGATGATTACTACCTTTTGCTCGTCGATGAAAGCTTCGCCCAGGATCATAGAATCCTTCGTGCGTCTGAGCTGACGGTGATTCGCGTTTTGTTGATTTTCTCTGGAGGGCTCGTTGCCTCTGGGAACAACCGCCTCCGGGGTTTTAACGCCGCCGGTGTTCTGAGGCCCTTTTTGAGGTGCGGTTCTAATCGGGGATGCAACTGCAGTACTTCTGAGTGCAATTGCTGGAATGAAACTTTTCTCGCGGAGTGTAGTATCAACAAGAACCAACATGCCCCTCAGCTTTCCAAGCTCTGATTCGAGATCGGAAATTTTCGTTTCCAAGTAATCCTTGATTTCTGCAACTTTTTGAATTTCTTCGTCTGTGGTGGCCGGGCGAATTGCTTTGCCCTCGCTTTTTTGCGGGCTAGCGCTCATGGATGATTCGATTTGCCCAAGTGGCTTAAACCTTTTGCGGCCTCTTCTCTATTTTTCGATGCAACCTCCACAGCCTGCTTTGCTTTCTTCACATCATGAGTTCAAATTATGTGAGCACCGTCGTACACAGCCACCGCGGTTGCCGTAAGTTCTCCTGCTTAAAGTTTCCAAGCTGTTTTGCGGATTTTCATGAGTCTGAGACGGAACCTTTGGTCACTTATTGAGTCAGTCAAGAACCTTGGTTATTTTTCTGAGGACACGAAATTGAGTAATTTTGGTCAGTAATTGGGGAAAAAATGACGCTCATAGAGAGCTTAATTGTGCAAGTCTCCAAGAAGAGGAAATGCGGGAAAAGTGGTGGGCTTTTTTCTTGCCCAAGAGAAAACTCTTGGATCAGCTCTTCTTCTTTTTGCTTCTTAGTACTAATACTCTCGTGGTTGCTAGCCCTGGCTTTCGAGCTCCCTTCCTTTATTAAGCGGTTTCCGCGCACCGCGCACAGGAGTAGTAATTTTTACAGTTCTTCAAACTGTTTGAAGTTGCGTGAAGCACGTCTTAGAGTGCCGTACATCATGAGTCCAGTTAGGGCGGCATGGCTGAGCCAGCCCCGCTTACGGTCTCAGGATAGTCTTTACTCGCCGGGCAATTTCTTCTGCCATCTCAGAAGTCTTAGCCGAGCCTCCGAGATCATATGTAACAGCCTTGCCTTCTTCTACGACTTCCTTGGTTGCATCAAACACGGCTCTAGATCCACGGCCCTCTCCTATGTAATCGAGCATCCAAGCCCCTGAGAGAATAGTGGCGGTTGGATCGACTTTATTCTGGCCCTTGTATTTTGGCGTGCTACCATGTGCGGGTTCAAACATTGCATATTTGTCTCCAAAGTTTGCTGAATAAACCGCACCTATACTTCCGATCAGCCCGGCCGCTTCCTCCGACAAAATATCCATGAAAAGATTGGTACTCAAAATAACGTTCTGGTTAAAATTCTGCGGATTTTTCACAAGCTGTTGTGCCATATTATCGATGAAGGATTCCTTGAGCTCAACATCCGGATATCTTTTGGCTACGGAATGAACAGCCTCCATGAAGAGACCATCCGTTTCCTTGAGTATGTTTCCCTTGTTCACTACAACGAGATATTTCCAGCCTCTTCTTTCGGCCTCTTTGAAAGCAAATTCCGTTACGCGCTCGCTTGCGCCACGAGTAATCTTTCTGATCCCTATCGCAGTATCATTTGAGAGCCTATGCTCGAGACCGCTGTACATCCCCTCTGTTGCTTCTCTGACGCAAACGAAATCCACTTCTCCGAGTGGAGAAACATGTCCCTTGAACGTTCTTATTGGACGAATATTCGCATAGAGGTTGTACTTCTGCCGAATGCTCACGGCCACGCTTCGAGGAGATCCAGGCGTCCAAGGCGTGGTCGTCGGACCCTTAAAACAGGCGTCACTTTGATCGAGAATGTGGTATGTCTCTTCGGGAACTAGCGAAGGACCGCCATGTTTTTCCCACCATTCTAACCCAGCGTCACACTGCATAAATTCAGCATTGGTTCCGGTAGCTTTCAAAACAGTGAGCATTGCTTCGACTAGTTCTGGACCTGTCCCATCTCCACGAATTAGTGCAACTTTCTTAGCCATAGAGTAGGATCAACTGCAGAGTTTCAGATTACAGAGCGTGACAATTGATCCAAATTGGAAAAATAGAGTTCATTAGGTTTATCCCGAGACTAAGCTGAAAGCTGAGTTAAGACAAGATAACAAAATTTCGATAAGCTGCGGATGAAGGTAAACTCGATACCGTCACTGAATCAACGCGGGCGTTTCTTGGACCAATATGGCACCAATTAATCATTCTCTGGACGCTAGGTTCGTCACCTTGTAACAACGCCTCAACCGACCCATCGGGGAGATTTCTCGTCCATCCCGTCACTGAGAGCCTTTCAGCTTCATTTTTGAGACTCGATCGATAGAATACTCCTTGGACTCTGCCAAAGACCTTTACTTGAACAGTCGTAATCTTTGGTTTCTGGTTATCTCCTTGCTTTGAGGTATCCCGCAACAACGTTCAGCTCGCCTGGAGGGGCGAACTTTCAGACATGTGATCTTTGCTCTAAGATACGCAGAAGCCATAAATTTTGTTCCAGTATTTCGAATGGAACTACTGCGTGGTATTGTGCCAAAATTTGAAGCAGAGCTTGGAGAGATTCATATACTATCTCTCGAAGGCTTGGGGGCCTCTTATAGAATGAAAGGTTACTTCAAATTGAGGATAAATGGCGCTTTCAAACGAGTAAATTTCAAAGGAGTCGCATTCGGAGGTCACTACGGCGGTCATAACGTCAGCGTCGAGCTCTCTCCTCAGACTACAAGAACGCTTCAGTCAACAGCACATTTCAAGGCCAAAGAGCAGATTGACGATCTTTTAGCCGAGGTCCAGAGACGGATTCTAAACGGCGAAATGCAGGTCGAATTTGATAAGCTGAAGCAAGGCCCGCAGGTAGACCCGTTTGGAAACATCTCATCCTGAACCGCCCAAATTACAGCGAATTTTGCTTTTTTCAGAATGCTTTGGCCCAGAAGACCTTGCTTGGCGCAACGGTTATCTCTTAGATTCTCACTCTCACAGGATGCAATTGGCAAAGTGGAAGTGTTATCGTTGTGGAGAGGTCTACGAGCAGGAAGCCCCTCCGGACATATGCAAGAACTGCAACGCCGAGGTATCGTTCTGGATTGACTGGACCGACGCAAAGACTCCCTTAGATGATCCTATTTCAAAGTACATGAGCCGAGAGCTGGTTACGATTGACATCAACCACAGCGTGTGGGAGGCAGCTAGGCTGATGAAGGAGTATAAAGTGGGGAATGTGTTTGTTACACAGAACGATAATCCTGTGGGAATTCTAACCGAGAGAGACGTGCTCTACAAGATTGTGGCCGAGGATCTTCCGTCAGCTCATGTGCTCTTGAGGAAGGTTATGTCCTCTCCACTTATTTCGATTGACGAGGATTCCCCCACACGGAAAGCAATCGAACTCATGCGCGACAAAGGCTTTCGCCGTTTGTTGATCACTAACAAAGGAAAACCAAGCGGCTTTGTTACGCAGGACGACCTCGTCTCAAAGGCTCTTGCGTAAGATCAAGGCTAAAGAAGAAGCTCAGGGAAAACCTTCACCCAAGATGAGACTTCCTTTTCCAGCTTCGTAGAAGATCGTGAGCTTCGTCTCATCATCAAATCCCAAAACGAAATAGTTGTCAGTGCCCTGCTTGTCGTACTCAAATCGTTTGATCGTTCTGTTCTCCAGTCGTGATGTAAGCTCCTTTACTTGTTGCTCGTTCAAGTTGTCCGCGAATCGGTAAATCATGTGACTCAAAAGACCAAAATTGGTTAAAAGCCTTCGAGGAGCGCAAAAACTTTATATGTTTTCGGGTACGGCTCGGTTCATCTTTTAGATAAAAGGTTTCTGGCGGAATTTATGAGCATAGAGAACAAAAGCCAGGGCAACCTGTTCAAATTACAGCGTTCGCTGGACCGTTGTCCTCGTTGTGGCAAAGGCCCAATGGTAGTAGACACCGCGGGCGGAGAACTGTTTTGCAGTAATTGCGGATACGTCGTTAAGGAGAAGATTGAAGAAATTGGCCCAGAATGGCGAGCTTTCTCAAAGGAAGAGAAGGACGATCGTTCTAGGACTGGTGTTCCCTCTAGCCTCGCAATGCATGACATGGGTCTTGCAACCGTAATCGGCGTCGAAGACAGAGATGCGTCTGGAAAATCGCTTCCGGCCTCGATGAAGGCTACGATTGAGAGACTGCGAACCTGGGACGGCAGGAGTCAAGTTCATGAACCAGTAGATCGCAATCTGAGACAGGCTTTCAGCGAGCTGGATCGACTAGCAGACAAGCTGAATGTCAGCGATGCAGTGATTGAGAAAGCAGCTTATGTTTACAGAAAGGCTCTTGAAAGAGGCCTTGTACGAGGACGCTCGATTTCAGCGTTAATTGCTGCATCACTATACGCGGCTTGCAGAGATACCGAGACGCCCAGAACCCTCAAGGACGTTTCAGCCGTCAGCAACGTGAAAAAGAAAGATATTGCGCGTTGCTATCGGTTGCTTCTGAGAGAAATGGATCTTCGCATGCCGGTCGTGGATCCCACAAAGTGTGTTTCAAGGATCGCGAGCAAAGCTGGTCTGACTGAAAAGACAAAGAGAAGAGCTCTCGAGATTTTGAAGCGGGCTGAAGAGACCAGAACTTCCGCGGGAAAGGACCCGATGGGGCTTGCAGCAGCCGCGCTTTACGTAGCTTGCGTGATGGAGAACGAAAACAAGACTCAGAAGGACGTCGCGGAAGCTGCAGGAGTTACTGAGGTCACGATTCGTAACCGCTACAAAGGGCTCAAAGCCGCCCTAAAGATTTAGGCAGTTTTAAAACTGTTGTAGACGCCTTCTTTAAGGATTTGCTGGCTCTTGCAGCCTTTGAGATTTGCCCCTGCGCAGTCCTTGGTTGAAAAGTAAGTTACCACGTCTGCAAGAAAGCAACTCGCACTAGCCACATCCATTTTTGCGAGAGCTAGGGTGTTGTATTCTTGAAAGTCTCGCAGATGAATCGTTCAGGGTCTAAGATATTCTCACAATCAAAAGCAAACAAAGAATGGTTCGGAGCCTAAGACTCACTATAGATTAATTTCTGAAGCCCAGACAAAATTATTCTGTCCGCTTCTCTCTTCCTCTGTTTGTCTTGGCAATTAAGGAGCAAGAGATAATGTAAGCCTCGGGGACTTTCGAAGCATCAGTCTCCAGAGACATCTATCTCAGGCAGATTTGGAAATGGAAGGTCGTACTTGGACAGCTTCCTTTTCACGTCAAGAATCGTGGATTTCCACGCATTCCGCTTTTCCTCCAAAGTCAGAACGCCAAGTCCTGCATCCATCGCTATCTCCTCCATTTTTCTGTGAATGGAAAGAAAATCGCTCGGGAGTTTCCAGAATTCAGCTGGTGGCTCGTAAAGTACCATCGAGAGGTAGACAAAACCGTCCCTGAGTCTCTTTGGAATCAGACTTCTTTCTTCCTCGGTCAATGTCGGGATGGCATTCTCCAGTACGAACCAAGTATACGCAAGATGTCTTGATTCATCTTGAGTCATATGCGTGAAAGCCTCCTTGAAGGCAGGATGATCTGTTTTCTCTTTCATCTCGTGGAAGAGCTTTGACGCGCACGCTTCGCCCATCATGAACGAGGTGAAGATCAGAGGAAATCTGTACTTCTCGTATGACCTAACATAACCCTTCCAATATCTCCCACCGTTGTAGTAAACCCAGCCAACATTCCTAAGCGCTTTTGTTTCAAGATCATTTGAGGGCTTCCACCCTTTGAGAAAGTTCGGACAGAGGAGGTTGCAGGCTCTCATGCAGCATTCATCGTGCCTGCATTCATCCATCACTATTGTTCCCGTCATCTTTTGAGTTGCATTGTCGTAGTGATTTTCTGTTATGTAGACAAGAGCCTTTGAGAAAGCTGCGGCTGCATTGTTTTCAAAGTTCGCAAGCACTGCCCACCAGTATGATATTGCGGATCTCTGGATAGCCTCGTAATCATTTGTTTTAATCGAATCCCAGTCGATTGAGGCGGGATCCCAGTTTTCTTGTTTTGCCCTTCCGTAGAGCATTGCCAGCTTTGGGTCGTCATCATACCAGTTGAACGGATATGCATTTGGCTGTTCAATCTGCGGTGGGACTTCTGTACTAGATAGGTTCTGTTCTGTCATCCTAATATTATGAGTTCGGTCGTTTCATATAAGCGAGCTATCGACCTATCTAACAAGCTTCCTTTGTTCTTCTACTTGGGCAAGAGAGCGACTCAATTTTTGCCCAAGAGCGGAATAACCGGCCATGTCCGTGAACATTATTGTTTGAAGCTGCGCCTATAATCAGCTTCCAAGCTAGAATTTTGTAAGTTGCTTTGGAATAGTTGCGCTAGGAAACTCGATTAATGAAGGCGATAAAGGCAGTTACTCAGTTAACAGCTTGAAAGGCTATTGAGAATTGTATTGTTCGATCCTTGAAATTATAATTCTTGTAGCTTATTTGAAAGGCCCTACGTCTATTCGCACACAGGCGCAGGATAAGCGATTGCTTGTGTTTGAAGTCGTTACAAAGGAATTTTTGAAATCTATTTTGATGGCCGCCCAATCTGCGTGAGAACTCAGAGCTGCACTCTGCGTTTCGATTTGTTTTCCAAGTCCTCTTTGGTAAAGAGCGTGGGGTAGATCTTGGGGAGTAGGTTTGAATAAAGCTGCGCTTCTTGCTCGTTCAGATATTGGAACATGTACTGTCCCGAATACACGCTCGGCTCGCCTTCCCTTCTCTGAAATTCGATGTGGATCAGCGGATCCCCTCTTTTGATCGTAATTGGCGCGCGTTCATTATTCAGATTAACTAACTCCAAGGCAAGGCGTCCGACGAAACCACTGTGGACCTTCACTGAATTCAGAAAGGACAATCCCAACCTTCCATATTTGCTCTTGGCGGTCAAATGTCCCACAAGATCCGGCGGAGTAAAAACTACCTCGTGGGAGATTACGTTTCGATGTTCAAGGTAATTGAGTACAGTCTCTTGCTGGACTGTCAGAACGTAGCCATCGCCGTCAAAGAGCTCATAGTCAAAAGGGTGAATACATTTTTGCTCTTCAACCAATCTGACGAGCAGATTTTTTCCGAGCACAGTCAATTGCTTTCTACACTGGCTCAACGGTTGCACCCGTTTTATTGTCTTCCATTTCGTACTTTCGAAAAAGCGCCGGGGGTGGGATTTGAACCCACGAGACCAATACGGTCACAGGCTTTCCGGACCTTTGATCAGTCCGCTTGTGACCCAGAGTTCCAGGCGTGCGCAAAAGTTCTCATTCGCTAGTAGTCAAGAGCTTATTTTCTGCGCCCTACCAGGCTAGGCGACCCCGGCACTAGGATTTCAGAAGCTCAAAGCTATCGTATTTCTATGTTTAACCTAATGTAATTCAACGGATAGGGTGCGTAGTTCCGAGCTACCTGCCTTCCTCGGTCGCACTTTCTTCTTCGAGTTTGTCGAGAAGGGATTTCTTCAGGGCAGCTAGCTCTAGTTCCTCAGTTTCAGGACCGCCAGCTTTTTTCCACATCTTTGGATACGTTCCGGGCTCCATTATCACCCGGCGGGTCAATGCAGCAAGACCGTGTTCAGAGGTTTGAATTTCGTCACCATCCATTTGGCTTTCTGAAATTGCAACCAGCTCTCCTTTTCCAGAGACCACGCGGATGAGTTCTCCTTTCTTTAGCCCAGCTGTAAAAGCAAGTATGCCGGGTATAGCTAGCTGCGCCCCCCGACAAATTGACTCGACTGCTGAATCCCTTATTTTGATTTGTCTCAGAAAGGCCACTTCGCGCTCGATGGGTTTTACAAAGCTACGAATTTTCTTTTCGTCTTGGGATTCGTCAAACACAGCTTTCGCTTCGTACAAATCATGTAGTCTCACAAGGTCTGTCTCCTCCAGCTGGCACACTCTGGTTCTTCTCAGCTCTGCCATCGTGGCTCCCACCTTCAGGATTTCCCCGTAGTCGTAAATGAGCTTACGAATGTACGTGCCTGCCTCGCAGAGAATCTTGAGCAAAAGCAGATTTCCCTGTTGTTCCAGTAGTGCGGTTTCATAGATCTCTCTTGTTCGAGTTACCCGTTTTACGGAGGATCTCTGAGGGGGCCTTTGATAAACAGGGCCGGTGAAAGCCGAGAGAACCTCATCGATCATCGGGCGAGGTACGCTATCATGGATTCGGGCGACCGCAACATATTCTTTCGGACCAAGGAGGAACGCGGAAAGAGCTTTCGTTGCGGACTCCAAGCCTACAGGCAAGACACCAGAAACCATCGGATCCAGAGTGCCGCTATGTCCGGCTCTTTCTACTCCAAAAATTTTTCTGACCCAGGCAACTACCTCATGACTGGTGGGACCTTGTGGTTTGTCCAGAGCCACAAAACCGTATTTCAGGTACTCCTTGAGGGGCCGAGATTCGGGAACGTGGCCGAACTTGGCGTCAGAGTTCTCTTCACTAAGAATAATTAGCTGGGTTTCGTTCTTCTTTACCTCATCCATGGTGAACCTAGAGAGGGATTCCAGCCGGGTTCTGTTTTGCTCTTGAAACACTTCCAAAAAGGAAAACCCCAGATCAAATTCAAGCTCAAATTGACTTTTTGTATTCTTGGACGAGTCTTGCGGCGGTCTTTGCGACTTCCTTGGCGGTCATGTGCTCTGTGTCAATTATGTAATTGAAAACCGAGAGATCTTTTCCAAATTGTATATTGTAAATTTTAGAATACAGTCCTCTATTTCGTGCATCTCTTAGTCTGATTATTTTGAAAGCTTCTGCAAAACTGATTGCATCTCGTCCTGCAAGCCTTCTGGCTCGCTCCTTTGCTGAGGCGCTGAACCAGAGCTTCAAACCGTCGTTGCAAAGCCAGGGAACGGTATAGCTCGTAATTACGACTCTTCCTCTTTGAACATAACCAATCAGTCTCTTGTCTACTTCCTCGTCAAACTTTGGATTCTTGGCGCGTTCCTTGAGAAACTTCATCCCGTCGCCGCTGTCCCACCAATCGGGCCCCTTTGGATGATACCCTTCCTCTATAGCCATCTCTCTCAGCATGTCTCCGCCCGCAATGTGATCTAGTCCGAACCGTTTGGAGATCACCTCTGCCGCTGTCGTTTTGCCGACAGAAGGCATGCCAGAAATAACTACCGCGATTCTCTTTCTGGCACGCGGTTTTTTTGGTTTCCTAGCCAAGGTTCGAACTGAGTTTTTTTTGAGAAACTATTATGCTGTTCCCTAACCCCAAAGAGATTTCAAACATTTGCCTAGTAGAGAATCCTGTGAAAATGCCGCTGGGAGCAAGGTATTGATCAGTAATCGAATGTCAAGCCAAACAGTCTATTAATCAAAGTACTGAAGGTAAATGAACAGACCATGTACCACCAGAAAAAGGGCATCCATGGGATTGACGAAGCAAAAGCGGTGCTGCTTATGCAATGCGTCACCAAGCTGGAACCGGAGCACGCCACGTACGGAATGAATATTGGCAAGACTGCAAGCAAGCCGCCACCTATGTAACTGCTCATGAGAAAATATACTCCCCACAGCGGGATCATGAAAAGAAGAGTAGGTTTGAGCTGCTCTTTGCTCATTTCCATCTGCATTTTGTTCATTTGCTGCTGTTTTTTCTTCAGTTTCTCTTGCTTTTGCTTGTCTCCCTCTTTCATAGCTTGGGTCATTTCAGTTCTGAAGGCTTTTAGTTCGAAATTATAGCGCCGCATCTTTTCCACATCCGTCAGTTTCCGTCTCCCTACAGCATACAAGAGGTTCACGCCGATCGCCATCAAGACAACAAGGAAGAGATCCGTCCACCTTACCGAGGAGGGTAAAGCTAAGAAAAGATCTGGGGGAAGCATCGATTGTATCATATCATTTCGGGATATATTTAGCTTGACGCTATCGCACCGATTATTCTCATTGCAGCCCCCTCAATATCCCCTTCAGCATTGTCTATGATGAGAGCGGGGCAACCTGCTATCGCACTTGAGGCATACAGAAGAGCTGAAGCAGCAAAGAGCTCCTTCTCCAGACTCTCTTTCGTCGCTGAGTCGCGGAATCGCGTTTGGTCTTTCTGCCTTCTTTCGAGCACCTCGTACGAGGCAGCACTGACGAGAATAAGATTGGTTGGCTTCAAAGCTTGAAGCACATCCAGAGGGATTCCCGGCCAAAATCCCTCTGCAGTCGAAATGAAAAGATGTGTATCCACTATCACAAATTCCCCTTCAATTTCAGAGATCCTCGAAGCAGCATGGACTTGGAGAGACCTCTGTTTTTCAACGGATAGTCTCCGTATCTCGTCTCGTGACTTCACCCCGTAGGACTGCGCCTCTTCTAGCATTACTGTTCCATAGTTCACGACACGAGGATCCTTCCCCATCGCATTGAGCATATCAACGACTTTGGAAACGACCGTACTTTTCCCAACGCCGGGTATTCCTACGATAACGACGCGGCGTGCCCTTTGGCGATTAGAGTTGCTCATCCTTGATGGGGAAGCAGACTGCGCTTGTATTCAACTTTTGCTTTCGGTCTTGGCTCGAAACAAATCAAGTTCTGCCGAGCACAGCGCCCAGTCTCGGCATCATGGACTCTAGTTGCTCCTTCAGTAACATCTGGTAGTATTGGATTATGATATCCACCATTAGCAATAGACCTACGCCTGTGTCAAAAACCCCGAAGAGGCTGGTCACAGATGCGAGTAGTCCTATGAAGATCCCCCCAATAATCGTGATGACCGGGATGTATTTTGAAAGAATTGCTTCCACTGAAGCGCCTGTTCTTCTAAACCCAGGAACCATGACATCCGCCCCGATAAGATTCTTCGCCGCAGCCTTTGGTGAAAGCCCTCCGATCTCCACCCAGATTTTCGCGAACATTACTGAAAATGCCACAGCGAAGAGGACGTATGTGGCTGCCCTAATTAAATCTGCATGGGGGATGAGTATATCGTTTGGTGAGGTCATGTAATAAATAAGACAGCCCTTGAGCGGCACGTAGGTAAGGGGAGTAGCCCCAGTCGCTGTTACGCTCGTAACGTTATACTGTGCGAGATAGTTGAACAGGTGGTTGTAATTCGCTGCTCCTGTGGCGGCATTGTAGTCATAAAATTTCCAGAGGTACGCGAAAAAGAACGAAAGATTCGCAGTCAGGGCGGAGAATAAGATCACTGGTATGTTTGAAACGTAAAGGAGCTTGATAGGGTAGACTCCGGCGAAGCCTCTATACTTCGTTGACGTAATCGGGATTTCAATTCGCATTCCTTCTACGTATACGACGACCAGTATTGCGGTAATAGTAGTACACAAACCTAGTATATTTGGAAACTGACTCGCTTCAGGCCGAAATATGGCGTTGTAAGCGTTCCCCGCAAAGGATGCGCTTATGAGGTACGGGATTGCTCCATAAACTTGACTGGTGGTTGAGTTTACTGCTACCGAAAGCGGGCTAAACATGTCCCACATTACCTTTTGCGCGACGCCAGCAAGAATGAAGAGGCTGACCCCGCTACCTATTCCCCATCCTTTCTGAACCATTTCGTCGAGAAGCATGACAATTATCGAGGCCCCCAGTAGTTCGAAGAAAATCGCAATCGAAGCAGAAGGAGTGATAGAACCGAACAGTCCGCCGATCAAGTATGCGGAAGACTCGACTACAATGACAATTATTGTCAGCAGCTTCGTTGCAGAAGTGAAAATGGACCGGTCATCAGGATTTTGAAAGTCAACTTTTATGATCTCGGAACCGGCCAGAAGCTGCAGAATCAGTCCAGCGGTGACTATGGGACCAATGCCCAGGGTCATCAAAGTGCCCTGCGCCGAAGCAAAAATAACACTCGAATACGAAAATTGACTTTGAGCGCCTATGGCAACTCCGGTCAGGGGAGTGACCGCCATTACTAGGTAGACAATTGCGGCGATACCGGTCCAAATCAGTTTTTCATTGAGCGAAGGTTTTCGGACTGGTTTCTTGATTTCGGGAAGAACCGTTGCTGCTCCCTTAACAAAGTCCTTAATCGCGCCCATCGCTCGGTCTTAACCACGCCTTGATATTTTCTGATGTTATCGCTCGATACTATATCTTTGCTGTTGCGGGCGCTTCCTTGTTTTTCTCTCTCTTTGAAGTTTTGGTTTCCGAGTTTGTCTCTGCCTGGGTTGAGGGTTTCTCAAGCGCTATAGAGCCTCCGGCTGCTTTGATTTTCTCAACGGCCGACTCCGACGCTCTTGGAATTTTGAGAGAAAGAGCCTTCGAGAGCGACCCCTGACCCAAGAGCTTGTCAAATCCCAAAGATCCGAGGTCAAGTGTCTCACCGGACTTTGAGGCCTCTGCCATCGTGGCGAGATCTCCGATGTTTATCCATCTGCGCGTGAGAGTGCGATTTGGGGGTCGAAATATGTTGTGACCAAAATGGTCAGGCGCATATTTCACGGTATAGCTCCACTTGTGCTTGTGCATTCCTGCCATGCCGGTTCCTCCCCTCGAGCCACTATGCCGGTGTTGCGCCATTTGCCCCCAACCATGAGTTCTGGAGCCTCTTTGCCGCCTCACTTTTCTTAGTCTTGTAGCCATTTTGATATCCCCAAGATAGAACAAACTATACCATTTTTTCGACGATGTTGGACAATTCTTTATTTGGGCCCAGGATCCCGCCCTCCCCGAATTGGCGGCGAATGGACCTCTTGAAACCTCCTTTGGGTGGACCTAGTCTGAAAAATTGGCGAAAGCCCAACTCAGCCCCCAAGGATACCTTACCGCTCGCCAATGCAGCCGCCAAATCCGCAAAGTTGGAAAAGCCTGATTCCCTTAGGTCATTCTCCGTAATCTTTTTCCCATTGGAAGACTCTGCTCTCTTTGACAGAAGACTTTCAGCAGTCTTGGAATCAAGCTCGCACCAAGCCAAGTGCTCCTTTGCTGATAACAACATCCCACGATACATTTCATTGTCCGGTACAATTGTTGCGTTAAATCGCTTGAGCAATTTGAGCTGCTCTAGAGTCTTCCTGACGGGACGCCTCGTATTCACCATTCCGCGCAAATTGACTACTAGGAGGCTCGCCGAAATCTCGGCTGCGACCTTTCTATTTTTGTTATTGTCTGTATTCATCGCCATTTATGTCACCCTAACGAACGACCCCAATTCCATGGATTTTCTTTAGTGCGTCGTAAACCGCGTTCGCTATTGACGACATTGTGCTGGTGGATCCATATGTTCTAGTCCAGGCATCTTTGATTCCCGCCAAGGTCAGAAGATTTCTCACTGTTTCTCCGGCGACTAGCCCTAGTCCTCTAGGTCCTGGGATGATCTCAACGCGGACGCTTCCGCCTTTTCCACTAATTCTGAACGGAACAGAGTGGAATTGTCCACACCTACATTCCCAGCTGCCACAGCCTCGTTTCACCGGTATCAAATTAAGAAAGGCATCGTTGGTTGCCTTGTCAATTGCGCTTCGCATTTGCACTGCCTTGCCCCGTCCTACGCCAAACCACCCCGCCTCGTTTCCGACGGCCACAACAGCCGCGAATTTTGTTACCTCTCCCGCATCTGTCTGCTTTTGAACAATGCCGACACTGACAACATTAGTTTTCATATCAGGGACAAGTCGCTTTACAATTTCTGATTCCTTTATCTTCTGCCCACTCTCAAAGATCTCCTCGAGAGAAGTAATCTTGCCCTCCGAGACAAGCGCACCCAGCCGAGTCTTCGGCACCCAAGGTTGCTGTTCCTGATCTCGGTCTCTTCTTCTCTCAGAAAACCTAGACCCAGGTCGACCTGTGGGTGCTGGACTAGGGGCGCCGGGTTCGCCCGGAGTTGGACCGGCCCTGCTTTGCGTTGTTGACTGTGCCATACTATTTTTCGCTTCTTTGCAAATCGTGATCTGCAGTTGCTCTCTCCAAGTTTACTTTTCAATTGATGACTTGATCTCAGCAAAGTGGCTGGGATAATCTTGAGGCTTTAAACCACGGGATAAAACCTGTGAAAAGAATTCATTATATTTCGAAGAATTATCTTCACTCAGTTTTGTTGCGTACGCGCGTATATGATCGCCCTTTATTCTCTGTTCTTCAGGTAAAATCTTCTCGTCAAAGTGCAATTCTAGTCCTGCCTCTCTTGCGCCGCCCAAGAATGCCGCAATTCTAGAACCGTGAACAAACCTCGAAACTCCAGAATATAGCTGCGCTTCAGAAATCTTCTGCTCTTGCGCAAGTTTTCCTAACTGATAGCCCGTCAAATAAGCCGCGGGCACATTCTTGGCAGATCCCTTCCAGCCGTACTGCTTTGATAGGTTTCGCGATGAGCATGCACAAAGAGTAAGATCCCCAGCTGGGGCCGGACGCATTATCTGACCGTAGATGTATTTGTTCGAGACTCTCACAGTCAAGAAGGGCTTTTTTCCTTGAACCAGTCCTCGGCGCTTGCGGTAATCCGTTTTTCCGTCTCTACGCCGCCGGAAAATCTGAACATAATGTTGTTTAGCCATTTTCTAATTTGCCCCAATTATCGGCGACTCGTTTTTGCAAGTTCTTCGTCGAGCCGCCTTCTGGTTCTTATCTGCGCCCCTTTTACTTGTTTGTAAAGTGTCTTGAAGTTTTCATTGGTAATCTCGCCTCTCTCCTTCATTACTTTGAGCATACGCCGCAGCATCCGTACTCGGCTGACCCAAACTCTCTTCTTGCCCACGCGGGCGCCCTGAGCTCCTTTTTTAGAACCTTGGCCTTTGCCTCGTTTCTTCTTTTTTAGTTGGCGTGCCCTAGCTCTTCCTCTCGAGTTGCCTTTTTTTGGCTCGACCCAAATCAAACCGGCAGAAATCCACCCTCTGACACTCTCTCTTGTTATGGCGTCCTGCAGCTGCTCTGTTGCTTCAGGATCGAGGCGGACTCGGGTCTCCCCGACACCGAGGACTTGAGCGGCCATCCTACGCTTGCTACTTAGGTCCACCATGAGTTCTAATCACTATCTTCCTTCTTCTTTTTCTTGGCATTCTTTTTCGGGGTAGTTGTTTTCTTTTTCTTTGCTTTTTTCTTCGCTTTCGGTTTTTTTGCTTTCTTCTTTGGTTTAGCAGGGGTCTTTGTTTCGGGAGTCTTCTCTGTCTCGACCGTTGAAGGAGTCACAATGGCCTCTTCTTTTGTCCCTTCCTTCTGTCTTTCAGTAGTAGGTCCAGTTTCCGAAGTCTCATCTATTCGTTGACCGAACAAAAGACCACGACCATTAAGAACCCGAATTCCAAGTTCCTTTGCTCTTGTTGCCAGTTCTATTCTCTTTCTCCGGCCAACTCCTGCCGCGAGCCTAGCAGCATCAGTCTGCGGGGACAACGTCTCTAGTTCCACTCTGTTGTGAACCAGGATATCCCTATATCCCGAAGGATGAAGGCCTCTTACTGCCCTAGGCACTCTGTATCCAATTTTCACCAAAGCCGGCCAGCCTTTGACAGAGAGACGCATATGGCTGTCAACGCCTTTAGGCTTGCGCCACGGCTCATGAATTCTCACATATCTCCACGATTCTTGTCTTTGGAAGTAAGGCGTCTTGTCTTTCTTCTTTCTGCGAAGTTCCAAAAGTCTTGAAAGCTCTTCCTTTGAAACAACCTGAGAAGTTTGCTCACTCATTAGAAATCAAACTTCTCCTTTTCGCGTGCGCTCGTAAACGTAGACTCCATCGAGGAAAACTCTCTGGTCTTTTCTCTTGACAGTGGTTGCCTGTTCCAAGTTTGCAGCTGTTTGACCGACATCCTTTATCGAAACTCCAGTGATAATGACATCCTCACCTTGGGCCTGGACCTTCGTGTCGCCCACAATCTTGGCAACCCGAGGGGATCTTTCACCATAAAAATTCTCGACAAGAACTTTGTTGTCTTGCACCTTTACAGAAACAGGAAAGTGAGCAAATACAACCTTTAGTTTATACTCGTAGCCCTTTGTTACTCCATCGATGGCATTTCGCACAATTGATTTTGCGGTGTTCAAAATCGCGTTGTCAGTCCTGCGGGATCCTGCGGTGCTGATTTCGAGCTTCGAACCGCTAAGCTTGATTCCCACAGGTATTTTTGAGAAATCCTGGCTCACCTTGCCCAAAGATCCTTTCACAACAAGTTCACCCTTGTCGAACGTGGCGCTGACGCCGCTAGGCAGGTCAATCGCGACGCTTTGGCTTTGGCCCTTCTTAGAGAGCGTTTGACTAGTAGACATAACCCACCAATCTTCCTCCCAGTCCTTTTTCCAGGGCCTCATTGTGTGACATAACTCCCTGAGAAGTCGATACAATTAGAATTCCTACGCCCACTGCTGGCAGAAACTGCCTCTCCCAGCGAGTATAGCCAGTTTTGCTCACACTATATCTGGGAGAGATCACCCCGCATCTGTTGATCCTTCCGAGTAGCTGAACGCGGAATTTTCCTCCTATTCCATCGTCTATGAACTCAAATTCGCCGATGTACCTGTTCTTCTGCATCGCACGAAGAACGGCCGAAGCTAGTTTGGATCCAGGTATGGCAAGACACTCCTTCTTGTTTCTAACTTCGTTATTGTAAATCGTTGCAAAGAGATTAGCAACAACATTGTTCGCCGGCATTTCTCAATTCCTCTTAATCGTATTTCTTGAACCCTATTTTAGGCGCGACTTCTCTGAAGCACTGTCTGCAGAGCATCAAATTGTATTTTTGAATTAGGGCGCCGTATTGGCCACAGCGCTTGCAGTATCTAGAGCCCTTGCCAAAGGTTCTCGCCTTTCCATGTCTTTCTTTAGGCATTGCTAAACGACCTCGAGTCCAAAATTTCGCTTGAAAAATGAAATTGATTCTTCTCTGTTCACTCTCTGACGTTTTCCTATCTTAGCTTGTGCACGCAACCTTCTTGATACTCTATAACCCGGTCTTTCAAGGACCACTGAAGCATTCATTCCAAAGATACCAATCTCTGGGCTGTACCGGACACCAGGAATCTCAATGTGCTCCTTTATGCCAAACGAGCAATTCCCAAAGTCATCAAAGCAAGTCGAGGGCAGCCGGTTTTCCCTTGATTTCAGTAGAAGTTTCAGCACTTCCTCAGCTTTGTTTCTTCTCAATGTTACCATTATTCCTATGGGTTCTCCTTTGTGAACTCCAAAATCTCTGATAGACTTCTTTGCCTTCCGAGAACTGGCCTTCTGCTCAACGAGATCTTCAAGAACGCGTCGGGCCCTTTCAATTGCCTCTCCCGATCTTCCCACACCAATATTCAAGACTAGTTTTCCAAGTTTGATCTTTTGAAAGCTGTTTGCATTGCGCGAACTTTCAGTTTCCTGTACTGTCGTGGTACTCATTTCAGCTCTTCACTCACTAAGAAGATCTGGCTTTTGCAACAGTCAAGTTAGGAAGTTGTTTTCCGAGCGGCATGAGAACGGAAGAGGGCAGCTCCGAGGCTGTGCCATCTGCGAATCTAACTGTGCTAATAGAGCCTCTTGAGAAGGTGCCAGGTTTCAAATCCTCTAACGTGACAACTTCTCCCGATCTCTCTCCGCGAATCAGAAGAGCCAAGCCTCCCTTGCTTTGACGGAAACTCGCTTGAAATTCTTGGCTAGGGAGTTTCAGCAGACATGCATCTCCTGGTCGAATGTCGACTTCTGCTTCAGGGAAAATCACTCGTCCGTCATGCATACCGCAGGCGGCTTTTGCCCCTCGGATGGTTTTTTTGTTTTTCACAATACAAAGCTTCAGATCCTTCTCAGCTGAAGGGATTTCCACTGGAGCCAAGCCTCCTTCATAGGGGACCAAACGGAAGGATTTGTCTATCGCAGGGATTTCGACCACGTCCATCAGACCAACAGGGAATCTCGGTGAACGTACAACTCTGCCATCGACCTTGATCTTGCCCTGGTTTAGGACACCCATGGTCTCTCGGTTGTTCTTGGTCATTGCAAGAATATCGCGCATCAAAACCAACAATGGATAGCTGTAATTTTTGGGGTGCGGACCCGGCTGTGTCCTAACTACAAATCTCTTGTGCTTCTTGGAGATCTTCCAGAAACGAGGCACTTTGGCTCTCTTTGTCTTTAGACTTCCGCCTACTCTAGCCAATTTGAAAACTATTCCTCTCTAACACTTATTGGGTGCCTTCGATTGAGCTACGTCGCCACTTGTCTGAAAAATTCAATCCCGTGACGACTAGGTTCGACGTGTGAATCCGGACCGGAGTCGTCCCTCCTGCAATTTTCTCTCTGGTAATGCCCTCTACGGTAACCAGCCCTTCAGTTGGAAACACTTTCTGGACCTTGCCCTCTATGCCAGAATATTCTCCCCGAACAAGTTTCACGTTGTCTCCTACTCTCACCCGAATGGAGTTTTTCGCATATTTTGCTTTTAGATCAGTCGACAAAGACGCTGTCGGCACACTTGAGTTTGACCGTTGGAGACTATAGCTACGCATCCTGCGTCTCATTTTGCAGGCTTTAGATGAAGTCCCTTTAATTACAGGTCTCATGGTTTGTTCAAATCTCTCTTCAAACAATCATTGTCGCAAGATTTGCGATTCTTGGCCATCGTTCGGCTGCCTCCGCCGCAACAGGACCCTTTATGTCCGTTCCCTTCATGTCTCCCTCTGGAGTAATTATTACCGCGGCGTTATCCTCAAACTCCACTCTCTGACCGCTCACACGACGAACCGCGTACTTTTGCCTAATAACGACAGCACCAAAGGTTTGCTTTCTTAGCTCAGGCGGCCCTCGTTTCACTACAACTGTCACATGATCTCCGACCGAAGCTGCGGGAACACGCTTCAATCTACCGTGATACCTCGTCACGTTAACAACCCTCAGCGTCTTTGCTCCGGTATTGTCCGCGCAATTAATTATGGCTGTAACCGGAATAGACCGAGTAATGTATAGTTTGAATTCGGAGACTCCTTTTGCGGAGACGGCTCTTGATTTCGCGGCCATGGTAAATCACTGTGAATCCTAAACCGCGGTCTCGAGCATTGTTGCCGCGCTTCCGGCACTTTTGTCCACCACAACGAAGGATACTGTTTTCGCGATAGGTCTACATTCTGCAACCGTTGCGATGTCTCCAACCTTCAGTTCAAGGCATGGCGGCAAGTGCGCGTGTAGTTTGGCCCTGCGTTTCAGATAGCGCATATACTTGGTGTCGTGCTTGTACGATTCTCTCAAAACTACTGCCAGTTTATTGGAGGATACGCTAACAACCTTACCTGACAGAAGTTTTCCACGAACTTTGAGTGACCCGTGGAAGGGACAGTTGGGATCGTCGCATAGCTTTGTCGGCGTCTTAACCTGAAATCCTATGTCTTTAGCTTCTGACATCTTCCCTTTACCTCAAAGTTTGTGGATTCTTTCTTGGGGCGTACCGACAAGTTCCTTTCCCGAAACAATTATTTTTCGCCCATCCGTTTCGACCTCGAAAACGCAGGAGGATTTCGGAATTGAGATGTTTTTTTGATCCCCGGAAGCTATCTTCAAGACGTTTCTTGTCTCGTCAATAATCTTTCCCGATTTATGGATTAGAGTCGGAACTGACGACTCCAGCACTGTAATTGCACTTCCGATCAACATTTTGCTAAACAAATTTTCCAACTCTCTGCGACTTTTATGGGCCTCAAGATTCTTATTCCGGAGATTTTGCTCGATTGCTCTTTTCACTCGAGCCCTCGGAAGCAGACCGAATTCTATTGAGTGAAATCGCAGTGTTAATTCTCGCGATATTTCGCCTAACTGTTTTAATCTCGCCTAGTTCTTTCTTCAGAGTTCCTCGAGCAGCTTTTGATCTGAGCCTTGAAAGCTCAGACCGCACATCGTTGAGTTTCTTTACAAGATCGTCTCTTGAAAGCTCGGATAACTCACTCGTCTTAAGTCGCTTCACTTGCTATTTCTTCCTCCTTTTTGCTCGAGAGCTGGCGTCTCGAGGACCTTGGAGTATCTTTCAGCGCAGATGATGGCGAGGCGGGAGCTTGTTTTGTTGCAGTCTCTGGAGCGACTGCCTGTGCTCTCTGACCGGCTGCTTCTGAAGCTTCAGGTTTTGCTTCGCCTTCCTTCAGCTCAATATCTGGCGGGACCGCATTCTTGATCGCGATCCAAACTTGCACTCCATACAAGCCCATCTTGAGTAATACATCGGTTGTAGCGTGCCTGACCATTCTATCTGCCGTGTCCCCGCTCTTCGGCACAACACCTGCAACGTATTTTTCGAAATGCGCTCTTTCACTGCGCAACTTCCCGGCGATTACGATTTCAGCGCCCATGGCACCTGCGTTCATCATGGAATTTAAGGTCCAAATAGCGGCTCGCCTAAACGCTGTGCCTCTCTGAACCGTCTGTGCAATCCTATTGGCCATTATTCGCGGGTTCAGCTCTGGGGTAGTCTCCTCGACTACAGAAATCTGCGGGTTTGGAAGATTGAATTTTTTCTCCATCTTCTCCGTGAGATCTCTGATGCCCATTCCACGTCGACCGATTACCAGACCAGGCCGCTGCACATACAAAGTAATTCTCGTGCCGACCGGAGAAGTCATAATATCAACGCCGCCATAACCTGCATCTTTTAGCTGCTGTTCAAGAAATTCGTCAATCTCGGAGTTTCTCGAAAATTTGTTCATCACTTTTCGAGTTGTGGTTATGGTTGCGGATGACATACCTAAGCCTCTGTGGCGACCATTTCAATATGAACGAGAGTGTTGAATGAAGGAGAAGAACGACCTTGAGCCCTAGGAGTGAAGGACTTGGTCAATCTGCCTCTCTCGGCCGCTGCATGAATGATTTTCAGCCTGTCCAAGTCCAGGCCTTTAAACTCCGCATTCGCTTCAAGGTTATTGAGAACATTTAGGACCTCCTTTGCTGCCTTTACAGGATAAGCCCCTGCATGAAAACCCGGAGTTTCAGACCTATGAGCTCCTCCTCGCTTGTACCGTCTGAAAGGAACGGACGCCTTTTTTGATTGCACAGCCTCGAGATATTCTTTGGCGTCTTTGACTAGGCTCCCTTTAATTGCAACGCAGACCTCTCGTGCGGCCTTTGCGGAGACATCAATCTCTCTTCCACTCGCCCTGATGTGCAGAAGAGGGTCATATCTCTCGAAGCTATACCGGAAAAGAGGCAAATTGATGAGAACACTTGTAGAGCTTTTCGTTTCGTGCGATGCTAATAAAAACATATCTTCGAATTTAGAAAGAATTTGTCATTTCAGCGGCACATACAGACTGGATCTGGATGCGCCAATGCCTGGAGTGCCATGTTGAACTTTCTTGTTCGTAATGACGTACTCTCCGAGGTAATGCCCGATCATCTCCGGCTTAACTTCAAGCGAAACAAATTCTTTACCGGAATGAACTAACAAATTCAGACCCGCCATGTTCGGCAGTATAACCATGTCTCTCGCATGGGTCCTGATCTGTCCGTTTAGCTTTCCGTCCTTTGCAAGTCTGCTTTGCTCGATCAGTTTCTTTTTCTCGTCAGAAATTCCCCTGTTCAGGCTTCTTCTCTGTCTTGAGGGAAGCAGATTCAGAAAGGATTCAAAGGACATTCCTTGCAGCTGCTCTAATGTATATCCGCGATACTTGAATTCTCTTGGCAATTCAATACCACCCTAACGCGAAACCACTTCGCTTCGCAACCTCTTTCGACCCGTCTTCCGTGGGGCAATCAGTCCCACCTTGCGACCAGGAGGCGCATTACGCGATGTTGAGGTGGATTTGCCAGGATGCTGATGGCGACCTCCTCCGAACGGGTGATACACTGCGGCCATCGCGATTCCTCTCATTCTTGGGTACATTTTGCACTTAGCTTGTTTCAGATGATATCTTGCACCAGCTCTAAGAAACGGCTTTTCCACGCGGCCTGCCCCACTTATCACTCCGACAGAAGCCCTACAGCCTGAGGGAAGCATGATCGACTTGCCAGAAGGCAAACGGACAATGGAACCACCTGGCGAATTCGCAAAAAGCGTGGCGCTTCCACCCGCATTGCGCACTAGTCGTCCACCGTCGCCTTTGTAGCGCTCGATGTTACAGATCGCGGTGCCTTCAGGAATGCTCGTTAGCGGAAGAATATTTCCCGAAGAGACCGAGGCTTGCGATCCGATTTGGATGGTTCCTCCAACAGTCGTCCCCAAGACAGCTGGAATGTAAAATCGCTTCCCTGAGAGCTCCACCTGCGCGAGAGGGTACTCACGTGCCCTTTCATGTAGAATGTTGATGACGGTACCCTCGAAAGTTTGATCGCTCGAGAGAAAGGGGTAACCCACCACGGCGAATTTACCTTTCGATGGAGCTCTGTATTGAAGGCCGGCTTTGCCCCTGTGTCTTTGGAGAATCCTCTTTCCCATCGCAGTTTACACCAATCCTAACTTTGATGCCAAGTCACTTGCGGGGCTCTCCGGTGAAAGTCTCACGTACGCTTTCTTGCCCGTGACTGTAAAGGATGTGTTTACCGTTTGAACTTTGACATCGTACAAGGTTTCGACCGCTTCCTTGATTTTATTCTTTGATGCTTTGGCATCAACCAGAAAGACTATCTTGTTTTGTCGCTCTAACATATCGAAAGTTTTTTCGGTCACATACGGGCGATAAACAACTTCTAGCGCATCTTCAGCTCGCAAATTTATCACCTATTTTCAGAAGGGGCTTCGGAAGAACACTGAAAGAACTTTTTGACCAAATCGTTAGTCTACCCGGAGAAGATCCCGGTGCAAGATCCAACACCGACAAATCGGAACTTTTGACAACTGAGACGCCAGGAAGCGCTCCTAGCGCAGATCCCAGACCTGAGGCATCGGAAACTACAAAGAGGGGGCCCGCACCCGTTTTTCTGACCTTCGAAATATTCGGATTGAGTTTTCTTTTTCGCGTGCTCACCCTGCCCAGTTCCTCATCAGCCCCAATTGCCGTCAAGAATTTTTTCAGCTCCCGTACCTTCGTAATCTTTTCGATCTCGTCAGTGACTATGATGGGTAAATCGGCCGAGAATAAATGACCATGCTTTGCGACCATTTCCTTGTCGGCGGTCGCCGCAATCGCAGAAGCAAGAGCCAGTCTTCTCTCTTTCTTATTAAGTTCCTTCCGTATAACTTTCTCCGATCTGGGTGGAAAGGGCAGGCGTCCGTGGACAGTGCTTGCGACACCTCCAGCCATTCCGGATTTAGAATATCTTTCCCCCTTTACCCGGGGAATTCTTGATATTCCTCTTCCAGTAGGTGGGTTCGAAGTTTCAGCGGTCGTCCTTTCCCCCGCAAGAGGATCTCTGCCTTGTCGTTGCTTGCGATGAGAGTCAAGAGCAACAAAGGCTCGCCCAATAACTTCCTGTCTCAGAGGCGTGGAGAAGATTTCGGGAAGATCAAAACTCTCCGTTTCTTTTCCTTCTAAATCCAGAATCTTGACAGACGATTTTGAACTCAAGTGTAACCACTTCTTTCTATCGGATCTATTTCGATGTAGGGGCGGTCGTTTGTGGAATTCGCAGAGCGGTTCCATTAGCATTCAATTCAACAATTCTTGGAGGCGTGGCTTTTTGCTTTCGTGGATAGATTGGCGATCTCAAGTCAACGAGCCTTTTGACAGGTCCAGGAATAGAACCTCTCACGATCAGATAATCGCCCTTGACTTCGCCAAAGTGCAAGTACCCCCCCGGGGGGGTAATGGGACTTTGAGTTGAACTGCCTATAGCTAAAATCCTGTTATTCTTCATGATCCTTTGATGAAAACCCATCTGACCCGCTCTTGCCACTGTGTACATCACGGTAGCTGGGTGCCAAGGACTTATGACTCCAACAGCCCTAACACTTTTTCTCGATTTGTGTTGTTTTCTCTTTACTCCGAACCTGGTAATTGGGCCTTCGAACCCTTTCCCCTTCGTAATCGCAATCGCATCTACGTAGCTGCCTGCTTTGAACAAGTCAGAGCATTTCACTTGCTTGCCCAAGACACTTTTGAGATAATCAAGTTGGGCTTTCTTGTCCCCGCCTGCAACATGAATTTCCTGCACTTGAGGAATGTTGTTTGAGAGACCAGCGTCGTTAGGCAGGACCGCGACGAGCGCCACAAACGAATCCACGTTATTTAACTCCCTGGTAAGCTCCTCAATGTTATGTCCAGCATCGGTATTTTTCAAAGAGCCAATTCTCTCTCGAAGAACTTCATCCAGATTCTCAGCAAAAACATCTGCAATTACAAACTTGTTTCCTTTACTTTTCCCATAAGCCCTTAGTGCGCAAACAGTTACAGGCGGAGCTGCTAGAACAGTGGCCGGATTAAACAACGGTCTACCAAAATTAGGAGTCTTTTCTCGGTCATCAATTGTGATTGCCTGAATCATGCCAGCTTTAAAGGTAGGGAAACCAGAAATCATGGGCCGATCAATTCCGCGAGCGGTCCAATTTCTCACCCGGGGAACCAAAACCTGATGCCTGGCTCTCGGCGAAAATGCTAGAGAGCCTCTTCTGGGGGCATTATGTTTTCGGTGACCCATAAAAAAGCGCCGGACGGAGCCAAAGACATCTGCTTTGTTTTTAAGCGTTTAGCGTAAACATGCCTAATCTGCTCTGCGCAAAGATACCTTGTTCAATCCGCGAAGGCGACCAAGTAGTACCCCTGTAACCAACACAGCGCATAGGAACTGTGCGCGTGCATTGATCGAATCATAACCGTAAGCGCATCAACAAACTGTTTGTTGAACCGTAGGTTTTTGCGCTTTCTTGCGAGGTGATGCGGAATTTGCTTAATAAAGGATAAGGAATTATGCAATGGCATACGTTTTCACGCTAACCATTGCTTAGCTGGCGCCTGTATGGAAAGGGAAAGTATATCCTTTCAAGCAACCTGCATGAATTGTAACAAATAAGATCTTCTCAGGCAATTTGCAATTAGACTGTATCTGGTTCATGGGTACAGCGCCTAAATAACAATTTAGAGCTGGGCTTTAGCCAAACTATTCTGTAGAAATCGGCAGAAAGAGAATGATGTTAGGAGTATTCATTCACAACCAAGAAGCACGAGAATTAGGGCAGACTGAAATCTATAGGCGCAGAATGAGATTCATAATCGATAGGCAACCGAGTATCGCTTCTTCGAGCCTGACAGTTGCGACTTTCTGAAACGGAAAATAGTTCAGGTGCATAGCTTTTGGAAAGTCTTTCACCGAAGCATTTTCTTGTTTTAGAATCTTATCGATCCCAGCTTCTGGAGAACCAAAACACAGCACTATTCTTTCCGCAGATCTCGTTCGTGACCCGAGCTCCGCCCACTTCTCGACGATGCTCTCGCCTAGTCTGCTTGTCAATATCACAAGATCGAAGTTTGCACTGCGCAGAAAACGAGCTAAACTCGGCGCTCTTCTCACTTCATATCCCCAGTATGAATCCTCTGGAGGACTCGTCTCTTTCGCGCCGACGGGATTGGTCGAGACGATCTGAACAGTGACTCTCCTTCCTGCTTGACCGTGCCCTTCATACCTTGCGAGCTCCTTTAAGCCCACGTCGGCGAGAAGCTCACCATTCTGAATTGTGAGTACGGCTTCTCTAGTTTCACCCAAATTCACCTTTACTTCTCTCATGTGATGCGGTATTTTGAGTGGCGGTAAGAGTCCTACGTACTCAAGGTCGCTCTTCTTGGATATGAGCCGCCTTCTTAGATATTGAGGAGTCTCCAAGTACTGAAAAATTTCTTTGGCTGTTTCATAGTCCTTCTCGTAATTTTTTGTTTCGTCTCGGTAGAGGTAAATCCTTTCAATTCCGAAAATTGAGACCGCGCGCGCTATTTGTCCCGCTTTGATTGTCTTTCCCCGCACTGTGCCTTCGTCAGCAAAAAGAGAATCTGGAATCGCGATTGAAACCAGGCCGCGCGTCATTTGATAGATGAATCGAACCAGCAACGCTAAAAAGGTGAGCTTCAAAGTTTCGAGTTGAAAACAGGTCCGAGGATTTTCGTAGAAATGAGCAACGAAGGCAAAGACGAAGAGCGCTCGGAAGATGCGTCGCTCAAGATGCTCAACGCAAAGCGAATGCTGGAGCTTCGGAGACGGGCTAGCTTGGCATCAGCGCGGGAAGACGAAAAGCGGGAGAAAAAGCCCAGAGTGTCAAGCGACCGGGAAATTTTACAAAGATCGCTTATTGACAGAGGCGACGAAGTTCTTGCTTCGGCCGAAGCCACCTACCCTAGCGAAATGAGAATCCTGATTCCGAAGCTTGCTGATCTCATTAGACAAGGCAAAGTGAGTACCATATCAGGTGGCGAATTACTCCAGTTCCTCAGAGCTATCGGATTGCGCGTCAGTGTAGCTACTTCGATTTCCGTGGAAGAGCACGGAAAATTTGTTAGCCTTGCAGATAAGCTGCGACAGAATAAAGACTAGTATTGGCGTACTTCAATCTCAGAGCTAGCCCTTTCGATTCTTTGTCTGCTTAAGAAGGCTTTTTCGATTCCTTTTGTTTCCAAGGATAACGTCGCCGCACATATGGCTGTAGACAACGCGGTTTGAATATTCTCTGATTGTGAAAAGGTAGCCGCAAAAACAGCAAGAAAGATATCTCCAGCTCCTGTGGTATCCGCAATATTGACCTCGAGAGGTTTCGAGCGCCACCTAAGTTTCTGTCCCTCGAAAATCTCGGCATTTCCTGGCCCAGAGGTTATGATTAAGTATTGGGTAAATTTTGCTACTTGCCTGATCGAAGCTTCCCAGTCTTTGAGTCCTGTCCAAGCAATAAGCTCGTTTCGATCCGCCTTGAGAAAATCTACCCCTGAGAGCGAGGATATGTCCAGTCCGAAACGCATCTCGACTTCCCCATTCTTAGAGAATTTGCGGACAAAGCCCTGAGAGTCTACGAAAACAAGATCGAATTCTTTGGATATTCTATCCAACAGAGACAAGGAAATCTCGCCCGCTACGCTGTTCACTATCAGAGCTTTGGGTCGTAAGATTGCCTGAACAGAGTTCAGGCGAAAATCCATACTTGACAGATCTCTGCACTTCGAGACGAGCCATAATCGGCGCGGATTAATCGACCTATCAATTCGAAAGCGGGTTGTCTTCTCATTTCTTGATATGAAATGACTAATGTCCAACCCTGCTTTTTCTTGAAGTAACTGGCAATATTCAACAGGAAAATCCTCCCCAACTTTAGAAATCACTTCCGGTTTGAAACCGAGGCTTGTAAGAGCCAATGAGGAATAAGACGCAGGCCCTCCAAGAGATCTTCTGGGAGAAATTTGTCCCCGAAAATCTATTACTTCGTCAACCGCTATATGTCCAGCAATTAGGACATCCGAGACTGGTCTCCAAGACTCCAATAGATTCCCTCCGTCGAGAGAACGAGTTATTTTGAAGAAATGGGCTGAATTGAGCTAGCCAAATCTTGCCCGGTCAAGATCCCTGTCTTTCTTAGTCGTTTTTTTCCAGACTTTATAGTGTTCGTGACATAGAAATACTCTATGCTCGCCTGTTACGCTCAGTCCGCTATTTCCCATTTGATTTCTGCTGATAGATCGTTCGGCTTGATTAGTACAGCCCGAAACCGAACACTTAGCACCCTTTCCCACTTTTCCCAAAGGTTGTTCTAATCAAGAGATAGCGTTGCAAACTTTAAGCTTTCGTAGCTGATCCAAACGGATCATGCAACCTATAAAGAACTGAAATTAAACTCGAATTCTTGAAACCACAACCGAAGGAAAGCTAATGGTGCTCAATCAAATCAGAGCGCGTATCCGACCTTTCATGGATTCTGTCGGACGGGCTCTGGATAGCGCTGGCATAACTCCAAACACTCTAACAGCGTTAGGCTTTTTGCTCGCTTTGGTAGCTGGATTTCTCTTCGCTTTTGACCCCCATCGTCAATATCTTGCAGCCTTCGCAATAATAGCGTCAGGAGTCCTCGATATACTTGACGGCGCAGTGGCGAGAACAAGCGGTAAAGTCACAGCACTTGGTTCTTTTAATGACTCGACTCTGGATAGAATTTCGGAGATCTGGATTTTTGCAGGTATTGCCTTTGGGCGCTATGGGATCAGTCCAGGAATTGTACTGCTTGCTCTCGCATTCTCATTACTTGTGAGCTACGTACGGGCGAAAGGTGAGTCCCTAGGCTTCGCAGTGGCAGGAATCGGAATCGGTGAGCGAGCCGAAAGACTAATTGTACTAATCCTATTTGCGCTCGCAGGTTATGTATGGATCGGAGTTTACATTGTTCTTGTGCTCGCCGTAGCGACTTTCATTCAGAGATACGCTTACCTTGCCACATCGATTCGCAAGAAAAACAAGTTGAAGGAGCCCTAGATTTAGCTCCTTTTAGGCATCGCCTAGTACGTTAAGCGTCTTTCGTCTTTAGCCCGGACCTTGACCATTCCGTAATGGACAGCGCATGAGACACAATAGTATCTAATAGTCTTTGGGGCAGCTATATATGCACCTGCTGCCCTAAGCTCTCGCGCCAACATAGGCTCGACGAGATTGACGCGAGTGGTCATTTTCTTAGCCTTATCGCGCGGGATCTCTCTACCGCAATTGCTGCATTGAACAGTATCAGAACTTCCCTTGCCGCCTTTCGATCTTCCGCGGCTTTTTCGTTTCTTTGTCATTGCACATTATTTGTCAAATTCCTTGGCTTTAAACTTTGGAGCTAGAGTCCTCGATCTAGTATTGATCAGCCGTAAACGCCGAAAAACTCTTCGCGGGCCTTTCGCAAAAGAGCGGGGTTCGTAAGCTTCTTGAACCCATAATCGCAAATCTCTTTCGGCGAACCGTATCTTCGACTTTCTTTCGCCTTGGAGACCGCTCTGATTACATCGATCAAGACATTTCCAGCATTTGCTGCGTCATTAGTTCGGAGATAAACGTCGATTTTGACTTCAGAGTCAAAAAGAGACTTTGCCTGAATCCAAAAGTAACTGGTTCTATTGTTACCCAAGTAGTCGACATAGTCGGTCGTACCCGCGACTGTCTCGAACTTGTAAGGGATCTCTTCCGATATCGATTCCGTTTTTATCTCCCTTTTCTCAAACTTGACCCGTTCATTAATTGTGTTCAGCGTTTCATTTCCCCCGCCGACATCAAGTTGGTAGCTTTTTTCGATCCGAAGACCACGACTGTCCATGAAATCCAGAATACCCTTATGAAAAGCCGTCCCCCCAAACTGACTAAGCAAATCGTCGCCTACTAGGACGAGTTTGGCTGTCGCGAATTTTGCTTTCAGAGAATTGTCGTTTGCGATTGCTTCTGGGGTCGTGTTGACGAAACTGCAATTCGCTTTCAGAGCTGCCTGTGCATAATCAAGACTTGTATCAGCCATTCCCGAAGGAATCAGGTTAAGGACAACATCGGCTTTGGCTGCTTTTAGGAGTTCCAAAAAGTTCTCAGCGCCAACCGACAGATTGTCAAGGTGTCTTGGAATCTGGTAATTCACCATACCTGGCTGCACAGTAATCCCAGTCCTCTCAACAGAGGAAAACTTTGGGGTTACGTTGGGCTCTGAGAAGATTGCTTCCGAAAGATCCTTTCCGACTTTCCGATTATCGATGTCAAACGCCGCCACTATCTTGATATTATCTCTCTTGTAGCCTCCGATTACATCATGCCAGATACCATTCAATACTTTGGCGTATACTGCTTGTACGAAACCGCTGGCAACGTTTCCGACTCCTATTAGAGCAACTCTGATTTCGCGACTTGATCTTCTCCCCGAGCGGTCTGTCCTTCGCGAGCTTTTTCGAGAGGCTAATCTCTTTGCTCTCGACTCGCGTTCCTTCCTTTTTTTAGCCATAATGATCAGATTAGCTTTCTGGAAGCTCCCGCGGACAAACCGAGTTGCCGAGCTTTTGCTGCTCTACTCGAAGCGAACTATCAGAATAACCGCACCAACAAAAATCAACAGTCCACCCATAAAGTAGAATATGGGAACCAGTTGAGGAATCAGGGCTGCTTCGAATGCGAAATAGAAGAAAAGCCCACCGATCAGAACGGATATCAAACCCAGTACCCGCAGCATTGCATCAATGCGAAGCTGGGTTTTCTGAACAGTTTGCGACAATTCCTGTTGGTTTGGGGATCTAAGGTATAAACACTTTTTGAACAGAGCACAACTGGCTAGCGAATTGCACTCAGCCGGGATTTCAAATTAAAGAGACTTGGCTTCCTGCATTTTATCTTTAAGGTAATTGTCAACGATAAAGGTTAGTCCGTACTTCGAAAACGCTTCAAGCTCGCTCTTTCTTTTGATTTTGAGGAATATGTCCAGTTCTCTCTGCCACACACCGCCAGTATAACGCGGATCTTTCTTTAGTTCTTGAGCTCTCTTGATGTCGGCTTCAGTCATTGGATCAGTCGGGAGCTTGTATTTTACGAGGTCGGATGCCCAAACGCCCACCCATTTTGCCGTGGGAACAGTGAGATCTCGAAGATGAGCCGCGTTCGCTGAGCCGCTTATTATCACCATGGCGATGTGCTCACCGTAAACGTCTCCATCGCTCATGATGTATACTGGTAGGTTCAGCTCCTTGTTCAGCCTCCTCAACATGTATCGTGTAGAGCGCGGAGCTTGACCCGCAGTATCGATGAGGATAGCTTTGTACTTCTTGTGAACTTTCTCTTCAACAAATCTTGTAAAGATGCCCCCCTTTTCAACGGCGATGATCATTTCCGCAGAAGTATCTACAAACTCCGCTGTGCTGAGTGACGGGCCGATCAGATATCCGTCAGGATGAGACGAAAGGTTGAGCCTGTTTCCTTCGTATCCAGGCACAGTGTACTCAATCGTCAGATCGCCGAAAATCGCACTGCGCTCTTCTGGATAGATTTTGAGCTGTTCTCTAGCTCTCGAAAGAACGGCTTCGAGATCTGTTATTATTTCGTCTGATTCTGCTTGGTCTACGAATTCCATGTTGTATGCTTGCGAAGAATAGTAGACGTCTCGTAGTGTACTGGTCTTGCCGTCATGCACTAATTTGTCTGCAAAAAAAGCGAGCCATAGTAGTTGAGTAAATGGTCGAATGTGTTTTATGTTTCCTGATGATCTCTTAACATTCGTCTTGCCAAGGACGTACTGCTTTAATTTTGAATCATAGACAATATTGCTCACCGATCTGCTGGGAAAAGCGAATTGCGGAAATTGTCCTAGGTTGAGGTCGTTGTAGGCTTTCTCGCCGAGGCTCTTTAGCTGAGCAAGAAGTTCTGCGCGACGTTCTGTTGCAATTCTCTTTGCATCCTTTTTGGATGGTTTAGAAGGCATCTCTTTCCTCCTCCGCTTCTGGTTCGTCCCCAGGCGCTTCTTCATTCAGTGAAAAACGTTCAGAGTCCTTTTCCGTTTCAAGGGTTTTGTTTTCTCTGTCGATTGAAGCATCCAAAGAAAGCTGCGTGTCTTTTGGTGCCTCAGCTGAGACTTCGGCCGCTCGCTCTTCCTCTTCCTGCACCTGATTCTTCAGCAGAATTTTGTAGTCGGGATACTTCTTTTGGCCCGCAAGCTCTGTTGCAAATCTAGCGATAAGGGGCAGATATTTCCCATAAATGTTCAATTTCTTCTTCTGGAACTCCATAGAGCCCTTGCGGGCAAGAAAAGTCGAAAGCTTTCTCAGAATGTCTCTGGTAGCATTCTTGAGCTCACGTTCCAGTTCTGGGCGATCTGCAAGGTACTCCTTTCCCACAGTCTTGTAAGGAACCTTGGTTGAACAAACATGAGTAATTATCGCGATAGGCGCATCCTGAGGGATTCTGTATCTTTTCCAATCGATTTCATCGTTGATTACTTTGAACGCCACATCATTTGCTTCATCGTATAATAGCGGAATTCTATTTGCGAACCGCAGCAGTCGAACGCCCTGTGGGATTTGCTTTCCACCGTAAGCGATTCCGACTTCGACAATGAAAGGAAAGCCGGAGTATGCAGAAGGCGGCCTGACGGACATTGCAACAAATTCTGGCTGGAGCTCTTTCATAATTCCTGCGTTCATTATTTCTTCACCCAGTGGTGAAAGGCATGAAGCGTCAGGCGGTAGAAATTCTTCGAACTGATGCAAAGCGTTTACAAATTTGACGACATCTTCGTTCGATAGTGATTTTGGTTTTGCACTCTTCTCAAAGCCTGCGAAGGAGAGAAACTTTTCCGCGGTCTTGTCGCCAACTCTGTGGAAGTTTGCAGTCATGAATTTTGCGAGACTTTGATCTTGTGATAGTTTGATTAAACGACGCAGCGCTTCCACGTCAATTCCATATGGATGAGGTTTTGTCTCAGTAGGTGGTGGCGGAGTTGCCTCGGTTGCTCTCTCGTATTTTGTAACTTTGCCATCCGGATCGATCAAGGATATGTCTGCATATGGCGTAACCACCGCCGTTTGTTTGAAATAATCTTGAATCTTTTGAGCAGCACGCAGATAATCTCCCATGAGAGTTAGTCTGACAGATGTACCGGTTTTCCCGTCTGATTCCTTGGTCTCGTGTCTAAGAATGACAGGCTTGTTTTCCTGTATGTCAATCAGCATATCGAGCGTATGAATTATCTTACCGTCAAAACAGGAGGAAATCGTCACTGCTTTGTTTGTGGTGATCTGAGCGTAAAGTATAGCCATGGTTCCTCCCATTCCGAACATCCCTCGTGATTGCTTTAGCTTGTACTTGGACCCGTAAAAGACACGGCCGAATGCGTTTGGAAGGTGTTTTGCCTCGATCCCCGGCCCGTTGTCTGAGATCGTAAGTATGAATTGAAGTTGGTCTCCTGCCTTGCTCGCCTCAGGTCCAGCTTCGATTTTGCACTCCACTTCAGGAAGAATTGACGCTTGCTCGCACGCATCTAGACTGTTTTCAACAAGTTCCCTAACCGAAGTGTACAATGCACGCGATGGATTGCTGAATCCAGCCAGATCGCGGTTTCTGTAGAAAAACTCTGATGGAGAAATTTCCGAATAAGTTACTTTTTGCGATGCACTAGCTACCACTTTATGGTACCCTCAGACTGATTTCTCTCTTAGTCTCTTGAAAATCCAACGAAAAGAGACTTGAGACCCAGTCTTGAACCATATCAGTAATAAACTGTTCTCTTCAAGAACTCGATCAGAAAACTAATACTCTCTTTCTTCTGGCGGCTTTTGGGATTCCCAAAGCTGGAGCCGTTCTAGTTTCTGTTTGGACCGGTACTTTTGGAGCATTTGATAAGCAGCTTTATGCGTCCCTCCGGATGCAAGCTTTACAATCGCCTCCTCCGCAACTTTTGTTTTGTCTGACTCTCCAATAATCGAAACGGTATGGCCGTATACAGAAATTGCTGTTTCAGAAAGTTGCTCGATAAGCTTTCTCGCTTTGCCATCTGATCCGATTAGGCGTGCTTTAATTCTTGCTAGAGAATTCTCTGACTTACCCGAATACTCGCGAAGATCAATAGTTGATAGGCCTTTTCCTTGTTCGAATAAATTGAATGCCCGTTGAGGAGAGAAGCCTCTAGCTATGGCCGTAATTACATCTTGAGCTTTGAACGGATCACCCTCTTTGAGACTTGCGTTGTCGTAGGAGATTTGGACATCGCCAGTGGATCCGTCTATACTCAAAGCTACGCTGCAGCGTTTTTCAATTTCGTTCTTGACAATTCCCTCTTTGCCAACCAGAGCTCCAACTCGCTCAAGAGGTATCTTTACGATTTGTGAAGATACAATTGGACTACGACTCGACAATACTGGCTTCGCTTTCCTTGCTTCGTTCCTTAGTTATCTGAGAGAGCAACTTCTCTTCTGGGGTGGTGTCTATGCCTCTTTTCTTGAAAAAATTACTTATGTTTTGAACATCTCTCGCAAGAAATTGCATCGTGAGGGGATGCTCGGTCGAAACTGCCGATCCGAAGTCAAACAGAATTATTTCTTGATGAAGTTTGAAGATGTTGTACTCAGAGAGATCAGCATGCACCAGATGTGCTTTTTTGTACAGTTTCTTGATTGCCATTGAGACTGTAAGATAATCCTTCTTTGACACTTCGACATCAGCCAGTTTTGGAGAAGGCACTCCCTGTTCTCCAATGAATTCCATGATCAAAACGTTGCCCAAAAAAACCCCAGGTTTAGGAACTCTAAGTCCTGCGTTGTAGGCCTGTTCCAGATTTGTGTATTCTTTTCGCGCCCAAAGTTCTGCAACGCTTCTACTGTCTTTGCTGAATCGATTGAATCTTGGATCTCCCAGGACATACTGTGCTCGTTTCTTAAAATCTGAAGAAGATGTGAGATAAATTTTGACCGCCACATCAGTCTTTTGGTCGGTCACGCCCCAGTAGACACGAGCTTCTTTGCCAGAACTTACTACGCCATTCAGGTAAGAAAAGGCTCCCCGGTTCCCTAGATCATAAAGCGTCATTAGAGTGCGTCTATCGAAAACTTCTTCGAATACACTTCTTTCTTCTTCGTTCTTGAGAATCACTCGGTCGCGCTTATCGATCCTTTCCGCTGTCCGATGAAATTTCTCATACCCTTTTTCATCTTGCTCCCTAACGTATTTTACCATAGTTACACCTGCCAATAACAAGAGTGGAATACTGCGGATTCAGAATTTGTAGATCATCAGAAAGGATACATTGCCAACTTGCTTCACAGCTCGCATCGAAGCTAGATTCGCTCCAACAACTTTTGAGACGATCCGGGATCCTGCCAGATTAATTATGCTTGACCTCTTGACCAAGTCGATAGCCTCCATCTCATTTACTTTGTCGCCACCAAAATACTCTTTTGAAATGGGCATTTCCAGTCCTCGACTCTTGATGGTGGTCCCAAGAAGCTCCTCGTCGCAAATATTCACAAGGATCATCTTTTCGTACTTGATCGTTCGGGCGATAAATTGCCGTTCTTCCTCTTTCGTCAAGTTGGGTTCACTATTTCTTGCGACGTTTTCCTCCATTAATTCTTGCATGTGTTGTATATACTTTTTTGCTGTCCCACTCGACTCTTAATTCATTGGATTTTAAATAGGAAGACTCTACCAAGAGAAATTGATTTTGCAGACTTTTTCGCATATTGCCAGATCTAAAATTTGGGAATCTCGACATTGAGTTCGAATCAATCTTGTTTTAACCCTCTGGGGGAACCGAAAACCACACTGATTGATAATGCTAGAATCGTATTGAGTTCAAGAGGTCCGATCGATACAGTTTCGATCCTCGTCGCAGAGAGGAGAATATTAGCAATAGGTGATAAGGTAGAGATCCGAAGAAAGTATGGCGCTTGGGAAGAGATCATAGACGCGAGAAACTGCCTCGCGATTCCAGGTTTTGTCAATAATCACTCGCACATCGCAATGGCTCTTCTCCGAGGTTTAGCAGAGGATCTTCCTCTTCTTAATTGGCTCCGTGATAAAATATGGCCGATAGAAGAACGACTCAAGCCCTGGCAAATTGAAATCGGGGCAGCCTTGGGAGCCGCTGAGTCATTACTATCAGGAACTACTTGCGTGACTTCAATTTACTTCTACGACCCGGGGGGCAGCGAAGCGTCTGCGATAGAGAAAACTGGACTGAGGGGCTGGATCGCGCATGGAGTTTTTGACTGGATGGAGGAAAAAGGCCTGAGGCTTACCCAGGAACTTGTCGCTCATTTCCACGGGAAAGACGCGGGCAGAATCAGGATCGCGACGTCGCCACATTCACCGTATAGCTGCAGTCCGGATGTCTTGAGGAAAATTGAAGCTCTCAGGGGAAAATTAAATCAAAAGTTTGGAGCTCGATATCCGATCCTAAATACAATACACGTGGCGGAGGCAAGAACTGAGGCTCATGAAATAAAGACTCGTTATAACGTAGACGCGAGTCGCGGGATTCTGAAATATCTGAATTCACTTGGAGTTTTGAATTCGGACACGATCTGCGCTCACTGCATTCATCTCACAGAGGATGATTATATTGCGCTTGGAGAGACCGGTGCTTCCATTGCGTCCTGTCCTATCTCTAATCTGAAGGTGGGATGCGGAGTCGCCGATCTGCCGCGCATAATCTCGCACGGAACAGTCTTAAGCCTGGGAACGGACGGTGCAGCATCAAATAATAGTCTCGACATGTTTGAAACGGCAAAGGTTGCTTCATTGCTCGCAAAAGGCTTGAAAGGCGACACCACGCAGATGAGCTCCAAGCGGACCTTCAGCATTGCAACCGAAGGAGGCGCAAAGTCTCTTCATCAGGACCGAGAGTTTGGATCATTGTTCGAAGGGGCAAAGGCAGACATAGTTCTTCTCGACCTATCAAAGATTTCTGCGATTCCTTTCCATGATCCGTACAACTACATATTATACTCTGCAAGATCAAGCAATGTCCGAGATGTATTGGTTGACGGACGTAGCCTCGTAAGAGACGGCGAGCTTATATCAGTGAATCTTGAAAACCTTCGGAATAGAATCTCTTCTGCAGTCTCCGAAATCGCAACAGATGATTGAAGATCTAGAAGCATTCAGTGTCGAGCTTATGTCAACTACTCAGCCCATAGACCAAATAGAAGTGGGCACAAAACAATTCCTATGGGCCAAGATGAATATGCCTGTCCTGCAACTTGCTAACGACTATTTGAAAAGGAAGCATGCAAAAAAATGTCTATCCGGAATTCGTATCGGTGTCTGTCTTCACATTTCCAAAGAAACCGCAGTCTTGATCGACGCCTTTCGATCCTTCGGGATGAAAATAGATCTGGTGGCAGCTAATCATCTTTCCACCAAAGATACAATTGCGGCTTATTTGCACTCACTGGGAATCAATGTCCGAGGCAGAAGCTTTGGCTCAGAGCAAGATTACTTCTCTGACATTGCATTGCTGGCGAAGTCATCTCCTGAGATGATTGTAGACGACGGAGGGGAGCTGCATGTGGCTTATTCGTGCACACTTAGTGATTCCTGTTTCGGCGGGACAGATGAGACGACTTCAGGAACGAGCCGGTTGATTTCCCTTGCAAAGCAGCGAAAACTGCGCTATCCAGTCATACTCGTAAACGAGGCTAAAACCAAGCACTTCTTTGATAACAAGTACGGCACTGGACAAAGCTCGTTGGACGGTTTGATGAGAGCTACAGGGTTGCTAGTAGCGGGCAAGGTCGTAGTCGTTTGCGGATACGGCTGGGTTGGAAAGGGAGTCGCCGAGCGAGCGAGAGGAATGGGAGCCCGTGTGATCGTGACTGAAGTTGATCCGGTCTCAGCTCTTGAAGCGCATCTTGACGGATATGAAGTAAAGAAAATTGACGAAGCAGCAAGTGAGGGTCAGATCTTCCTTACTTGCACTGGGCAAACTGATGTTCTTACACGAAAACACTTCAAACGGATGCGCGATGGCGCCATTCTAGGAAACTGTGGACACTTCAACCGTGAAGTTAATGTCAATCATCTTAAGAGAATATCCCAACCTCCGAATAAAGTCAATCCATACATGGATGAGTACAGAATTTCTGGAAGATCCATCTTCCTTCTCTGCGATGGGCGGGTTGTTAATCTTGTTGCGGCTGAAGGTCATTCCCCGGAAATCATGCAGCTTTCCTTTGCAAATCAGCTCCTTTCGATCCATTATCTTGCTTCGAAGAAGAATGAGCTCAAAGATAGTTCTCAAGTCATGTCGGTTCCTCGGCAAATTGATGATCTCGTTTCGGAGTTCGCTTTGAAAGCATTCGGATTGGGAATAGATAGTCTAAACAAGAAGCAGCGCAGCTACGCGAATAGTTTCATTCACTGACTATCTGGGCGATGATTGAGCGATTTCGTGGCCGTATGTCGAATTCGATAACTACGATTTGCTGCCAAGTTCCAAGAAGTAGCAAGCCATCTTTGAAAGGTACTGCTAAATCAACGCCCATAAGTGATGACTTGACGTACGCGTGTCCATTCCCATCGCGATATGCCTTTTCATGCTCGTAATCAATGGATTTTGGAGCAATCCGGCCCAAAGCTCTTGGGAGGTCACCAAGCAGTCCATCTTCGAGTTCTATAACGGTTAGAGACGAGGTCGTAGACTGCAGAAAAAGAAGAATGAATCCTTTCTTGACACCAGAGTTTGTAAGCGTATTCTGGACGAGGTCTGTGATGTTAACAATGTTATCTTCATTTTCAGTTTTTACTTCGATTTTTTTGTTTGAATCAATCTTCATCGGAACTCTGACGTAGGAATATAGTTATAAGGGAAATATGGAATCCTCAAATCAATAATCAGCTTAGGAGATTGTGACGAAAACTCTTCTCAAAAAATACCATCGTATTTCTTCTTGCTCTTTCATTGCTTTTGACGCGGAAGTGTGAACGAAGCTGACAAAGTGGGTCGTGACTTCTGCATGGCCGTACTCTTCCGATGTACCGCATCTAGGAAATTTGATTGGTTCGGTCCTCTCAGCTGACGTGTTCGCCAGGTTCTTGAGGCTTACTGAGAATTCAGTGGTTTTCGTATCTGGCTCAGACGAGCATGGCACTCCCCTTGAAGTCGAAGCGCTAAAGCGGGGAATTCCTGTAAGACAGCTTGCGGATCAAAATCACGCCCGAATTAGTGAACTCTTCAAACTCTGGAACATCTCCTATGACAATTACACTCGCACTGAATCTCCTGTGCACAAAAAATTCGTCGCCGAACTTTACTCGCAAATCTATTCAATTGATTCCTACATCTTCACAAGAGTTGAGCGAATAAACTATTGCCCGAAAGACAAGCGCTTTTTGCCCGATCGCTTCGTGCAAGGAACTTGTCCTTATTGCGGGTACGAAAAAGCTCGCGGAGATCAGTGCGACAATTGCGGTAGGATTCTCGATGCTGACAAATTGAATAATCCGTATTGCGTGATTTGTGGGACTCGAACCGAGCTAAGAGATACAAAACAATGGTTTTTCGATCTTCCGAAACTGTCTCAATACATAACAGGTTACCTTAATCGAGCAGAGCTCTCTTCGAATGTCATTCGTTTTAGCAGAGGTTGGCTCAAGGAAGGGCTGAAACCCCGGTCTATAACCAGAGATTCGGAGTGGGGGATAAAGGCGCCTTTTCCCGGCGCAGAATCAAAGACAATTTATGTCTGGATGGAAGCGATACTAGGATACCCCTCTGCAACTCTGGAGTACTTTGAAAAAATAGGCACCCCGCAGGGGTGGGAGGACTATTGGCAAAAGCCGGGTGCGAAAACGTCGTTTTTCATCGGCAAGGACAACATTCCTTTTCATGCAATAATCCTTCCAGCTTTGCTTCATGCGTCAGGAAAGAACTACAACGAGCCAAGCTTGATCAGCTCAACAGAGTTTCTCTTATTCGAGGGCCAAAAATTTTCAAAGAGCCGAAAAATCGGAATATGGATCGACGAGGCACTTCAGATACTGCCGCCGGATTACTGGCGCTACGCCTTAATTGCCCTCCGACCCGAATCTGGTGATGTTAATTTTGGCTGGGATATTCTCGCAGAAAAAATCAACAACGACCTTAACGATACGATCGGAAATTTCGTGAATCGAACTCTCGTTGGCGTCGCTAGGTTCGCTGATAATCATTTCAATCTGAAAAGAGACCAGATCTGTGGTGAACTGCATTCAGAAATTGGTGAAATCAGCCAGAGACATGATAAGATCAAAACACTTTACCAATCAACAGAGCTTCAAAGTGCCTGTCGGATAGCGCTGGAGCAATTGGCAAGAGCCAATGCATTTCTTAGCGCCACTGAACCATGGAAGATAGTAAAAGCAGACAAGAAGAGAGCGCTCGAAATTCTATACGTGGCTTTGACTAGTCTGAAATTCTCTTGCTCGGAACTCTCGCCAATAATTCCTGGAACAGTTGATATTATTATCAGTCAGTCCGGTCTCTTTAAGAACAATTCCGATTCGCCTCAGTGGGACAACACGAGCATAGACAGCGATCTGCCGATAGTTACAAAGGATATCAAACCAATATTTCGAAAGACTTCCGCTGAAGAGTTGAGAGAGAAGCTCGAAGGAATAAGAGCAAGGAAGCTAACCTAGAAAGAAAAATTAAATCTAACTTGATCAGTAAGATGGCTAGCTTGTCAGAATCACCGCAAAGTCAGCCATCTAGTCAACCGGAATCTCTTAGCGCGCCAAGCGAAGTCACTTTCGAAGAATTTCAAAAAATTGACATTCGGATCGCGAAGGTAAAAGAGGTCACGCGAGTTCCAAATTCAGCTCGGTTGTTGAAACTCGTAGTGGATATCAATGGAAGTGAAAGGCAATGCATCGCAGGCATCGGAGCCAAATATGAACCTGATCAACTCAAAGACAAGCTGATAGCCGTCGTCACCAACCTGAAACCAAGAAAAATTATGGGCTTGATGTCAGAAGTTATGCTGCTCGCTGCGGCAGACGGACCGGAGGTATCAACCCTTATTGCCGATAGGCCACTTAACTCAGGAGCAAAAGTAACTTAGAAGGAAATTCCAGATCTTGGATTCTCAAATTAATATTGTGTTCAGCACAGTAGAGAGATACGTCAGACCTTTGATCGGAGAAGATGAGCTTACTGGATTATCAAACCAGGAAAACAAAGTGCTTGCTTTGCAAAACGTTAACAGACTTAACATCCACATTGGCAAGGTCGCAAGATCAAACAAGGACGAGTCAGGGAATTTGCATCTGCTTCAGATGTACGTGAATAACCTGACCGTTGCCATTAAGAATGATAATGTTCCCATGATGAAAAGTTCAATCGCATCTGCTAAGAATATTATCAAAGAGATGGAACAGTCTGCGTAAGCTCAAATGTTTAAAGCGTGTTTCTAATTCTCATTTAAGCTAAGGGCCAGTCGTCTAGAGTAGTCCCACTGCGGAAAACCTGGTTAGGACAACTGCGACTTTATGTTGCTGTCAAACCCTTACACGGTGTGGGTCGTCGGTTCAAATCCGGCCTGGCCCATTCAATACGACGTCTCCATTGAGGATACGAGCTACACGGAAATTTAGGGCGTGGAAAAACAATGCTCTATCATATTCTCCGGCTTTGCAAGCAATGGCAACTTGATCTATTCCTGTGTAGATAGCACGGGGCGGGGGGTACCTTAAAGACTCCATTTAAAGAGGAAACAGAAGATCGGCCAAAACAGTCGGACGAGGAAAACTCCATCCATCACGCATCCAGATTTTTTTGATACGATTAGTTCGGGCAGTCCTCTAACCTTGAGGAACTTTTTCCGTCATAGGTTCGATTTCCTTATCTTCTTCAGGTCTCGATTGCCTTTCGGCAATCTGCTTTGTAATCCATTCATCGTAAGTGTCCGTCGACGGTCTAGCGAGGACCGGAGCTTGCTTCTCTACCACATGTTGCTTCCTTAGCCAAGTGTCAAACGTACTTTCAAGAACTATGGATCCTTGAGTCTTCGCCACTGGCGACGGATGTTTAACTCTCTCCTTGACCTGTTTTGAAAGCCACGTATCGTAGGTGCTCATAGAAGCTCCAAGCTTCTCTCGAGGAGTCGATACTGCGCGATGCTTGCTCGCAACTATTTTCTTTTGTCCAGTCTTCGCACTGCTGGATTTGGGTTTTTTCACAGGCAAACTAAATCAGATCAGAGTAGCTAAAGAAGACCTTTGAATAGCTTTTGATTTCTTCTCGGAAGGTGTCCTCAGAGCCGAAAGAACAGCCAATATTGATTTGCCAATATTCTGAAAGGGCAACCGTCACAATAACTCTATCTGAATTTTCATATGGCCATCAATAGATTTACCGTAATGTCTATGCTGCAGGCGGCAAGGGCCGAAACTCTTGGTCTAATGCACGATTCGGCCATTTCATGGGGACTCAACAGAGCGATTTTCTTTGCTGCGGCGAAACGAGGCTTCAAAGGAGGACGTAAGACAACTACACAGCGAATCGGTGAAAAGGGCCAAGAAGGTGGAAAGAGCACTTATTTGCTAGGCGACGAATTGGCGTACACTGATGAGAAGGAAAGCAAACTTTACTTCACGATCGGAGGAAAGACCCAAACCCCTGAAGATTTCAAGCGTCAAATTCAGTCAAGATTCCGCTCAGATGCTTTTTTCAAAAGCGCATGGAACGAGGCTCTCAAGATAGTCAGGCAGTACGACGAGAAGACCCCGCTATCTGGTCATGAATTCAACGAAGAGGTATACAAACCAAGAAGAGATTCCCTATCTGAAAAATGGGACAAGATGGTTTCATGGTCATTTTCGCGTCAAAAGACTAATCATCATATCTGCGTTTTCTTGTCCTGCGAACTATAATGAAAAATCTCCGGGGAGAACTCATCTGTCGCAAGGTTCAAGAATTCGATCATTCTTGGATACTAAGGAGTTCTCTCCTTGGAATCAAATCTCGGAAACACAGTAGAGCAGATGAAGAAAATTGGACTGCTTACTCAGAGCGAAATAGAGCTTTTGAACAAGGTGGATCATGCCTGCGACGAACTGGTGACCTCCGAATACGAGTCGTATATCGAGAGAAAATATAATGATCAGGGCCCCCTCGTGCTCGCAAAAAATGAATTGATGGGTATACCCATTGATGCGAAATACGGCGGTCATGGGGCTAGGCCGCTTGTTCATGCCCTTGCGATGGAAAGATTTGGTCAGCTTGGAATGGGAATTGTCACTCTCGTCGACGTTCATCAGTTCCTCGGTAGTCTAGCTATTCAGCAATGGGGAACCGAAGACCAAAAGTCAAGAATCCTTCCAGACGCTGCTACTGGAAGGTCCATTCTTGCCTATGCCCTGACCGAGCCCGAAGCCGGCAGCGACCCCAGCTCGATGTCGAGCTCTTTTCAAGCAAAGGGCGACGGGTATGTGTTGAACGGTTCGAAGTATCTCATCTCAAACGGCTCCATAGCTAGATATCTTGTAGTCTTTGCACGCTCCTCTGAAGACCAGTTAATTTCTGCATTCATTGTAGATTCGAAAACTTCTGGTTTCGAAGTGGCTATGCATCTCTCGGAAAAGCTGGGTCTCTTCACTTCCGACACCGCACTGATAGAGTTCCACAATATGGAAATACCCAAGGATTCCCTTCTCGGAAAGCAAGGAAAGGGTCTTTCAGTTGCATATTCCGCACTCCTAAACGGAAGAATTGGTATTGCCTCAGGCTGTGTGGGAGTTATAGAAGACTGCCTCAATGCTTGTATTGAGAGGGCAAGGTACCGGGTCCAGCACGGAAAACCAATCGGCAAACACCAACTAGTTCAGAAACATATCGCACAGATCGCAATCAATCTGGAATCCTCGAGATGGCCTGTTTATATTGCTGCCATGAAGAAAGAAGAGCTCGACGCAGACCGGCGCAATCAAGAGTTGTTGAGGTTTGTAGATAGACAAAGTGCTACAGCGAAGCTCATCGCCTCGAGAAATGCTTACGATTCTGCGGATAGGGCGGTTCAGATTCATGGGGGATTTGGTTACTCAATACTGTCTCCGGTCGGAAAGCATTTACTTGATTCTAGGGTCGCCCGAATCTATGAAGGAACTGACGAGATTATGGAGCTAAAAATTGCATCTAGCATTCTCGGCAGAGAGTTCGAAGCGTATCGCTAGAGCTTACCGCAAAATTGATTTTTGTGACCGCGATTTCCTTCGAACATGAAATTCCATCTCGATGGCAAGCTCAATATCAAGAGTCCCGTTGACAAGACCTTTGCTAGCCTAACAAACCCCGAATTCATGGTTTCGTGCATCCCAGATCTTCAATCTCATTCCATCCAGGATTCTCAGCATTTTGAAGCGAAAATCAAAGTCGGAATAGGCATAGTGAGAGGATCCGTAGATGTGAAATTCGCTTTACAGGATAGCTCTCCGCCAGGGCATGCAAGGCTTGTTGGCGATGGTTCAGGCGCGGGTAGCAAGATGCATATTGATAGCGTTTTTGACCTTTCACCTGACGGAAACGGAACCATGATGACTTGGAGCGCGGACTCTGATTTGTCTGGACTAATGGCTGGAATCGGAGGCCCGGTGCTAAAAGGCCAAAGCGAAAAACAAGTGAACCAGATCTTCACGAATATCAAAGCCAAGCTTGAAGCATGACGCAGTCCCGTTCAGTTTTGCTGTGGATCCCGAGCCTTGGCCCAAAAAGACTTCTCCCTAGATCTCATCAAGTCCGCAGGTCTTTTGAAAAAAGTCAAACGTGCGGGATGGGTCAAAAAAGCTGGAATAACTCAAGACTGTGAATCAGTCGCAGATCATTCTTACCGGATGGCCGTTGTCGCAATGCGACTCGGGTTAGAACAAGATCTCGATGCTGCAAAACTGGTCAGAATGTGTTTGATACACGATCTTGCCGAGTCACTGGTCGGAGACAAGATGCCAGAGGAAAAGAAATCTTTCAAGGCGCATCGTGAAGAAGAAGACAAAGTAATTCGTAGAATGCTGGAAAACTTGCCACGCAAATCAGGATCTGTTTTGTTAAAGGATTGGCAGGAGCTACTAGTTTCAAAAACGAAAGAAGCAAGGCTTGCTTGGCAGATCGACAAGTTGGAAATGACTCTTCAGGCTGAAGATTACATTCGTATGGGATATGATCGAAAAAAACTCTTAGAGTTTAGGCAAAAGCACTTTGATCAAACCTTAATGAAAATGCTCGAATCCTATTAGTTTTAGCGCAAGTTTCCGAGAAATAATCCTTATACAACTAATTCGAAGTCATCTGCCTCGCGTTTGTCTTGACTGCTGTCGCTTCGATATCTAACGAACCTTCAAGGAATTCTCCTTTTGTATTCTTCAAGGCGCGATACATCGTTGAGCTGACTGGAAAAAGGGCTGCGAATCTCCAAGACTTTGTAGATTATCTCCAAACCGCGAATAAGAGCTCGATTTTTTACCACATCTATCATCCTCTGTTGGATTCGCACCTCGTTCCCTACGAGTTTCCAAATGATTTTTCGTATTGGTTCTCGGACACGTTGCAAGACAAAGATCTTGCCGAGCAGGTCGCCGATTTCGAACTTCCTGAATCCGGCGGGTTAGAATCTGTTCGGCGAATACTGCTCTCTCGCATAGAGAGAGCTCTGAGGGATCGAATCATGTACGACGTTCGTCCAGGAAGCGAATTTAATTTCCTGAACTGCCGAGTGGTCGTAATACCTACTGGAATAGTTGCGAAGAATGTCGACGAACTCGCTGATGGAATTTCTGAAGCTTCAGAACTTTCTATTTTTTATCATATGGTTACTTCAAGACTATTCAGAGAATCTCGTTACGATGACTTTTCGCAGTGGATTATTCAAAATTCAACAGACACTGAGCTTGCCGAAGATATTAGGGCAATAGATCCAACGACGCATGTGAATGTAAAATCAATTCAGCAAGAGGTAATGAAGATATTTCAGCGATATATGAAACAAAAGAGCTTTGGCCGAATTTGACGACGGCGGATCAGTAAAGATGATGCCCCAAAAAACGCACAAACTGAGTGAATACGCACTCATCGTGGGGGAGCAGGTAATCGCTGATTTGCATACTATAGCAGCTAACATCGAACAGAAGTCAGTCGTCCACGTGAATTCGACAAAGACAGGGGGCGGGGTTGCAGAGATTCTGTTCAGATTAACCCCTTTGATGAGCGAACTTGGTTTGAACGCTTCATGGGACGTAATCAGAGGAGATCAGTCATTCTTCGAAGCAACCAAAACCTTTCACAACGCCCTTCAAACGGGTATGAAAATCACGAAACAGAAGAATTTCGAAGACTTTGAACGCAAGACCGCAGAAAATCTCAGAGACTTAAGGGTGGATGCTGACACTGTTTTTATTCACGATCCGCAACCTGCAGGAATGATCGCTCAAAGAAAACTAGACTCTGACCAGAAATGGATCTGGCGGTGCCACATCGATGTGTCCAACCCGGCCTCCGATGTGTGGTCCTTTTTTGCGAGATACATCAACAAGTATGACGCGTCTATCTTCTCCGCTCCACAGTTTGGTAGATCTGATTTGCAGATTCCTCAGTTCCTAGTTTCCCCCTCGATAGATCCCTTAGCAGACAAGAATCGCGAACTTCCCCAGAGTTACATTGACAGAGTGCTTTCGAAATATGCGCTCAAGGCCGAAAAACCGTTGATAACCCAGATTTCTCGATTTGATTATGCCAAAGATCCCATAGGGGTCATTGAAGCTTTCAAAATAGTTAGTTCCCATATAGAATCCGAGTTGGTGCTCGGAGGCAGCCTTGCCGATGACGACCCCGAGGGTTTAGAAGTACACGCAAAGGTTCTGAAAGCGGCAGAGGGCCGAAAAGACATCCACGTTTTACTGATTCCACCGTTCAGTGATTTAGAGATCAATGCGCTTCAGAGAGCCTCAACGATAGTGCTTCAAAAATCGGTGAAAGAAGGGTTCGGATTAACGGTAGCGGAGGCCCTTTGGAAATCAAAACCAGTCATTGCAGGCGCAACCGGGGGAATACCTCTTCAGATCAAAAATGGATTAAGCGGTTATTTGGTCCACACTGTGGAGGGGGCTGCTTACAGAATGCATTATCTACTGAGAAATCCAGATGTCGCTGAAAAACTCGGCAGGTATGGAAGAGCAAACGTCAGGCAGAACTTTCTGATTACTAGACAGCTCATGGATTACCTGTTGCTAATGATTTCATTGCGCAGAAAGGAGCTTGTTCCTATTCTGGCGCCGCCTCGAGTACCATAATGGCATTCAGGACTGATCAAGTCTTTAGTGATGCTAGCGTTCAGGGAGTTTCCAACAGCAGATTTTTCCTTAGATATTTCTCGACGCCATAACCGCCTTCCTCTATCGTAATTACGTCCGCTATCTGTTTGAGTTGCGGTACAGCATTAGCGACAGCTACTCGGACATCGGCGGGGCCAAAAAGTGCAATGTCGTTTTCCCCGTCTCCGAAGCAAGTGAGAAGAATTTGAGATGTGTCTCCATAATGGGCCGTAGCTGATGCTACTCCTGTTCCTTTGTCAACATTTGGAGGGCAGACCATTATAGAGTTCTTATTCGGTGCGAGTTTAGCCTCTATGTCAAAGTCTTTCAGTATGCTGGTAATCTTGGCTGTATTCTCTCGTTTGGATGATCCAATAACCTCCCAAAATTCAATTTTGAAATCAGCACGCCTGAACGCGCCTCTAGCTTCCTTCGACCACTCTCTTCCGATAATATTCAGATCGTCAATGTCGGAAAAATAGAAGAGTGCTCCATTTTCGCCCACTAGAAACGAGAAAGGTTCCCCTAAGTTCTCGTTCACTTCTCTCAAAAACGAAATTTGTCGACCGGAAACAATCCCCAAGAGGGCAAGCCTTCGCTCGCGGACTTCTCTCAAAACCTTTTGGGTTGCTTCTGGGAATTGTCCGTTTTCCAGTGTCAGGGTTCCATCATAATCGAACACTAGTATTTTCGCTATACCATTGGCTTTGACCTTCGCACCTGTAGACAATTAGATTGAATCCACTTAGCTTTGCAATCGTTTTAAGGTCACTCAAATCGCAATTCTCAATTTGCACCCGAAGGTTGCACTCCTTCGAGGTATCGTCATTCTTTGTCGATAAATTCGCTCGGATTAGGCGGTTCCGGCGATAGTCCTTTTCTCTTTCTAATCTCGGTTACAAGCGGCAGGAGCATTGAAGAGGGGACAGAAGCCCAAGACTTGAAGTAAGTATTCCACATGGCTTTTCCCGCTGTTGCGCCCCTCATTACTTCAGAAAGATCGAATGTCTCCGAAGTTGGAATCTCTCCGCTGATCACAGTTACAGGGCCCTTTTGTTCGACGTTGAGCATTTTCCCTCTTTTGGAAGAGATTACACTCGCGATGGATCCAATTTGCTCAGAAGGACATTTCACCTCGATTCCTAAAATCGGTTCAAGGAGTGTTGGATTGGCACTAAGAGCGGCCCCCAGAATAGCTCGTCTAGAAGCCGGCATCAGTTGGGCGTAGGTTCGGTGGGCGGGGTCTTCATGTGGCACGTAGTGGGTTAGAACCACTTTTACACCTCTACAAAATTCATAAGCCAAGGGACCATTCGTCATAACGTCGTTGAATCCGGCCCTGATCGAATCCATGGATTCCTGAAGAAACTGCACACCTTTGGTTTCTTCCAAAAGCATGTTTCCCTTGTCGTCTATCGTCACTACGGAGCGAGCTTCGTCTGCGTCCCAACCTTTTTCTCTAAGGATTTTTGCAATGGTTTTCTTGTCAGTGTTTTCTCCGATCTGACCTGTGCGAATTAATTCTATAACATTCTCGGTTAAAGGCTCCACTTGCATGAAAATTTTGTTGTGTCTGTTGGGAGAGCGAGACATTACGGGACCGGCTTTGGCTCGTATTGTTTCCCTGTAATTTACAAGCGGTTCACTCGTAACGATTTCTATTCCTTGATTTTGAATAAGAGTCGTTGCAATTTCAAGATGCAATACTCCCATTCCTGATAGCAACTGCTCGCCAGTTTCCTCGTTTATTCTGACGACCAGATTAGGATCTTCAATTGTCTGTCTACGCAAAGCCTCTACGAGTTTTGGAAGGTCTTGAGGCTTTTTGGCTTCAATCGCGATAGTGACCACTGGTTCAGAGACATATTTGATTGATTCAAACTGCGCAATATCCCTAATAGAAGAAAGAGTTTCTCCAGCCCTGGCATGTTCCAATCCCAAGAGAGCGGGGATATTACCTGCAGAGAGAGAATTTACAATTTCTCTCACAGCGCCCATGTAAAAATTGACTGACTGAACTCTCTCCTGACGCTTTGCGCCGAGGAGGAACAAACTATCCCCATCTCTAACCGTGCCAGAAAAGAGTCTTCCCGTAGCGGCTATTCCAGCTTGAGGGTCGACGTTAATGTTTGTAACCATCATAACTATAGGTCCGTTGTCATCGCAATTAATGAGGGCCTTCCCCACTTCGCTGTTCAGGTCACCACCCCAAATCTTTGGGATTCTGTACCTTTGCGCGACATGCGGCGCTGGGTGGTGCTTGATCACCATTCCAAGTATGGCTTCATGAAGAGGAGCGCGGTCTGAGAGATCCTTCACATTTGCCTTCTCGTCTCCCTTTGTGTATGTATCGTAGACATCGGCGAACTTGACCTGTTTTCTTTGCGCAATCACCGCATTAAAGGCCCATCGATCTTTTGCGGATCCGAAAGAGACGCTGCTATCTTGGATGGAGACCTTCCATTTGTCTTTCAGCTCAGGTTCGGCGTAAATATCGATTAGGCGATTGAAGTCACTGATGATATCTGCGATCCACTTTTGCATCGCATCTCGGTCTAGGCGGAGTTCCTTCACCAAGCGGTCGATCTTATTGATGTAAAGAACAGGCCTAACTCTTTCATCAAGCGCCTGATGAGTCACGGTCTCCGTCTGAGTCATCACGCCTTCAACAGCGTCGCAAACCACCACGGCTCCATCGATTGCTCTTAGAGATCTAGTTACTCTGCCTGTAAAATCAATGTGCCCCGGAGTATCAATCATATTGAAGACAAACGGCGTGCCATCTTGTTCGTAATACAACGTCACGTTCGCAGCCTTAATCGTCATCTGTCTCTGTTGCTCAAGCGGCATAGAGTCCAAAGCGAGCGCTTGTCCGGCAACTGAAGGTGCAATCATCCCTGCTGCCGCAAGGAGTGAATCGCTCATCGTAGTCTTTCCGTGATCTACGTGAGCAATCACCCCAAAATTACGGATATGATCCTTGTTTGCGATAGTCTTCAAAATTTCTTGGGTTGACTTGAATTTCGGCATTTGTGGGACTCACTTGGTGCTCTTATCGAAGAATAAACAGCTTCCAGATTGAAGGCAGAATGCAGTGCGAAGCCGGTTTGGTAAAGACAAAGAGAATCTCAAGTCCTTTTAATATGTTCGGGTCACGGGAACTCATTGGTTCTAATAGGAACCTCTCTTATTTTCGACTCCGTTTCTGCAGGTCTCTCATCCAGACTATCCCAAAACGAAATAAGATTGTTACGTTAATTGCCGTCTTTTCGATGCACTTACTAAGTTTAGTTAAATAGGATTAGAGTAAGAGGCGTTCTCTAGGCGGAAGAAGTTTCAATGCCTAGTTCTGAAATTTCGAATTTCTACAAGCTAAAACCTGCAGATCGTCTCAAGATTGTGAAGGAATTCGCCAATCTGGATGATAAAGAAGCAGACACTATAGGCTCGCTGTCAGGTCTGAAAATCGATGTTGCAGACCGAATGATCGAAAACGTAATCGGCGCAATCCCAACACCATTGGCTGTGGCAACGAATTTCCTGGTAAATGGAAAGGACTACCTTGTTCCAATGGCCATCGAAGAACCTTCAGTGGTGGCTGCGGCTAGCAATGCAGCTAAAATGGCAAGGAAATATGGCGGCTTTCGGACGAGCAACACTGGGCCCATTATGATCGGGCAAATTCAGACGATCGGCGTTTCTGATCCATATAGAGCAAGAAACGAAATTTTAGCTAGTAGGGACATTCTTCTTTCCAAGGCGAACGAACAGGATCCGAAGCTTCTCTCGGTCGGAGGTGGAGCCAAAGACATCGAAGTGAGGGTGATCGAGACTGAGCGAGGCAAGATGGTCATAACTCATCTCGTCGTAGACTGTCGTGATGCAATGGGTGCAAACGCCGTGAATACCATGGCAGAAGCTGTGGCCCCACTGATCGAAAAGATATCCCGAGGCAAAGTATACTTGCGGATAATTTCCAATCTCGCTATCAAAAGGCTCGTTAGAAGCTCCGTAGTATTTGATAAGGAAACAATCGGGGGAGAGGAAGTCGTCGAAGCGATAATGGATGCGTACGCTTTCGCTGACGCGGATCCATTCAGATGCGCCACGCATAACAAAGGTATAATGAATGGAGTTATCGCCGTAGCGTTTGCGACCGGGCAGGATACCCGTGCCCTTGAATCAGGGGCACATGCCTATGCTTCTTTTTCTGGAAGATATAGATCTCTGACAACTTATGAAGTTGATGAAAAAGGAAATCTCGTCGGCACGATTGAGATGCCTTTTGCTGTAGGACTGATAGGCGGGGCTTCCGCAGTGCACCCTGTAGCAAAAGCTGCAGTCAAGATTTTGGGCGTAAAATCCGCAATAGAATTAGGAGAGGTCATGGCCTCAGTCGGCCTCGCTCAGAACTTTGCTGCTCTAAGAGCTCTTGCAACTGAGGGAATTCAGAAAGGGCATATGAAGCTGCATGCTAGGAATGTAGCGGCCTCGGCAGGAGCGACTGGAGAATTGGTGGATCAGGTGGCTCGAAAGATGGTCGAAGAAAGAAGGATCCGATTTGATAGGGCACAAGAGCTCATCAAAGAGCTTCAAACAGAAAATTCATGAGCCCTCCAAACTCTTAATATCCAAACTTACAAATTTCGCTCTCGAAAGGCAGGGGCCCGTGGCCTAGTAAGCACTATTTTCTCAGGAAGAGAATCATGTATAGAATGGATAAGGCGTTGCCCCTCTAAGGCAAAGATCGAGGGTTCAAATCCCTCCGGGCCCGCTCTTCTACTATTGTCTTTGTTCAACTAAGTGTCCTGGCTGGAGTGCAACTGTAATCTAAGGGAATGAAACTGATATGAGTAATACGAAAGGAGTGTTAGTCTATATTATAATTCTGCTCGGCATATCGAGTCGAAGACCAGTTTTGATACTTTCTCGACATAACCTCCTAGGGCCACAGCGTCAACCATAGGCTGCATTTCTGCCAAGTTATCCGATACCAAGAGAGCAGATGCCGTCCTCACGCCTCGCATCATGCCAAGGCCGAACAAGGTTGCGCATTCCATCTCAACCGCGATGTAACCTCTTTCGGACCATTTGCTCACAAAATGAGGATCTTCTGCGTAAAACGCATCGCTCGAAAAAACCGGCCCAATATAGTACTTGACACCTTGACCTTTTGCAGTATCGGTTAGTAGCTGAGTGAGCTCGAAATCTGGTACCGGACTCATATGCTCGGATACATATTGTTGCAGAGTGCCTCCGAGATAGGCTGCACCAGTTGCGATAACGAGGTCTCCTATTTTCATGGGCTTCAGGAATCCTCCACAGGAGCCGAATCTGAGGAGCGCTTTCGCCCCGAACATTATTAGTTCTTCAATAACTATCGCGACGGAAGCGGCTCCTACTCCGTGGGAGCAAATACTAACTCTTTGGTCCTGATAATCACCCGTGTAGGTCAGATATCCTCTATTTTCATTTACTAGTTTGGCATCTTTCAAATTCTTTGATAGTTGAATGATGCGTGCAGGGTCGCCGGAAATGATCACTCGGTCGGCTATTTCGCCCTTTTTCGCCTTAATATGCTGTGGCTCTGGCATGTTTTGCTTTGCTTTTTTTGTGTCTTTAAAAAGTGTAGATTCTTTGCTGGAGCATATGAAACAATCCCGCTTTCCTGAGATGGCTCACATGGTCATTATCGAGAGGCTCAGCTCTGTTCAGACAAAGGAAAAGCCTGATAATTGCCATCCTGAAAAAGGAAACTCGATACGTCTATTGATGATATACGGTGCATGATCTGCAATGTCAAAGATTGACGCTCAAACTCGATTTGATGCTCAACACGAAATATCACGCATCTCAAATTTCATCAAAGAATGCGTCTCGGAGTCCCAAGCTTCGGGAGTAGTCGTGGGAATGAGTGGAGGAATTGATAGCGCAACCTCGGCCTCTCTGGCGACTGGAGCCTTAGGAAAAAACAAAGTTCTAGCCTTGCTTTTGTTTGAGGAAAATTCTAGAGATTCGAACGACTATAGGGATGCTAAGACAATGATTTCAAAATTACAGCTGAAGTCGAGAGAGGTTTCGATTTCGCCACTTGTTGTGCGATTCAAGAATTCGCTACAAAAAGCCGGTTTAAGACCTTCAGTGCTCACGCTGGGGAATATCAAAGCCCGATGCCGAATGGTTCTACTTTACTCATTTGCAAATCAAAATAATCTGCTTGTCCTAGGAACAGGCGACAGATCTGAGGAAGAAATAGGATATTTTACAAAATTCGGCGATGGTGCCGTAGACCTTCAGCCAATTGCTCACTTGTACAAGAGCCAAGTCAAGCAGCTCGCGCAAAAGTTAGGCGTACCGAGCAATATCATAGATAAGCCCTCGAGCCCGCATCTATGGCAGGGCCAACAGGCGACGGATGAGATTCCAATTGACTATCCGAGTTTAGACAAAATAATATCCTTCCTATATGACAAGTCAATGAAACGATCCGAGGTTGCAATAAAGCTAGGCGTTCCAAAGAGTGTAGTAAATGATGTTGTGCACCTCCACGAGAAGAGTGTCCATAAGAGAGAACCACCGTTTAGCCTAGTAGATTCTGCCCATGGATAACCTGAATAATCCGAGCAATGATCTTTGGTCGAATCTTGGTTGGCCAAGTCATCGCCAATTGAATTAATTCCTATCCGAGGGATCCCTGAGGTTTCAAACAGAGATGAGATTGGCCAGATTATTATCGAATCGTGCCGAAAACAGGGGACGCCAATTCGGAATAACGATATCCTTGTCATAACTCACAAAATCGTTTCGAAGGCCGAGGGCCGGGTCTTGGCTCTGAGTTCTGTCACTCCAAGCAAGTTTGCACTTAATGCAGGTAGACACATTGGAAAAGACCCGAGACAGGTCGAGGTGATCCTATCAGAATCTCGACGTTTGGTTAAGATGGTCAGAGGACTAATCATCGCTGAGACGCCTCATGGTTTCGTTTGCGCAAACGCTGGTGTCGACCAATCCAATGTTAAGAAGGGAAAAGTCGTTCTTCTTCCCAAGAAGCCAGACAAATCTGCCCAACAAATCAGAGATTACATCGCAGCAAAGACAGGAAAAGTTCTTGCCGTTATTATTTCTGACACGTTCGGAAGGGCTTGGCGAGAAGGGCAAACCGATGTCGCCATAGGAATAGCGGGCATAGTGCCCTTTGTGGACTATAGAGGAATGCGAGATCAATATGGTTATGATCTGAAGGCGACGATCATTTGCATCGCTGATGAGCTGGCATCAGCCGCGGAGCTCTGCATGAATAAACTTGATCGCGTGCCTGCAGCGCTAATCAGAGGCTACAAATTCAAAAGAGGAGAAAACATCTCGTCAAGAGCTTTGGCACGCAAGCCGAACCGAGATCTTTTCCGATAGGACAGAAACGAGAGTCTCTATTTCAAAATGACGAGCAAGAGGCTCGGGGTCGTCTGCGGTGGAAGCGGTTCATCTAAATTTGTAACAGCCCTAAAGTCATTTCTTCCAGTGTACTCTAGGACCCCTGTGTTTGTAGCAAACGTTGCGGACAACTTCTGGCACTACGGGTTGTATATTTGTCCTGACGTCGATATTCTGATGTACTCACTTGCGGGTAAGCTCGACACCAAGAAAGGATGGGGAATCGAGAATGATTCGTCAAAATTTCACGACTTCTACGCATCACTGAATCCCAAGGAGGCTTGGTTCAACCTAGGGGACGCCGACATGGCACTCTCGATCCTAAGAACCCAGTTGATAAAGAAAGGTTGGAAATTATCCCGAATAACAGAACACATTCGCAAAGTACTTCATGTCAAGGAAGCCGTTGTGCCGGCAACAGACGACGATGTGCAGACTTTGATAAAAACGAGCCAAGGAGAAATGCATCTTCAAGAATTTTGGGTAAAGAACAAAGGGAGGCCGGCTGTGCTGGGGGTAGAGTACGGCGGGTATTCAAATGCCAGGCCCAACGGAAAAACACTTTTTGCTCTTTCGGATCGAGTTCTAATTCTCCCTGCAAACCCGGTATCTAGTATCCAGCCCACGGTAAACCTTCCCAGAGTGAGCGAGAGACTGATGCAAGCACGAGTCGTTGGCATAAGTCCTTTCGTAGGATCGAAACCATATTCCGGACCAGCCGCAAAATTCATGCGCGCGATTGGAGCCGAGCCCTCTTCATTTGGAGTAGCAAAATTGTACTCCGCATTTCTCAAAATCTTCTTGCTAGATTCCAACGAAGATGCAAAAACTGTTCAAAGAATTCGTGACTTGGGCATAGAATGTCAAAGGAGAAATATTTGCTTGAGGAACACTAAGGACGGAAAAGAGATTGTGAACGAGATAGCTAACCTGCTATGAAAGTCGTCGCAATCATACCTGTTCGCGAATTCAGAGACACGAAATTTCGCCTGCGGGGACTTCTTGATGAATCTGAAAGAGCTTCGCTAACTCGATCTTTGCTTTATCACACCCTAGCGAACCTTGAGAGTTCGAATGTTGAGGCAACGATTATAGTTGCTTCGGAGAGAAGACAGGTTTCTAGACTGGCAAAAAAATTTTCCAAGGCTCTGGTCATAAACGAGAGAACACATCACGGCGGAGTGAACAAGGCCATGGAGGATGGGATTGCATATGTTCGTAAGAACTTGACAAAAATGAGTTCAATCATGCTAATTCCTTCAGATCTACCTCTTTTGTCCTCTCCCGCGATAAACATAGCAATATCTAAACTAAAATCAAATGACCTTGTTCTTGCTCCTTCAATAAAGAGGGACGGAACGAATCTGATTCTCTTCAAGATGCCCGAAGGAAAAATTCCCTTGCACTATGATGACAATAGCTATAAGCAGCATCTTGCTGAAGCGAGAAAGCTCAAGATCAGACACATGACCTACCAGCCATATGTATTCTTACTAGATGTTGACTCGCCTGGCGACTTTCGAAAGCTAATGAAAGAGTTGAAAGTACGGTCCTTTCAAGAGCTTACGCGAAAGCTTAGTGCCGTAGAAAGTGAATGACCGTACAAATGATCCGACGCATCTTGAACGCCTGTCTTCTAGGACCTTCAGGAAAAACGAGGATCGCGAATCTTGCAATATCACGGGGAAAAATAACATCGACCAAAATACGGTTCAGCGGTCAAATGCGTGAGCAAAGTGATTACAATGCGGAAGGAAGATTAGTTCTTCCTGCATTTATCGACTGCCATTGTCATCTCTTTTCGCTCGCACAGAGCTTTGACGAGGTGAAACTTTGGGGATCGAAATCCATTCATGAGATGCAGAAAAGAATCGATACGTATTTACGAAACAATCAGATTTGGTCCAAAAAAGGTTGGATATTCGGCCGGGGTTGGGATCAAGACCTTTTCGCGGAAAAGCGATTGCCCACTAAAATTGATCTTGATCAGGTGGTAAAAAATGTTCCAACCATAATGACGCGAGTTTGTGGCCATATTGCTGTGATGAATTCCAAAGCTCTCGAATTCTTTACTGCTCGCGGTTCTTTTGACTCGACTGACACTGAGCTTCTACCAAAGGATGAGGAAGGAAATCCAAATGGAATAGTAAAGGAAACTGCACTCGATGAATGCTGGGCAGTCCTTCCGCGACCTTCAATACGAGACCTTGGGTCTCTCTTTCTAAGATCGCAGTCACTAGCGTTGTTCTATGGGTTGGTTTGTGTGCATTGCATCCTGGATGGAATCGATCAACTCGAAGCGATCAGGAGAGTAGACAAAGTAGGTCAGCTAAAACTCAAGCTGGGCGTCTTCCTTCCTATAGGCGCACTGAGCCAAATCGAAAAACTAAAGGTTAGTCAGACTGAAAAATTTCTTAAGGGCAAGAAATTTCGAGTTCTTGGGTTCAAGTTATTTGCTGATGGCTCTCTGGGCGCGAGAACGGCCGCCCTAAACGAAGACTATTCAGACCAGCCCGGTAACAAAGGCATCCTAAACTATTCAGATAATCAGATGATCGATTTCGCGAAAAGAGTGAAAGCGCTTCATCTCATTCTTGCAACACACGCCATAGGGGACAGAGCAGTCGAGCAAACGCTGAACGCGTACAAAAAAGCTGGAATAAAAACTGGAGATCATTTCAGAATTGAACATTGCTCAATTGTTAATTCGCACATCCTTGTGAATAGACTTCGCGTGATTCTCTCTGTTCAACCAATGTTTGCCAGTTCCGATTATTGGCTGAAGGAGAGGATAGGCACGTCAAAATCCAAACGCGTGGGTTATGCGTTTAAGACACTTGGAAAAGTTAATTTTCTTGTCGGAGGTTCCGACTCCCCAGTTGAATCTCTCGATCCTCTGACAGGCATTCGAGCTGCGTTACACAACAAGGCCTATCTTAATGAGTCCCTCATATTAGCAAAGGCAATTGAGCTTTATACAAAAAACGCAGCGATGTTGTCACCTTTGACCAGACACAGTGGTTTGGTCAAGCAAGGAAGGGCTTGCGATCTTGTAGTACTGGACACAAAAAGAGTTGAAGCTATAACGACAACTAGGGTCAGAGATCTCATCATTGATGGGAGAAGAATTGATAGAATAACCAGCGCGAATGCCTGCTAAATCGCACCATCTTGTCCCAGCATCCCATCAGGAAATCGTTATT